>NZ_CP033068.1:4318319-4935222 GCF_003668995.1 Flavobacterium sp. 140616W15
GTGGATTGCTTAATTCACTCGATATGTTTCGATTAAATTGGGTTAATCTTGATTTGAATCCAAAACTAATATTAAAACCATTCTCGATATAATAATCTAGATTATATCTAAAATTATCTCCTAAAATTACATCTAATGAAGTAATGTCGTTTTTAAAGAGTGTTTTTTTATGTGTTAGATTTACTAGTATTGCACTTTTATACAAGCCATCGTAGTGTAAGCCAAATTTTAAATATGTTTTTGTTGGATTTTCTTTTAAAACTAAATTTAAGTCGTCGCGAGAATCGTTAGAATCTAATGAATAGGAGATGGCGCTAAAGTTTTGAGTAGCATTAATGTTGTTGACTCCTTTTATTAGATCTGCATAGGTTATTTTTGAACCAGCTTTAAAACGTAGTTTACTTGTTATGTATTCTTCAGTATAATTGTCTAAATGATTGTTGTTTATGTTTTTTATTTTTAGTGTGTCTGAAGCTACTTTTAATGCAGGTTTTTTATAATAGCCTTGTTTTTCAACTAATGCTTTAATTTTTTCATAAACCGAGAATGTAGCATCTTCTCCTCTGCGGATAATTTGCTCTCCTTTATCAAACGAGATTACGCCATATTCTTTAATATCTGGTTTGATATAAATATCGGTGTTTTTTACTTTTCTCTTCATCTTATCGATAGATTGAAGATTGGTAATTTGTACCAAAATACGAGTAGCATCTTTTAGTTTGTGTCGGTCTAATAAGTCATCTTGTACATCGACTCCTATGATAATATCCGCTCCTAAATTTCGAACTTCTTTTATTGGATAATTATTTACAACTCCTCCGTCTACAATAAGTTTTCCATCTATTTCTACAGGTGAAAATAAGGAAGGAAATGCCGCACTTGCAATCATAGCTTGAGCTAAATTACCTTTGTTTAGCAATATTTCTTCACCAGTTTCAATGTTGGTTCCAATACATAAAAAAGGAGTAGGTAATTTATTGAAATCTCGAATGTGCCTTACGTTTCGAGTAAGACTGCTTAGTAAATTATAGTTGTACATTCCTTTGGAAAGGGCTTCGGGAATACCAATTTTAAAATTACTGAATGGTAAAATTACAGCATATAACTCATCGTTTCTTTTTTCGTAAAAGTTTTTAGATGATCTTGGGATGTAATCATTTATTAAATCATCAAAATTGGTTCTTTTGAAAATAGAATCAATCTGGGCGGCGTTATATCCTGATGCGTATAAACCACCGATTATTGACCCCATGCTGGTACCGCCTATAAAATCTATTTTTACTCCAGCTTCTTCCAGTACTTTTAAAACACCAATGTGTGCAAATCCTTTGGCGCCTCCACCACTTAACACTAATCCTATTTTTGGACGATATGAAGGATCATCTTTCGTTTTCTTTAGGGTATCTTGAACAAGTTTGTCTTGAGCAAATGTGTGTTGTGTAAATCCAAATAATAACAATAGAGCCAATTTTTTTAAGCTCCAGATAGGAATGGAAAATTGCGAGTATATAAAAGCTGTTTTTTCTTGCAAAATAAGAGCGACCCTAGAAGCTCTTTTTTTTGTAATAGAAAAAAAGCTTTTTAATCGGTTTGTAGTGGACAGCTGGGTGAGGCTCATAGAAATAGCTGGTTTGTTTTGTAAAAGTCGGAAATATTATTGAACTTTATGTGTCATTTTTGTTTTAATACTATTATTTCTTTAATAAAATTAGGTTTTTGTTTTTGTCAAATTTCCATACATCAGTATGCCATCGTGCACCACCTCGACAACTCGATTGAAACGTTTTTTCTTTTTTATTTAGTTGGATGTCGCAAAATTCATCGCATTTAGGATTGTAATCTGTTGGGATTTTTAATTTGTTAAATTGTTTGTTTACAGAGTTATATATGAAAAGTTGATGTATTGTATAAACTCCCATTCCATCATCTAGATGATAATAAGCAAAATCTTGGTAGCCATCAAAATTGTAATCTTCATTCACCAGATGCATTTCTTTGCCTGTTATAGATGTTTCGATACTATCTATAACTTGTATTTTGTTATTCTCTGAATTAGTGATTTCTAATTTTTCAAAATCATTTATTGCTTTTATTTTTATTAGCGTTTTATCTTTTTGGTAAAATTCAAGGTTCTTTTGACTGTAACAGTGGCATGAAAGCAATATAATAATACTTAGAAGTGCTATTCTCATGATCTTATTCTTGGGTTGTGTTCTTGTAAAATGTTGTTATCTTTTTTGCTTTAGATGGGCCTACAACAGCTGATATTTCTTTTTCTGAAACCAATTTTAATCGTTTTACACTTTTAAAATGTTGTATTAAGGTCAGCATGGTTTTTTCGCCAATTCCAGGAATACTTTCGATAGATGAATTTAATGCTGCTTTGCTACGTTTGTCACGGTGAAATGTAATTCCGAATCGGTGCGCTTCGTTTCGTAATTGTTGAATTATCTTTAATGTCTCAGATCTTTTATCTAGATATAATGGTACAGAATCTCCAGGGTAAAAAAGCTCCTCAAGACGTTTAGCAATACCTATTATTGTAATTTTACCTCGTAAACCAAGCTCGTCGATACTTTTTAAAGCAGCTGATAATTGCCCTTTTCCTCCATCAATAATTATTAATTGCGGTAGTGGCTCGTTCTCTTCCAATAGTCTTTTATAGCGACGATAGACAATCTCTGTCATAGATGCAAAGTCATCTGGACCTTCAACAGTTTTTACATTAAAGTGGCGGTAATCTTTTTTGCTTGGTTTTCCATCTTTAAAAACCACACAGGCAGCAACAGGGTTTGTTCCTTGTATGTTGGAGTTGTCAAAACATTCTATATGACGTGGCTCAACAGGTAGGCGTAAATCTTTTTGCATTTGTGCCATAATACGTTTGGTATGACGGTCTGGATCTACAATTTGTAATTGCTTTAGTTGTTCTATGCGGTAAAATTTGGCATTCCTAATTGATAAATCGAGAATTTGTTTTTTATCACCCAATTGTGGAACTGTAACTTTAATATTTTCTCCTAAATCGACTTCAAAAGGTACAATTATCTCTTTTGAAAGTAATTGAAATCGTTCACGAAGTTCGATTATTGCCAGTTCAAGTAATTCAGCATCAGTTTCGTCTAGTTTCTTTTTGATTTCTAAAGTATGGGAACGAATAATTGAACCATGCGAAATTTGAAGAAAATTGACGTATGCAGCACTTTCATCCGAAATTATCGAAAATACATCAATGTTGGTGATTTTCGGATTTATAATAGTTGATCGTGATTGATAATTTTCGAGAACTTCTATTTTCTCTTTTATTTTTTGCGCTTCTTCAAAACGTAAATCTTGTGCCAATTGGGTCATAAGACGTTTAAAATCTTTCATGCTTTCTTTGAAGTTTCCTTTTAGGATTTCACGAATTGCATCAACTTGTTTTTGGTAATCTTCTAGTGTTTCTAATCCTTCACAGGGACCTTTGCAATTTCCAATATGAAACTCTAAACAGACTTTGAATTTTCCGCTATTGATATTAGACTGACTCAAATCGTAATTGCAGGTTCTAAGAGGATATAGCTCTTTTATAAGGTCCAAAATTGTATGTACAGTTTTAAAGCTGGTATAGGGGCCAAAATATTCAGAACCATCTTTGACCATTCTGCGTGTAGAAAATATTCGAGAAAAAGGTTCTTTTTTTATACAAATCCAAGGGTAGCTTTTGTCATCACGCAATAAAACATTGTAACGTGGCTGTAAGGTTTTTATAAGATTGTTTTCTAATAAAAGTGCATCTGTTTCTGTAGGTACTACAATGTGTTTTATAGTGGCAATTTTCTTCACCAAAACATTGGTCTTGGCAGTATCATGAATTTTATTAAAATAGGAAGAAACTCTTTTCTTTAAATTTTTAGCTTTACCTACATATAATATTTTTCCATCTTTATCATAATATTGATACACGCCAGGATTGTCTGGTAAAGTTTGAATTTGGAGTTCGAGAGGTGTTTTTTGCATTCTGTTTTATTTCTAAAGCTCAAACAATGTGCCTTAGAAATAATTTTCATAGGCATGATGTTGAATTAACTTCAAATTTACGAATTCAAAATAATAATCTCTATATTTAGCTTTTATTATTGAATATGAGAAATAGTAAACCATTGGTGATTTTTGGAGAATCGATTTTGCCAGGTGAGAGTAAAACCATCAATGTTGAAATTGCCAGATTGCACACTACTACTAAACTTAATATTCCTGTTATTGTAAGACGTTCTAAGGTTGAAGGGCCTGTGGTACTTTTTTCGGCAGGAATTCATGGTGACGAAATAAATGGTGTCGAAATTGTTCGCCAGATAATTAGCAAGAAAATAAATCGTCCTAAAAAAGGAACCATTATTTGTATTCCAGTTATAAATATGTACGGCTTTGTAAATAAGGCGCGTGAATTTCCTGATGGACGTGACTTAAACCGTGTTTTTCCTGGAAGTAAAAAAGGATCTTTGGCAAGCCGATTTGCATTCCATATTGTTAATGATGTTTTGCCAATTGTTGATTATGCTGTCGATTTTCATGCTGGAGGTGCAAGTCGTTTTAATGCACCTCAGATTAGGCTTTCTGAAAATAATGCTGATTTGAAAATTTTAGCGGATGTGTTTAGCGCCCCTTTTACTTTATATTCTAAAAATATTTCGGGTTCTTTTAGAAGTATAAGCGAAAAATTAAAAGTAAAAATGCTACTTTTTGAAGGAGGAAAATCATTGGATATCAATCATGATATTGCCAATATAGGAATTGATGGAGTTAAGCGCTTACTGACTCATTTAGGAATGTTAGATGTAGGACATGTTGTTGATCCTCCGGAAAAACCTTCTATTTATATTGAAAAATCAGTATGGTTGCGAGCTAAATGTTCTGGATTACTGCATGACTACGATACAATTGGCAAGTTTGTTAAAAAAGGGACTATTTTAGCAATTATTACCGATCCATTTGGTAAGTTTGAACGAAAGGTAAAAGCACCTCATGATGGTTATATTATTAATGCAAACCATTCGCCAATTGTGTACGAAGGTGATGCTATTTATCATATGTCCAAAACAAACCTCGATGATGATGATGACTAAAAAAGAATTGCGCTTACAGAAAAAAGATTTGAGAAAACAGCTCTCTGAAACTGATATTGATGAATTGAGCTTGGTGATTGCTAATAGTATTCTTTCGTTACCAATCTGGGAGAAAACCTATTTTCATGTTTTTTTGCCAATAGTTGAACATAATGAAGTAAATACTGAGTTTATCTTGCACTTGCTTGCAGGGAAAGACAAAGAAGTTGTAATTTCTAAAAGTGACTTTGAAACTAGAAAGATGACTCATTTTTTGCTTACTGATAATACTAAAATAAAAAAGAACGAGTATAATATCCCTGAACCTGTAGATGGTTTAGAAGTCCCATCAAGTAAAATTGATGTTGTCTTTGTTCCTCTCTTAGCATTTGATGTTTTTGGAAATAGAGTAGGATATGGAAAAGGATTTTATGATAAATTTCTATCTGAATGTAAGCCAGAAACTATAAAGATAGGATTGTCTTTCTTTGAAGCTGAAACTGAAATTATAGATGTTTTTGAAGGGGATGTAAAATTGGATTATTGTATCACGCCTAAGAAAATTTATAAGTTCTAGGTTTCTTTATTGAAAAGTTTTTCAGTTTGGGACTTTTACCGCCAAGATCCGCCAAGAAATAGGATTTGGTTTGTACTGAATTAAGATTCGCAAAGATTCTTGGTTTGGGTTTTTTACCGCAAAGATCCGCAAAGAAATTTAGATTTTGTTTGTGTTGAATTAAGGTTCGCAAAGTTTTCTTGGTTTGGGTTTCTACCGCAAAGCTTTAAAATTCTCTGTTTGATATCATTTGAGTTTCTTTACATCAAAAAAAGGCAGGATTGTGTCTGGTTAAATAAAAAAATAAGACTCCTGAAGAGTCTTATTTTTGAAAGCCTTATATTTTTTATTTAACTAATAGGTTAAAAAACTATTTTACTTCTTTAACAGCTGAGGATTCTATCCAGCCTTCGGTTCCATCAGTTAATTCTATTTTTTTCCAGTTTTGTAATGACTGTTTCACGTAGACTTTTGCTCCTTCATGAAGTGTGATAATAGGGGAGCCTGCTTTTTGAGGCTCACTACGTACTTCGGCAATTTCTGCAAATACGATAGCAGGTCTTTCATTATCAAAATGACTTTTTTCCAGAAATCCTGCTGTTAAGGTTACAAGTAAAGCTAGTAATATTAAAAACATACCAATAAAATACACTCTTTTAGCAAGAGTACGTTGGGAGAAATAATATCCAATAAAGCAAAGCAAAAATGCTGAAGCCATCGCTACAGAGATCCATGCCCAGGTATTGTAATGATATATTCCTGTAAAGTTTCGAATGAGTTTTGCAAAACCAACTTTAGGAACTTCTTTTATTTCGTCGATAGTTAGTTTCTTGGCAAATTTTAAATTGTTTAAAGCCTCTGGATGATTAGGATTTAGAGCCAGAGCTTTTTCATAATTGTATATTGCAGGGGCTACTTTATTAAGTTTGTAATAGCAATTACCTAAATTATAATATAATTCAGCCGATTGTTGTTTTTCTGTTTTTATGATATTTTCATATTCTTGAACTGCTTGTTCGTATTGCCCTTTTTGGTACAAAGCATTTCCTTTTTCAAAGCTATTTTGAGCAAAGAAAAGCTGAGACAATAATAAGAATAGATATAAAAGAATATTTTTCATTTTAGTGATATGTAATAAGAATTTTAACTCAGTGAACATTGATTCAGCGTAAGCTAAAGTAATTTTTAGCGTACTTGTAGGTTAAAAATCATTAAACAATTTGTTTTTCTAATTCTGAAATTATCAATACTGCTTTATCAAAATCTTGCTGAATAGAAGCGCTAGATGCAGGTGCATATCGTGCAAATTCGCAGTTTTCTGTTAGGTCAATAAAATTTTGAACTGATGCTGGATTTGCATTTCTAGATAATAAAAGCTCTTTGATATTATCTTTGCTCATTTCTGAAGTTTCAATATGTAATTTAGCTTTCAAGAAATTGTGCATTGCTTTTTCAAGTGCAATATAAAATGCTTCTTTATTATTGATTTGTTTTTTAGCTTGTGATAAATATTTCTTGGCTAATTTATTATTCATTTTAATTCTGTTTCCAGTGATATCGCTATCTAGTGCTTCTTTTTTCTTTTTAGCCAAAATAATAATTGGTAAAATCAAGAATGGTAAAAACAATAATGTATAATATAACTTAGAGCCGTAGAAATCATCTTTTACCACTGAGGTGAAATTGCTTTTTAGTTTGATATATTTGAATTGATCGTGGCCAGGAGCTTTGTTTATTGCGGTTGGGCCAGATGCTACATTTGCGTCAGCAGGAGTTGGACCATCGAGAACATTTACCATTATTTCTGGAGAAGTAATCGTTTTATAGCTTCCAGTATTTAAATCAAAATAAGAGAATTGCATTGGTTTTATTGCATAATCTCCCTTGTATTGTGGAACAATGGTGTAAGTGTCAGAAATTTTTCCTGTCATACCGCTAAGACTTGTATTTACTTTTTCATCATGTACAGGATCGTATATTTCCAAAGCATTTGGTACCACAGGTTTTGGTAAAGAAAATAATTTCATGTTTCCACTACCAGTAGCACTAACTACTAACTCTAAGCTTTCTCCGTTTTTTAATATTGTTTTAGATGGAGTTACTTTAAAATCAAAACGACCAACGGCCCCTGAAAAGCCCTCTGGTTTATTAGTCTCAGGAAGTGCTTTTGCATAAATTGTTTTAGTTCCTGCAGATACACGTTTGTTTCCTTCAGTAATAATAACCTGACCAAACATGTTTCTTCGGTTGGTAGGCAATTGTACATCAATGTCTAATGATAAAGGTTCGATAGATAATTTCCCTGATTTTTGAGGATATAATACTGCCTTTTTAAGTACAACATAACGATATCTTTCGCCTTTAAACATACCTTCTTCAGCAACAAGTTGTTTTATATCGATGTTCTGACTCCAGAAATCATTGTATTTTGGTTTGTTTACTTCTTTGAAACCAGAAATACCAATATTGTTACTGAAATATAATTTATAAACGACAGTAATTGGTTCGTTTACATATGGAGTCGTTTTAGAGATGTCTGCGACTAGGTATAAATTATCATCTGCTGATATTTGTTGTGGGTCATTAGGATCTCTCTCTTGTGCTACGGCTGCAGTAACATTTATTTTTATTGGTGAAGTTTTGTATATCTGACCGTTATATTCTATTGCAGCTTGTCTTATAACAAGGCTTCCTTTTTGGTTTGGTAATAAAAAATAAGAATAAACTTTTTCGAATGAACTTTTTCCGTTTACCCATGATTGACTAATTTGTTGGCTTGGACCTGCAACAATTCGAAAACCATCAAATGAAGGCTGAACAAAGTTATCTCCATCAACGTTCATAATGAAGTCAATTCGAAGTCTTTCGTTTAAACCAAGCGTAGTTTTGCTTACTCTGGCTTCAAATTGTACTTGAGCCATAAGCCCTTGGAAACTTAATAGTAATAGAATTAAATATCTTTTCATTACCTGTTTAATCGTTTTTTTTAAATCGTTTAACTGCTTAATCGTCTAACTGTTTGTTGCCTATCAAATAAACAAATTAACAGTTAAACGATTCAACTTTATTTTACCAGTCTTTTTCAGTTTTTTTAGGAGCTCCTTTTACTTTTTGAGCATTTACTTTATCTTGAATTTTCTTTTCTTCGTTATTTACAGCATTTAAAAGATTTTGTAAACGTTCTTTTGATATGTCTCCAGGTGCTGGTTTTGGTTCTCCTTTATTGTCTTCTTTTTTTGGATCACCTTTGTCATCTTTTCCATCCTTTTTATCTTTATTAGGATCGCCCTTGTCATCTTTTTATCTTTGTCCTTGTCTCCTTTGTCGTCCTTTTTATCTTTATCGCCGTCTTTTTTGTCGTCTTTTTTATCCTTGTCCTTATCTTTATTTTTGTCCTTGTTTTTATCTTCTTTAGGAGGGTTTTCTTTTAACATTTTTTTTGCCAATGCATAGTTGTAGCGTGTTTCATCGTCTGAAGGATTGTTACGTAGCGCATTTTTATAGGCTTCAACTGCTTGACTATAGTCTTTCTCTTTCATGAATACATTACCAAGGTTATGATAAGCTTTGTGTTTCTGAGAGGGGGTTTTGGCATTTTTTATGGCTTTTGCGTAAGCAAATTTAGCTTCGCTTGCTTGATTTTGCTTATAAATAGCATTTCCTAGGTTGTAAGGAGCAACGGTACGATTTGGAAATTTAGATTGCGAAATTCTATAATTAGCTTCAGCATCTACAAATTTATTCTGTTTATATTCTTCATTAGCTTTTGGCAACGCTTTATCCTTTTCTTGAGCCGAAATGGTCAAAGAAAGCGTTAATAAAATATATAGAAGTAAATTTTTCATTCTAATTTTTTTGTTTTTTTGTTTCAAAAGATATTAACTGTCTTGAAACAATTATTTTTTTTCGTTAAATAAGTTCAACTCTTTTATCCAATTTGTTTTTCTTTCTAATAAGAATAGATCAATGAACAATAAAACAAAAGCTATACCAATAAACCACTGGAATTGAGATTGGAAATCGGCCATTTGTGTAGCTTCAAATTCTGTTTTTTGGATATTGTCTAAAGCATTTTTTACATAATCTAAGACTTCTTTGGTGCTACCACCGTAAACATAACCGCCTTTGGTTGCTTTTGCAATAGCTTTTAAACCTTCTTGATTTAATTTTGTAATAACTATTTCGTTATTATTATCTCTTTGGTAACTTTCAACAACACCATTCTTTTTCAATGGGATTGTAGCTCCTTTCTCAGTTCCGATACCAATAGTAATGATTTTCATTCCTAACTTATTGGCTTCTTCAGCTGCCACTTCGGCTCCTTCAGAATGATCTTCGCCATCAGAAATCAAAATTAGCAGCTTACTCGTCTTGCTTTTTTCATCAAAATAAGTCGCTGATAGTTTTATAGCTTCGTCAAGAGATGTTCCTTGTGATGATACCATATCTGGGCTCATGCTTTGCAAGAACATTTTGGCAACACTATAATCAGTTGTAATTGGTAAAACAGGGAAAGCGCTTCCAGCATAGGCAACAATTCCTATTCGGTCATTTCCTAATTGGTTAACAATTTGAGAAACCAGTTGTTTACTTTTTTCTAAACGACTTGGAGCAACATCCTCTGCAAGCATACTCTTAGAGACGTCTACTGCAAATACAATATCGATTCCTTCTCGTTTTACAGTTTCCATTTTTGTCCCAATTTTAGGATTAACCAATCCTAAAATCAATGTTGCTAAAGCTAAAAGGATAACTCCTAACTTTAAAAATGGTTTAAAAACAGAATGCTCCGGGGTTAGTTTTTTTACTAATTCCAAATCTCCAAATTCTCGTTGTTTTTTTCTTTTCCAATACATATTGAAAAAGAAAATGCAAGCCAAAATGGGAAGCAGTATAAGAAGGTATAAATATTTTTTTTCGTCTAATTCCATTTTCTAATTCTAGTTTTCAGTTTCTAGTTTCAGCTTCCAGTTATTTACTGTGGCTGTAACTGAATACCGAAATATTATATAAAGCTTCTGTAAACAGTATTTCGTAATCCAACTTCCAATAATAGCAATAAACCCGCTAATATTACAAAAGGGCGGAATTTTTCATCGTAATCATAAAATTTTAGTTCTTCGATTTCGGTTGTTTCCAGCTTATTAATTTCATTATAAATAGAGGCAAGTTTCTCATTACTTGTAGCTCTAAAATATTTCCCTCCTGTTTTGTTTGCAATAGTTTTCATCATTTGCTCATCAATTTCTACTTTCATCATTCTGAATAAAAACTGACCATTTGGAGCAATTGCATATGGAAATTCGGCCATTCCGTTAGTTCCAATTCCAATTGTATATACTTTAATCCCGTATTGTTTCGCTATATCTGCTGCAGTATCAGGTTCTATAAATCCGGCATTATTAACACCATCGGTCATTAATATAATTACCTTACTTTTGGCTTTGCTGTCTTTAAGTCTGTTTACGGCAGTTGCTAATCCCATCCCTATTCCAGTTCCGTCAACTAAAACATTATCGTATTTTATGCTTTTAATAGCTTCAAGGATAATTGCTTTATCGCTTGTTACAGGTATTTTGGTATACGCTTCAGATGCATATAAAACGATTCCAATTCTGTCGTTTGGTCTTTCGTTCACAAATTCAGCTGCTAACTTTTTAAGGGCTTGCATACGATCTGGTTTTAAATCTCTTGCAAGCATACTTCCAGAAACGTCTATTGACATTACAATATCTATCCCTTTTGTAGTTTTCGTTTTGTTGCTTACATCTACAGTTCTTGGTCTTGCAAGTGCAATTATTAATGAGCTTAATGCCAAAATTCGAAATACACCCAAGAAAGGCTTTAGTTTCGCTAATAATGATTCTGAAGATTTAAAACCTTGTAATGAACTCATTTTTAATGTTGCTGATTGCTGATTTCTTTTCCAGAATAACCAAGCAATTGCAATGGGAATCAAAAGAAACAACCAGAAAAACTCAGGGTTTAAAAAAGTTATTTTATCCATTAATTAGTTGCTTTTTTTAGTTCCACAGAGTTTAATATACGGTCTGCAATATCATTAGCATAAGTATCTCCTTCTTCGTGAAAAATCATTATTTGTTGTAATCCGCCTTCTTGGCTAAATAAAAGAATTTCATAATACATTTTAGTACTTGATTTGCTACCTTCATCTATGCTTGAGAAAGTTCCATATCCTTTAATTCCGCGAATTCCTTCTTTAGTTTCAAAATCCTCTTCTTTTACAATCATGTTTCGAGCTCCTTGCGCTTCGATAGTTTTGATGGTAACTTCTAATGATTTTGATAAATCAATTTGAGTTTCTTGTTTGTATTTTAAAGTTGAAATCATCAATGAGAAATTATCAACCAAGCTTCCGTATCCAAAAGATTGCATTTCTTTGATTAAAGCCAATCCTTCTTTAGGTAAGGTTTTGGTTAAATCCATTCGTTTTAAAACCTTAGGAGTTTCAATCAATATACCTGGATTTCCATAATCACTTTTTACCCATTCTCCTTCTAACAATTCTTTAGATGGATGTCCGATGATATTATCTTTTACATAAGTAAATCCCTTAGTGGCAATAAAATATCCAGTAACAATAATAATCAGGAATAAAACGGTAGCTACAGATAAAGCAATACGTTTGTTGCGTTTTTTTAGTAATTGAAGTTTTATTTGTTTTTGTCTTTGAGCTTCGTTTAATAAAGTATCTTCTTCAACAACTACTTCTACAGGAATTGCGCTGTCTAGAGTAAGGATTACTTTTTGAATTTTATTTCGGTCTTCAGTAATTTCAAAATCCAATGGTTTAGATTTTGCAAACTTAACTAAATCGGCTTGTTTCAGTACACGTTCAAGGTTCTCAACTGTTTCTGGCGTAAGTGTCATTTTCTTTTTTAAAGAAGCGGCTCTAATACCTTGTATTAACTCAGAAGTTGTGCTTTCCATTGCAGGAATTTCTATGGCTTCCTCAATATAATTTCTAGCAATATCGGTCAATTCACTATAATAAGCTTTGACTTCTCCTTTTTGCCAAAGTTCTTTTTTCTCTAATGTATTAAGCAAGCTAGTTGCTTTTTCGATAGGAGTTTTATAAACTTCTTCTTCTATTTTTTTCTGTTGTCTTTTTTTGATAAACCAATATACCAAAACACCAATTCCTATAATTAAAACAAGAGCCAAAAGATATTTCCACCAATCACCAATTTGATTTTCAACTTTAGTAATGTCTTTAATATCATACATTTTTTGTTGCAACGTATCAACTTTCACATTGGCAACTTCTACTCGAATAGAATCGGATAGGTAAGGTTTTTTATCAATAAGAATTTGAATACTTGGAATGGTATATCTTCCAGAATCAAATTGTGTTAAACCATATTTCTTAATCAGTTCATAACGGTCTTCTTTTTTGACAGTATCAATAGGATAAGATTTAATTACCTCAAGTGCGCCAATGTTTTTAAGTTTAGGAAAAACAACTTTCGATTTAGAATCGACCGTAGTTTTAAGGGTTAGCTTAAATTCAGCTCCAATTTTATTTTTAGTCGTATCTATACTAGTCTCAATCTGTTTTTGTTGTGCAAAAACAGTTGCGGATAGTAAGAATAAAAATATGTAAAGTTTTAATTTCATTTGATTAATGATTTCAGATTTTAGTCTAAAATGAATGCTTAAAAAGACGTTGAAGGTACATATTTAAGCGAATTTTATTTTTTAATTTATGTCTTCAGATTTTGTTTAAATCCAATAATCTAAGAAGTCTAATAATCTAATTTCTTTATCTCGATTTAAAATAGCCTAATAATTTGGTTACATAACTTTCATCGACACGGGTGTTTACAACACCAGCCCCCGATTTGCTGAACGTTTCTTTAAAATAATTCACTTTACTATGATAATGTTTTTCATAGTTTGCGCGTATTGTTTTTGAGCCTGTATTGATTAATTGTGTTTTGCCAGTTTCGGCATCAAGCATAGAAACCATTCCGATATTTGGTATCTTTTCTTCTCGAATGTCATATACTCGAATGCCTGTAATATCATGTTTTTTAGAAGCAATTTTCAATGTATGCTCATAATCATCTGACATGAAATCGGAGATTACAAAAACGATAGCTTTCTTTTTTTGTGTTCCTGATAAAAACTTTAATGCTTGAGCGACATCAGTTTTATTACTTTTAGGTTCAAATTCGATTAATTCACGAATGATACGTAATACATGAGATCTTCCTTTTTTAGGTGGAATATATAATTCGATTATATCCGAAAATAAAATCAATCCTATTTTGTCATTATTCTGTGTTGCTGAGAAAGCCATTGTTGCGGCAATTTCGGTTACGATATCTTTCTTAAATTGACTTTT
This sequence comes from Flavobacterium sp. 140616W15, assembly GCF_003668995.1. Taxonomy (NCBI): domain Bacteria; kingdom Pseudomonadati; phylum Bacteroidota; class Flavobacteriia; order Flavobacteriales; family Flavobacteriaceae; genus Flavobacterium; species Flavobacterium sp. 140616W15. The sequence goes on from NZ_CP033068.1 coordinate 4,332,328, forward strand.
TGAACCGAAATTTTCAGAACCCGAAATGTCCACCATAAGCACCATGGTAAGTTCGCGTTCTTCTTCAAAAACCTTTACATGGGCCTCATTATAACGTGCTGTTACATTCCAATCAATAGCACGAATGTCATCACCATATTGATATTGACGCACTTCGCTAAAAGTCATTCCTCGTCCTTTGAATGAAGAATGGTATTCTCCCGAAAAGATATGATTACTCAATCTTTTGGTTTTTATTTCTATTTTACGTACTTTTTTTAAGAGGTCTTTTGTATCCATTTTATTTGTTTAAAGTTTAAAAGTTTCAAGTTTCATGTTAGTTATCCCAACATGAAACTTGAAACATTAAACAAATTTTAAGGTACTTCAATTTCGTTTACAATTTTATTGATGATGTCAACGGAAGTTATGTTTTCTGCTTCTGCTTCGTAAGTAATACCTACTCTATGGCGTAATACATCATGTACAACTGCACGAACATCTTCTGGTATTACATAGCCACGACGTTTAATAAAAGCGTAACATTTAGCGGCATTGGCTAAGTTGATACTTCCACGTGGAGATGCTCCAAAACTGATAAGTGGTTTTAAGTCGGCTAATTTATATTTTTCAGGGTAACGTGTTGCGAAAATAATATCTAGAATGTATTTCTCTATTTTTTCGTCCATATAAACTTCACGAACAGCTTCTTGTGCACGTAAAATTTGATCTACAGAAACAACAGCATTTACCTTTTCGTAACTTCCTTTTAGATTCTGGCGAATTACTAAACGTTCTTCATCCATTTTAGGATAATCAATTACCGTTTTAAGCATAAAACGATCGACTTGCGCTTCTGGAAGCTGGTATGTTCCTTCTTGTTCAACAGGGTTTTGAGTTGCTAGTACTAAAAACGGACGATCTAGTTTAAAAGTAGTGTCACCAATAGTTACTTGCTTTTCTTGCATCGCCTCCAAAAGTGCTGATTGTACTTTGGCTGGAGCACGGTTAATTTCATCGGCAAGAACGAAATTAGCGAAAATTGGTCCTTTTTTTATAGAAAATTCATTTTGCTTAATGTTGTAAATCATTGTACCAACAACATCGGCAGGTAATAAGTCAGGTGTAAATTGAATACGGCTGAATGAACCTTGCACTGCTTGTGACAGCGTATTTATCGCAAGAGTCTTTGCTAATCCAGGTACTCCTTCTAACAAAATATGGCCTTGACCAAGAAGCCCGATTAACAAACGTTCGACCATATGTTTCTGACCCACAATAACTTTGTTCATTTCCATTGTGAGAAGGTCTATAAAAGCACTTTCTCTTTCAATTTTTTCATTGATCGCTCTAATGTCTAAAGTCGTTGTATTTTCTTCCATATAAATATTTTTAAAACCTTGAATTTAATGCCTTACTTTTGAGAGTGCAAATTGAATATTTTTTGAGAAGTAAGATGTTAAAGAATGGTTAAAACTTCGGGCAAAGATCTAATTTTAAGGATGAATTGTGAATCTATTTTTATATTTTTAAGAACTTTGATGATTATGCTTTACAAAGCAAGATTTATTACTACAAATAATGTTATATTACCATGAGCAAAACACTATTATCGCCTATAATTGTGGGCACTATGAATTGGGGAGTTTGGGATAAAAATCTAACTCCCAACGAAATGGAAAATCTTATCCAAATATGTTTAGAGAATAAAATAAGCACTTTTGATCTTGCAGATATTTATGGTTCGTATACCACTGAAGCAGACTTTGGAAAAGCATTCGCAGGAAGTAAAATTTCAAGAGAGAAATTACAACTGATTTCTAAGTGTGGAATTCAAATGATTGCCGAAAACAGAAAAAATACAATTAAGCATTACGACTATTCGAAAGAATACATCATTTGGTCTGTAGAAAATTCTTTAAAGAACCTAAAAACGGATTATTTAGATGTTTTTTTATTGCATAGACCTAGCCCCTTAATGCAAGCTGATGAAATTGCAGAAGCTGTTGAAAAGCTTAGAACAGAAGGTAAAATTGTTGATTTTGGTTTGTCAAATTTTACAACTTCACAGACTGAATTAATCCGTCAAAAAATTGATGTTAGTTATAATCAAGTACAATTTTCGGCTACAAATTACGAGCCGATGGTAGATGGTAGTTTTGATTATATGCAAATGCATGGAATTCGTCCAATGTCTTGGAATCCATTAGGTACTATTTTTAGAGAAGACAATAAAAAAACACGAAGATTAAAGAAGTTATTAGCAACATTGGTTTCTAAATATAGTTTAGGTTCAGATACTATTTTATTAAGTTGGATTTTAAGCCATCCTGCAAAAGCGATTCCTATTGCTGGAACAGTAAATGTGGCCAGAATTCAAGCGTTGATGAAAGCAGTGGAATTACAATTAGAAAAAGAAGATTGGTTTGCTATTTGGACAGAAAGTATGGGAGATGATGTGCCTTAATTTTTAGTGTTTAGTTTACAGTTTTTAGTATTCAGCTAAATCGATTAAAAAAACATTTGCCACAGATTATAAGAAATAATTTTAATCTTCTGATCTGTGGCAATAAAATAAAAACAAGAATGAAAAAAACAGTTCTAATTACTGGAGCCACAAGTGGTATAGGTAAAGCCACTGCACAATTAATGGCAAAAAACAACTACAAAGTGGTGCTTTGCGGACGACGTATTGATCGATTGACGGAATTGGAAAAAGAGCTTTCGGAATATACTGAAGTACATATATTAGCATTTGATGTTCGTGATAAAAAAGCCGTTTCAGAGTCTATTGGTTCCTTGCCAGAATCATTTTCTGTTATCGATATCCTTATTAATAATGCAGGAAATGCTCACGGATTGGATCCAATTCAGACAGGTGATTTAGACGATTGGGATGCTATGATAGATATAAATGTAAAAGGACTTTTGTATGTTTCTAAAGCAATTATACCGCAAATGACTGAAAGGAAATCGGGGCATATTATTAATATTGGTTCAACTGCAGCCAAAGAAGTGTATCCTAATGGGAATGTGTATTGTGGTACAAAACATGCTGTTGATGCGATTAGTCAAGGAATGCGAATAGATCTAAATCCATTCGGAATTAGAGTAGGCGCAATTCATCCAGGTATGGTTGAGACTGAATTTAGCGAAGTGCGTTTTAAAGGAGATGCAGATAGGGCTTCAAATGTTTATAAAGGGTTTGCTCCTTTACAAGCAGAAGATATTGCTGATATTATTCATTTTGTGGTTTCAAGACCTTATCATGTAAATATTGCGGATTTAGTTGTTATGAGTACGGCTCAAGCTTCATCAACGATAGTAAAAAGGGACTAGCTTAGATTTTTAGACTAACTTAGACTTCTTAGATTTGAAGTTTATGCAATCCAAGTAATCTAAGAAGTTAAAGATTCAAAAAGTCCGACAGTCTAAGAAGTCTAAAATTCTAACAATCTAAGAAGTCTAAAAATAATGATCAATAAACGTCTTTTAATAAAAAATCTACTCGCACATAATGATGAGAGTAGTTTTTATGATAAAAAAAGGCAATTAAATTTGCATTCTCGTGAAGGGAAGGCAAAGTTTTTAAAACATATTTGTGCGTTATCTAATTCTAATCCAACTAATAATTCTTATATAGTTGTAGGGGTTGAGGATCAGGACAATGAGATTGTAGGTGATGATTTTTTTGACGATAGTCGAATTCAGAATCTGGTCAATGCTTTTCTTGAAAATCCACCAAAAATTCAATATGAAAATGTGCCTTTTCCTAATCTTCCAAAAGATAAAGTGATAGGATTGGTTACAATTAAACCCAAAAGTAAAATATCATATTTCAAAAAAGGAATTCACACTATTATTGCCAATAGTGTTTTTATTAGGCGAGGAAGTAATTCGGTTCCAGTTGAAGGAAGAGAAGTTGAGAAAAATTATCAGAATACCGAAACAGTAATCGGGATCGAAAATAATTCACGTAATAGTATAGAATATACACTAGATGGTGTAATTGATTTTATGAATTTTAGACATAAGGATATGTCGCCAAAGTATAAAGTTTTTAAGGAGTTATTTGTGATTTGTTGGGCAGGAGTTCCGAATAAGTCTCGTGACAAAACATTTTTATCTCGGGTTGATATTGAACTAATAAATGAGCAAATTAAGTTGTTTTATTCGGCTCAGGATGTGGTTACGATTACTTATGATGAAGATAGTTTTACTATTTTGGAATATGTCCCACTAGGACTAAATGACAAAACAAGTTATTATCCGTTAGAAAAGCAAACAATTCATTTTTTTGATAATGGTTACTATAAAATTGATAGAGAAATACTTTTTCAACCACCAGAATTTAATAGAAAAATGCTATTTCATATATACAATTCCAATATTGCTTTACTGGCTAAATTACAAAAAGGACTTGTTTTATCTAATCGGGAAATGATAGATTTAGAGAACTTGCCCTCTACTTTTATGATCTGCTATCTTAATGGTTTTGAAGATGCTAAGCAAAAATTAATTGATGCTAAGCTTCTTTTAAAACCGTTTACTCAAGTTTATTTGTCCTTTAAGGAAGCTTTACGAATTTTACGAAAGATGAAATATGATGTTCAATAAAGGTACTGAGGTTCTAAGAGGCAAAGGTTCAAAGGTTTCTGTGGATACGCACCGCAATGTATCTAATTTTTTGTAGATGAGAATTAGTAAGTTTGTTTCGCAAAGATTTTCTGTAGAGACGCACTGCAGTGCGTCTGAAGTTTTTTGCAAAATCCTACAAATGGCATCTAGTGAAATTTTCCGTAGAGACGCGCCGTAGTGCGTCTAACTTATAGAGACCTAATTTTAAAATTCAAACAAGAATTATTTAAAAACTAAATAGTCATTTACCTTTTCATAAGGTAGTACTAATTCTTTTGGGCCATCGGCATATGAAGCAACTTCATAGGAGTTATAATAAAGTAGTAATCCTTCTTTTGTATAAAAAATATTCAAAGGCAGATTAAATTTTTCATTCTCAAACATTAAACCCGTTGCATTGATACTTCCAGTGGCAGGAATTTTATATTTGTTTCTGAATTCTTTTTCGGCGAAAGCCTTAAAGTCTTTTTCGCTTTTAAATAATTGATTGTTTGTAATTGTCTTTCCAGTTTTAGGATTAAACAATAAAGAACGATATCCTTGATAACCGTGAGCGCCACCAGTAAAGGTGTAATGGTTTATTTTTATATTTAAAATACTATCTGACTGGTGTTCTACATTGCCCTCAATTTTGGCTTCCCAGCCGAATGTATCATCAGGGAATTTTTTACGCATTTCTTCATAAGAACCAATAAAGGAAGTTGTTAGTTCATTGTAGTCTGTTGATTCAAAAGGTTTTTCTCCAAAATAAACGATTTCTTTTAAAATAGAAAAAACTTTTTTATTAATGCTATCTGATACGATTGGGACATTTTGAGCAATTGGGATTTTTATACTAATTTGTGGACAATTACTTTTACAAGGCAAACTTGACTTCTTTTCAAATGTTTGTTCTTTGAACGAAAGTTCTCTAGTACAACTTGATAAAATAAAAAGGGTTACGAGTAAAAAGGTGTAATGTTTCATCTTGAAAATGTTAATTAATTACAAAGGTATCAACTTGTAACTTGATTAAAATAAATTAAAGGGTAAATTTGTAGAACATTTTAGTGTTACAAAAATATAAAGATATGAAATTCAATACAAAAGTTATACATGGTGGGCAACATCATGACCCAAGTACAGGAGCAGTAATGCCTCCAGTGTATCAAACATCGACATTTATTCAAACAAGTCCAGGGCAACCTCTAGGAGATTATGAATATAGTAGAGCATCGAATCCTACTAGATCTGCTCTTGAGAATGCATTGGCAAGTATTGAAAACGGAACACGTGGATTAGCTTTTTCATCTGGATTAGCGGCCACAGATTGTATTTTGCGTTCTTTTAAGGCAGGTGATGAAATTATTGCTATGGACGATTTATATGGTGGAACATATCGTATGTTTACTCGTATTTATAAAGATTCAGGAATAAAATTCCATTTTGTGGATATGAATGATATTGCAAAATTTAAATCTTTAATAAACGAAAATACAAAGTTGGTTTGGGTAGAAACACCAACAAATCCATTAATGAAATTAGCAGACATTGAAGAAATAGCTAAAATCACTAAGGATAAAAAAATATTATTTGCAGTAGATAATACCTTTGCAACACCTTACTTACAAAAGCCTCTTGATTTAGGAGCAGATATTGTAATGCATTCTGCAACTAAATATTTAGGAGGACATTCAGATGTTATTGCAGGAGCTTTAATCGTAAAAGATGAAGCTTTGGGGGACCAATTACATTTTCAACAATTTGCTACAGGTGCAACTCTTGGGCCAATGGATAGTTTCTTGGTTTTGAGAGGTATTAAAACACTTCATTTACGTGTGCAAAGACACTGTGAGAATGGAGAAAAAGTAGTTGAATTTTTAAGTAATCATCCTAAAATAGCAACAGTTTATTATCCAGGTTTACCGAGCCATCCATTTCATGAAATTGCCAAAAAACAAATGAAAGCTTTCGGAGGAATGGTTTCATTTACTTTTGTTTCTGGTAAAAAAGAAGATTCAATTAATTTCTTAGAAAAATTGAAAGTGTTTACTCTGGCAGAATCTTTAGGTGGAGTAGAATCTTTGGCAAATCATCCTGCTTTAATGACTCATGCTTCAATTCCTGCAGATAAGAGAGCAGAAGTTGGAATCACAGATGATTTAGTTCGATTAAGTGTTGGTATCGAGGATGCAGAAGATTTAATTGCTGATTTAAAGCAAGCTTTAGAATGATAAAAATTGTTTACAAATATAAAACCTCAAGCATTTAATAAATGTTTGGGGTTTTGTTTTATATAGCGAGTTTAAAAATCCAGATAATATACATATCCAAAATTAAACCAAATCTGATTGTCGTTGGATTTGTTTTCTTTGTAAATATTCTTGTTAGGATTTAATCCGTCAATCCAATCGGAGTTGAAATATTGGAATCTTGCCTCGAATAATAAATCATGTAAAGGAGCTAATTTATAGTGTACTCCAGCTCCATAAGTAACAGACAGAACAGTGCCACTTTGACTAGAAAATCCGTATTGATGTCCATCAGAAGGAGTAAGGTATTTGTAAAAAGTAGTTGAAGTATTCCCTAAAGGGCCTAATGTTGAACTTACTTTTGAGTTGTAATAACTAAATTGAGCACCTGCACTTATGTAGGGACTAAATCCTCCAAGGGTATTTTTAAAATCATGTATTTTCATGAATGGAGAGTATTCTAATTGAAAACCCAAATTAGCCAAAGTTGATCTTCCACGCATAGCTTTAAGTTGTATAACGCCTATGTCGTTAGAGTTACCATCTACGGTTATTCCAAAATGTTCTAAACCAGTTTTGTTGAATGAAATTTCAGAACGAACTTTAAAGTGTTCATTGAAATAATTTTCACGCCTAGAGTTGTATGAAAAGTTTAGAAAATGAACAAGACCAATACCGAAACCAGTGTTCCCAACATTAGTTGAGTAGTCATCTCTTTGTCCATAATCTGATTTAAATGAAATAGGGCCAGCAATAATACCGATTTCATGTGCTAATCTAGATTGTGCAATTGAGTTGTAAGAGAAAATAAACAAAATTAATGATGATATTATTGTGTTTCTTAACATCTGGTTTAATTTTCTTATACTAACAAAGATATAAATATCTCTATGAAATTATGAAATTTTGAAAAAATATAATTAGTAAGGAGTGTGTCTTTTTTGCTTTAATACTATAACGTTTTCGTGTAAGTCATTGCGTTAAAAAGATGTATTTTAAAAAATTGGTATTAATAATACAATTCTACTTATAATTTGTGAAATTTTAAGCCCAATTTCTTTATTAGATGTATATTTGTGGAAAATAACAAAAGAGAACTTTTATGTGAATTTTTTGTTGTTTGGTTGAGTAAATAATTAAGATTAATTTATTTGATAATTTTTTATAAAATGAAACAAAAAATAAATGAATTTATGGCTCTTGTAGAGTCAAAAAATCCAAACGAACCTGAATTCATTCAAGCAGTTAGAGAATTTGCTGAGACAGTAATTCCATTCATTGCTGAACAAAAAAAATACGATGGGAAGAATTTACTTCTTAGAATTGCAGAGCCAGAACGTTCTATTATTTTTAGAGTGCCATGGGTTGACGATAAAGGAGAAATTATAGTTAATAGAGGATTTAGAATTCAGATGAATTCAGCAATCGGACCATATAAAGGTGGAATTAGATTTCACCATACAGTAAATTTATCAGTTTTAAAGTTTTTGGCTTTTGAACAAGTTTTCAAAAACAGTTTGACAACACTTCCTATGGGAGGTGGAAAAGGTGGTGCTGATTTTGATCCTGAAGGAAAATCTGACGGTGAGATTATGCGTTTTTGTCAATCTTTTATGACTGAATTATGTCGTCATATCGGACCAGATCTAGACGTTCCTGCAGGAGATATTGGTGTAGGAGCTAGAGAAATTGGATACTTATTTGGTCAATACAAAAGAATCAAAAATGAGTTTACAGGAGTTTTAACTGGTAAAGGAATTGCTTACGGTGGTTCATTAATTAGACCAGAGGCTACTGGATACGGAGTTGTATATTTTACAGATCAAATGTTGCGTACTATTGGACATGAGATTAAAGGAAAAAGAGTTGCAATTTCAGGTTTCGGAAACGTTGCTTGGGGTGTGGCTTTGAAAATAAATGAATTAGGAGGAAAGTTGGTTACAATTTCTGGACCTGATGGATACATTTATGATGAAGAAGGAATTTCTGGAGAGAAAATCGAACATATGGTTGAAATGAGAGCTAGTGGAAATAACAGAGCAGAAATGTATGTTAAGAAATATCCAAATGCTCAATTCCATAAAGGAAAAAGCCCTTGGGAAGTAAAAGTTGATATTGCTATTCCTTGTGCTACTCAAAATGAATTAAACGAAGAAGATGCTAAGAATTTAATTGCAAATGGAGTTTTATGTGTTACAGAAGCCGCGAATATGCCATGCACACTTGAAGCAATAAAACAATTTGTAAGTAAGAAAGTTCTTTTTGCACCTGGAAAAGCAGCTAATGCTGGTGGAGTTGCTGCATCTGGATTAGAGATGACGCAAAACTCAATTCGTTTGAACTGGACTAGTGAAGAAGTAGATCTTAGACTAAAAGATATAATGGTAGGAATTCATAACCAATGTAAGAAATACGGTGTTGGTGAAGATGGTTACGTAAATTATGTAAAAGGTGCTAATATCGCTGGATTTGTAAAAGTAGCAGACGCTATGCTTGCTCAAGGAGTAGTGTAGTTTTTTAAATAAATAAAAATGCCTCCATTCGAGTTTCGAATAGGAGGCATTTTTTATTTATACCATATTGAAATCCAAATACTATCGTTTGTGTTATATTTGTGATACCAACTATAGGTGTAAATAATGGAAAAAAAGTTTCTTTACGTTTTGGTTTTGTTGCTAATGCAATCAGGTTTTGCACAAAATAAACTCTTATGGCAAGGGTATTTTTCTTATAATCATATTAAAGATATCTCAGATTCACCTGTAGCAATTTATGCAGCTACAGATAACGCATTGTTCTCTAAAAATACTGCGACAAATATTATTAAGACTATAAATACTGTAGATGGTCTTTCGGGACAAACAATTTCATCTTTATATCATAGTGAGTTATTTCGTAAAACACTTATTGGATATGAAAATGGATTGATGACAGTTGTCAATGAAGCTGATGGGAGTATCTTAAAAGTGGTTGATATCATTAATAAACAACTTCCTGCTAATCTTAAAAAAATCAATCATTTTGTTGAACATGATGGGATGGTTTATGTTTCGTGTGATTTTGGAATTGTTCAGTTTAATTTAAAAACATTGCAATTTGGAGACACTTATTTTATTGGAGATAATGGAGTGCAGATTAATGTGAGACAAGCTACAATCTATAATGGATTTATTTACGCTGCTACTAATAGTGGTATTAGGAAAGGCAGTGTTACAAATGCTAATTTAGTTGATTACAGCCAATGGGCTGTTGTTACAGGAGGTAATTGGTCAAGTATTGAAGCAAACGATACAAAACTTATTGCAATTAATACTTTGGGACGAGTTAATAGTTATGATTCAGTTTCGGGTACTTTTATTGGTTTTATATCGCTTCCATTACCAGTGAAAGATATGAGAGTTAGAAATCATAACTTGTTTATAACCACTGCAAATACAGTTTACGTATACAATAATCAAATGGTTTTATTGCGTCAAATAAATAATAGCGATGTTGCAAAAACAAAGTTAAGTTTTACTTGTGCAACTGCTGTAGGAGATGATATATACATTGGTACAGATGAAAATGGACTTTTTGTTTCTGCACTTTCTGGAGCATCGTTTTTTGAAAACACCATGCCAATGGGGCCATCACGAAATGATATCTTTGCTATTAATGTTACGCCAACTGTTCTTTGGGCAGTTTATGGAAATTATAATTCGTCTTATAATCCATATCCTTTAGATAGTTATGGAATTAGTAAATTCAATACTACTGGATGGCTGAATATTCCATACGAAAAAGTGCTTCAGGCTAAATCAATGACAAGAGTTATTGTTAATCCTAATAATGAGAATCAAGTATATGCAAGTTCGTTTTTTTCAGGATTATTGAAAATAGAAAATGATATCCCCTCAGTTTTATACAATCAATCGAATAGTGGATTGGAGACCCTTACATTTCTTGGACCTGGTTATATAGATGTTAGAATAAATGGAACTGCGTTTGATAAATTAGGGAATTTATGGGTAACCAATAGTTTGATTAGAAACGGATTGAAGGTTTTAAGAACCAATGGACAATGGCAAACTTTTCCTATCAGTACTGCACTTATTAAAGCAGAAGATACAAGCTTTGGGAGTATGGCTATTGATAAAAACAGTACAAAATGGATTGGAACAAATAAAGATGGTGTAATTGGTTTTAACGAAAGTACAAATACAGTTAAGAAAATTACACAAGGTTTAGATACAGGTAATTTGCCAACCCCAGATGCAAGAGTAGTTGCAGTAGATGCTAAAGATCAGCTTTGGATCGGTACAACAAGGGGGCTTCGTGTTTTGAGTAATGTAAATAACTTTCGTACAGAAAATCAATTAAAAGCCAATCCGATAATTATTATGGATGATGGTTTGGCTCAGGAATTACTTTATGAGCAATTTATTACTGCAATTGTTGTTGATGGGGCTAATAATAAATGGATAGGCACCGCTGATTCTGGAGTATTTTTAGTTTCGCCAAATGGACAAGAGACAAAGTATCATTTTACTATAAATAATTCGCCTTTGCCAAGCAATCAAATTAATGACATTGGGATAAATAGTACTACAGGAGAGGTGTATATTGCAACAAATAAAGGAATGATTTCTTATAAAGGAATTGCAACCCAAGCCAATGAAAATTTGAATAATGTGTATGTATATCCAAATCCTGTACGTCCAGAGTTTTTTGGAACAGTAAAAATTGCTGGATTACTCGATAAAGCCAATATTAAAATTACTGATATCGAAGGTAATTTAGTATATGAAACAACCTCCGAAGGGGGAACAATCGAGTGGGATACAACTGCTTTTGGAAAATACAAAGTAGCTTCTGGAGTATATATAATTATTGTTTCGGCAGAAGATGGTGGTGAAACTAAAGTAAAAAAAATAATGATTATAAGATAATCATTAGCATTCAGCGCGAGTATTCACTCTCAGAAATTTAAAAACTCTGAACAACTCTAAAAATCTAATTATCAAATTTTGCAAGTAAAAACTAAAGCAATTGTTATCTCGGCAATAAAATTTCAGGAAAAAAGCTTGATTGCTAAGTGTTTTACGCTTTCTCATGGATTGAAAACTTATTTTGTTAGAGATGCTTTTTCTACTCGAAAATCTAGCCAAAAAATCGCCTATTTTCAGCCACTAACAATTCTTGAGATTGAGGCTGTACATAAAAATAAAGGCACATTAGAAAATTTTAAAGAAATAAAAATAGGAACACCTTTTCAAACCATACATACTGATATTGTCAAAAGTACGATCGTAATGTTTGTGTCGGAGATTTTACACTATTCTATTCAAGAAGAGGAAAAAAATGAATCCCTTTTTATTTTTTTAGAAACAGCATTGTTTTGGCTTGATCAGCATGATGAAATAACCAATTTTCATTTGATTCTGATGTTGGAAACTACTAAATATTTAGGCTTTTATCCCGATGTTTCGGATGTTGATTTGCCGTTTTTTGAAATGAATGAAGGTGTGTTTACTCTTTTTCATGGGCTGGGTGCGTTGACAAACCATGAAACAACACTGTTTAAGAAGCTTATAGAGCTAAAGTTTGATAACGATCAAAAAGTATTTCATGTCATTGAAAGACAATTGCTTTTAAAGATTTTGATAGATTATTATAGTTTTCATTTAGATGGTTTTAAGAGGCCTAAATCACTAGAAGTTTTGAAAGAAATATTCTCTTAAAAACCCATTTCTATTTTTATATATTGCGCTGTAATTTTTATAAAATATTGAGGTTTTTAATCTTCTATATTGATAAAAATTTTTCTGAAGATTGAAGTCTTGTGATTTTTAATTTTCGGAAAAATATTTTAGTTTAAATCAATAATTATTTTTGATAAAAGCGGAATTATAAATGTATTAACAAATTTAATTAGTGAATTGATGGCTAAAAAAATCAAAATTCCTTACTTTCGCACTTCGATTTAAGAAAAGGACAAAATGAGCACAAAATTTACTGAATACAAAGGACTTGACTTACCAACTGTAGCGTCTGAAGTACTTGATTTTTGGAAGAAAGAAAATATATTTGAAAAGAGTGTAACAACTCGCGAAGGTGCTGTGCCTTTCGTATTTTTCGAAGGCCCGCCTTCGGCAAACGGATTGCCAGGAATTCACCACGTAATGGCACGTGCTATTAAAGATATTTTTTGCAGATATAAAACTCAAAAAGGATTTCAGGTAAAACGTAAGGCTGGATGGGATACTCATGGATTACCTGTAGAATTAGGTACTGAGAAAGAATTAGGTATTACTAAAGAAGATATTGGGAAAACAATTTCTATTGAAGAATATAACGAGGCGTGTAAAAAAACCGTAATGCGTTATACAGATGTATGGAATGACTTGACCGAAAAAATGGGATATTGGGTAGATATGGAAGATCCATATGTAACTTATAAACCAAAATATATGGAGTCTGTTTGGTGGCTTTTGAAACAAATCTACGATAAAGGATTGTTATACAAAGGATACACAATTCAGCCTTATTCTCCAAAAGCAGGAACAGGATTGTCTTCTCACGAAGTAAATCAGCCAGGAGCTTATAGAGATGTTACAGATACTACAATTGTAGCACAGTTTAAGACATTGCCAGAAACGTTGCCTTCGTTTTTACAAGGTTTTGGAGATATCCACATCTTAGCATGGACGACAACACCTTGGACATTACCATCAAATACAGCTTTAACAGTTGGGCCAAAAATCGATTATGTTTTAGTAAAAACTTTCAATCAATATACTTTTGAGCCAATCAATGTTGTTTTGGCTAAGAACTTGGTTGGAAAACAATTTGGAAAAGGATTTTTTGTTAGTGAAAAGGATGCAGATTTTGACAATGTAAAAGAAGGTGACAAAAAACTTCCATATAAAATTTTAGCGGAAGCGAAAGGAATTGATTTAGTTGAAATCCGTTACGAACAATTATTACCTTACGTATTGCCATATCAAAATGCTGAAAATGCATTTAGAGTAATTTCAGGGGATTTTGTAACTACCGAAGACGGAACAGGAATTGTACATACCGCTCCAACTTTTGGTGCTGATGATGCTAAGGTAGCAAAAGAAGCTAAACCTGAAGTACCGCCAATGTTGGTTCTTGACGAAACTGGAACTGCAGTTCCTTTGGTAGATTTACAAGGAAAGTTTACTTCGCATTTAGGAGAACTTGCCGGTAAATATGTGAAAAACGAATATTATGATGCGGGTCAGGCGCCAGAGCGTTCTGTAGATGTTGAGATCGCTATTCGATTAAAAGAAGAGAATAAAGCCTTTAAGGTAGAAAAATATGTACACAGTTATCCACACAGTTGGAGAACTGATGAGCCGTTATTATATTATCCACTAGACTCTTGGTTCATTAAAGTAACCGATGTAAAAGATAGAATGTTCGACCTGAATGAAACTATCAATTGGAAGCCTAAGTCTACTGGTGAAGGACGTTTTGGAAATTGGCTTAAAAATGCTAACGACTGGAATTTATCTCGTTCTAGATATTGGGGTATTCCGTTGCCGATTTGGAGAACAGAAGATAAAAAAGAAGAAATTCTTATTGGTTCTGTCGAAGAATTGTATAATGCGATCGAGAAATCTATCGAAGCAGGTTTTCAAACAGAAAATCCTTTTAAAGATTTTGAAATCGGTAATATGTCTGAATCTAATTATGATTTAATCGATTTGCATAAAAATGTAGTCGATCAAATAACTTTAGTTTCGGCTTCAGGCCAGCCAATGAAACGTGAAAGCGATTTAATAGATGTTTGGTTTGATTCTGGAGCAATGCCTTATGCACAATGGCATTATCCTTTTGAGAATAAAGATAAAATTGACGAGAATAAAGATTTTCCTGCTGATTTTATTGCAGAAGGTGTCGATCAGACTCGTGGATGGTTTTATACGCTTCATGCAATCGGAACTTTGGTTTTTGATAAAGTAGCTTATAAAAATGTGGTTTCAAATGGTTTGGTTTTAGACAAAAATGGAATAAAAATGTCTAAGAGTAAAGGAAATACTATTGACCCGTTTAAAACCATTGCAGAATACGGTCCAGATGCCACACGATGGTATATGATTATGAATGCAAATCCTTGGGATAACTTGAAATTTGATCTTGAGGGAATTGCTGAGGTTCGTCGTAAATTCTTCGGAACATTATACAATACCTATTCATTCTTTTCGTTGTATGCAAACATTGATGGGTTTAAATATGCTGAGGCAGAAATCCCGTTAAACGAAAGACCAGAAATTGATCAATGGATTATTTCTGAGTTGAATTCGCTTATCAAAGAAGTTGATACTTTTTATGCCGATTATGAGCCAACAAAAGCAGCTCGTGCAATATCAGACTTTGTACAGGAGAATTTAAGTAACTGGTATGTTCGTTTGTGTCGCCGTCGTTTCTGGAAAGGGGAGTATGCGCATGATAAAATAGCGGCATATCAAACACTTTATACTTGTTTGTTGACCATAAGTAAATTAAGTGCTCCAATAGCTCCGTTCTTTATGGATAAGCTTTACAGAGACTTAACAACTTCGGCACAGTCAGAAAATTATGACAGTGTACATTTGGCAGAGTTTCCAAAATACGTTGAAAACTTTGTTAATAAAACGTTAGAGAGCAAAATGCAGAAAGCACAAACGATCTCATCACTTGTATTGTCGCTTCGTAAGAAAGAGATGATTAAGGTACGTCAACCATTGCAAAAGGTAATGATACCAGTACTTGACGATAATCAACGTAGTGAAATTGAGGCAGTTTCTGAGCTTGTGAAGGCTGAGGTTAACGTGAAAGAAATCGTTCTTTTAGATGATGCTTCAGGGGTTTTGGTAAAACAAATTAAGCCTAATTTTAAGGCATTGGGGCCACGTTTCGGAAAGGATATGGGGTTGATTTCCAAAGAGATACAATCTTTTACTGCGCAACAAATCAGTCAGTTAGACAAGGAGGGTTCATTGGATATTGTTATTGCAGGAAAAAGTGTAACTTTATCATTAGAAGATGTCGAAATAACGTCGCAAGATATCGAAGGGTGGTTGGTTGCAAATTCAAACGGAATAACAGTTGCGCTTGATATTACAATCACGGAAGAATTGAAAAATGAGGGTATCGCAAGGGAATTGGTTAATAGAATTCAAAATATTCGTAAAGATTCTGGATTTGAAGTAACTGATAAAATAAAGGTACAAATAAAAAGAAGTGGTATATTAGAAAATGCTATTCTTAAAAATGAAGGCTATATTAAGTCTGAGACATTAACTGATAGCTTGATTTTCTTAGACGAATTAGAAAGCGGTATAGAAATTGAGTTTGATGATATTAAAACAATGATATTAATTTCAAAATAAATATAAGATGGTAGATGAAATTACAAGATACTCTGACGCTGATCTAGCGGAATTTAAAGAGATCATTTTGGGTAAAATACAAAAAGCGCAAGCTGATTTAGACTTGATTAAAAGTGCTTATATGAATGATTTAAATAATGGTACAGATGATACGTCTCCAACATTTAAAGCATTCGAAGAAGGAAGCGAAACGATGTCCAAAGAAGCAAACTCACAGTTAGCTATCAGACAAGAAAAGTTTATTCGAGATTTAAAGAATGCGTTATTCCGTGTAGAGAATAAAACATACGGTGTGTGTAAAGTAACAGGAAAATTAATCGGTAAAGAAAGATTAAAAATTGTTCCTCATGCTACTATGAGTATTGAAGCTAAAAATTTGCAACGATAATTTTTTAAATATAATTAAAAACGCTCCTACTTTAAGGAGCGTTTTTGTTTTTGTAATAATAGGGAGAAGTTAAGACTTGAAAGTTAATTTTGGCTTATCCGTAAATAGCTTAATTTAAATATTAATGGGCTATGCGAGATTTTTCTCTAGCTCTAATTTGTGTTTTCTTAAAACAGCTCTTGTCATTCCTAAATTTGCTTTGGTAGAATCTGCAGCAAGGTAGATCATGAATTTTTTGTTTGGAGAAATATCGATAATGTGAATCTGATTAGAAAGTGTAATCAAAATATCTTCAATGTCCTGGTTTAGATTTAAAGCTTTTACGGCACTCAATTTTGCTTTTACAACTTCGAGATTATAAGCAGCAGCCAATTCAGGGTCAAAACCTGGGTCAATTGTTAAGTTTCCAAAACTTAATCCTGATTCAATTTCAGTTACAGCTACAGCTATAAATCCGTTTACGTTGGTTTTCATTTCATTTAAAAACACATTTAAGAAGTCATTGCTCATAATTTTTGGGGTTTATTGGTTATTAATTATTTTAAAAGGCTGATGCTGCTAAGTTTAGTAGCCAATTCATCAATATTTCGTAAAAACAATCCAAGGTTGCTTCCGTCATTAGAGAAAACAATAACACTGTGAGAATTGTTTATTTTATTCATTACTACGACACCACCATCGGTAGTTTTAAGGTATAATTGTTTTAAAGCTCCCTTGGCTAAGTCGGTTAGGAATTTGTCGCTCATAGATAAGATAGCATCGCTCATTGCAGCAACGCTATCACTATAATCTAAGTGCAGGGAGGTTATTAATTTCCCTTTTGCACCTGATATTAGGGCTGATGATGATTTCGTCTGAATTAAAAACTCATTTAGGATAATTGTGATTTCATTCATAGTGAGGATGTTTGGGGAGTTGTTAAAAAATAATTGATTAAGCTAATTTAATTAAAAAAATATAACTTTTTCATGTATTATCTCGTTAATTTATTCAATAAATAATTTTTTTTGCGTATTATTGTAAGTAAATGTGAAAATCAAGTAATTTTTAATTTAATATGAAACGTTATGGCTAAAGTATTGAAATTTAGAGATGTGAAGTCCGATGTTGATAATAGAATGAAGGATTTTGAAAAGATTAGGATTAAGTTAAATGTGGCTCGTGCAAAAAGTACTCAGAGTGAAAGTGTTAAATCCGGTGAGGTTAAAAAGGAAACCAAAGGATTGTTCGATTCAATCTCTAGCTTTTTTTATGAAGGGTCAAAACCAGTTAGATATAACGGAAGGAAATAAAGAACATTTTGTTACGAAATAATTAACGCTCCCTAGGGAGCGTTTTTTTTGATTTAATTGTTACTTTTGCGCCAATAAAAAATTATAAAATGTCACTACGAAAAGCGTATTTACTTATTTTCATTATTTTACTTATTGATCAGGTTTCTAAAATTTACATTAAAACAAACTTTGTTTTGAGTGAAGAGGTAGAAGTCTTTAAATGGTTTAAGATTCTTTTTATTGAAAATGAAGGAATGGCTTGGGGAACAAAAATTCCAGGTGAATACGGAAAATTGATTTTGACTGTGTTTAGGATTTTTGCAGTTTTCGGTATAGCGTATTGGCTGTACGATTCTATAAAAAAACAAAGTTCAACGTATTTAATTGTTGCTATTTCTTTGATTATGGCTGGAGCAGCAGGGAATATTATAGATTCAGTTTTTTATGGAGTGATTTTCGATGATAGTTATAATAACTTAGCTACATTGTTTGCTCCAGAACATTACGGAACATTGTTTCATGGTAAAGTGGTTGATATGTTATATTTTCCTATTTGGGAAGGGAATTTACCAACTTGGTTGCCAATATGGGGTGGAGAACCATTTAAATTTTTTAATGCAATTTTTAATTTTGCCGATATGGCGATTTCTACAGGAGTTGGGATTTTAATTGTCTTTAATAAAAAAGCATTTAACAAGCACTAACTAATTTTACTTTATAGAATTTTAGTTTTTTACAACCGAATAGTTCTCGGGATGTTTTATTTTTACAGTACGGAAAAACTAAAAAAATGCAAAGACCCTCTTTTTCTATATATGACGCATCTGCGGGCTCTGGTAAAACATATACTTTAGTTAAGGAATATCTTAAAATTATTCTTTCAGCTCCCAAAAATGATGCATATCGTAATATTCTAGCGATTACATTTACTAATAAGGCGGTGCATGAAATGAAAAGCCGTATTGTGGGCAGTTTGTCGGAATTTGCGAAAGACGAACCATCTGGAAAAGCGACTGATTTGATGCAGGATTTAGCTCGAGAAACAGGGCTTTCGATTATTGAATTAAAAACTAAATCACAAAATATCATTAAGCATATTATTCATAATTATGCAGCTTTTGATATTTCTACAATCGATAAATTTACACATAAGGTTATCCGTGCTTTTGCGCATGATTTAAATTTACCGATGACTTTTGAGGTAACTCTGGATACCGAAAATTTACTTATAGAGGCAGTTGATGCCATTATCGCTCAAGCAGGTCAGGATGAAACGTTGACCAAGTTATTGATCGATTTTACGATGGAAAAAACCGATGATGATAAAAGTTGGGATGTGTCTCGTGAAATTCTTGAAACAGGAAGGTTAATCTTAAATGAGAATAATCGAAATGAAATTACACATTTTCATGATAAATCAATTGGGGAGTTTGTTGAAATAAAAAAGAAACTAACGGTTTTATGCAAAGACCTAGAAGAGGAGAATGTTGCTTTTGCTAGAAATGCACTTTTGTTAATTGAAAAAAATGGAATTGATTTAAAATCTTTTTCGAGAGGAACATTCCCAAATCATCTAGAAAGTATTCGAGATGGTAAATTTAATCCCAAGAATAAAACATTTCATGAGTTTGATGATATCGCAATAAATAAAACGGCCAAAGACAGAGCTTTAATAGAGAATATCATTCCCGAATTACTTCAGATTCTGGATAAGACTTATAAGAACTTTGAGAAAAGAGATTTTTACAAAGCATTTCTTAAAAATATCACGCCACTTTCATTGTTGAATACGGTGAGTAACGAGTTGGAGAAGATTCAAAAAGAACAAAATGTTTTGTCTATTTCTGAGTTTAATGCAATTATTCATCGCGAAATTCAGAATCAGCCAGCGCCTTTTATTTATGAACGTTTGGGAGAAAGGTACCGTCATTTTTTTATTGATGAATTTCAGGATACATCCGAAATGCAATGGCAGAATTTAATTCCGCTAATCGATAATGCGCTTTCTGGTCAGGATGATTTTGGAGTAAAAGGTACTCTAATGATTGTTGGAGATCCAAAACAATCAATTTATCGTTGGAGGGGTGGGAAAGCGGAGCAGTTTATTGAGCTGAGTAAGGATTTAAACCCATTTAATAATCCGGATAAAAAAATAACACATTTAGATACCAATTATCGTAGCTATAGTGAGGTTATCGAATTTAATAATGGCTTTTTTAAATTAATCTCTTCGGAGTTTGAAAATACCGATTATAAAGATCTGTATGAAAATCATAGTCATCAAAAAACTAATGCTAAGAAAGGGGGATATGTAAATATTTCGTTTCTCCCAATTGTAGATAAAAGTGATCAAATTGAGGATGATGCAGTATTGGAGAAGACCGATTTATATGTTTTGGCGACTTTAAATACAATTCAAAAAGTATTGCGTGAAGGGTTTGAATATAAAGATATTGTTATTCTGACTCGAAAAAGAAGTCAGGGTATTGACGTTGCGAATTATTTAACGGAGCAAAAAATTCCTTTATTGTCTTCGGAGACATTGATGATTCAGAATGCAACAGAAGTTCGATTGGTAATTCATTTGTTGAAATACTTGAATAATAATGCTGATTTAGAAGCAAAAGCTAATTTTTTGCACTTTTTGGCTAAGAATACAGATGTTAAAATGCCGATCCATGATTTTATAGCAGAAGGAATGGCAGAAAGAAATGAAATTGCTTTTGAAAAATGGTTAGAAAAATTTGACGTTTCACTTTCATTTGAAAGTATTCGAAAGAAATCACTTTATGAGGCAGTTGAGACTATTGTTTCAAAATTTGTACGCCCAGAGTATAATAATGCTTATGTACAATATTTTCTTGATATAGTTTTGGAGCGCGATATTCGGAATCAAGCAGGTATTTCAGATTTTTTAAGTTTTTGGGATAAGAATGCAGAGAAATTCAGTATTCCTTCTCCAGAAGGGAATAATGCGGTTCGTATCATGACTATTCATAAATCGAAAGGATTAGAGTTTCCGGTTGTTATTATGCCTTTTGCTGAAGAAGATTATAGTCGGAAACCAAAAGATAAGCTGTGGTTGAATGCAGAGGAAGAAGATTTTGGATTGCCAAAGGTGTTAATAGATAATAGTAGTGCTGTGGCAGGATTTGGAGAAGATGCTGCTGTTGTTTTTAATTTAAAGAAGCAAGAAGAATTGCTTGATAACGTAAATGTTTTGTATGTTGCATTGACTCGGGCAGAAGAGCAGTTGTATGTGATTTCTCAGGAAATAAAACCTAGAAAAGATGGTGATTTTCCTGGTAATATGGCATCTTTTTTTATAAAATATTTAATTGATTTAGGAGTTTATGATGAAAATAAATTGGAATATGAGTTTGGTAATTCGGCTAAATTGTCTTCAGGAGAGAAACACTCTTCGTCTGCCAAAACAATTCCATTAGTTTCTGAAGTTTTAAATCCTAAGAGTATTAAAATTGCCCAACGCGAAGCATTAATGTGGGGAACACATCAGCAAGAAGCTATATCATATGGGAATATAATTCATGAGATATTAGCTTTTGTAAAATATCAGTCAGATATAGATTTAGCAATTGTAAAAGCATTAGAAGATGGATTAATCACTTTTGAACAAAAAGATATTGTTTCGAAAACGATTCAAGAAATTGTAAATCATTCAGAAATCAGTGTTTGTTTTGAAAGGGGTAATAGAGTTTTAAATGAAGAAACTATTATTCAAAAAGAAGGAAAGATATTAAAGCCTGATAGAGTTGTTATTACTCCTAAAGGAGAAGCTTATCTCTTAGATTATAAAACAGGTTCGGCTAACCCAAAATATAAACAACAAGTAGAAGAATATCAGTTTGCTATTGAAAATATGGGGTTTAAAGTGTTAAAAAAGGCATTGGTGTATATAGGAACCGATATCGATGTAGTAAATTTGTGAAAAAATTAGTCAGGTGTTAAGAATTAAAACTGACTAACTTGTTAAAATTTAACATATTAAATAAGTAGAGATGTACGGAAAAATTAAGGAGCATTTGCAGAATGAATTGCAAACGATTGAAGAAAACGGAATTTTTAAAAAAGAAAGAATAATAACTTCTGCTCAGGATGCTGAAATAACTATTTCTACTGGAGAGAAAGTTTTGAATTTTTGCGCTAATAATTATTTAGGATTGTCTTCACATCCAGAAGTTGTTCAGGCTGCAAAAGATGCGATGGATACGCATGGTTTCGGAATGTCATCTGTACGTTTTATATGTGGAACGCAAGATATTCATAAAACATTAGAGAAAAAGATAGCTGATTTTTATGGAACAGAGGATACGATACTATATGCTGCAGCCTTTGATGCAAATGGAGGTGTTTTTGAGCCTTTGTTGGGGGAAAATGATGCGATTATTTCGGATAGTTTAAATCATGCTTCGATAATAGATGGAGTTCGTTTGTGTAAAGCGGCTCGTTATCGTTATGAGAATAGTAATATGGAAGATTTAGAACAGCAGCTAATAAAAGCGAATGATGCTGGAGCTCGTTTTAAATTAATTGTTACTGATGGAGTATTCTCTATGGATGGACTTGTAGCTCCATTGGATAAAATATGCGACTTAGCAGATAAATATGATGCAATGGTTATGGTTGATGAATGCCATGCAGCTGGATTTATTGGAGCAACAGGAAAAGGAACTCTTGAGGCAAAAGGAGTAATGGGTAGAGTTGATATCATTACAGGAACTCTTGGAAAAGCTTTAGGAGGTGCTATGGGGGGGTATACTACAGCTAAAAAAGAAATTGTAGAATTATTACGTCAGAGATCACGACCGTATTTGTTTTCAAATTCATTAGCGCCAGCAATTGTAGGAGCTTCTATTAAAGTATTTGAGCTTCTAGAAAAAGACACAGTATTAAGAGATAGATTAGAATGGAATACGAATTACTTTAAAGAAGGCTTAAAGAAAGCTGGATTTGATATAATAGATGGGGATTCGGCTATCGTTCCCGTTATGCTATATGACGCGAAATTATCGCAAAATATGGCAAATGAACTTTTAAAGGAGGGTATTTATGTAATAGGATTCTTCTTTCCTGTAGTTCCTAAGGAAAAAGCAAGGATAAGAGTACAATTGTCTGCGGCGCATACAAAGGACCATCTAGACAGAGCTTTAGAGGCATTTGTTAAGGTAGGTAAACTGTTAAAAGTTGTATAATTCCCACTTTTGGCATTTCTTATTGCTTTTTTTTAACATTTCATTTTGTAGTTAAAAATTTACGCATTACTTTTGTCTATAATTAACTAAATTGTAATTAAATAAATTAAGTATGAAACATCTTAACAAACTTTTAGTTGCTGTGATGATGGCGATGGGGTTAAGTTCTCACGCACAAGACAGTAACAATCCATGGGCTATCTCTTTTGGAGTTAATGCCGTAGACACTAAAACGAGTGCTGGTGGAGGACATAACTGGGCTGATCAACATTTTTCTCAGGCTTTCGCAGCAAAAGACAACTGGAACATTCTTCCTTCTGTATCTTATATCGGTGTATCTAGATACATTGGTGATAATTTTTCTGTAGGATTACAAGGTTCTGTGAATAAAATTGATAGATACGTAACGTTTAATCCAGCTGCTCCTGGTCACGATTCTCGTGGTTATGTAGTTTCTAATCCTGGAGACTTAATGTATTATGGTATTGATGCTACACTTAGATATAGCTTCATGTCTTTAATTAAATCTAAAGTAATCGATCCTTCGTTAAGCGTTGGTGGAGGTTATACTTTCTTCGGAGATAGCAGTTTTGGTACTGTTAACCCAGGAGCTGGTTTGACTTTTTGGTTCTCTGAATCAATCGGTTTATCTTTAGCTACTACTTACAAAAAATCTTTTGGAGATAGAGAAGATGCTGCTGGTATTCCAGACGCTCCATCTCATTTTCAACATTCAGCAGGTCTTACTTTCAAATTTGGAGGTAAAGATACTGACGGAGATGGTATCTACGATAAAGATGATGCTTGTCCAGATGTTGCTGGTTTAAAACAATTCAACGGATGTCCAGATACTGACGGTGATGGTATCGTTGACGCAAGTGATGCTTGTCCAACTGAATTTGGTTTAGCTGCTTTAAATGGTTGTCCAGATAGAGATGGTGATGGTGTTGCTGATAAAGATGATGCTTGTCCAGATACATTTGGTTTAGCTGCTTTAAAAGGTTGTCCAGATACTGACGGTGATGGTGTTGCTGATAAAGATGACAAATGTCCTACTGTTGCAGGTCCTAAAGAAAACGGTGGATGTCCTTGGCCAGACGCTGATAAAGATGGTGTACTTGACAAAGATGACGATTGTCCTACTGTAGCTGGTCCAGCTAGTAACAGAGGTTGTCCAGAAGTAACTACTGCTGTATTAGATGATCTTAAAGTTCAAGCTAGAGCGGTATTCTTTGACACTGGAAAAGCTACTTTCAAAAAAGGAGATGCTACTACTCAAGCTAGATTAGATGCTATCAAAGAAATCCTTAAAGCTTATCCAAATGCTAAATTTAGCATCGAAGGACATACTGATAGTACAGGTTCTGCTAAAATCAACAACAAATTATCTCAAGAAAGAGCTGATGCTGTAATGAATGCATTAATCGAAAGAGGTGTAAGCCCAGATAATTTAGTTGCAAAAGGATTTGGTTCATCTCAACCAGTTGCAAGTAACAAAACTGCAAAAGGTAGAGCTGAAAACAGAAGAACTGAAATCAGACACATAGGTTCTAAATACGAAGGTAAATTGTAATTTACTTTTCTAAATAATTTTAAAAAGCCATTCTTAATTGAATGGCTTTTTTTATTTTTATACAATGACAGAAATTTACTTTTTAGATAAGATTGCAAAGGTTATAATTGAAGATTATTTAGGCAAATTGGCTGAAACTACAATTGTTCTACCAAATAAAAGGGCCAAAATTTTTCTTGTCGAAGCTTTAAAAAAACAAATACAGAATACGGTTATCAGTCCGAAGATAATTAGTATTGAAGAATTTATTCAGGATATAGCCTCCGTACGGTCAATTGATTCAATAGAATTATTGTTCGAGTTTTATGAGGTGTACTTGTCAATTACGGAGAAAAAAAACCAACAGTCTTTTGAGTTGTTCGCTAATTGGGGGAAAACATTATTGCAGGATTTTAATGAAATCGATAGATATTTATTAGATCCATCACACGTACTTTCTTATCTTAAGGATATTGAGGATATTAAAAAATGGGGAATAGAGGTTGAAAATAAAACTCAATTATTAGAGAATTATATAGATTTTTGGAAGTTGCTACCTAGTTATTACGAATCTTTATATACTCATTTGCTTAATAAACAAATTGGATATCAAGGATTGATTTATAGAGAAGCGGTGAATAATATAGATCATTTTACGAATTCAGTTCAGAATCAGCATTTTGTTTTTGCGGGATTTAATGCTTTAAATGCTGCGGAAGAAAAAATTATTCAGCATTTAATAGCTTCTGAGCAGGCTAAAATATATTGGGATATTGATAAAACTTTTTTAAATGATCCCTACCATGATGCAGGATTATTTGTTAGACGTTTTAAACAAGATTGGAAATATTATAAAGCAAACCCCTTTGAATGGATATTAGATGATTTCTCTCAATCTAAAAACATACAAGTTATTGGTACGCCAAAATCAATTGGACAAGCAAAAATAACAGGAAGTATAATTGAAGAAATTATTACTAATAATCCAGGTTCATCATTAGATAAAGTAGCTGTAGTATTAGGTGATGAAAATTTACTAGTACCACTTTTATATGCTTTACCATCTTCTGTGGGAGCTTTAAATATTACAATGGGGTATTCAAGTAAGAATAATCCAACTCAAATTTTGATTGCAAAACTGTTTAAAATGCATACTAATGCATTGTCTAGAAATGGTGTTTCTTATGTTTTTTATTATAAAGATGTTTTAGATATCTTAACACATCCTTTGATTGAGCCATATGCCAACGTAAAAGGATTGGTGAAAAAGATAAATCAAAACAATTATACTTTTATAACTCACTCTAAAATTATTGAGCTTAATGAGAATCATTCAGATTTGTTTTTGTTGCTTTTTCAAAAGTGGGATTCCGGTTCAGTAGCAGTTTTAAACAATATTTCAAAACTCTTACTCCAGATAAAGGAGAATCTAAGTAATGATAGTGAAGAAGATAAAATTGCGAAGACGTTCGTTTTTGCTATTTTTAAGGTAATTAATAAGTTGATTAATTACTATTCTCAGCACCAGCATATTGATAAAATAGAAACACTCTATGCTATTTATAAACAAGTTATAGAAGTGGCCGAAGTTTCGTTTGAAGGAGAGCCTTTAAACGGTTTACAGATCATGGGAGTTTTAGAGAGTCGTGTTCTGGACTTTGATACCGTAATTGTAACTTCTATGAACGAAGGTAAATTTCCAGCGGGAAAATCTATGAACTCGTTTATTCCCTATGATGTTAAACGTGAATTGGGTTTGCCAACATTTAAAGAGAAAGATGCCATTTATACGTTTCACTTTTATCATTTATTACAGCGTGCTAAGAATATTTACTTGCTCTATAATACAGAAAGTGAAGGACTGGATGCAGGTGAGAGAAGCCGTTTTATAACGCAGCTTGAGGTCGAAAAAAAGCCAAAACACAATTTGACTCATGAAATTTATAATGCAGTTTTGCCAGAAACAGCATATGAACCAATGGTTATTCCTAAATCTGAAGCTGTAATGATACGGTTGAAAGAAATTGCAAGTGCAGGATTTTCACCATCAGCATTAACGAGTTATATTCGAAATCCGATTCAGTTTTATTTTCAGAAAATATTGCGAATTCGCGAGGTCGAAGAAGTTGAAGAGAATATTGCTTTAAATACTTTAGGGACTATTATTCATGAAACATTGAAAGCGCTTTATGACCCTTTTATTGGTAAATTTATCTCTGAGAGCGATATTTTAAATTGTTTTAAATTACTAGATAATGAAGTCTTGAAACAGTTTAAGTTAGTTTATAAAGAAGGGGAGATTAAAAAAGGGCGTAATCTTTTGGCTTTTGAAGTAGCGAAACGGAATGTTTCAAATTTTTTAAAAGTCGAACTAGAATGTATCAAAGATGGTGATGCAATTAAAATTCTTGCAATAGAAGAAACTTTTGAAAGAACATTGACACATCCAAGTTTACCTTTTCCAGTTTTAATAAAAGGAAACGTAGATAGAATTGAACAACGTAATGGAATTATCCGGATTATTGATTATAAAACAGGTAAAGTAGATAAGGCTAATGTTATTCTTAAAAATTGGGATGGACTTATAGCCGATATAAAAAATGATAAAATTATTCAGGTTTTGGCATATGCCTTTATGTATGAAAACAATGCAAATGGATTGCCTATTGAAGCTGGAATTATCTCCTTTAAGAACTTAAAATCTGGTTTTTTACCTTTTGGATTTAAAGAAGAAAAGGACGTTAATATGATTATTAATGATGAGATAATGCATAATTATTTGGAACAAATTGTGTTGTTGCTCAATGAGATATTGGATATTACAATTCCTTTTGAAGAAAAAATATAATGAGTAAAACAATCAAGAAGTTAGGGAATGCTTTTGAATTTTTTAAAAGCACAATAGCCATTAATTTGGCAGCAAGTATTTTGCCTTTACTTTTTGGAGGGCTACTTGTTTTTAATTATTCGGTTGTGAGTTTTGGTTTTGCAATAAGCTTGGCAGTAAAAGAAAATAATTCTAGAAACGAATATTTATTTTATTTCAATAATGGTCTTTCTAAAGGTTGGCTTTGGTTTTATTCTTGGTGTTTTAATCTATTGTTTCTAATAGTGGGTATCTTTATTTTTAATCTAATAAGTAGATTATTTTGAAAAGAAATGTTTTAGAAATCGATAGTGTTCAAAAGTCTTATGGTGAAAGAATAATTCTTTCGGATGTTTATTTACAATGCGAAACAAATGATATAGTCGGGCTTTTGGGAAGAAACGGTTCAGGTAAATCTACTTTTCTTAAAATTATTTTCGGAATTACATCCGCAAATTTTAAGTTTGTTAGGATTAATGGTGTTATCAAAACAAAGACTAAAGAATTAATGAATGAAATAAGTTATTTGAGTCAGGATAATTTTATTCCAAATATTTTTTCTGTTAAAAAAGCGATTCGGCTCTCAATTGCAAAAGAAAGAATTAATTCATTTTGTAATGACGAAATGATACAGGCAATAACCGACAAAAAGATTGCTCATTTATCAGGAGGTGAATTACGTTATCTCGAAATAAAACTTGTATTAGAGAATTCATCAAAGTTTGTTTTACTCGATGAGCCTTATAATGGATTATCTCCTTTGATGATTGAAAAAGTTAATCAATTAATTGTTATGAATTCCTGTAAAAAAGGAATCATAATATCCGACCATAATTACAGAAATGTAATTAGTATTTCAACAAGATTGGTTTTAATTAAAAATGGAAAACTAAATCATTTAAAAGATAAAAACGAACTCATTGAAAAAGGATATTTAAGTTCTGAAATGATTTAAATATCTTTAAAAAAATCTAACAAAACCGCAGTCAATTTTGTTTCGTTCTCGATAGAACTCATGTGTCCATCAGAGAAAGTTACAAGTGATACATTTGTATTTTCTATTTGCTGAATACTTTCTTCGTAGTTTAAAACAGGGTCTTTTTCTCTTAAAAATCAATAACATTGGGAAGAGATTTGTATGTGAAATAATTCCCTTGTCTTTTCGAATCTTCATGCCTTTTTATGAAGCAATTATTCCCTGAAGCGGAGTTTTCAAGTCTGTCCTTGTTATTTTCGCTAAATAAATTACCTATAGCCAAACCTATAAATGCGGAATAGTTTTGTTTAACGGCTTTAATGGCACTGGTTCGATTCAGTTTTTTTCATAAAAATATTGCGAATCCGCGAGGTCGAAGAAGTTGAAGAGAATATTGCTTTAAATACATTAGGAACAATCATCCATGAAACCTTGAAGGCGCTTTATGTACCTTTTGTAGGCAAATTTATTTCTGAAAATGATATTTTAAATTGTTTTAAATTACTAGATAATGAAGTCTTGAAACAGTTTAAGTTAGTTTATAAAGAAGGTGAGATTAAAAAAGGGCGTAATCTTTTGGCTTTTGAAGTAGCTAAACGTAATGTTACAAATTTCTTGAAAGTTGAACTTGATAATATTAAAGAAGGTGATGAAATTAAAATTCTTGCAATAGAAGAAACCTTTGAAAGAACATTGACGCATCCAGGTTTAGCTTTTCCGGTTTTAATAAAAGGAAATGTAAATAGAATTGAACAGCGTAATTGCATTATCAGGATTATTGATTATAAAACAGGTAAAGTAGATAAGGCTAATGTTATTCTTAAAAATTGGGATGGACTTGTAGCTGATATAAAAAATGATAAAATTATTCAGGTTTTGGCATATGCCTTGCCTATTGAAGCTGGAATTATCTCCTTTAAGAACTTAAAATCTGGTTTTTTACCTTTTGGATTTAAAGAAGAGAAAGATGTTAATTCTATTATTAATAGTGAGATAATGAGGGATTATCTGGAGCAAATAGTTTTGCTTTTGAATGAAATTCTGAATATTGAAATAACTTTTGAAGAAAAGATAGTGTAGAAATACTAAAAGATTTATCAAAAGGGGCGGTTTTGATAAAAGCTTTCGTTGTAAATTATTTTAGCTAAATATTTTTTTGAAAAAACCTTTTTTAGCCTGTTCTTGTTTATGATCTCCCAAAGTGATCTCACCGTTTATAAAGCGAAATCTTCGGAATTTCATTAGCTTGACGTTTAAGTCAAAGCGTAATTCATCAGTTGTTTTCATAGAACTTAATTTTTGGCAAATTTATATAAAAAACTTATATAATGATTTGGTAATGAGTTTTATCTCGAATCGTGAATTATTATTTCATTTTTTGTATTGGTATGTCATTTTTGTGAGATTATTAGTTGTTTTTATTGGTATTTGTTGGTTTAAATAATTTATTATTGCCAAAAGATTGAAGTATAAACAATGGGTTATCAGGGTGGTATGATTAACTTTTATTTAACAAGTGTTTAGTTCACGACTCTTTTAAATTAAAATAACTTTGGCGCTTCAAAAAACAAAGATATATGCAAGGAAGTATTGATTTAAACACGTTGGTGACTGAAACGGGAGCCGAATCTGGATTGATTTTTAGTATAGACGGCATTTTAATTGAATCGGTTAATCTGGAGTACGATGGTAACGTTGCGGCAATGATTGGTATGATTTTGAAAATGTGCTTGGAAATGTCGGAAGATATTAATATCGGAGGACTTAAACAGGTCATGATTAAGAATGACGGAGGGATTGTAGTTGCAAACAAAGATCAAGATGATAATTGTATTGCTTTGCTTTCAAAAGATACTAGTAAAATGGGGCTTTTGCTTCGTAGGATGGAGACTATACATAATAACTAATTTTAATATAAATACCATGTCAGATTTTTTACAAAACTTTCAAAATGATTTGAAAGAAAACATTTCAGGTTTTATCGCTGTATCTGTAACAGAAGTTGAAACTGGAATGTCTTATTCTTCACTTTCTTTAGACCCAAATTTTGATCCTGAATTAGCTTCGGCTTATAACTTAGAAGTCGTTAAAGCTAAAATGAATGCTATTAAAGCTTTAGGCTTGAACCAGAAAATCAATGACATATTAATTACTCTAACGAATCAGTTGCATATAATAGATGTTTCTGATGACGAAAAATATTTTATTTATTTAGCAGTAGATTCAACTAAAGCTAATTTAGGTATGACAAGAGCAGTTTTGGCTAAATTTAAAAAAGATATATCTTCTAAATTATAGATTCTATTTTTACTTATAAAAAAGGCTATTTCATTTTTTTTGAAATAGCCTTTTGTTATTTTAAATCTTATTAAAAAAATCTAATAAAACAGCAGTCAATTCTGTTTCGTTCTCGATAGAGCTCATATGCCCATCAGGGAAAGTTACAAGTGATACATTTGTATTTTCTATTTGTTGAATACTTTCTTCGTAGTTTAAAACAGGGTCTTTTTCTCCTAAAATCAATAACATTGGGAAAAGATTTGTATGTAAAATAATCTCCTTATCTTTTCTGATCTTCATGCCTTCTAATGAGGCAATTATTCCTTGAAGCGGCGTTTTTAAGGCTTCTTCTTTTACGAGTTCGATGTTTGTAGCAAGCCTTTCTCGGTTGTTTTCGCTAAATAAATTACCTATAGCTAAACTTATAAAAGCTGTATAGTTTAGTTTAACGGCTTTGATGGCTCTGGTTCGGTTTAGTTTTCTTTCGGCATTATCAGGTTTAGATGTAGAATTTAATAAAACTAAACCTTGTACTTTTTCGGTATATAATTCAGCGAAAGCCAAAGCGACATAACCGCCCATAG
This sequence comes from Flavobacterium sp. 140616W15, assembly GCF_003668995.1. Classification (NCBI taxonomy): domain Bacteria; kingdom Pseudomonadati; phylum Bacteroidota; class Flavobacteriia; order Flavobacteriales; family Flavobacteriaceae; genus Flavobacterium; species Flavobacterium sp. 140616W15. Next base: position 4,363,689 of record NZ_CP033068.1, read on the forward strand.
AGTGTCCTATTAAAATAGCCTTCTCGATCTTAAGATGAGATAGGACTTCGTTTACCACATCAGCATTGTCCTCCATTGTATGAACGTAACCTCGTGGTTCTGTTTTTCCATGGCCTAATAAATCAATAGTGACAACGCGGTAATTTTTAGAGAATGCATCAACATAATGATTCCACATGGTCTTGTTTTCTAAGAAACCATGAAGCAAAACGATGGTTGTGCCTTTTCCTGTGTCTGAATATGAGATATTGGTATTTTTGAAGAGGATATTTTTCAATGAAATAAGTTTATGTTGCAAAAATAATAGTTTGTTATGTATGTAAAAGCAAAACGGCTAACATTTCTGAAAGCCGTTTGTTTTTATGAATAAAATGAACTGAATTAAACGTTCATTAAGCTTTCTATTTCATCAGCTTCAATAGGAATATTACGCATTAAATTAAATGGCTCTCCTGTTTCCTGAATCACAACATTATCTTCTATACGAATACCGAAACCTTCAGCAGGAATGTAAATTCCAGGTTCAACTGTAAAAACCATATTGGCTTTCATAGGTTCGTGCAACAATCCGTAATCATGCGTATCTAATCCCATGTGGTGAGAAGTTCCGTGCATGAAATATTTTTTGTAGGCTGGCCAATCCGGGTTTTCGTTCTGTACATCGGCTTTGTCAATTAGTTTTAAATCTAATAATTCAGAAGTCATTATTTTTCCAACTTCTAAATGATATTGTTTCCAAAGCGTTCCAGGTGTAAGCATTTTTGTAGCTTCATCTTTTACGCGTAAAACAGCATTGTAAACTGCTTTTTGGCGAGCGGTATAGGTACCCGATACTGGAATTGTACGAGACATATCGCTAGAATAATTAGCATATTCGGCAGCAACATCCAGCAAGATTAAATCTCCAGCTTTACATTGTTGGTTGTTTTCGATATAGTGCAGTACGTTTGCGTTATTTCCTGAAGCAATAATAGGAGTATAAGCAAAACCTTTAGAGCGATTGCGAATAAATTCGTGAATAAGCTCCGCTTCGATTTCGTATTCAGTTACATTTGGTTTTACAAAAGATAATAATCTTCGGAAACCTTTTTCGGTGATATTACACGCTTGCTGAATCAAATCGATTTCTTCGCTTTCTTTTACCGAACGAATGCGTTGTAATATTGGGTTACTTTTGGCAACCTGATGTGCTGGATATCTTTCTTTCCACCATTTTACAAAACGAGCTTCACGAGTTTCAGTTTCAACAGTTGCACGATAATGCTCATTAGTATTAATGTACATTGTATCGGCATAAGTCATCATTTCGTTTAAGACTTTTTCAAAATCTTGTAACCAATAAACGGTTTTGATTCCAGAAACTTCAAAGGCACGTTGTTTGGTTAGTTTTTCCCCTTCCCAAACAGCAATATGGTCATTGGTTTCTTTTAAAAACAAAATTTCACGTTGGTTTTCATATGGTGCATCTGGGAAAAGTAATAAGATGCTTTCTTCCTGATCTACTCCGCTTAGGTAAAAAATATCTCTATGTTGAGCAAATGGTAATGTGCTATCGGCGCTAACTGGATAAATATCATTTGAATTAAAAACCGCTACACTATTAGGCTTCATTTGAGCTATGAATTTTTCGCGATTTTTTATAAAAAGAGAGTTGTTTATTTGATGATATTTCATGTTAATTTGGTTTTATACTTTGAATACTCAAAAATACTAATTTTAGAAACACTAAAAAGGATTGGTTTATTAAAATTTTCTTATTTGTTTTTGGGTTTTTTCTTTTGCTTTTTCTCTCGCAGATTTGGGAGATTTAGCTGATTTTTTCTTTTCGAAATCTTAGCAACATAGCAACTCAGAACCTTAGAATCTTAGAATCTTTTTAGAATGGCGTGTCCCTCCGGGTCGGGCTTTCGGCTATATCTTTTACTCCGCTATCGCTTCATAAAAGGATAACGCCTCAAATGAAATTCACTGAACTCCAATTAAAATAAAATAATGTGAAGTAATCCCTCACGCGAACTCAGTATTGTGGAAAATTGTTTGCAAAGAAAAAATGATGAATTAATTATATGATTTTGATGACAGAGTTTCTTGCGAAGCAATCTCCCTTAGTAACTCTACAATATTGTCATTTCGAGGAATGAGAAATCTTCACGAGAAACTCTGTTATTAAAATCGTCAATCTTTGTCGAGCTACTTGATAAGATTTCTCGTCCCTCGAAATGACAAAATTGCGTGTAAATAGGACTTCTTAGAATCTTAGTAACTCAGATTCTCCCCCGATAGCGCGGATTTGTAATCCGTGCCCGTAACAATAATCAAATCCATAAAAAAACCGAAGCTTTAAAAAAAAACTTCGGTTTTTGTGTAAATATATTTTCGTAAAAATTATTTTTGGCTTAGTAATTTTTCTAAAAGAGCAACTTTCTCTTTTTCAGCTAGAACCAATCGTTCGTAAAGTTTTTCATTTTTATCAAAAGCTTCAAGAAGTTTATCTAACGGATTAAAAGTACAGTTGTTATTTTTTATAGAAGAAGAATCATTATGATAAGTATTTCCAATAATATTAAAAACAGCTTCTTCAGAAAAGTTTTTTATCACTTCGGCAGGAACACCCAAAGCTTCGGCAATTGCTTTTAGTTTTTCATCATCAACGCTTTCGCTTCCCTCAATAATAGAGATAGATTGTTGCGTAGTGCCAATTGCTTGTGCAAGAGCTTCTTGTTTCATGTCTCTAAGCTCTCTGATTCGGCTAATGTTTCTTCCGATATGTCTAGGTTTTGTTTCTGTGCTCATAGTTCAAAGATATTTAAAATTCTTTTACATTTCAGTTATATTTTTGATCTTCGTTTGGAGAAAAAAGCCACTAAGGTTTTATAATTTTAGGTTTCTCAATGACTACTACTTTTTTGGTGACTCTAAATTCATTGGTAATTATTCTATCCATAGGCTCTTTGTTTTTACCTTTGGCTCCGTGTGATATATTTACTTCATCTACAATTATGCCGTCAATATAATTAATGCCTAAGCTATCAAATCGAATAGAATACAAAGGAATGCTTTTGTAATGTTCAGCTGTAAAGGTATCGGTTGTTATTTTTTTTAAATGTTCATCCGTATAATTTATATTTTTAGTTTTCACAAAATAATAATCAATATATCTATATTTTTTTTCATTACTTAAACTAGTATCTATACTGTCTAAATCATTTTTATAATTTATTTTTCCATTATAAAGTTCATTAAGAAATACAGTATCAGGGAAAACTATATTAATTTCATGATTAATAATTTTATTATTCCCTGCTGTCTTTTTTTCTTTATTACAAGAAATTAGTATTAAAGATATTACGATTAAAAAAAATGCTGTCTTTTTCATTGTTTATAATAATCTAGTTTCTTTTGAAGTTCACGGTTATTCGCATCTCTTTCTTGTGTAGCTTTTTTATAAGCTCTACTATTCATCTGTTCAATATTGCCTTTTTGAGAAGGTTCTACAGCTGTATCTTTTACTTTCTTTTCATGAACTTGAGAATGGTTTCCTCCAAATACATCTGTAGCACTGTAATTATATAATGACATTATAATCATTTCTGGATCAGTAGAATTTGTATTTTTAGGAGCTGATGATTGCTTGTTTGGAGCGCCATATTTTAATCGAAGTTCAAATTCTAAAAGCCAGGGAATCATCATTGATGGATTTGGAAATAATTTCCCTAATAAGTAACCTAAATCAAAAGCGGTATTTAAATCATGTCCCGGGGAAGGAATTGATCCCGAACCTCTATCATTTCTTAAATTTCCACTTCCTGCAACGGCATCTCCACCAAAACTAAAAACTCTTATACCATCGCTTTTAACTATTCTTCCAATTAAATTTGTAACTACAATTTCACTTAACTGAGTAGCTTTAGTCCAGCTACCATCTCTATTTCCTCGATAAATTGTATTGTCATTGCTATCAAAATATAACTCTCCTTCAGTTGCACTTCTTTTGGGACCAATAGAAAAGAAATTATCACGAGAAGAAAAAATAGAATCATAACGACTTTTAGTTTTTCTAGCTTCCAGCATCTTTCCTAAAAATCTTTTCTTTCCTGTATATCATCTTTCATAAATTCGTTTTTATCAAATGGATTTCTTTTTGATTGTCTAAACATACTAAAAAGTGTTAGTTTGTATTAATTTAAGGATTTGTAGCTGTCATAAAGTATTCGAGCATGAGAAAATAATATTTACGATAAATATATTACAATTTTACTAATAAACACAATTGTAAGGTTTTTATGTGTGAATAAAGATAAATATTGTAAAATTTGTAATCTATTATTTATGCTAAACTATAAGTGTAAAGAAGCCGAAGCTTAATAAAAACTTCGGTTTTCTATAAATATATCTTCCGTAAAATTATTTTTTCGCTCAATAACTTCTTTAAAAGAGCAACTTTTTCTTTTTCAGTAAGAACTATTCGTATAGTTTTAATACTTTATCAAACGGATTAAAAGTGCAATTTTTCTGATGATTATTGATTTTTATAGTAGAATTGCGTAATCTTGACAAGAAAAAATCCTTAGCGATTTGGCTTAATAAATCATAAAATGCATAATTCAGTTTTTAAATTAGTTACCATTAAAGAAGTTAAAGAAATCTATCCTTTTTTGGTTGAGCGAGAAGGGTTTGATTATTTTGAGGAATGGGATGAACAGGATTTCTTTCTTGTAGCAAATCAAGATGTCGATTTTGAGGGCAACTTTTATTTAGACCTTTATGAGGATAAAGAAAAGAAATGGTTGTGCAAATTATTAAATCTACTGTTAAAAGGGATTGATACGTTAAGAATTGAAGGTGTTTTAATAAATGGAAATTTCTCTACAAACGGAACTATAATAAATGCCGAAGGAGATTATGGACCCTACGTTTTTATTGCGGGTAATGTTAATTGCCAAAGTATGTTATTAGGTGGTTCATATGTTGAGATAAAAGGCAATGTTAGGGCTCAGGAAGTTGTGATGACTTCTTATAATCACGGTAATTTTAAATGTGACGGTGTAATTGAAGCTCCTGTATTTATAGTCGAAGATCATTATACAACATTTGCGGAGCGTAAAAACAAACTGTTTTATTATAATGACAGAGCAGATGATTTTGATACTGAAAACGAATGTGAATACGATGAAGTTTCTGGGGAGGACATTATCTCGATAGAATTGCGAAAACATCTTGATAATCCTTTAATAGAAACTTTTGAAGAATTAAAACGAGAATTAGAATTTGGAGAATTGATTTTAAAACAAAATAATCCTCCTGCTAAAACGTATGAATATTGGCGCGGTCGTGTTTTATCAAATTATAGAGATCTTAAATTGGTTCCGAAAGAATTTAAAACCGAGGAGCTTTGTAATCTGGCGTTAAATATTACCTATCACGCTTTGCCATTTATTGATAAGAGTTTGATAACTTTTGAATTCTGCGATAAATTAATTGGCAAAGATGGTTTTGCAATTCAAGTTATTCCGGATGAATTTATGACTAAAGAACTTTGTTTTAAAGCCTCTGAAAATGGAACAATGTTAAGATTAATTCCAGAAGAATATTATTCTGAAGAATTGATTCTGTTAGTTTTTAAGAATGCAAAACATCAACCAGATATTAATGATGTTCCTTCGGCGTTTATTACTGAAAGTTTGCTCAAAGAATATGTAAAAATTGGAAAAGGATTATGGCTTGATAAGGCTTGTAAAGAAAATGAAATAGATAAATTATCTATTTTGAAACAAGTAATCGATTCAGGGATAGAATATTTAGATACTGTTTTTGGAAATCATTTTAGTAAAGAAATAGTTGATTATGCTTTTTCTGTATATGGTGGTAAAAACAAAGAGGAATGGAGTAAATATGTTCAAAAATACAAGATTAAATTTGAGCGTTTAGAGTTGAGTGAATATTTATAAATATGTGTTTTGTCTAAGATGATTTGTTACAATTGATTGTTTTAGCTTACAGAATTTGTATTTTCGTTTGACTGAAATAAAATAATATTTCAAATAAAAATAGATTGAAAAAGCATTTAAAATATCTGATTTATCTCTTTCTGGCTTTTGTCGTGATTGCAGGTGATGGTGCTTTGGAATTTCAATCAAAATCAGCCGATTATTATCAGTCTTCGCTCATTAACGAAAGCAGAGAATTAAATTTTAAAGACTCTGGTTTATACGTTTACAATCAAGTAAAATCTCTAGGGAAGACTTTCTTTTTAATTCCTTTAAGATGTGTTGGGTTTTCAGTCGTTTTTAGCTTTCAAGTCGCGATTGTTTTAGCAGAACATAAGTTTCTGTATCAAAATATAAGTTCATTTATAACTCAGTCTATTTTTATAAATGAAATAATAACTTCCAATATCCCTTATTAAAAGTTTATACAACGCTTAGTGAATTTTTCTAGGCATTTATGCTATTCTAGGCATAATGATGATAAAAAAATGTCTAATCATTCATCATTTACAAAATGTATAAACGTAATAATAAAATACGCTTAGAGCAATCTAGGCAACCAATACTTTGGATAAAAAGAAAAATAATCTTAATCATTACTGCATTCATGCTCGGAATGGCAAACGGAATGAATGTACACGATGAAGCTCTTAAAGGGAATCAAAATTACACAGAACAACATAAAAAAGATTGATTTGTTGGTTAACCGCAAAGGGTGCAAGGTTTGTTTGTGTAATGCCTGATAAGCGCAAAGTTCGCAAAGCTTAGCGAACTTAGCGTAAAACTTTGTGCTCTTTGCGGTTAGATTTAAAAAAGTAATATAAAAAAACCGAAGCTTAAAAGACTTCGGTTTTTGAATAATTTAATCAACCCATTTATAATATCTTGCCCCAATTAAATTAGGGATTTCTTTTTCGATTCTATCTAAAACCCATTCGTTTTTAGGAGTTCGGATGCTTTGTTTTTGTTCTTTTTTGTGAAGCTTTTCATAAGTTTCAAAATCAATTTCGGTGCTTTTTTCTAAAGTCTCAAAAAGTTTGGTTTCAGTAAGAGCCGATTGCCATTCGGGCTGAATTGTTCCTTCGAAAACTTTTGATTTAGAACCGCTTCCGTAAGCAAGAAACCCAAATTTGGTTCCTGATATTTCTGTTTTGGTATCGTAAAAATGAGCCAAAGTCGATAATAGTCCCATAAAAATAGAACCTGTGTAAAGGTTACCTATTAATGACGAAGCTAATTCTGCAGGTTGCAATTTCTCAGTTACAAATGTTTTGTATGCATCTGATTTTCCAACTTCTTTGATTTTGTTTTGATAATCAGCGGGTTCAATATTCTCTGCAATAATTTTTTCTGTACTGTCTAAAGCATAAATTTCTGATAACATTCTTCTTCCTTGAAAAGAGTAGGGAAGGTGCATGATAATGCTACTCCAAGTATTGTATAAAGTTTCTGTAGTATTCTTTAGTTTCTTGAATGAAAAGTATGCGTTGCGAGTACGATCCATATAACACTGATTAGAGTATTGTCCGTCAAAAACGGGTTGATCTTTATGAATCTCAATCTCAGATTCTAAGTTGTCAAACCAAGATTCGTTATTTTTGTTTTGTGTAATTGTTTCTTTTGAGAGGCTTCTGTATGGTTTAAAAAAGTCAAAAACACCTTTTGTACTTGTTGCCCAATTTTCATCGAAAGCAATAATTCTAGGGTTTGAAGTTACTAACATTGCTAGTGCTCCAGCCCCTTGAGTATATTCTCCAGTTGAATTTAAATCGTATTTAGCAAAATCGGTTGTAACGACAATTGCTTTTTTTGTTGGGTTTAGTTTAATAAAGTCAATGCAGTTTTGTAATGCATCAACACCTCCGATACAAGCAAAAGTAAAATCGACAACATCACATTCAGATAAAGTGTCTTCACCAAATTTTTGTTCCATTAATGCAATCAAAAAAGAACTTATAGGTTTCGAACTATCAATTGCGCTTTCGGTTCCAACGTAAATTCGACTTATTTCATTTAAGTTTATTTGGTTTTCAGTAATTAGTTTTGTTAGTGCATTTGCGCCAAAAACGACTGTATCTTGATAAGTGTCTGGGAGGGTCATTTTGATTAAACCCAAGCCTTTTTCTAATTTTTCGGGTTCGATATTTCTGGCTGTAGCCAAAATTTTTATGGGCAAATGTATGTTGGCTACATCAAAAGAAATAGCATCAATTCCTGTTTTCATTCTGGTTTTTTTGAGGCGATAAAGGTAAAATTAAGCTTTCAGACTTTGGTTATTTTAAATAGATAAAATTCGGGTTTAGGACACTTTTGAGGAAAATAAATTAAAAAGCTGAAAAAAATAGCAATTTGGTAATTACATAAAAAGCAAGAATTATCTATACTGTAATTCTTTTCAAACTTATTTTGTTGTTTTTAAATTAATTGCAAAGAAGTCTGCGAAAACTCTTTAAAATCATTATAAATAACAACGAAATGGTTGTAGTTCATTAGTATTTAAGTTATTTTTGTATAATTTTTTAAAACAAACTACTTAAACTCTTATGGCACAATCTGCACTATTGAATGCTTCCATCTTAAAGAAAGTGGCTATGGCTCTTTCGGGAATATTCTTAATCACGTTTTTAGCGCTGCATGTTTCCTTAAATTTTATTTCTATTATAAGTATAGATGTCTTTAACGAGGCTTCTCACTTTATGGGATACAATCCGCTGATTCAATATGTAATGCAACCTGTTTTGGCAATCGGTGTAATTTTCCATTTTGTAATGGGATTTGTATTGACACTTCAAAACAGCGCGGCAAGACCAATTGCATATGCAAAATACAACGGAGCTGCTAATGCTTCATGGACTTCTAGAAATATGATTATTTCTGGAGCTGTTATTTTAGCATTTTTAGTATTGCATTTTTACGATTTTTGGTTTCCTGAAGTTACCTATAAATATATAGTAGGTACAGCACCAGATGCTACAAGGTATTATGGAGAATTAGTTCATAAATTTCATGATCCAATTCGTACAGGATTGTACTGTATTTCTTTTGTGTTGTTAGGTTTCCACCTTTGGCACGGATTCAGTTCTTCACTTCAGTCAATGGGGATGAACAATAAGTACTCTAGATCTTTAAGTAGATTCGGTTATGGATTTGCGGTAGTAGTTCCTGCTCTTTTCGTAATAATCGCATTATTTCATCATTTCAATAATTAATATAAATTATAATGGCATTAGATTCAAAAATTCCACACGGCCCAATTTCGGACAAATGGACAGATTATAAAGATCATATTAATTTAGTAAACCCTGCTAACAAACGTAACTTAGATGTTATTGTTGTTGGAACTGGTTTAGCTGGAGGTTCTGCTGCGGCGACTCTTGCTGAATTAGGGTATAACGTAAAAGCTTTTTGTTTTCAAGATTCACCACGTCGTGCGCACTCAATTGCAGCACAAGGGGGAATTAATGCAGCAAAAAACTATCAAGGAGATGGAGATTCAGTTTTCCGTTTGTTTTATGATACAGTAAAAGGGGGTGACTACCGTGCGCGTGAAGCAAACGTTCATCGTCTTGCCGAAGTTTCGGCTAATATTATCGACCAATGTGTGGCTCAAGGAGTTCCATTGGCTCGTGAATACGGTGGTTTATTAGATAACCGTTCTTTTGGAGGAACTTTGGTTTCTAGAACTTTTTATGCAAAAGGACAAACCGGACAACAATTATTATTAGGAGCATATTCTGCAATGAACCGTCAAATCGGTCGTGGAAAAATCAAAATGTACAACCGTCACGAAATGCTAGATTTAGTTATTGTAGACGGAAAAGCAAGAGGTATTATTGCTCGTAACTTAATTACAGGAGAAATCGAAAGACACTCAGCTCACGCTGTTGTTATTGGTTCAGGTGGTTACGGAAACGTATTTTTCTTATCGACAAATGCGATGGGAAGTAATGCTACTGCAGCTTGGAAAATTCACAAAAAAGGAGCGTTTTTTGCAAATCCTTGTTACACACAAATTCACCCAACATGTATTCCAGTTTCTGGAGATCACCAGTCAAAATTGACTTTGATGTCTGAATCTTTACGTAATGATGGTCGTATTTGGGTGCCTGCAAAATTAGAAGATGCAAAAGCTATCCGTGAAGGAAAGAAAAAACCAACAGATTTATCTGAGGAAGAAAGAGATTATTACTTAGAAAGAAGATACCCTTCATTTGGAAATTTAGTTCCTCGTGACGTTGCATCTCGTGCCGCTAAAGAGCGTTGTGATGCAGGTTTTGGAGTAAATAAAACAGGTGAGGCTGTTTACCTTGATTTTGCTGCAGCAATACAGCGTTATGGTAAAGAACAAGCTTATGTTAAAGGTTTAGATGCTAATGATAAGAACCTGGTTATTAAATTAGGAACTGAAGTAGTTGAAAATAAATACGGAAACTTATTCCAAATGTATTTAAAAATCGTTGACGAAAACCCATACATAACACCAATGATGATTTATCCTGCGGTTCACTATACAATGGGTGGAACTTGGGTTGATTATAATTTAATGACTACAATTCCTGGATGTTTCTCTATTGGAGAGTCTAACTTCTCTGATCACGGAGCAAACAGATTAGGAGCTTCTGCTTTAATGCAAGGTTTAGCAGATGGATATTTTGTATTACCATACACTATCGGAGATTATTTGTCACCAGATATCAAGATGGGACCTATTTCTACAGATTTACCAGAATTCGTAGAAGCTGAGAAAGCTGTAAAAGACCAAATCGAGAAATTCCTTAACAATAACGGTACACATTCTGTTGACCATTTCCATAAGAAATTAGGGAAAATTATGTGGGATAAAGTTGGTATGGCTCGTAACGCTAAAGGATTAAATGAAGCTATTGTAGAAATTGCTGCTTTACGTGAAGAATTTTACAGAGATGTAAAAGTACCAGGAAAAGCGAATGAGTTTAATCAAGAATTAGAGAAAGCGACACGTGTTGCCGATTTCTTGGAGCTAGGTGAATTGTTTGCGAAAGATGCTTTACACAGAAATGAATCTTGTGGAGGTCACTTCCGTGAAGAATACCAATCAGCAGATGGAGAAGCACAACGTGATGATGAAAACTTTGCTTATGTAGCAGCTTGGGAGTACAAAGGAAAACCTAGCGATGCAGTATTGCATAAAGAAGAATTAGTTTTCGATAATATTAAATTGGTAACTCGTAGTTATAAATAGCAATTAGTTAAAAGACAAAAGTCTCAAAGTTAAATGACTGAATGTTAATTGACTTTCGACTTTCGACTTTATGACTTTCAAACTAAAAAAGTATGAAACTTACATTAAAAATATGGCGTCAGAAAAACGCTGAAGATAAAGGTGGAATCGTAGATTACCCAATCGACGGTATTGAACCAGATATGTCTTTCCTTGAAATGTTAGATGTTCTTAACGAGCAATTAATCAATAAAGGAGAAGAGCCAGTTGCATTTGATCATGATTGTCGCGAAGGAATTTGCGGAATGTGTTCATTATTTATTAACGGAGAGGCGCATGGACCAGATAGAGGTGTAACAACTTGTCAATTGCACATGCGTATGTTTAAAGATGGAGATACGATTTTTATCGAGCCATTTAGAGCAAAGGCTTTTCCGGTAATTAAAGATTTAGTTGTTGATAGAACTTCTTTTGATAGAATTCAACACGCTGGAGGATTTATCTCTGTAAATACATCAGGAAATACGATTGATGCAAATACAATTCCGATTAACAAACATGATGCAGATATGGCTTTTGATGCTGCTACCTGCATTGGTTGTGGAGCTTGTGTTGCAACTTGTAAAAACTCATCAGCAATGTTATTCGTTTCTGCTAAAGTGTCTCAATATGCTTTATTGCCACAAGGTCGTATCGAAGCTACGGATCGTGTTTTAAACATGGTTCACCAAATGGATGCTGAAGGTTTTGGTAACTGTACCAATACTGGAGCTTGCGAAGTAGAATGTCCTAAAGGAATTTCTCTTGAAAATATTGCACGTATGAACCGTGAGTATTTATCAGCAAGTTTAAAAGGATAATCTGAAATAAAATTCAATTTAGTTTTTATAAAAAACGCATTTGCCTTGGCAAATGCGTTTTTTTTGTTATACCTATTATTCGTAATATAATTGAGAGGCACTTATTTCTTGTTTTTCTTTGCCTTCTTGACGGATGAAGCACTGTAAAACAGAACTTCCAGCAGCATCGAAATAGCTGATGTTTATTTTGTGAAATCCTTTTTCGAGTTTTGCTGCTCCGAAAGCTTCATTGATCCAATGTCTTCCGTCGTTATCAACAATAAGTTGGTTGTCGATAAATAATTTGGCACCATCATCTACAATAGTAGAAAATTCATATTGTGCTGTTTCGGGAATATAGATATAGCTGTCAAACTTTAAGCCCATATATAGATTCTCTTTTGATTTGTATTTTTTCATCTCGATTACGCCTTGATGTATTCCAGACTTAGTAAATTTTATGGTGTCTAGTTCTAGTGTTTGCTGCGCGAATTTATTTGTGTAAGAATATTTTAATCCATTTTTTGTTGGCTTAATAGTTAATGCAGGCTGGATTTCTGAATTTTTAACGGAAATTGTGGTAACAGAACTTCTTCTTCCACTTGGACTTATTTGTACTACTTTTATATTTCTAAATTCTCCTTTTGGGATGTAAATAGTAACTGGTTTTTTGTAATTACTAGCAGTTTCATCAGGGTTGTAGCCATCAATGGTATAGAAAATTTGCCCATTTTTAATAGTTGGTTGCATCTCCAGTATATATTTGGAAGCTATAACAGCAGTATCTTGAATTCCAAATGGAGTAGGGACTTTGTATAGTCTTTTCTGAGATTCTAATTTTTCTATATGATGTGGAAATCTTTTTAGCATTAAATTAGAGTAATTTTTATTCTTTGTTTCTGTCCAGGCAATTTCTGCAAATGGAAATAATCTTGGGTAAAGCATATAGTTTAGCTTAGCTGGACTTGTAACATATTCGGACCAAATATTAGCTTGAACACCATAAATGTATTTTTGTTGCTCGATAGTTAAGCTATCTACTGGTGTGGGATTGTAATTGTACACTTCGTGAACGGTTGTTAAGCGTCCAACAGATAATGGTTCTTGTAATGAATATCCTTGATTATGGTCAAAATAAACATAATCCTCGGGTGTCATGATTACTTTGTGTTTTTCTCTTGCTGCTGCTATTCCGCCAGATTCTCCTCTCCATGACATAACTGTAGCATTAGGAGCGAGACCACCTTCTAAAATTTCATCCCATCCAAAGATTTGCCTTCCATTTGCATTAAGGTATTTCTCCATACGTTTTATGAAGTAACTTTGAAGTTCATGTTCGTTTTTTAGACCTAGTTCTTTTATTCTCTTTTGACAATTTGGACATTTTTCCCATCTTGATTTTGGGCATTCATCTCCACCAATATGGATGTATTCGCTAGGAAAAAGTGTCATTACCTCCTTCAGAACATCTTCTAAGAAAACAAAAGTCTCTTCCTTACCTGCGCAAAAAACATCTTCAAATACGCCCCAAGACTCAATTACTTTTAAGTCTGATGAGGGGAAACAGGCTAAATTTGGATAAGCAGCAACAGCAGCAGACGCATGCCCTGGCATTTCAATTTCTGGAATTACGTTTACAAAATGATCTTCAGCAAATTTTACAACTTCTTTAATTTCTTCTTGTGTATAATATCCTCCGTATGGAATATTGTCAAAAAATCTTGGAAATCTTTCAAACTTATTTCCAACAAGTGTTTGTGCTCTTTTAGAACCAATTTCTGTGAGTTTTGGGTATTTTTTTATTTCAATTCTCCATCCTTGGTCATCAGTTAAGTGCCAATGAAAATTATTTAGTTTGTAATAGGACATTTGGGCAATGAAATCTTTTATGACTTCTGTAGAAAAAAAGTGTCGGCAAACATCTAGATGTAAACCTCTGTATTGATATCGGGGTTGATCTATAATTTCAACGGTTGGTAGTTTTATCTGGGAATTAACGGTTGGATTATTTGGTAAGAGTTGAAGTAAACTTTGTACGGCATAAAATAAACCTTGTTCTTGACCTGTAACAAAAATCCCTTTTGGGGTAATATTTATTTTATAGGCTTCCTTGTTTGTTTTTGTTGAAGCTGGTTCTGTTGTAAATTGAACTAGAATGGCAGCTTTATTTTTTGGTGTGTTTTTGTTTATAACAGATTCAAAAATTTGAGCTGTTTTAAGTTCTTTAGGTGTGTACTTGTTGTTTTTAAAAACAATTTTTATTTGACCTTTTATAGTAATGCTATCGCCCGTTTCCTTGTAGAAATTTGGTGCTGGAATGATGGTGGAATTATTTAATGACTCTTGGGCATTTCCTAAAGAATAGCATAGTATTAAAATGAATAAGAGGTTTTTTTTCATGTTTGGATTTTGATTGGTTAAAAACAAATTTAAAGTTTATAATGGGATTAGTTGATTTTTGTGCAAAAAAATTGCATTGTGTGTTTTGGTATTTAATATATTGTAAATGATAATATTGTGTTGTTTTATTGTTCTATTTTTATTTTGGTTAGCAATATTATTGCATTATTTGCTTATTTTTGTTCTAATAAATAGAATCTTATGAATGATAATGAATTGGTGAATTATACCAAGGAAGAAAGAAAAGCTCATATTTTAAAAGAGATTAATTTGCATACCCGAGTGAGTTTTGACACACTTTCTAATCGGTTGTTTGTTTCAGAAGATACTATACGAAGAGATATAAATGAACTTGAGTCTGAGTCATTATTGATAAAAGTAAAAGGTGGGGCTATGACAAAAGCATACCATCATTCTTCGGCATCACAAACTTATGCGGGTGAATCTAAGCAAATTATCGGAAAAAAAGCAGTTGATTTACTTCATGACGGGATGGTTTTATTACTTGGTGGAGGAACGACTATTAGAGAGTTCATTCGATTAATTCCTAATGATTTGAATCTTACTATTTTTACTGTCACTGTTTTGTCTGCTGTTGAACTTTTGGACAAACCAAATGTTAAAGCCATTATGATTGGAGGAAGTATTTCTCCTTATAGTCAAATGTGTGTTAGTGGAGATGTATATCATCAGTTGTCAAGTATTAAGGTTGATTTATTAATTTTAGGGACAAATGCGCTAGATGTTGAAGGTGGTTTTTCAGATTCAGATTGGGATACTGTTCAAGTTAAAAAGGCAATGATTCAATCTTCTCGAAAAACGGCTATACTTACTATATCAGAAAAATTAGATACTGTTTTAAAGATGAAAATCGCGAGTTTACCTGAGGTTGATTATGTTATAACTGAGATAAATCCGGATGATGAAAAATTAAAACTATATAAGCAGGCCGTTCCGAGTTTGATTCTAATTTAAGACCAATTTTTCAATAAGAAGTCGATCCAGTTTTGGTGGAATATTTTTTTTAAATCTTCCTCTGTATAACCATGACTTCTAAAAATGAAAACTAGTTTTTGTAAATCGGCTATAGTGTTTAAGTCATATGGTGTTTGCTCTGTGCCAAATGCCCCATCTAGATCTGACCCTATACCAATATGATTTGTATTTCCTGCTAGTTGACAAATGTGATCCATGTGTTTAAATACAGTTTCTAGATTGCATTGTGTGCTTAATGGAGTAGAAACACCTCTTTGCCAGTTAGGAACTAACATCCATGCATCTAAGGCTCCACCAATCACAGCTCTTCTAGAAATAAGCTCGTTGATTTGATCGTCGCTATATTGCCTGTTGTGATCTACCAAGCTTCGGCAATTATTATGGCTTGCCCAGATAGGACCATTAAAATTTTCTAATGCTTGCCAAAATGCATCATCACATAAATGAGTTGCATCAAGGATAATATTTAAGCGCTCCATTTCTTTAAGCAATTCGATTCCGTTTGCTCCCATTTTTCCAGTTGAATCTGTCCCGTTGGCATAGCGACCCGGGCCATAATGTGCAGGTCCAATAGCTCTTAATCCATAATTATATGCTTTTTCAACATATGAAATGTCGATAATAGAATCTGCTCCTTCTAGGCTTAGTATATATCCGATAGGTTTCTTATCATTTGGAGTCCCATCATTCCATAATTCAATTTGTTTTTGAAGAGATTTCTTATCAGTAATAGAGAACATTTCTCCTTCTTCTTCCATAGTTTTGTACCATGCAAGTTGTGCTTGAGTTTGCGCCCAAGCTTGTTGTGGAGAGTTCCATCCAGGAATTTTACTATCGGGTTTAACAAATCTTGCAATCTGAGTAGCTACAACAATACCAATGTTTCCTTTTCTTAAGTCAGGAAACGAAACGGTAGCTTTTTCTCTATCAGGTTTGTCATTCATTCCTTTTTCTAGATGGCGTAATGTGGCTACATCATTTCTTAAATCTCTGTTCCATTCCATAGCATTCATGCTTAGGTCAAGGTGTGCGTCAAATATGAACATAATGTTGTTATTTTAAATGTTTATTTTTCTGTTGCGAGCAAGAACAGCCCACTGGTCGTGAATGTCTTGCTGAGAATTCACTATTTGAACAGTTTCGTAAAGAGCACAAGTCGGGCAAATGTGGTAAGGGATAGCATAGATGGTATCGCCTAAGTTGTAGGGTTTGTTTCCTTTGTTTTCTAATACTAAGTGTTCTTCTGAATGTGATATTGGAGTTAATTTGTCGTCGTTTAAAATGGTCAGGCGTTTGTCTAATGAATTCTCTGATGCGACAGATTTATATCCAATATCTATACATAAAGTGTTTTCTGTGGGTTTAGAAATTACTGTTCCAACTAAAACCGCCGCAGGTTTGAATTTTTGTTCTGATAAATTAGTTTGATAATTTATATCCCAGAATACAAATGTACCTGGGCTACATTCGATATTTTTTTGACTACTATAAAAAGGGAATGTATTAGATCCACCTGCAACTATCTTTAGTTTGTAACTTAGTTTTTGTTCTAATATAGAAAGCTTATCGATTATTTGGTTAAATGTATCCGATGCTTCTTTTGTTCTTTGCTCAACTGTGCCTTTTAGATGACCATCATAAATGTGCAATCCAAGAAGTTCTATATTTGATAGTTTATTTATTTCATAGATTAAATGATCCCAATTGCTTTTATAATTTACACCAGTTCTGTCCATTCCGGCATTTATATCTAGGTAAATTTTTAATGTTATATTGTTCTTTTTACCTAATTCTGATAATTCTTTTGCAGTCTCAAGGTTATCAACAATAGTAGAGAAAATAAGATTAGGATATTTCAGTAATAAAGTGATCCAGCGTTGTTGTTTTAATCCTGTGGGTTGATAGGCTAATAATATGTCTAAAACATTGTGAATTGCACATAATTCTGCTTCAGCAATAGTTGCACATTTAACCTTGTTTATTTGGTATGTTTTGTACAGATCGAGTACTTCTCCTAATTTATGTGTTTTTATATGTGGCCTCAATTTTTGAATATCTCCTTTTACGGATTCAATTAAATGCTCAATATTGTATCGAACACGGTCGGTATAAAGTGCTAAAAAAGGAGTGTCGATACGTGTTTTTTGATTTATTTCCCACCAATTATTTCCCATGTTTTTATTTTCTAGATTTTTCGACTACTGTGATTAAGTTTTTAAAAGCTTCATAGGATTTGTTATAATCCAACTGAGATAAAGTTTCTTTCGAAAACAAATGAGAGCCAATACCTACACAAACAACACCTGTTTTAAACCAAGACTTTAAATTGTTCTCTTCTAAAGTTACACCACCACTTGGCATTAGTTTTAAATTTGGAAAAGGGGCTTTTATCGCTTTTATATAATCTGGACCTCCTACCATATCTGCAGGAAAAAGTTTTACTATTTCGGCTCCTAATTTGTTGGCCTGAATAATCTCATTTAAAGTTGATGCTCCTGGAATCCAGTATAGATTATTTTTGAAGCAATAATTACCAATTTCAGGATCTGTATGTGGACATACTATACATTCGGCTCCTAGTTTATGGTATGTTTCGGCATCGTTTAAAGTTAAAATGGATCCTACGGCTAACTTAATATTTAAATTATTTGTATTTCTGAAGTTTACCATTTGAGCAAAAATTTCTTTTGCATCTGGTGAACGTGCTGCAAATTCGATGATTTTAATCCCTGAATCTGAAGCGGATTTTAGTATTATTTCAGCAGTTTTAATCCCAATTTGTGTAACTAAAGGGAGTACTCCTTGCGTTTTTAAAATATCGTACATTTTGTAACTTTGTTTTATCTATTAATTCTATTGCTTGTGCCATTCTTGATGAAATGATTTATTTCTTCTGGTGTAGTTATGGCAAAATCCCCTGTTATACTCTGTTTTATAACGCCACAAGCTGTTGCCCAATCAATACATTCCTGTCCCGACAGGTTATTTTTAAGGCTATAGAGTAATCCTGCTGTGAAGGCATCTCCTGATCCGATTTGATCAGTTACTAAATGTATTAAATATGGTTTTGATTCATAAAATGTGTCTTTATGTATCAACATACCTGAATATAAATGAGTCTGACCTTCTGATTTTCTGAAACTCATGGCAAGTGTATTCAGATATGGCATTTTCTCTTTTAGCAGCTCATAAGTTTTTATAAACCGGTCTGAATCTGAATCATTTTTGTTTGTTTTAATACCGAAATATATTTCGGTTGAATCTAAATCGGCAATAGTTACGCTACTGTAATAAAGTAATTCAGGCATAATCTCCGAAGGGTTTTTCCCATATTGCCATAGTTTAGTACGATAGTTAAAGTCGGAAGAAATTGTTATGCCTTTGCTATGAGCAGCTAATATTGCTTTTTTGCATACTAAATTAGCTTCGTTAGATACACCAGGGCTAATACCTGACCAATGAAAATGGGTAGTGTCTTCTAGTACTTTGTCCCAATTAATCTCATTTTCTTGGATTGTTGCAAAAGCCGAATTGCTACGGTCATAGATCACTTGGGATTGTCTGATTTGGTTGCCAGATTCAATGAAATATAAACCAATTCTGTCTCCTCCATAAATGCAATTTGTAGTGTCTACTTTGTATTTATGTAGTTCGTTTAATGCGAGTTGAGATAAGTCGTTGTTGGGTAAACGAGTAACGTAATTGGTTTTTATGCCTAATTGTGAAAGTAATACACAAACATTTGCTTCGGCTCCACCTATATGGATTTGCATTTCTTTGGCTTGTGTAAATCGATTGCCATGAGCTACGCCCATCCGCAATAATAACTCGCCAAATGTTGTAATTTTTGTTTGTGAAGATTCCGTTTTCATTTCAAATGGATTTAGTATAATTCAAAAATAGCTTCAACCTCTACAGGGATATTATCGGGTAACGAACCCATTCCAACGGCGCTTCTTACTCCAATTCCGTTTTCTTGTCCCCATACTTCTGCAAATAATTCACTGCAACCATTGATTACATAAGGATGTCTTAAGAAATCGGAGCTACAATTAACCATTCCGAGTACTTTGATGACTCTTTTTACTGCATTTAGGCTATCAAAATTTGTGACAATGGTAGATAACATTGTTAATCCTACTTGTCTCGCCGCAAGCTTTCCTTCTTCAATGTCCATGTCTTCTCCGATGCGACCTATAATTAATGATTTGTCATCTCTTACAGGACCATGCCCAGATAGGTATAAATATTTGCCATCTATTAAAAATGGTTTGTATATCCCAAGTGGCATTGGAGCTGGGGGTAATGTTAAGTTAAGCGTTTCAAATTTTTCTTGTGGTAATAAATTCATTGTAGTTAGTGTATAAAAGTGTTTAATATAAAAATAAAAATAATTCCAAGGATAGAAATAAACGATTCCATTACTGTCCATGATTTAATGGTATCTTTCATACTGGTGCCAAAGTATTCTTTGAACATCCAGAATCCAGGGTCGTTTACATGTGAGCACATAAGGCTACCTGCGCCTATTGAGAGAACTAACAAATTTGGATCTAGTCCTTGTAATTTTAGTAATGGTAATAATACGCCAGCTGTCATTAGTCCAGCGGCTGTAGCTGAGCCAACACAAATTCGGATTATGGCCGCAATTAGCCAAGCAAGTAAATAAGGGTGGATGTCTATTTTTATTAAAGAGTCAACAATGGTTTGGCTTACACCACTTACCATCATTATTTCTTTTAAACTTCCTGCTCCACCAATTATAAGTATTATTAAGGCAACGTCTTTGATGGCTACTGCATATTCGTCCATGATTGTTCTCATGTTTTTACCAGTGCGAACGCCTAATGTATAGGTGCAAATTATTAACGAAATTAGCATAATAATACTTGGTTCGCCTATAGTTTGACATAGTAAATTAACTTGTTCATTTTTCCAGATTAATGGAAGTATTGAGGTAATTGTTAGTCCAAAAACTGGAAATAGTGAAGATGTTATGCTAGTAAAAAAACTAGGTTTTATGTCTAAATTTATAGGTTCTTCGGTTGGGACTATGGTGTTCTTATCATCAGACTTAATGTTTTTAAGTGTGTTTGAGAATAGTAAGCCCGCAATAAGAATGGTCGGAATTGAAACGATGATTCCATAAATTAAAACAAGGCCTATGTCTGCATTTAAAATATTGCTCAACGCCATTGGCGAAGGATGAGGAGGCAGAAAGCCATGTGCTACCGAAAGAGATGCAAGCATTGGGATGGCTATGTAAACTTTGGGTAATTTAAATTGATTGGCTACAGAAAATATTAAAGGAACCAGAAGTATAAAGCCTACGCTATAAAATAAGGGAATTCCAACGATAAACCCTGTAATCATTAAGCCTAGACGAACATATTTTTCCCCTGTCCATTGCATTACGGTTTTTGCAATTACAGATGCTGCGCCAGAGGAAACGGTAAGTTTACCAATACAGGTACCAAAAATAATTATCAAGGAAATTGATCCAAGCATGTCGCCCAGTCCTTTTTGAACGGTTCCTGTTAATGATGTTATTGGCAGTCCTAATGCAAGGCCTGCTAATAAAGATGTTATGATAAAGGCAATAAAGGGATTGATTTTAAACCACGTTATTTGTAATACTAAAAAAATAATGCAAGCCGAAAGAATTAATATACTCATTTAGTTTATCTGTTTATTCCACCATATTTTTGTTAAAAAAGAATCGTTTCTTTGGCGTTTTATGGTTTCAGCTAAATTAGTGGAATTAACTGAATATTTGCCAGTTAGGTATTTTATGCGTCTTGGAATTGTGCCATTTGTAACTTTTCCTGGAAAATTAACAGGAGTTAATACCGGGTAGCCTATTCTTCTCCAATTTGATTAATACTTTGTTCGATAAAATGCTTTTTAATTGCAACATCATACATATTTACTTAATATGCTATTCCTCCAATAAATGTTAAGTAAAATAACTTTTTATTATAATTTAACTTATTTACATTGATTTAATGTTTTTTGTTGGTTTTTGATTAGCAATCAAATATATATAATTAATTTCTACATATAGCAATATTTTTGCATAATTAATGCAAAAATATTGCAGTGTTTTTTATTCTCAAAAGGCGGATGTTCGTTGAGCTGGGTGGTTTTGATGAATAAATGTGATTGGGCTAAAATCAAAAATCTTTTAAGTTAGAATTAGAGAAAATACATGGAGTTGAATATTTTCTGTATTGAAAAAAGTAGGTGGTTTTGGTTAAATTGATGTTTTTAGGATAGGTTTTATATGATTATGGGTAATTTAAATTGGTTGTTAGCAAAATGACTGTGTTGTTTTTGCGGGTTATTATTTCAAGAAAGTATTTTAAAATTATAGTGCCATCCACAATTCAAAATGAATTGTGAACGGCACTATTTCCTTGTGGTATTGGAGGTGTGTTATTTTTTAAAAGATTTTGTTTTTAGTCAACATCCCACCAAACCTTAGCTAACCAGCTGTTGTTGTCATATTTTGCACTTGCTGCTAGGAAGTTTTCTTTATTACTAGTAGATTCTTCTATTGGATAAGGCATTCTTTTAGGTATTACTCCTCCAGTTTCAGAGTTAACGTTTGTTATTGGAATTAACGTTGGGAAATTGGTTCTTCTGTAATTACTATACGCTTCCATTCCGTTTAAAAACAGAGTAAGCCACTGTTGTGTTGCAATTTCTTCTAGCTCTTTTCCAGGAGTAAGATTCTTTGTAGCTACAAAAGCTGTAACTGCATTGTCGTCGATAATACTTGCGTCTTTAAAGATAGACCATTGTCTAATTCCTGCTTCGATTCCTTTTTTGTACAAATCAGCTGTGTTTCCAGAATGTAATCCTCTAAAAGAAGCTTCTGCTAAAAGTAACATTGTTTCTGAATAGGTGAGGTGTAAATAAGGAGCGTTGTTTGCGTATAGGTAAGGTTGAAGATTAGAAAGAATGGCTCCTCCTCCTCCAGGATGATCCCATCTGTAATTGTTTGGATTTATACCTTCGTAAACACCATTGGAGTTGGGTAGAAACCATATTTTTTTTCTAGGATCGTTACCTAATGTGTTTAGTAGGATTGTTGTAGGATGGTCTACAAGATCTCCGGTTCCTTTTATTGCATGAGACATTCCGTTTCCATTTGTTAGTGCACCAGCAGTTTCTGATGGGGAAGAATCGTGTTTCATAAAGCAGTTGTCTTCGTTGCTGGTAAAAATCCCATTGGTAACCGCTTTTTGGATTTGCTCTTTTGCCAATGTGCTATTTACTTTTGATATTCTCATTGCACAACGCAATCTAATTGAGTTAATCAATTTTTGCCATTTAACTGCATCACCTGCGTAAAAAAGATCTCCTTTTATTGCGTCTGTCCCTGATTGCATTTGAGATTGAGCTTCGTCTAAAAGTTTAAAGAAATCAGTATAGATGTCTTCTTGATTATCATATTTTGGGTAATAAATTTTACCATAATAGCCTAATCCTGCTTGAGAGTATGGAACATCTCCATACGTATCTGTCAAACGTTGAAAAACCATTACTTTTAATGTTTTCGCAACAGCATTTATTTTAGTGTATTCAGCTTTCCCATCTGTTCTTTCAAGTACATCTATTAGATTACGTACAATTCCGCCTCCATAATTAGAATTCCAAAGTGCGCCTTGATATTCGCTACTTGAGATGTAGAACGAACCGTAATTAGCTACACTCCAAGAGCCACCAAGATGTTGTATAAATCCTTCACCATAGATGAGGTTGGCTCTCCATTGTTCAAACCAACCACCCGATAGTGCAGCTTCTACTCCAGTAAGTTGTATAGAAGGATCTATGCTTACGAAGGCTTCAGGATTGGTGTTTTTGTCTCTAAAAAGTTCGTCATCGGCACAATTAATTGAGGTAAGTAGTAAAACTGCACCTAATATGTATATTGGCAATTGTGTTATATGTTTTTTCATTTTGATGAAATTAGGTTGTTAGAAAGATAATTGTAAGTTGAATCCATATGATCTTCTGTAAGGTAAAGAACCGTATTCAAAACCTTGTCCGTTACCACTTGTATAGGTAGATTCAGGATCTATATTTGGAACTTTTGAGTAGATAGTCCATAGGTTTCTTGCAATAACAGAAAATTTAAATTTATCGAATCCTGTTCCTTTTAACCATTTTTTTGGAAAATCATAACCTAAAGTAACTTCTCTTAATTTTACATAAGAAGCATCATAAATAAAAGGCTCAGCAGTAGCGTTGTCGCCATATAAACTTCTCCAATAGGTTTGTGGGTTTACTGGAGTTGTGTTGTTTTCGTATCCAGTTACATTACCATTACTGTCTTTGATTTCCTTAACACCATCTACAATAAGTCCAGCTGTTGGAATTAATTGTGCTATATCTGCTGGTGTTTTTCCTGCGGCAATTTGCTCACCATACCAAGCATTGTATTCATCTCTTCCTTCTAATGTTAGGTTGGATAATCCAGTATTGGCTGCATTTGCATTGGTCATTGAATACATTTTTCCTCCAAACTTCATGTCTATGTTGGTTCTTAGACTGATTCCTTTATATGAAAATTCATTGGTAACTCCACCAATCCAGTCTGGAGCTACTCTTCCTAGGTTTTCATATGTCTGTGTTAATAAAGGATTTCCATTTGCTCCGATGATAACTTTTCCATCAGGTGATCTTTGAAATTTTCTACCATAAATTTCTGTAGAACTTTCTCCTACTTTAGCTATAATTTGAGCTCCTGCCCATCTTGCGTTAGATACTATTTGAGTATCTGTATCGCTTGTTAATTCTAATAGTGTATTTTTGTTTTTTGCAAAGTTTAAGGTTATATCCCAATTAAAACCGTTTGGATTTCTGAATATTCCTGCTTTTAGCAAAGCTTCGATACCTTTATTCTCAACTGTTCCTGCATTTGCATTAGCACCTACGAAACCAGATGTTTGTGAAGTATTTAAAACAATTAGTTGGTCTTTTGTTTTGGTGTAATAATAGGATAAGTCTAGTTCTAAACGATTTTTGAAGAATCCTAAATCAGCTCCAACTTCATAGCTGGTTGTGAATTCGGGTTTTAGAGTGTTGTTTGGAATGATGTTATTTGCAACCGATCCAATTGGATTTCCTAATAAAGGTTTTGCTTGCATGTTGTAAGTAAGTGCTGTTGCATAAGGTGTTTCTAGTGCTTTTGCAGTTCCTGCCCATGAAGCTCTAATTTTTCCAAAATTTAGCACGCCACTATTCATGTCTAAACCTTCAGTAAAGATGAAACTTGTTGATACAGAAGGGTAGAAAAACGAATAGTTATTGTTGTAATCAGAGCTAGAAGCAGAAGCAAGTGTTGAGTTCCAGTCATTACGGCCTGTAAAATCTAAAAATAAATAATTTTTATAATTTGCTCTTAAATAAGAATATAAAGATCTTACTAATATTTCGTCATTGGTTTTTGGATTTAAAACACTTGATAAGAAATTAGATTGTTTGTTTTGTCCATTAATAATCATATCAGTAAGTGTACTCCCAGTAAAGATTCTTTGAGAGTTTCTTTGATTAGCACCAACTCCTAGAGAGATATTAAAATCGCCTATTGATTTTTGGGCATTTAATAACGCTTCGGTGTTATATTCTTGAAATGTAATAGTGTTGTTGATTAAAGAACCATTTTGTCTCCCTGGCCATGTTGTTCCTGCGTTTACAAAATCTGAAGATGTAAATGTGAATCGGTCAATTCCAGCTCTTCCTGTTGCGCTTAACCAATCCGTAATGGCATATGTTGCACTGAAATTGGCTATTATTCTATTTTTTTCAGTTTCGTTTTTGTTTTCATTTAATACAAAATAAGGATTTAATCGGTATGCGTCCGAGTTCCAAGGGTAATAATTTCCATTTTCGTCTTCATAGTTTTTTAACCATGCTTGATCAATATTAGGAGCTAGTGCGGCTACAGATAAACCAAGGTTGCTAGCGTCATCTCCTAAAGAAGGTCTGTTATTAGTGTCTTCTATAATGTAGCTGAATTTAGCATCTATTGTAAGTTTCTTTATCTGAGAATTTACACCCAATGTAAATGTGTTTCTTTTTAAATCACTTTTTGGTATAACATCAGTAGCGTTTAGATTAGAATAGCTTGCGCGGAAAGTTGTGTTTTCACCACCACCAGAAAGACTAAAGCTGTTATTAACGGTAACACCAGTTCTAAAAAAATCTTTTATGTTGTTTTCTACGTGCTGATACGGTTTGTATGAACCATCAAAAATTCTTACCATAACATCTGGAGATCCAAATTTAGGTCCCCAAGCACTTGTGGTAGCATTTTGGCTATTCTTTATGTCATTGGTAAGGGGTAGTCTTCCATTTGATCCAGTACCATATTGAGTTTGGTAGTCTTCATATTTAGTACTAATCTGGTCAAAAGTTGTTGTGCTGTTCCATTCCGTTTTTAAAGAGTTTCTTTTTCCTTTTTTTGTTGTAATAACAATTACTCCATTGGCACCACGTTCTCCGTAAAGTGCACTGGCAGCTCCTCCTTTTAGGACAGAAATGTTTTCGATGTCATCAATGTTTATGCTTGATAATCCATCTCCGTTGTCTACTCCTTCGGCATATCTTCCGGATTTAGAATCTGTAATTCCTGCTAATCCTGTGTTTCCTAGAGTAACTCCGTCTACAATGTATAGTGGTTGATTGTCGCCACTAATAGATCTGTTACCTCTTATAACAACACGTGAGCTACCGCCTATACCAGCTGTAGTTTGTGAGATGTTTACACCAGCAACTTTTCCGTATAATGATTGAGCGAGACTTAATGTTGGGTTATCGGCTAATTCTTTTCCTTTTACATCTTGAAAAGAATAACCAAGTTCTTTTTTCTCTCTTTTTATTCCTAAGGCTGTAACTACAACTCCAGAAAGGACTGTTGCAGCAGCTTCTTTTAGTTGTACGTCAATAGTGTTGGAATCACCTATAAGTATATTTTGAGTTTCTAGTCCGAGGAAAGAGATTGTTAGTGTTTTTCCTTTTTGCGCTTCAATAGAAAATTTTCCATCAAAGTCGGTGGTCACGCCTCTTCTTTCATCTTTTACCGCTATTGATGCGCCTGGTAGTGTAATACCGTTAGAGTCGGTGACAGTTCCTTTTATTGTCTTTACTTGTGCTAGGGTAATTTGCACAGTAAACAAAAACATAATTATTAAAATTGTTTGTTTCATTGTATGGTTTTTTTGTTAGTGTATTATAAATTATTGGTTGTTATATTCTATAATTCTACCTAATAGTATCAATGAGTTTTTGTTTGATTCTTTTTAGGGGGTCATGCTATTTGTTTTATAATAGCTTTGGTAAAAAAGATATTGTGGTAATGAGTTTGGTTAAGTGGTTATTAGATTTTTTTGCAAGTTTTTTTGCAGAGTTCAACAAAGGGGGTGGTTTTAAAATTTTTGAGGCAGGGTAGTTTTTCTCTCATGATTTAAAGATTTTTTGGTTTTTATTAATTGCCAAATATATAATTAATTCTCATTGATTGAAATTTTTTTGCAAAAATATTGCAAAAATATTGCAATATTTTTTTTGATAATGTTTTTTTATTCCCAAAATAGCGGTGTTTATTGAGTTGAGTGTTTTTTTTAAATGGCAATGTTTATATTTGGATTTGATAAAAAATAATAATTTTAAAAAGAGTATTTTTACAAATATGAAAATAGCACTAATTCAATCTGTCCTTCATTGGGAAAGTCCTGAGAGAAATCGAAATCATTTTGAACAAATAATCAATGGAATAAAAGAAGCCGTTGATTTGATAGTAATGCCAGAAATGTTTTCTACGGGATTTACTATGAATCCGTCACAGGTAGCTGAAACGATGCAAGGAAAAACTGTTTTGTGGATGAGGTCATTAGCTAAAGCTAAAAAAACAGCAATTACTGGAAGTTTGGTAATTGAAGAGAATGGCAATTTTTATAACAGATTGTTATTTGTTTTTCCTTCGGGTGAATTGCAACATTATGATAAGCGTCATTTGTTTACCTTGGCAGGTGAGGATAAAGTATATACAAAAGGGACACGGAAATTAATCGTAGATTATCTGGGTTGGGAAATTTGTCCACTTATTTGTTATGACCTTAGGTTTCCTGTTTTTTCTAGAAATGCAGAGTCCTACGATTTAGTTTTATATGTAGCCAATTGGCCTAAAATACGCACTAATGCATGGGATACATTGCTGAAAGCACGCGCTATCGAAAACGTATGTTATTCGATAGGAGTAAATAGAGTAGGACTTGATAATCATCAATTTGAACACAATGGACATTCGCAAGCCATCGATTTTCTAGGAGAATATTTAATTAAGCCTCAGGAAGTAGAAGGTGTTTTTATTGTTGAATTAGACAAGGAAAAAATGAATGAGACAAGAAAAAAACTAGCCTTTTTAAATGATAAAGATAGTTTTACAATCGAAGGATTGTAATTTATTTCTTTTTATCTGTTTTCTTTTTTTCAGGTTCAGGGGTGTAGGGAATGCTCAAGTCGAAAACTTGTTCAACATCCCAATTGGCTCGAACATCGACCTCTTTTGAGAAATAAATTACTTCTTCGGCATACTTCTTTTCTAAGAAACTCCCGGGGTCGTATTGTTTGTTTTTATTGTCATCATAAATTGCACGAAGTGTAAATAATGTAGGTTCCAAAAGATTGAATTCTATTTTTGTAGTACCTTCAGTGTATTCGCTGGCAAGGACTTTTTCTCCCTTTTTATCGGTTAGTTCTATGATTACAGGAAAACGTTTTACGTTTCTTAAATCAAGAGTTAGATTTCCGTAATCGGCAGTAGTTCTAGTGCTTAAATTGTATTTTAGAGTGTCGTTTGTTTTTTCATAAAAATCATTTAGTGCTCCAGGCAAAAGAGTGAATGAGTACTTTTCTGATGGTTCTTTTTTAAAGTCGAAGAATAATTTTTGGTTAAAATCATCATATTCTATTTTGTAAGGAACAGCGATAGAATCTTTATTTATTAATTTTATTTTAGATTCATCAAAGCGTACTAAAGGAGTTGCGCTTTCTAATGTAAATCGATCTCTAAAATGTATGGTTCCGTTTTGTATTGCGCTTATATTTAAAGTGTCTTTCTTTTGATCTCTTACTTTAAAAGTGTAGTTTTTATTATAAGACCCTCTGTTTATTTCCATCGATAATGAATCCGCTTTTAATGGTTTGTACCATATTTGTAAGGAATCTTTTTTAGGAAATTGAGTAACGATAGAAGGAATAATTTCGCCATTGTTTTTCAATGTGATTTTTGGTCTCAAATTTTTGAAATCTTGTTTTCCGTCATATCCCACAATTAATCTGTTTCCAGAAACTTGAGCAGGTTTGTGCGTTTTTAAAGGGAGTATTTCTTTAAATAATTCCAATTCGTAAATAGTGTCATTAGGAATGGTAATAGGGTGCTTTATGAAGCCTATTTTGTCGTCTTTAGGATTGAATTTATTATTGTTTCCTTTGTCTTTTAAAGCAACCAAAAGGTATTTCCCTGCTTTTAAATTCTCTAATCTAAATGTTTTTAAGCTGTCTAATGTATTGGTGATATAGCGTGGGTTTTCTTTGTAAACAACAGAATCCTTAAAGGTGTCGTTTATTTCGTATAGCATCACAGATACAAATGAATCTGCTTCTTTATTATAAGCATCTTTTATTTTTCCGCCTAGAGCCAAAGAATCTATATAAGTTCCTGTAGAGAAGATGTATTTAAATTGGTTGTATGGATTTCCTTCGTTATTGTCGGTAATACTTTGTCCAAAATTAAAACTATAAGTGGTGTTCGGCTGTAAAGTGTCAATTATCTTTATGTTGATAAATTTGCTTGCCGAAGTTGGAGTTATGATAGGCTCGTTTTTCATTGGTGGCGAAATTATCAATTGCTTATTTGCGTTTTTTAATTTCACATATTCATCAAAAGTTAGTTTTATAGTGTTTCCTTTAAATTCTGTACTGAAATTTTTAGGAAAACTAGATTCTAAAACGGGGGCAAGGGTATCTTTTAATCCACCAGTTATACTTCCGCGTTTAGCGCAACTTACAAGAAATAAGGTTAATAAAAAGAAAATATATTTTGAGTTGCTTTTCAACATAATGGGTTTGAATTTTGAATCCACAAAATAACAATTATATTTGCTTTAATTGAAACTTTTTATCGAATTATTAGGACTTGTTATTTTATTCAAAAATATAAAGAGTTGGACCATTTTTTTATTTGTTTATAGAAAAACACAACCAAATTTTACTGATAAAATAAAATGTATTCTTACATTTGACAGAGATATAATTTAGAATATTTTGAAACTTCGCATTATTTTTTGTGTTTTGTCTTTGCTATTAATTTCATGTAATAAGCAAGAAAAGCCAGTAGCTGCTTTTTATTATTGGAAGACAATCTTTAAGCTGTCTGTACAAGAAAAAGAAGCTTTGCAACAAAACGAAATCAGTAAGATTTATATTCGATATTTTGATATTGATTTACATCCAAAAACACAAGAGCCATTTCCTTTGAGCCCAATTCATTTCGAAAATAAAACAGAAAACTTAGAGGTTGTTCCTGTAATATACATCAAAAACAAAGTGATGTTAAAAAAAGAAAT
This sequence comes from Flavobacterium sp. 140616W15, assembly GCF_003668995.1. Taxonomy (NCBI): domain Bacteria; kingdom Pseudomonadati; phylum Bacteroidota; class Flavobacteriia; order Flavobacteriales; family Flavobacteriaceae; genus Flavobacterium; species Flavobacterium sp. 140616W15. The sequence continues at coordinate 4,393,747 of NZ_CP033068.1, forward strand.
AGATGTTGAGGATCTGGCGAAAAAGACATTCGATTTTATAGAATTAGTAAATAATAAAAATGGGATTTCTTGTCAGGAAATCCAAATCGATTGCGATTGGACTTTGGCCAGTAAATCGAATTATCTGAAATTCATTGAGTCTTTTAAGAAGATATCGCATAAAAAACTCTCGGCTACGATACGATTGCATCAGGTTAAGTATTTTGAAAAAACCAAAATTCCCAATGTTGATTCAGGAGTATTGATGTATTACAATATGGGAACAATAGCGCCTGATTCGCTAAATTCAATTTATGATAGAAGAATAGCGAAACGATACATAAAGAGCTTAAAAAAATATCCATTACCACTAGATTTTGCGTTACCTATTTATTCATGGGCTATCCATATCCGAGACAATAAAGTAATAGGGTTGAAAAGTAAAATAGATATAAGAGAGCTGAAAAAAGATACTAATTTTGTGCAAAAGCAAAAGAATTATTTTGTTGTAAAGCATTCAAATTATAAAAAAGGATCTTTCTATAAACAAAATGACATTTTAAAAGTAGAGGCAATATCTAAGGATGATTTGCTTGAAATGGCTTCCGACTTAGAGGAGAATACAGCTCAATATCCTAAAGAGATTATTTTTTACGACTTAGACGAATTCAATTTAATAAATTATGAAAAAAATATTTTTAAACAAGTTCTTTCTTGTTTCTAGTGGTGTTTTATTATTTGCTTATGGTGTAATTTATGCTTGTGGTGGTGGCGATGATTGGGGAATGGGTTATAGTTCAAATTTTACACCAGAAACCTTTGTAGAGAAATCGTATAGACCTTTGTTTCTATCTGGGGAAGTTTTTTATGGGATTGGTTTTGATACCGAGCATAATTCTAGATTTAATAATGATATTAAATCAGATTGGAGTACTTATCTAAAAACTAAAGTTGATACTGCAACGGTAAACTATTTTTTGATAGGTGATGAAACAAATAGATATTCTTATGATAATGAGAAGGCTTCAAAATACAAGGATGAAATTACGCAACTTCATGTTTTTTTTAAGACCAAAAAAAATAATCAAGCCTCTTTAAAATGGGGTAAGAAAATGAATTTGAAAGATGATAAAATAAAGGCTTTTGTTGAATTTTTATATTTGGCACAAAAATAGAAACAGTTTCAGTTGGAGAGAACTATTGGAGCTACGAACCTGTGGCGACTAAAACTTTTGATGATTTTAAATTGATTCAATCTATCGAAAATGTATATAATACTATATCAGATCCATTTTTGAAAAACAGGTATTGGTTCCTTACTATGAAAGCTTATTTTTATAGTAGTAATCAACAAAAAGCAATTACTTTTTTTAATAAAACAGAAGCTTCAGTACCTAAAAATGTGCTGTATTATCGTGCGCTATCTTATGTGGCAGGAATAAATCATCAGCAAGGAAAATATTCGACATCTAACTATTTATATGCACAAGTATTTGATAAATGCCCAGAAATGAGAGTCGTTACGGCTTATAGTTTTCGTCCGGAAAATGATGCTGATTGGAATAAATCCTTAGGTATGGCTAAAAATAATAAAGAAAAAGCTGCGCTTTGGGCAATTCATGGGTATTATAAAGATGAGGTGCAGGCTATTAATAAGATTTATGATTTAGAACCTAAAAGTGAGCATTTAAATTATTTACTAACGAGATTGGTTAATCAGCAGGAGCAAGGGATTAATAATTCATTTGAAATAAGTACGAATGATGATCAGCCATCAAAAAAACAAACAGTAGCAGAAAATAAAGAAACAAATAAAAGTAAAATTGATGTAAAAGCATTCGATCTAGTTTCAAAAATTGCTACAGCAGGAAATACAGAGAAACCTTATTTGTGGGATATTGCTTTGGGTTATTTACAGACATTAAAAAGTGATTTTGCTAAAGCAGATGCGAATTTTGCTAAAGCTGAAAAAACAATGCCTAAAACTGAATTAGCAAACAATCAACTTAGATTGCTTCGATTTGTTAATAACATGAGTAAAATAGACAAATTGAATTCTAAGAACGAAAAAACTATTCTTAAAGATTTAAATTGGTTGTATAAAGAGCTTCCGAAGCAACATGTGGGCGATTTTCGTTATGATAATGCTTCTAGCTGGAGCAAAATGTATTTAGCGACGCTTTATAAAGAACAGAAAAATTATGTAATGGCGGAGGTATTTACCAGTAATTCTGTTTATGGCTATTGGGGAGAGGGGAATTCTTTTTATGATGTTGAAAAGAATTTATTAGGAATGAAAGAGTTTTTATCAAAGCAAGATAAAACAGAAATAGAAAAAATAGGTGCTGGTATTTATAATTTGAATTTAAATAATATTAATAATTTTCAGGCTGTAAAGGCGACCTATCAGAATAAAATACCCGAGGCAATAGCTTTTATGAAGCAAACTGACACATTGCAAAATGCAGTATTTTACGGAAATCCATTTAATGGAAGTATTAAAGATTGTCATGATTGTGATCATGCTATGCCTCAGAAAAAGAAGTATTCTCAAATAGAATTCTTAACTACAATAAATGCAATGCAGGACAAATTGGCTAAAAATGAAGATGTATATACAAGCAGTTTGTTGTTAGGAAATGCATTTTATAATATTACTCATTTTGGGAATGGAAGAAGTTTTTATGAAATCTCAATTGTCGGTTATGGTTCTAGTCCATATTCATTTAGAGATTCTATGAAAAAAATGATAACAAATTGTTCATTGCCTAAAATGTATTATCAAAAAGCGCTGGAAGCAGCTACTACAAAAGAGCAAAAAGCAAAATGTGTTTATATGTTGGCAAAATGCGAGCGAAATGAATATTATAATAAAAAGTATAATTCGGTGACAAATTGGTGGACTGCAGATCAGGATCAGATAAATTTCTTGGCATGGAATAGTTTTAAAATATTGAAAAAAGATTATTCGGATACAAAATATTACCAGGATGTAATTGCTGAATGCGGTTATTTTAATACGTATATAAATCAGTAAGTTTAAAAACCAAATTAAGATGATGAACAAAATAGAGCACATAGGAATTGCAGTTAAAGATATAGAGGTTTCGAATCTTTTATTTGAAAAGCTTTTGGGAGTTTCTGCTTACAAGTCTGAAGCGGTGGAAAGCGAAGGGGTTATTACTTCGTTTTTTCAAACAGGACCTAATAAAATAGAACTTCTTGCGGCAACCAACCCAGATAGCCCTATCGCTAAGTTTCTTGAAAAAAAGGGAGAAGGGATTCATCATATTGCATTTGATGTTTTAGATATCGTTGCAGAGGTGGAACGCTTAAAGCATGAAGGTTTTGTGGTTTTGAATGAAGTTCCGAAGAAGGGAGCCGACAATAAACTCGTTGTTTTCTTGCATCCTAAAAGTACAAATGGTGTTTTAATAGAGTTATGTCAAGAAATTAAATAATTCTGAGCATTTATGGGTGGAATTAGATGCTTAAAAATCAGTTAGTTTCGAATTTTCGAAAAATAATAATGAAATTAACGTAAAAATCATGTCTAAATATTTGCTACAAATGGAAAATAGTGGTAATATTGCAAACTCAAAACCGGTCCTATAGCTCAGCTGGTTAGAGCACCTGACTCATAATCAGGTGGTCCCTGGTTCGAGCCCAGGTGGGACCACAGTTAATACTTAAAAAGCCTTTACAGCAATGTAGAGGCTTTTTTTGTGGGGTAAACTCAAATTAATCAAGATATTGAGAAATAGATGGTTTTAAAATAATCTAGGATTAGGTTCAGAAGTTGGGGATTAAGCAAAAAGATTAGATGATCTGAATAAGAAGAAATCCACTTTTCGTAGATCAATACGAAGACCTGTGAACCTGTAAAAATTATTGGTGTTGAAACGTAAAGCCAGAATATCTATTTTATTTATTTAATTCTTTATCACAAATTATTGTCATAAATTGCAGCATTAATTTTAGAGTGGAAAAATGGAGGTAATTGAAAGAATAAGTATTGATGAATTTGATGAAAAAAAATATCTATCAAAACTTGTTGGACCATTCGATAAGGCTGTATTAACCCATTACTTGCATAATTACGGAGACAACGATGTTTCAAAGCATTATGAGAAAGATGCTATGAAAGTTTTAAATAATTTTGTTCAATACAAACAAGACGAAGAGCAAGTTAAGGTGGTTGCTGAAGATGTTTTGGAACAATTACTTTTTGAAGTAAAAAATGCATCATTTCCGACTCCAAAAAAAAGTACATTTAAATTTATTGATCTTTTTGCAGGAATTGGGGGGTTTAGACTTGCTATGCAAAATGTAGGAGGTAAATGTGTTTTTACAAGTGAGTGGGAGTTAGGTGCTCAAAAAACATATAGAAAAAATTTCGGCGAAGCTCCGTTTGGAGATATTACAAATGAGCAAGTAAAAAATTACATTCCACAGGAATTTGATGTTTTGTGTGCGGGTTTTCCTTGTCAAGCGTTTTCTATTGCAGGAAATCAAAAAGGTTTTGCTGATACAAGAGGGACGTTGTTTTTTGATATCGAACAAATTGTTCTTAAACACAGGCCGAAAGTTGTTTTTTTGGAGAATGTGAAAAATTTAGTTTCTCATGATAAAGGGAATACATTTAAAACTATTATCGATATTCTAGAAAAAAAATTGGGCTACAAAGTTTATACAAAAATTTTGAATTCAATGACACACGCCAATGTGCCACAAAACCGTGAGAGAATCTTTATAGTTGCATTTGATCCGAATCAAGTAAAGCATTTTTCGGATTTTAAGTTTCCGTCGGAGATTAAATTAACAAAAACGATCCATGATATTTTAGAAAAAGGAAAGCAAGCAGAAAATTTGTATTACAGCAAGGATCATGCTTATTTTCCAGAGCTTGAAAAAGCAATGACTTCAAGAGATACGGTTTATCAATGGCGTAGAGTTTATGCGAGAGAAAACAAAAGTAATGTTTGTCCAACATTAACCGCAAATATGGGTACAGGAGGGCATAATGTTCCTCTTATTAGAGATGAATTTGGAATCAGAAAACTAACGCCAAAGGAGTGTTTTTTATTTCAGGGTTATCCAGAAAATTATGTTTTGCCAAGTTTAGCAAATAGTAAGCTTTATATGCAGGCTGGAAATTCTGTAACGACAACTTTGATAGAACGAATTAGTGATGAAATCATAAATGTTTTGATTCATTCGCAGAAATAAAAATTGAATAAAAAAACAGAAGACTGTGATTTAATGTGCTTCTGTGTTAATAACAATATTTATAAAGTAATAGCGCTTTCTTTGTTTTAAGAAAGCGCTATTGTTTTGTTTGGATTTTAGGGAATGGGCGAGTTGTTTTTGGAGGTTTTTTTAAGCTAGATCTTCTTTGCTTTTTTCCATGAATTTTTCGTATTCGTCTAAAGGGGTAAAATCAATGAAGTATTCATCGCTACTTGATTTTGTAATTTTTACACTGTCATATCCAATTTCCTTGAGCTTGTCGTAGGTTAGAATTTCCCCTTCGGCTAAGGCAAAAATTTCTCTTAAAATCCAATTAGACATGGCATTGTTTGGGTTTGTCATTAACGCTTTACTATCTTGTTGGCAAACTTTTGCAGAAAAAACATTTCCGTTTGGAATTTTTAAATTAAAAACAGAGTCTTTATTTGGGAAAAAATCAGGAGCGTTGTTTCTGGTCTCTGCTGGTATGGATATATATACTTCTCCAAAATCTCTGGTTCTTCCTCCTGCATTCCATTGATTCAGCTGACTTTTTAGCGGAACAATAGGCTCTTTTGAGAGTTTTTTTGCATTGGGAGAATATAGAGGTAGTATTACATAGTCTTTAAATGGTATAAGTTCATCCTGTGTAAGTTGACCAATAGAGCTGCTTATTTCATTTTTGTTGATGAATTTAGTGCTCATTTGTGAGTCAGGCTTCACTAGATCTAGTAATACACTAATGGGGTCTTTAAGTATTTCAATGTCAATTTTAATGTGCTCTTTAGGGACGACAAAGCGCTTCATTAAAACACTTTTAGATATGTTGAAATTGTATTCGTTTAATGAATCTTTAAATTTTAAAGAAGTTTTGTTCTCTGCAATTATTTCTATTGATGCTTTGTCTATTAGATCATAAGGGATCTCGAAAATTTTTAATTCAAGTTTGTCTCTGCCTATTATGTGATAAATCCTGTTAGTTGTTTTGTAAGATCTGTCGGCAAATTTGATTCTTTCATTTCTACAGTCGGCTAGCTTGTTTGCTAAGTCCATTCCTTTTAAAAGTCTTAATTCGGTGCTAAGTGAATTAAATTCGGCAACTTTTTCTATTTTAGAATTCCCGGATAAGATGAATGTTTTAATACCAATTCCGCATCCATTTATAATTGCATCATAGGCAACATCAGCTCTGGCTAAATTCTCGGCAGCAAAGGCTTCGCAAAATGCATTTTCGGCTACCCGGTATTGAATAAATGGCTTTTCGGAGGAGCTAAATAAATTAGAAAATGCACCAATAGCTTTTAATGAGTTGGTATATTTTTTAATATTTTGTTCAGATTGTGTTTTTAAAAATAACATTTATTTAGTTTTGAAAGTAAAGTTTCTCTTTGAGGTTTTTCTGAGTATAAGATTGGTCAAAAAAATTAAAGAAAAGGGTTTGTTATTCCTTTAAAGAGGAATGTAGGACTTCTATTGCTCGTAAATTCCCTGTTTGAATATAGTAATTTTCAGCATCCATCTTTGTTTTTTTATTTAAATTAGAATTTTGAGGAAGGATATATTGGTTGTTGATTATGTGCTGAATGGTTTTTATACTACAACATCCAGGGATATCATATAGCCACTGAAAGGATTGTATTTCTTTTAGGTATAATTCTTTAACAATAGGTAGAGCATTTAGCATCGATTTTATATTGGGTTTTATTCTTACTAACACAAAGAAATCATGAGTAGATGTTGCTTCTTTGTTATTGATATTTGGTAAGTATCTTCCTTGGTTGTCCCAATCTTTTGTTTCTAGAAGTAAAAGATTCGAAAAAAATGCAGCTGATTTTATGCAAATAGATTTTTCATTCGATTTTAAATCTGTATCATCCCAAATTTCCTTACCGCTAATGCTAAAATCGGGTTCTTCAACAGGGATGCCAGCATTTTTTAAATTTTCATAAACTATAATTTCAGCTATTTTTCCTTGAAAAGTATTCTGGAATATCTCTGTTTTGTTTCGGTTTATTACCCCTCCAGATCTGTGTTCTCGATGATATCCTAAGCCGAAAGCCATTTCATAAGCAAATTCAAAAGCTTTTGTTACTGAAGATATTGATATATTACTGCCTTCAAATTCCTTTTTTGAAGAAGTATGGTAATTATTATTATCTTTAATAAGTTTCATTATCTTTTATGTTAGGTATAAGTAGCTGTATGATTTATCTAGAGATTCGTTTTTGCTAGAGTTAGGAACCGCCAAATAGATTTTGATTCAGTGGAAAATATATTCTTGTGTTATTGATTGCTTAGAATTCATAACAATATACATCTTTTTGCATAGAGGTGAAAATAAATACCTATTTTTTGATTGTAAATTATCTATAAAGGCTGATGGGTATAAAGTTATTTACAGTTGATTTATAGTGGTTTGAAGTTTTTTTGATGGTTTTTTTTGTAAGCTTTTTTTTATTATAGGTGTTGTTGCTTTATTTAAAAAAGGTTACATTTGTTATAGATAAATTTTCCGTTTTATAGTCCCCAGTATTAAATAGTTAAAATTTATTATGAAGATCAACCTACAAAAGTTTTTAGTAATTGTACTGGTTTTGCTAGGTCCGGTTTATGGTCTTGCGAATACGCCCCCTCCGGCTCCACGAAGGCCTCCGCCTCCGCCGCCTGGTGATCGCGTGCCAATTGATGAAAATCTCATGGTATTGCTTATCATGGCATTATTATTTGGAATTTATATAATATATAAACATAGGTTAAAACAAAAAACTCCAGCATAAACTGGAGTTTTCTTGTTTTAACACTGTTTCGTATTTAGTTATTTTGGTATAATCTTGATACGTATTTACCAATTACATCAAACTCTAAATTTATCTTGGTTTCAACTTTGAAATCTTTAAAATTGGTATTTTCAAATGTGTATGGGATTATTGATACGCTAAACTGATTTTTTTTAGAATTAACAACTGTCAAGCTAACTCCGTTTACAGTAATTGATCCTTTTTCGATGGTAATATTGTTTAGCTTTTCGTCATATTCGAAAGTATAGTTCCAGCTACCGTTGGCTTCCTCTATAGCAATACAGTTTCCTGTTTGGTCTACGTGACCTTGCACAATATGGCCATCAAGGCGGTCGCCTAACTTCATACCTCTTTCAAGGTTGATGATGTCGCCAATTTTCCAATCGCCGATATTTGTTTTTTGTATGGTTTCAGCTATAGCTGTAACGGTGTAAAGGGAGTCTTGTATATTTACAACTGTTAAGCAAATGCCGTTGTGAGAGATACTTTGATCAATTTTAAGTTCATTTGTAATAGAAGAATCTACAGTTATGTGTAGATTATCTCTGTCTTTTCTTATTTCGACTACATTGCCAAGGGTTTCTATGATTCCTGTAAACATTTCTTATTTTATTTTACTAAATTTGCACATCAAAATTAGTAATAAATAACCTGTGGTCATGATAAAAAATGCAGAAAATATAATCGTCGGAATTTCAATAGGAGATTTAAACGGTATTGGAAGCGAAGTTGTTCTTAAAACATTCGAAGATTCTCGAATGCTAGAACTATGTACCCCAGTTATTTTTGCAAATGTAAAAATACTGTCGTTTATAAAAAAGAATTTCACATCAACGGTAATGTTGCATGGAATTGATAAGTTAGATCAGATTTTACCAGGAAAAATTAATGTTTTTAATCTTTGGAGAGAAGGGATTGATATTAATCTGGGGACTAATGATGATAAAGTAGGGGAATATGCAATAAAATCTTTTGTAGCTGCAACAAAGGCTTTAAAAGAAGGAATTGTAGATGTTTTGGTAACTGCGCCTATTAATAAGTATAATATCCAATCAGAAACATTTAAATTTCCGGGACATACTGATTATTTGGATCAAGAATTGGAAGGTAATGCTTTAATGATGATGGTTCAAGATAATTTAAGAGTAGGTTTACTAACAGATCATATTCCGTTAAGCGAAGTAGCGTCGCATCTTACTGAAGAATTGATCGAGAGAAAAATTCAAACGATTAAAGAATCATTAATTCGTGATTTTAGTATCAATAAGCCTAAAATTGCAGTTTTAGGACTGAATCCGCATTGTGGAGATGGTGGCGTAATTGGTAAAGAAGATGATGCGATTTTAAAACCAGCACTAAAGAAAATATTTGATAAAGGAACATTAGTTTTTGGGCCTTTTCCTGCAGATGGTTTTTTTGGAAGTAGTCAGTATGAAAAATATGATGCTATTGTAGCAACTTATCACGATCAAGGATTGATACCTTTTAAAACATTGTCGTTTGGTAAAGGAGTTAATTATACTGCGGGTTTAAGTAAGGTAAGAACTTCGCCAGATCACGGTACAGCATATGATATTGCAGGAAAAGATATTGCAGATTACAATTCATTTAAAGAGGCTGTTTATTTAGCAATAGACATATTTCGCTCACGTAATCAATATGAGGAGATTAGTAAAAAACCTCTTAAAATAAAAGAAAAACAGTTATAAACAAAAAAAGGTGAATAAGATTATTAGTTTTACAATAATTTTATATCTTTGCACCCCGATTCAGAGTTCTGTGACTCAGAATATGAATTTGGAAAAATGATGTTGAAATGAGCAAGACAAAAGAATATTTAATTCCATTTGTAGGATTAAAGTTAGGTAAACACCATTTTGAGTATCAAATAAGTAATGTGTTCTTTGAAGGCTTTGATTATGAGGAATTTCAAAATTCGGATATCAAAGTAAATGTAGTTTTAGAGAAGAAAAGCAACATGTTAGAGTTGGGTTTCAAGCACAAAGGAACTGTAAATGTACCATGTGACTTAACAAGCGAAGATTTTGATTTGCCTTTAAAAGGTAATATGAAGTTGATAGTTCGTTTTGGAGAAGCTTTTAATAATGACAATGAAGAACTGCTTATTCTGCCTTATGGCGAATTTGAAATAGATATTGCACAATATATCTATGAAATGATTGCGCTTTCGGTACCTCTAAAAAGGATTCATCCAGGAATTAAAGATGGAAGTTTAAAAACTGAAGCTTTAGATAAGCTGAATGAGCTAACTATAAAAGAACAAAAAGAAGAGAGTACAAAAGAAGAAGATATTGACCCTCGTTGGGACAAATTAAAGAAACTATTAACGGATAAATAATATAGTAAAATGGCACATCCTAAGAGAAAAATCTCGAAAACAAGAAGAGATAAGAGAAGAACACATTATAAAGCTACTGTAGCTCAAATCGCTACATGTCCTATCACTGGAGAAGCACATTTATACCACAGAGCTTACTGGCATGAAGGGAAAATGTACTACAGAGGGCAAGTTGTTATAGATAAATCTGTAGCTGTTGCTTAATACATTTTTGTAAATGATATTAGAACTCTCACTATGTGAGAGTTTTTTTGTTGGTTATAATTTTCGTTATTTAAGAAAATTAAGACAATACGTTTAGAATTTTTTTTGTAATTTTCAAGTCTTTTAAAAATTTTTCAAATACCAGTATTTGGAAGGAAATAATTGAATATAATGAATACAATCACAGCCGCAATAACCGCTGTTGGAGCTTATGTTCCAGACTTTGTACTTTCAAACAAAGTCTTAGAAACTATGGTAGATACCAATGATGAATGGATTACTACCCGCACCGGAATAAAAGAAAGAAGAATTCTTAAAGATACTGATAAAGGAACCTCATTCCTTGCTATAAAAGCAGCACAAGATTTAATAGCTAAAGCTAATATTGATCCTTTGGAGATTGATATGATAATAATGGCAACAGCTACAGCAGATATGCCAGTAGCTTCTACAGGAGTTTTCGTTGCAACAGAAATTGGTGCAACAAATGCTTTTGCATACGATTTACAAGCAGCTTGTTCTAGCTTCCTTTACGGAATGTCTACAGCAGCAGCGTATATTCAGTCAGGAAGATACAAAAAAGTATTACTAATAGGAGCAGATAAAATGTCTTCTATAGTAGATTATACAGACAGATCTACTTGTATTATTTTTGGAGATGGCGCAGGAGCAGTATTATTTGAACCTAATTATGAAGGTTTAGGATTGCAAGATGAATATTTGAGAAGTGACGGAGTTGGTCGTGATTTCTTGAAAATACCAGCAGGAGGATCTTTGATTCCTACTACTTTAGAAACAGTTCAAGAAAACAGACACAATATTATACAAGACGGGAAAACTGTTTTTAAATATGCTGTTACCAATATGGCTGATGCAAGTGAATTAATTCTTAAGAGAAATAATTTAACAAATCAAGATGTAAATTGGTTGGTTCCGCATCAGGCAAACAAACGTATCATTGATGCTACTGCAAGCAGAATGGATTTAGAAGACTCAAAAGTATTAATGAATATTGAAAAATATGGTAATACAACATCGGCTACATTACCTTTGGTACTTAGCGATTTTGAGCATTTATTCAAAAAAGGAGATAACATTATTTTTGCCGCTTTTGGAGGTGGATTCACTTGGGGATCTATTTACTTAAAATGGGCTTACGATAAAAAATAAATTTAAACTAAAAACGAATATTATGGATTTAAAAGAAATTCAAAACCTAATCAAATTTGTAGCAAATTCGGGAGTTGCTGAAGTAAAGTTGGAGATGGATGATGTTAAAATCACCATTAGAACAACTTTAGAAGGTAATGTAACTGAAACCACGTATGTTCAACAATTGCCAGCTCAAGCAACATTGCCGCAAGCTGTAGTGCCTCAGCAAGCTGCTCCAGTAGTAACAACTACAGAAGCTCCAGCTGCAGCAGAAAATTCTAATTTGATTACTATAAAATCACCAATTATTGGAACTTTTTATAGAAAACCATCACCAGACAAACCAGCATTTGCTGAAGTAGGTTCAACAATTGCAAAAGGAGATGTTCTTTGTGTTATTGAAGCAATGAAATTATTTAATGAAATTGAATCTGAAGTTTCTGGTAAAATTGTTAAGATTTTAGTAGATGATATGTCTCCAGTTGAGTTTGATCAACCATTGTTTTTAGTAGATCCATCATAAAAAATTAGATTTAGATTTTAGCTTTTAGAAGTTTTCTATAAGCTAATAATCTTACGATCTAATTAATCTAATTATCTAATTTTTAAAAAGATGTTTAAAAAAATATTAATTGCGAATAGAGGGGAAATTGCACTTCGTGTGATTCGTACATGTAAGGAAATGGGGATTAAGACTGTTGCAGTTTACTCTACAGCAGATGCTGAAAGCCTACATGTGAAATTTGCAGATGAAGCGGTTTGTATAGGTCCTCCTCCGAGTAACTTATCGTATTTGAAAATGTCAAATATTATTGCTGCTGCTGAAATTACTAATGCAGATGCGATACATCCGGGATACGGATTTCTTTCAGAGAATTCAAAGTTTTCTAAAATATGTCAGGAACATGGAATCAAATTTATTGGTGCTGCTCCTGAAATGATTGATAGAATGGGTGATAAAGCTTCTGCTAAAGCTACTATGAAAGAAGCAGGAGTTCCTTGTGTACCAGGTTCAGATGGATTGTTAGAATCATTCGAACAAACACAGAAATTAGCCGAAGAATTTGGTTACCCAGTAATGCTTAAAGCTACTGCCGGTGGTGGTGGAAAAGGAATGAGAGCTGTTTGGAAAGCTGAAGATCTTCAGAAAGCTTGGGATAGTGCACGTCAGGAATCATTAGCTGCTTTTGGTAATGACGGAATGTATTTAGAGAAATTAATTGAAGAGCCTCGTCATATCGAAATTCAAATTGTTGGAGATTCATATGGTAAAGCATGTCACCTTTCAGAAAGAGATTGCTCTGTACAACGTCGTCACCAAAAATTAACTGAAGAAACTCCTTCGCCATTCATGACAGATGAATTGCGTACTAAAATGGGTGAAGCTGCTGTTAAGGCTGCTGAATTTATTAAGTATGAAGGAGCTGGAACAGTAGAGTTTCTTGTTGATAAACACAGAAATTTCTATTTCATGGAAATGAATACACGTATTCAAGTAGAGCACCCTATTACAGAGCAAGTTATTGATTATGACTTGATCCGTGAGCAAATTATGGTTGCTGCTGGAATTCCAATTTCTGGAAAAAATTATTTACCAGAATTACACGCTATAGAGTGTCGTATTAATGCTGAAGATCCATATAATGATTTTCGCCCTTCACCAGGAAAAATTACAACACTTCATATGCCAGGAGGTCACGGTGTACGTTTAGATACGCATGTGTATTCTGGTTATAGTATTCCGCCAAATTATGATTCGATGATTGCTAAATTAATTACTACTGCACAATCTCGTGAAGAAGCAATTAGCAAGATGAGAAGAGCTTTGGATGAATTTGTAATTGAAGGAGTTAAAACAACAATTCCTTTTCACAGACAATTAATGGATGATCCACGTTATATTGCAGGAGATTATACGACTGCTTTTATGGATACATTTAAAATGAAAGAATTGGAATAGATTATTACCATATAGTATTCAAAAGCCTCACAGGAATGTGAGGCTTTTTTTTGTTTATATGATTTTAGAAATCAATTTATGTGTATTTTTTACACACTTTTTATCCATTTTACACACTTTTTGATTATTAGCGGCTTTATGTATTTTTATTTAAGTCACTGATAATTAGTGCATTGAGGTGTTTTTTGTTTTTACGGCATAATAATTTCTTTATCTGAAGTGTAAAAACAATACAAATAATTTAAAATCTATTATTATGAAAAAGTTAATCTTATCAGCCGCAATCGTATTAGGAAGTTTGTCTTCATTTGCAACAGCTTTACCAACTTCAGTTATAGATGTTAAAACTACATCAGTTCAAGAAGAATATACTGAAATTAAAATCGAAGAATTACCAGCAGCAATTCCAGCAGCATTGAAAAAAGCATATCCAGATGCAGTACTTAATAAAGCATATGTAAATGCAAATAAAGAGTATAAGTTAGATGTAACTGTAGGAGATAAAGTGGGAAGTCTTTTTGCAGATGCAACAGGAAACTGGATTAAAAAATAATTCAATTTAGAAAATCAAAATAAATTAAAAAACATATAAAAATATATCATTATGAAAAAGTTAATCTTATCAGCAGCAATCGTATTAGGAAGTTTATCTTCATTCGCAACAACTTTACCAACTTCAGTTATAGATGTTAAAACTACATCAGTTCAAGAAGAATATACTGAAATTAAAATTGAAGAATTACCAGCAGCAATTCCGGCAGCATTGAAAAAAGCATATCCAGATGCAGTACTTAATAAAGCATATGTAAATGCAAATAAAGAGTATAAGTTAGATGTAACTGTAGGGGATAAAGTCGGAAATCTTTTTGCAGATGCAACAGGAAACTGGATTAAAAAATAATCGAAATTCGATTTAGAAGTTTATAATCATTAAATTTAGTATCATGAAAAAGATAATCTTATCAGCAGCAATTATATTAGGAGGCTTCTCGGCTAATGCGACGACTGTAGCAATTGCAGCATCAACTGTAAAAATAGTTAGTATTCAGGATGAGTACGTAGAGATTAGTGCAGATGCACTTCCTGCGGAAGTAAAATCTACTCTTGAGAAATCTTTTCCAGATGCAAAACTCGAAAAGGCTTATAAAAACGAAAAAAATATATACAAATTAGAAATCGTTCATGGCGATAAAAAATATACTATTTTCTCTGACGCATTAGGGAATCTGATCAAAAAATAATTGATCACAAACCAAATAAGTTAAATTTAAACATACATATCATTATGAAAAAAGTAATCTTATCCGCAGCAATTGTTTTAGGGAGTTTGTCAATTTATGCAGCAACTAGAACAATTACAGAGCCAGTTAATGAAGTTGTAATTGTGCAAGTGCAAGACGGCTACAATGAAGTTAGTGCAGATGCAGTGCCAGTAGCTGTAAAAACAGCTTTACAGAAGGCTTATCCGGATGTGAAACTTGATAAAGCATATGTAAATGAAAAGAAAGAATATAAATTAGAAATTTCAGTTGGTGACCAAAAGGCTACTGTGTATGCAGATGTCAATGGCAATTGGATAAAAATATAATTTAGGTAGATTAGTTTAGGTTTTTTTGGAAAGAGATTGCATCTGCAATCTCTTTTTTTTTGCATAATTTTATGAGAATACAATTATTTTAGTCTTATTTTAGCATGAAAAGTTCAAACACTAATGCCAAAGATTTTATTAATAGAAGATGATATTTCGTTTTGTAAGTTATTAGATAGATTTCTAACAAAAAAAGCATACACTGTCGTGACTGCTTTTTCTGCAACCGAAGCACGGAATATAATTAAGAATGAATCTTTTGATCTTATTATCACCGATTTGAGACTTCCAGATTCAGACGGGATTGGATTAATGGCTGAATTTAAAAAGATCTACCCTGAAATTCCTGTGATTTTAATGACAGGTTACTCTGATGTAAATACAGCTGTTAAAGCTATAAAAAATGGTGCTGCAGATTATATTTCGAAACCATTTAACCCAGAGGAAGTTTTGTTAGTAATCTCTAATGCATTACAAAATTCTGATATAGTTCCTGAAAAAGAACAGAAAGTAAAAAGTCCAAAAAAGTCAAACGAATTTGAGTTTGTAAAAGGAATTTCTAAAGCTTCGAAGAAGTTAGCAGAGCATATTAAATTGGTTAGCCCAACTAATATGTCGGTTTTGATAATTGGAGAAAGCGGTACTGGAAAAGAAATAATTGCTAAAAGTATTCACGAACAAAGTCCTAGAAAAGGAAATGATTTTATTGCGGTAGATTGTGGTGCAATACCTAAAGAATTAGCAGCGAGTGAATTTTTTGGACATTTAAAAGGTTCTTTTACAGGAGCTATCACCGATAAAATAGGTTACTTTGAAGCGGCTAATGGAGGAACTATTTTTTTAGATGAAATTGGAAATCTTTCTTATGAAAATCAGATTCAACTTTTAAGAGCATTACAGGAGCGCAAGATAAAACCAGTTGGTAGTAATAAAGAAATTGATGTAGATATTCGTATTGTAACTGCAACCAATGAAGATTTGCGTGAAGCGGTACAAAAAGGAGATTTTCGTGAAGACTTATACCATAGAATCAATGAGTTTTCTATTCATTCGCCTTCATTGATTGAAAGAGAAGAGGATTTAATGATTTTTGCGGATTACTTTCTTGAAAAAGCTAATGAGCAATTAAATAAAAATGTTATTGGTTTCTCGGATGAAGTAGTTGCTGTTTTTCAAAAATACAGATGGCCAGGAAACTTAAGAGAACTTCAAAATTGTGTTAAGAGAGCAACTTTATTATCACAAGGAGATTTTATAGAAAGTAGTGTTTTGCCATTAGAGTTTTTTCAGATTCAAAAGCAGGTACCAAATGATTTTTCATTGTCTGAAAATGAAAAAGAGGCTATTATTCATGCTCTTTCAAAAGCTAAAAATAATAAATCAGAAGCTGCAAAAATGCTGAAGATCACTCGAAAAACCTTATATAATAAGTTAAAACAATATAATATAGACTAACTTATTTCTTTTTTAAGGGTTTGAAGTAATGAATTGATTTTAGTTTTTAATTCATTGAAAATTATTTCTAAATCTGTATCTGAATATTTATTTTGTTCTAAATCGCTTAAAATTTCACTGATTTCAATTGCATTGATTTGCTTGAACATTGGGGATATTCGATGTGCAATAGCATTAATTTCGATCGTATCTCTATTATTGATGCTTTTTTCTAAAACGACTAAGTTTTCTTGTGTTGTTGTTATAAAAGTTTTAAGTACTTCTTGTAGAGCCTCTTTGTCATTTGCTAAAAATGATTTTAAAGAATCTAGAGAGATTTTTTTCTCTGAATTAAAGTTACTGGTCTCGCTATCTTCAGACTCAATTTTATACGAACTATCAAATAACGAAAATATCGTTTTTAGTAATGTTTTAGGTAAATATGGTTTTTTTACAACAGTTGTAAATCCAGCATCTAAATAAACTTTCAAATATAGATCCTCTCTCCCTGTTAAGGCAATTATTGGTTGGTTTTGATATTGAGAGTTCGTAGTTTCTTTTAATTTTTCTATAAATTGAAATCCATCAATTTCTGGCATTTGTATATCGGTTATGATAAAGTCAAAAGGAGTATTCTGAATTGTTTTTAAAGCGTCGTTTGCATTATTAAAAGCCAAAACTGTATAGTTGTTTTGCTTTAAAACTTCAGAAGTTAAACCTAGTAAATTAGTATCGTCGTCTATTACGATTGCAGTTTTAGGAGAGATTAAAGGAGTATTATGTTCTTTTGTAGTTAACTCTTCTAATTCAGGTTTTGGGTTGGTATCGAAAACTAGTGGAAGCTGAATTTCAAAGGTACTTCCTTTTCCAAAAACACTTTTTAGCTGTAAATCACCACCCAAAAGAGTCGCTATTTTTTTGATATGGCGAGACCTAAGCCTGTTCCTCCATATTTTTTTTCAATATTTTCATTGGCTTGAGCAAATTCTTCGAATATTAGGTTTTGATTTTTTTTCTCAATTCCGATACCAGAATCTTCAATTTTAATAATAACAAAATCTCCTTTGTCATTAATTGTAGCGTTGATTTTTATAAAACCTTTTTCGGTAAATTTATAAGCATTTCCAATTATATTGCTTAAGATTTGTTTGAGACGAAATGAATCTCCAATTATTCTTTGGTTTAGTTTTTCGTCAGCCTGAATGATAAGTTCTATGTCTTTCTGAATATATACAGATTGGATACTTTTGGCAACTTCTGTTATGATTTCAGGAAGTAAGAAGGGCTTCTTTTCGATTGTGATTTTCCCCGCTTCAATTTGAGAAAAATCAAGTAAATCCTGAACCAATTGCGAAATGTACTGAGATGAATTTCTGATATTCTTAATGAAATACGATTGCTTTGTATTCACGTCAGAATTGTCTAATAGTTCAGTATAGCCTACAATTGTGCTCAATGGGGTTTTTAAGTCATGACTTACTGTGGAAATAAGCTGTTCGCGACTTTTTAAGAGATTCCTGGTTTTAAAATTGGCAATTTCTAATTGCTTCTTATAAAGTTGTGTCTTAGAGAAATCACTCGCAATAAGAATTGAAAAAAAGATGGTAAGGAGTAATCCAACAATTGCTGCGCCAGTTATAATTTCGTTTATCTTTTTTAGTGATTTTTCTTTGTCTGTATTGTATTTTATTGAGTTTATTATAATTTCTCGTTCAATCATACGCAGTACTTTTCGGAGTTGCTCAGAAATTAAAATCTCATTTTTAAGTAGTTTGTTTTCTTGATAATTCAGGGATTCTTTCTTCTTCTCAGTTTCTCTTTTTACCGAGCTCAATAATTTTTTAGATGTAGATAAAATAGAGTCGGATGCTTTCTTACTTAGTGTATTTGTACTGTCGTCTGGGATATTCTGGTTAAGGTAGTCAACATATTTTTGCAAGACATTACGTTGATAAGATCCTAGCTTTTCAGGGTTTTTTGTAAAATCCTCGAGCTGTAATTTTCGTAAAGAAAATTCTAGCTTTGTTAATTCATCAATCGCATTATTTACGGTGACTTCATCGCTGGCTTTATTTTTGATGGACTTTAGTTGTCGAATGTTTCTGGTTTTTTCGGCCAATAAATAATTAACACTATCCAATAAGACAATTTGAGATTGGGTAGTGACTATTTTTTTTAAAGAATCAATTCGAATTCGTAAGGAATCAGATTCTTTGATATACTGTTTAAAATCAGTTTCAGAATTGGATTGAATTGTTTTTCGAGCTAGGCTTTCAGTTTTGTATACGTTTGAAAATAGCTGGCTTACTTTTAAAATTTTAGTTTTTTCAAAAGCAATTTTACTTTCTATATTTGAATAAATAACATTCTCTGAATATAAAACCCAACCCACGCTAATTACAAGTGAAGCTAAGGCGATGTAACTTATAAAAACTTTAAGCGGAATGTAACTGTTTTTACTCTCCATAGATCGTAATTGTAGGGGTTTTGTTTTTTTATATTTTCGCAATTTATTTAAAATTTTCTGATTTAGGCTTATAAATCACAATCAATATGTTACATGATTTTAATTAGTAAATGCAAAAAAGCCACAGATACCTATTTAATATCTGTGGCTTTTAAATAAAATTATTTTAAACGAATTGATTGATTAGTCTCTAATTCAAGAACAATTTGATTAAAGTGTTTCGTCTAACCATTTAAAGAATTCACCTTGCCAAACTTGTGCGTTTTGTGGTTTTAAAACCCAGTGATTTTCTTCAGGGAAATACAATAATCTACTTTTTATTCCGCGTAATTGAGCAGCTTGAAATGCTTCTTGAGATTGACCAATTGGCACACGGAAGTCTTTTCCACCTTGAATAATCAAGATTGGTTTATTCCATTTATCAACATAGTTTATTGGGTTAAAAGTAGTGTATGCTTTTTGAGCAACAGCATTATTTTTATCCCAGTAAGGACCACCAAAATCCCAGTTGTTAAAGAAAACTTCTTCGGTAGTTCCAAACATACTTTGTGTATTGAAAACACCATCATGAGCAATAAAAGTCTTAAAACGGTTGTTGTGAATTCCTGCTAAAAAGAAAGCCGAATAACCACCGTAGCTTGCGCCTACACAGCCTAAACGAGTTTTGTCAACATAACTTTCTTTTGCAACATCATCAATAGCAGATAAATAATCATCCATAACCTGTCCACCCCAATCTTTACTAATTTGTTCATTCCATTTTACACCGTGACCTGGCATTCCGCGGCGGTTAGGGGCTACAACGACATAACCTTTAGCAGCCATTAATGAGAAATTCCAACGGAAAGAATACGATTGTGTTAAAGCAGATTGTGGTCCACCTTGGCAGTATAAAAGAGTTGGGTATTTTTTTGAAGCATCAAAATTTGGAGGTAAGATTACCCAAACCAACATTTTTTTACCATCTGTTGTAGTAACATAACGTCTTTCAGTTTTGCTTAACGTAAGTTTTTCGTATGCCTCAGTATTTACATTAGATAATTGCTTCCAAGTATTCTTTTTTAAATTAAAAGAGAAAATTTCATTGGCATGATTCATATCTGATCTAGTAACAATAATGTGGTCATCTGCAAAACCAACTAAATCATTTACATCGTAATTACCATTTGTAAGTTGAAGTACTTTAATTGCAATTTTAGTTAATCCTGGGAAATTTACTTCAAAAAGTTGTTTTGTGCCATCAATAGGAGCTACAAAAAATACTTTTTTACCGTCTTTACTCCACATAAAACTATTTACTGTTCCATCCCAGTTAGCAGTTAGGTTGATTTTTAAACCTTTAAAATCAACAATAATATCATTTTTATCAGCTTCATAACCATCACGTTTCATTTGCAACCAGGTTAAATTTCCTGTTGGTGAAAATTTTGGAGCCATGTCGTAACCTAAATTCTCTTCAGTTCTATTTATTGTTTTACCAGTTTCAAGATTATACTCGTAAATATCAGTATTAGTAGAAATTGCATATTGTGTTCCCACTTTTTTCTTGCTTACATATAAAATGCTTTTCCCATCAGGAGACCAAATATAATCTTCATCTCCACCAAAAGGTTTTTGAGGACTATCAAAATTTTCTCCTTTTAGAATGTCAATTCCAGTAGCGCCATCTTTGTTCTCTTTGTAAAAAACATGATTAAATTTACCTTCATTCCAAGTGTCCCAGTGGCGGTAATCTAAACCATCGTAAATTTGTGCATCTGATTTTTCTAGAGTTGGATAAAAATCTTTCCCTAATACTTTGTCAATTTTCACTTCTTCATTGTACACTAAAAATTTTCCGTCTGGGGAGATGTTTTTATCAGTTAAAACTGTTTTTATATCCGAAACTTCGGTTGCATTTCCACCATTTACAGGTAGTGTATAATATTTTGATTTCGAATTATTTTCGGCAATAGACGGTGTTGTAACCTTGTAAACAACGTTTTTTCCATCTTTCGAAAGTCCAAGTGGAGTAACTCGACCTAACTTCCATAATAATTCGGGTGACATTACATTTTGTGCCATGGTACTTAAACTCATCATTACTAAGGTTGTAAATAGTGCTTTTTTCATAGATTTAAACTTAATTTTTAAGGTTCTAAAAGTACAAAATTTATTCCAGCAACCTGATGATAGTGTAGTAGGTATTCTCTTAAAATAAAAGATAAAGGATAATTGCAGATTTGAATAATTAGTTCAATCATAATAAGTGATATGAGTTTGTTTTGAGTTTGTTTTGGACAATTTTGTTATATGATTTTATGTTTTCTAAATGTTTGGATAAAAGGCTTAAACAGTAAAAGACTTCCTATTGTAAATACTCAAAAAATCACTATTTTTATAAAAAATATCAATATGGAATTAAGTTATTGGGAGCTTAAAAATTGGTTTACAAATGTAGACTTTACTATTGTTGGTAGTGGAATTGTAGGCTTGCATGCAGGATTACGCTTGCGCGAAAAATTTCCCAAAGCCAAAATTTTGATTCTCGAAAAAGGAATGTTACCTCAGGGAGCAAGTACAAAAAATGCTGGTTTTGCTTGTTTTGGAAGCCTATCTGAAATAGTTGATGATTTAAAATCGCATACAGAAGAAGATGTAATCAAGCTTATCGAAAAGCGTTGGAAAGGATTGCAATTATTACGTAAACGATTGGGAGATCATGCGATCGATTTTAAACCTTATGGAGGGTATGAGTTATTTCTGAAAGAAGATGAAAAAGGATACAATGAATGTTCCAGCAAATTACCTTTTGTGAATGAAATCCTTAAACCTTTTTTTAAGACAGATGTTTTTGCTAAAGAAGTAGGCTGTTTTGAGTTTAAAGGGATTCATGAGTATTTGGTTTTTAATCCTTTTGAAGGACAATTAGATACGGGTAATATGATGCAAGCATTGTTAAAAGAGGCAATTGAAGCTAATATTTTGATTTTGAATAAGCAAACTGTTACGTCCTATTTTGACAAAGGGAATAATGTCGAGGTTGCATTAGGCGATTTTACTTTTACTACAAATAAAATTCTATTCGCAACAAATGGGTTTGCTAGTAAGCTTACAGATGGAGGAGTAAAGCCTGCAAGAGCACAGGTTCTTATTACAGAACCTATTCATGATTTAGAAATTAAAGGGGCATTTCACTTAGATAGAGGGTATTATTATTTTAGAAATGTCGGTGATAGAATTTTATTAGGAGGTGGTCGAAATCTTGATTTTGAAACCGAAACAACAACCGAATTTGGGCATACAGAAATAATACAAAATAAATTGGAAGATTTGTTGAAAAATGTAATTTTACCAAATCAAAAAATTGATATCGCTCACAGATGGAGTGGGATAATGGGAGTAGGAAATAGTAAAAACCCAATTGTGACCCAATTCTCTGAAAACGTATATTGTGGCGTTCGATTAGGAGGAATGGGAGTAGCAATAGGTAGTTTAATAGGAACAGAATTAGCAGATTTAATATAATGGCGACTAAAAAAGCAGCACCAAAAAAAACAACAACAAGTAAAGCAAAACCAACTTCTAAAAAAAGTAACAGGTCATTTGGCAGTAAAATAGTTCGTTTTTTTTGTAAACTCCTTTTATGGTTCTTTGGGATTTCAATATTTTTTGTGGTGCTTTTTAAATATGTCCCTGTCCCTTTTACACCTTTAATGGTAATTCGTGGTATTGAAAATAAAATAGACGGAAAAGAGAATTATTTTAGTCACGATTGGGAGCCAATTGAGAATATATCCATGAATTTACAAAAAGCAGTTATTGCGAGTGAAGATGGAACTTTCTTGAAACACAATGGTTTTGACTTTAAGGCATTGCAAAAAGCATATAAAAGTAACGAGCGTGGCAGAAGAATAAGAGGAGGAAGCACTATATCACAGCAAACCGCCAAAAATGTTTTTTTATGGCAAGGAAAAAGTTATTTCCGTAAAGGACTTGAAGCTTATTTTACAGTCTTGATCGAATTAGTTTGGGGAAAAGAACGTATTATGGAAGTGTATCTTAATAGCATCGAAATGGGAGATGGAGTATATGGAGCCGAGGCTGCAGCACAACATTGGTACCGAAAGAGCGCAAAGAGTCTTACTCCTATACAAGCTGCTGGAATTGCAGCTATCTTACCAAATCCCCGTAAATTTAAAGCAACCGGATCTTCAAGCTACATAAATAAAAGAAAAAATAAAATTGTTAAAGTGATGCGCAGCGTTGGTAAAATTAATTATGATGATACCAAAAAAGGGACTTAGTATTCTGTTTATTTTAGCAACCACTTTTGTTTTTGCCCAAAGTAGAACCAGTGAGATTGGATTGATTACTGATAATGATTTATATACATCGTCTAAAAATGACATGTATTATACAAATGGTTTAGAG
Organism: Flavobacterium sp. 140616W15; assembly: GCF_003668995.1. Classification (NCBI taxonomy): domain Bacteria; kingdom Pseudomonadati; phylum Bacteroidota; class Flavobacteriia; order Flavobacteriales; family Flavobacteriaceae; genus Flavobacterium; species Flavobacterium sp. 140616W15. The sequence goes on from NZ_CP033068.1 coordinate 4,417,330, forward strand.
CTTTTCTATCGTTTTTTATCAAAGAATGAGAATGAAAAGATAAACAAGAAAATTACAGAATTTCGTCTTGGACAATATATTTATAATCCAAGATTTATTAATAAATCGGCTGTTGATAAAAATGATCGTCCTTTTACAGGATATCTTTTTGTAGAAGCAGGCCGAAGTTTTTTTTATCAAAGCGAATCGGTTTTAAAGACAGATTTTCAGTTAGGTTTTATGGGACCAAATGCTTTAGGGAAAGAAACTCAGGAAAGTTTCCACCATTTAATAGGGTATAAAAATGTATATGGTTGGGAAAATCAGCTTAGTAATGCTTTTGCCGTGCAGGCTCATGTTATGTATTCTAAGAAATTATTCCCAACGAAACACAATGATTTTATTGATCTTCATTTTCAGTCTGAAGCAAATCTTGGGACTATTTTTACGGGAGTTTCTACAGGATTATTAACCCGAATAGGCTTTAAGAGATTACTCCCAATTTATGACTCTAATTTGCATGATGCTTCTGTAAGTTTTGAACCGCAATTTAATATTAGAGAGTTTTACTTTTACGCAATGCCAAGCGTTAATTACCAGTTTTATGACGCTACAATTCAGGGTAGTATGTTTAACAATTCAAGTCCAATAACTTTTGACTTACAACCGCTTCGTTTTAATGCTGAGTTTGGTTTAAAATATCGCCACAATAATTTTAATATGTCTTATTCTTTTATTTACCGTGGCAAAGAATTAAAGGGAGATCCGTATAATACTAATACGGGGTATTTCTTTGGCTCTATTCGATTTGGGTATTTGTTGAAATAGTTTTTTTAAAGTTACTAAGGTTCTGAGGTTTTTATAACTCGCAAACTCGCAATTTTTTTTATTCAATATAGCTTTGGCTAGAGCGAGTGTCCCTTGCTCTGCGAAGTCTCCCGAATTCGTAGCGACAACGATAGGAAAATATAGCTTTGGTAGAAAGTAAAAGAAAAATAAATTAGAGTGAGTACGAAGTCAGGAGACTTCGCACAGCAGATGTGTTAGGAAGCTCTTAAGGAATCGTCTTAAAATCGATTTTCAGTCAAAATAACTTTAAGATGAAAAAAGCAGTATTCAAAAATATTGAAATGCTGCTTTTTAATTTGAATTATAATTTTAAAGCATTTCTAATCTGTCTGTCTGGTTTTTACGAAATAAAAAATAGTACCAATAATCAGAATTGGTAAAACAAAATAATAATAACTTACAAAATGATAAGCGCCATTATAGCTAGCTAAATAAAAATAATCAGCAAGGTAAAAATAGGCAGATAATAAAACACAGAGTACCACAAAAATTAAATAGTATTTAGTAACTGAGTTCATTTTCAGGTATGAAATTGGTTTAAGGAACATCAATAAATATTTTGAAGAATGTTTCTCCTGAGATTCCTCTATGCGTTTTTCTAATTTTTGTATTAAAATTTTCCTCAAATAAAAAACTGTCCCAATAATAAAAGCTGCAACCACGAAAAAGAAATAACTTATTAGGTAGTAAGTATCATACAAATTAATGGTATAGAAATATTGGTAAAAGTAAAAATAGATAAACAACAAAATGCAGAGTGTAACAAAAATTAAATAATTTCTATTTAGTGTTTTCATATATTTTCATTATTAAAAAAAGCATTATACATTTTGAAATGTCCTAAATATATTCCTTGAAAACTAATATTATCTATGACAGAATGGATTAGTTCTTGTGGGAATTTTTGATATAGGAGTTTCTTTTCTACAATCGATTCTACATCTAAGATTAAATCTTTCAATTTTCTAGTGTCCGTATTTGCCAGTTCAAGTTCATTTATTTTTAATTAAAAAAAACAATAAATTTTTATGAAATACAAAAAAACCTGTCCAAATAAATGAACAAGTTTAAAAGATAATTTTGCCAAAACCTTAAGATTTTGGCAAAGTTATTTGTTTCTGTTTTTTCTCTTTATAAATTCTATAGAATAAAAAAATGTACCAAATAGATAAAACTAGTATGGCTGGGTAAAAGTAACTTACAATATAAAATGTATTAGAAATACAAAAATTGAAATTGTATTCTATAAAGTAGAAAAAAATCCACAATAAAGTGCCAATTGCAAGGAATGTTAAAAAATTAGTTTTCATTTTCTTTCATTATTACATTATTAAAAAAAGCATTATACATTGTAAAATAGCCGAATTCTGAATCTTGAAAACTGATATCGTCAACGACAAAATTAAGCAATTCGTTTGGGAATTTTCTATACAGAAATTTATCTTCAATTATAGTTTCAATTTCTAAAACTAAGTCATTTATCTGTCTGGTTTCTGTATTTTTATTTTCTAAGTCAGTAATTTCAGATTCGGAAAAAAATAATTCAATCATATTCTTCTGCACATTGATTACATAGTAAGGCAATATTACACTTACAAACAATGATATTGTGTATAATTCTCTGTCTGCAATGATTGACACATTAAACGTCATACATCTATCTCCCAGATTAAACAATGAGAAGTCTGCAAAATGTTTTAAAGTCTTATCATTTTCAAATTTTTCAAGAATAGTCTTCCTAAGAACCTTTCCATCCTCAGTATCGAAATCAGTTATGATTTGATTTAATCTCTTATACTCCTCACTAATGAAATACTTATCTTTTTCAGTATAAGCACATATATTTCGTGGATAGAGTAAATACACTAAATTCATTAAAACCTTATCAATCATAGTTATAGTATTAATATTATCTACAATCTCCCGCTGTGAAATAATTAGTTTTATAATTAGTAGCAGGTAAAATTTGCGCTTGGCAAGAAAATGAAATTGCGATAAAGAATGTTAGAATCAGTATTTTTTTCATAAGTTGAGTTTTATAATTATTAATCAACTTCAGTAATTATCGATATATAATAGAGGTTCATATTGGTATCTTTTGAGATTAAAATATATTACCTCAATTAATTGATTTGTTTTCTGACTAGATAATCAACAGAATAATATTTTTTTCCTTTATAAAAAAGGAAAAAAGTATGTTGTTTGTTAATATTATCATTCTTTAAAACCATCTCTAATTCTTTTCTACTAGTATTTGTTGTTAATTTTTTATTTCCTAAATAAGGACTAGAACTAAAAAAAACTTTCTTTTTATTTATTAATATTTTAAAACCTGATATTTCTTCTTTTCCTTTATGTACTCTGTAGATAACTTCATCTGTCGTAGTATCAAAACCAAAGACAATAATATCTTTTTTCTCCTGAGAAAAGGCACTCATGAAAAATAAAACGTTTAAGATTATGTATAATGTTTTCATTTTGTATGTGAATTAATTACAAGCTTTTCCTGCTTTAGAAAGCCATTGTTTATAAACGTCTGCTATTTTTTGCTTTTGAGTTTGACTTAATGCATTCCATGTAGCCATAAACCAATAATCCTATTCCTAAAATTAAAAGTGCGTAAATAAAATATTTCATAATCTTGTATAGTATTCATCCAAATAAAGAATGCGTTAAAAAAAGTAAAATCTCCAAAAGAAATAAACCCTCTACTTTCTTATCTTTTTATATACTTTATCAAATGATATACACATCCTAATACAAACACTAATAATACTAGATAAAAATAATTTACCACATAAAAAGTATCTCCTATGCAAAAATCAAAATAATACTCCGAAAAGTAAAAAAATACAAATAACGAAAAACTTGTTGTGGAGAATATTAAAAATTTATTTCTCATTTTTTATTCCTTATTAATGGTTTTTAAAAATCTGAATATTCCCAATCCACCTCATATTTTATTAATTTCATATCCGTTTTTTCTAAAAGATAAATTTTAAAATATGGATGAACTTTAGTAATTGGAAAAGGATATGAGAATCCAGATTTTTTATAAATTTCAGTTTTTTTAATTTCATTTTTATAAAAAACAACCTCATTATCTCTAAGCTTAGTAGTCTTTTCTAATTTTATATTATTTAAAAATCTAACAGAAGATGTATCAACTTTATGTTTGTCTTTATCAAAGACAAATCTCTCTGATCCTATCTTAAAAATTTTTTTTCTACCTTCTTCTGTTTTTACATTACCCTCTTTTGGGATAAATAATACATACTTTAAAGGTTTTAAATATTTACCTCCTCCTTTATAGAAAGTAAAATAATCACTTTCTTTCTTTTGAGCATTTATTATGAAATTAATCGTTAATAGTATTATTAGACAAATCTTCTTTTTCATGATTATTTACAGTTTGAAGGCCCTTTATAAAAGTGCTCGTTAATTAATTTAGTAACTGATTCTTTTTCGATAGCTGATAAGTTATCCCAAGCAATAGACGTAACATTTTTCTCTAATTTCCCTAAGCCTACCCAGGCAATCTTTTCGTACGTTAAACGTGGCAATCTATTATTATCAAATTGTTGAATGATATCTGCAATGGCTCCTCTATAATGATTAGCCATCATTTCGTGATTCCAAGTAGCTTTGAATCTTTTATAATAATAATCTTTCTGATACAATTACATTAGTTGACACAATTAGTAAATAGTTTTTGATTGTGATGTTTTACAGCTATTTGAAAGAATACGAATCTACTTAAAAACACAAAATTAACCACTGCAAACAAGCTTTCAAACTACATTAATGATGAAGAAATGAAAATAAAGCTTTTTAACAAGAAACCGCCTTAAAATCGATTTTCAGTCAAAATAACTTTAAAATGAAAAAAGCAGTATTCAAAATATTGAAATACTGCTTTTGTTTTTATTCAATCTCATAAGCTGAATCTACTTGAATGAATTCTATTTTTTGATGATTTTTTTTAACCAAAATCACCACATAACTATTAAAATATTCCCAAAGCTTATAATCATTTAATTTAGGATTTTTGTTTTTGTCATAAAACGCAGAGGATTGTACAAAATCTTTAAGACAAAGAGCTGTTTTTTTATTTGTTTTTTGATTATCTAAATTTTTAACTTTTTGAAAGTAGAAACTACCATAATTGGAACCACTACCATCTTGAAGATAAAAATGATTTGGTATTTCAGCATGAGTTTTAATATACTTATTATCGTAATTAAAAAACAGGGTGTCTTTTGTTTTTTCTTGAGCCTTTAAAATGACAGAAGAAAATAAAGCTATTAAAATAAAGACAACTATTTTCATTTTTTAAATTTTATGCATCACAAAATGCGTTGACACTCCTATATGTCTTATCATAATTAGCAATTATTCAATAGCATACATTGGTTCTACTTCAACATATTTCTTTTGCCCAAAAGCTTCCTCAACCAGGACTAAAACATAATTATTAAAATATCCATAAAGTTCATAATCATTTAATTTTACTTTTTTGTTATCATCATAAAACTTTGACGAACGTACAAATTTTTCTAGACTAAATATTTCTTTGGGTTTTAAACCATTTAATATTCTAATTGTTTCAAAATAAATCCCCCCATTAGTTGTATCATGCCCATCTTTAAGTAAAAAAGTTTTTGATTCATCTTTTGGTCGATACACGTAACTATTATCTAATTTAAAATAAAGAGTATCCTTTATTTTATTGTTAACAGCATTTTCTCCTTTACCAATTGGATAATAAGAATAATATTCTAAATATCTAGGTTGGATAAATTCATTCCCATTTACAAAGTATATTATGTACTTCTCAGTCAACGAATCTTTCAGCTTCCATTTGTCTACCATTTCGTTATGTTTTCCATCAAAATAGAACTTCCGATTTTCAATATACTTCTTTATTGATAGGATTTTTTTCGGCTTTAAATCTTTTGTTAAGAAACCATCCCCAACAAAAATATATAACCATTTGTTTTAGTATGCTTCATCTGTTCCTTTTCAAATTCTATCCTTTCAGCGTAAATTTGCTTTGAAAGATTTGGAGTTATTGTGGGTGATATGGTATAATATTTATCTATATTAAAAAAAAGAGTGTCTTTTTTTCTTTCCTGTGCTTTTAGGCCAGAAATAGAAAAAAGTATTAATATAAAAAGTGAAATATATTTTTTCATAGTTGAGTGATTTTATAAGGCAATAACTTAAATTATATTGAGATTCCAATACATTTTCCTAAATCCACAACCTTCTTTAATTGTTTTGTTATGGACAAGGAACTAATTTACTTAAAAGTAGAACTCTGCTGGCAAGCTTTTACGTTATTATCCCTTAAACCTCCCCAAGCCAACGCCTCATAAAAAACATCACTTGGTACCTCTCCATAATAATTAATGTATTTATTATAGTCATCAGTAAACACATTTTTATGAAATTCTTTTAAAGCTTCTCTCATGCTATTTAGATACATTAAAGCAATAGTATTGTGTTGATTTCCACAAGTTTCGTATGTTATTTTAAAATACTTTACTGTTGTGGGCACGGATTATAAATCAGTAGCATCAGGATTTTGACAAAACCTAAAATTTTGACAAAGTTATTTCTTTCTATTTTTTCTCTTTATAAATTCTATAGAATAAAAAAATGTACCAACTAGCTAAAACTAGTATGGCTGGGTAAAAATAACTTACAATATAAAATGTATTAGAAATACAAAAATTAAAGTTATATTCTACAAAGCAGAAAAAATCCACAATAAAGCCCCAATTGTAAGGAATATCAAAAAAATAACTTTCATGTTAAATATTATCATTCTATCTCAAAGCCTGATTCGACTTGAATATATTCTACTTTTTTATCAATATTTTTAACCAAAAACACAACGTAATTACTAAAAAAACAGCAATTTTTTCATTATTCAATTTTTTCTTTTTATCATAAAAATCTGAAGAGCGTATAAACTTTTTAAGTGACAAAATCTTTTTAGGACTTAGATCACTTTTCACTTCTCCTTTTTTAAAGAAAAAAGACCCATTACTACCTCCACTACTATCATCTAAATAAAAATGACCTGGGATTTCAGTATACAAATTTATATACTTATTATCATACTTAAAATAGAGTGTATCTTTTGTTTTCTCTTGAGCATTTAGAGAAATAAAGAAAAGGAGAAACAATACAATTGTTAATATTTTCATCTTTAAATAATTTTATAATGTTAGTTAGAACATGGCGCTGCTTTGCTTAAAAGTGGTATTCTGCTTGAAAGCTTCTCAATTTCAGCTTTTTTTTCTGCTGGCAGATCTGTCCAAGCTTTTACATCACCATCTCTTAGACCACCCCAAGCCAAAGCTTCATAAAAAGCATCATTCGGTACTTCTCCAAAATAATTAATATATTTATTGTAATCATCGGTAAGTACGGATTTATGAAACTCTTTTAAAGCTTCTTTCATACTGTTAAGATATAATCCTGCAATTGCTCCATGTTGATTCTCATATTGATCATACGTTTTCTTAAAATCTGTTGATTTATTACCAATTTCATCAGATGTAGTATATAATTTTCTAAAGATGTCAGCATGTATATATTCATGTAAAATGGTTCTTGCAACATCTAAAGCAGCATTTTCATTTGCTTTAGATGTACTGATTTCAATTGTCATTAGCGCACTTCCTGGTAAATGAATTGTTTTTCCGTTAATTTCTTTGAGGATTCCATTTTTATCTAAATTAGTTACTTTCTCTTTAGAAACAATTTTAATATCAAATTCAGATTTACCAACAAAATTAGATAATATTTTTTGCACAAAAGAATTTCCGTTTTTATTTAATAAAGCATTCAGACACTTTGCTTTTTCCGTAAGTGCATCAATAATTTGCACAGGCGCTGGAGCTGTAACGCCTCCACCACTACTACCTCCGCCGCCACGAGGAGGATTTGTATATTCAGACGGATTAATCACACCACCATATGAGGGACCACGCGGGATAAAGGTCATAGGAGGAAACGATGGTGGTGATGATGGAGATTTAATTATAACTTCTCTAAGCGGTGTGCCAGGAAAACCACCACTACCACCAGTTGGTTCTTCTTCATCGGGACAATAATAACAAGGGTCGGCTATCATTTTTCCTTGTTCATTATTTATGGAAGAGAGTATTGATATATCATCTAACTAGTTTATATAAACGACTAGCTATATAAAAGATTAAAGAAAACAATAAAACAAATGTTGCTATTGGTGTATAAGTAAATGCGTAATAGGTATCTTTAATATTGATATCCAAACAATATTCAGTTGGATAGATGTAGCCATAAATCAATAATCCTATTCCTAAAATTAAAAGTGCGTAAATAAAGTATTTCATAATCTTGTATAGTATTCATCCAAAAAGAATGCATTAAAAAAAGTAAACTCGCCAAACGGAATAAATCCTTTGCTAATTTGTGGGAGCTTGTAAGTTAGTAATTCTGATGGAAATTTTGTAATTCTAAGCTTTTTTTCAACTAATTTAATGATTTTATTAATTTCTGTGGCGTACAGAATTTCTAACTCTTCATTTTTATAAGGTCTTCCAATCCATTTTACTTGTTCTAAATCAACTAATGTATCAAGAACATAATATGTGAAATATGGACACAAGATACTAATGTTTAAACAAATAGAATGAAGATGGCTTCCGTTCATTTTAGTTAGTTGAAAATTAAAGGCTCTATCACCAGAGTTAAACAGAGTTACATCATGAAAATGCATCGTTAAATTTATGGCTTTAAATTCTTCTATTAATTCATTTAGATATCCTTCATTACGATGCATATTTTCAAATAAAGTTAATGTTTTACATAAATTTTTATGCTCACAACTTTCGTTGTATTTTTCTACTTCATTAAGTTCTGAAATATTATCAGGGTAATTTGAATTTGAAATGTTTTTTAAAATTTCTATCAGCATATGTGTTTAATTACAGTTACCTGGTAAAAACCAGTTGCTTTTATATTCTGTTGGAGTAACGGTTTTGCCTGGGTTAATTTGAAGTCTGCTTCCTGGAGTCATTAATTCAAAAGTGTTTTTTAAAGCTTTCTTAAAGAATTCAGTAACCATTAATTCAGTTGCTGGAACAGCTTTATAATAATCTCTTGTTTGTTTCATTGCCATATCTATAGCTTTTGCAGTAACACTAGCTGCTGTTCCTGGGGTAATATCTGTATTTCCTACTATTGTATTTGTTGGCATTTGAAAAGATACAGATTGCGGTAATATAATTGTTTCGGTACTAGTCCTTAAGGGAGTCAAAGACTGAACTATTACAATGTCAAATTTAATATTTTTTACAGCAGCTTCTTGCCAAGGCAATCCCGCCATTTTTATAAAATTGATACTAGCACAATCAGGATAAACCTCTTCATTATTGCTTTTCGATCCACCACTACTACCTCCGCCGCCACGAGGAGGATTTGTATATTCAGACGGATTAATCACACCACCATATGAGGGACCACGCGGGATAAAGGTCATAGGAGGAAACGATGGTGGTGATGATGGAGATTTAATTATAACTTCTCTAAGCGGTGTGCCAGGAAAACCACTACTACCACCAGTTGGTTCTTCTTCATCGGGACAATAATAACAAGGGTCGGCTATCATTTTTCCTTGTTCATTATTTATGGAAGGGAGTATTGATATTTTCCCTTCTAGAACAACTTTATTGTTTTCAAATTGAGCCGCTTTTATAAAACCATTTTTCAAATCCCAAGAGCTAATGTAACCATTGAAATCACCCCCATCTATCGTTTGACTACTTGCTAGAACATCTTTATCGGGATATATCTCGAATAATAATGCTTTGAAATTACCTTCATCTAATTTATAAAGATATAATTTCTGTGACCAAATTTCCTCTTTATCTTCTTTTAATTCAATAACAGGGACAATAATAGTTTCTGTTCCATCTTCTGATTTCGTAATGTTTGCCTCGCTCCAGTTGTATTCTAAATTCTGAAATAATTCATAATTAATACCATTAGATTCATATTTATCAAACCATGTTTTAGCTGATAGAATACTTTTCGCCTGAGGTGTTTGTTCGTCAGTTACTAACTTTTCGGTTTCACAACTCCATACTATGAGAAGAAAACAGCATAGTAATACTTGTGCAATTCTTTTTAATTTGTTTTTCATTTTTTACTGGTTTAGTTATTTAATTGTCATTTGTAAAAGCAATAAAAAAAACCGTAATCGTATATTTCAAATCGGATTACGGTTTAGCATTTGTTTTCTCTTATTAAACAATTTTAATGACGTGCTTTATTTCCACTTACTAATTCAGAAATATTTAAAATGTGTTATATTTTATTCGAAAAACAAATGATTTTCTTTTGTGAAATTTTCATTATATCCTATTTTCTCAGGTTGGTTCGTTACCATTTAGTATAACCATATGTTGCTATTATTCCTTTATAAATAAATCTATTGTTGTGGTATTTAGTATAATAAAATTGATTTTTAAACTAAATGTTACGAGTAAATATAAGTGTATTTTTCTTATATAAAAAATAAAATAATATTAATTTGTAAGTTTAGGATTATTTTTAAGGTGTTTTTGTAATGCGTTAGAAGTTTTAAGCTGTGGCTTCTTGGGTTTACGGGGCATTTTAAAATAAATAGCAATGAGGAGAAAACAGCATAATTTAGCATTTACGAAAAGCAAAAATTATAAATTATTTTGTGTTTAATGAGCTATGAGATTAAATTTAGAAAGAATAATAGCTTTATTATAAAAAAATAACCCTTGCAAAAATTAATTTGCAAGGGTTATTGTTCTATTATGTGGAGAATATCGGATTCGAACCGATCACCTCTTGCCTGCCAGGCAAGCACTCTAGCCAAATGAGCTAATCCCCCAATACGATAGCAAATAAAGTCATTTAATTGGCAAAAAGCAAATTTCAAAACGCATCACCTTAAAATAGTTGTCAAAATCGTAACTTTACAATCAAATCTATTTTTTATGAGCTCAGAAAATCAATACGGTTCACTTCATACCATAATTCAAAATAATATAGCAACAGTTGAGTTTTATCATCCAGCAAGTAATTCTTTTCCTAGAACTTTGCTTAATAAATTAACTGCTGAAATCGACAACTTGAGTAAAAATGATGCTGTTACAGTTGTTATTTTAAGAAGCGAGGGAAATGGTGCTTTTTGCGCAGGAGCTTCTTTTGATGAACTTCTGGCAGTTGAGAATGAGGAGCAAGGAGCTGAGTTTTTCTCAGGGTTTGCTCATCTTATCAATGCTATGAGAAATTGTTCTAAAATAATTGTCGGACGTATTCATGGTAAATCTGTTGGAGGAGGAGTTGGTATTGCCGCGGCTTGCGATTATGCATTTGCTACACAAGAAAGCGCAATAAAACTATCAGAACTGGCAATCGGAATTGGACCATTTGTTATTGAGCCTGCTGTTTCTAAAAAGATTGGAAAAACGGCTATGACTGAGATGACACTTGCAGCCCATGAATGGAAATCGGCTACTTGGGCAAACCATAAAGGACTTTTTGCAAAAGTATTAGATAACGAAGTGGAGTTGGACGAAGAGTTGTCTCATTTTGCATTAAGACTGGCAAGTTATAATCCTGAAGCGCTAAGCGAAATGAAAAAAATTATTTGGCAAGGCACTGAGCATTGGGGTTCATTACTTTTGGAACGTGCACAGATTTCGGGAAAATTAGTTTTGTCTGATTTTACAAAGTCAGCTTTATTACAATTTAAAAAATAATTAATATGAATGTTTTTTTATCCCTTCAGCAAGTAGATGTTGCAGAGAAAATGAAGACTGCTCCTGATAGTAGTTATCAAATAGGAGTCGTGATAGGTTCGTTTATTCCATTCGTTATTTTGGTTGGAGTAGCGTACTGGATGTATAACCGAGCTAAAAAAAGAGACCAAAACGGTTTTTAATTTAGTAAATTTGCAACCTAAAATACAACTCGATGAGTAATATCAGAATTACAAAACAATTTAGTTTCGAAACAGGACACGCACTTTATGGTTATGATGGGAAATGTAAAAATGTTCACGGACATAGTTATAAGCTCTCAGTAACAGTTATTGGTTCACCAATTACGGATCGTAATAACGTAAAGTATGGGATGGTAATTGATTTTTCGGATCTAAAAAAGATTATAAAAGAAGAAATTGTAGATCAGTTTGATCACGCTACAGTTTTTAATGAAACAACACCACATATTGAATTGGCAAACGAACTAAAAAATCGTGGACACCATGTGATTTTAGTTGATTATCAGCCAACAAGTGAGAATATGGTTGTCGATTTTTCTGAAAGAATTATCAAAAGATTACCAACAAATATTTCTCTTTTCTCTTTAAAACTTCAAGAAACAGAATCGTCATTTGCAGAATGGTATGCAAGCGATAATTTGTAATCGTAATATATTTTCATGCAATTACCCAATAATAAAAAAGTTTATTTTGCTTCTGATCAACATTTTGGAGCACCTACACCCGAATTAAGTTTTCCTAGAGAACAAAAATTTGTTGCGTGGCTTGATGAGGTAAAAAAGATGCTGAGGCAATTTTTTTATTAGGTGATCTATTTGATTTTTGGTTTGAATATAAAACAGTAGTTCCAAAAGGGTTTATTCGTGTTTTGGGGAAATTAGCAGAAATTCGTGATAGCGGAATTCCTGTATATTTCTTTGTAGGGAATCATGATTTATGGATGAATGATTATTTTGAAACAGAACTTAATATTCCTGTTTATCATGATAATAAAGAATTTACTTTTGGAGGAAAAACATTTCTGATAGGTCATGGAGACGGAAAAGGCCCCGGAGATAAAGGGTATAAAAGAATGAAAAAAGTCTTTACCAATCCATTCTCAAAATGGATTTTTAGATGGCTTCATCCTGATGTTGGAGTGAAATTAGCACAATATTTATCAGTAAAAAATAAATTAATTTCTGGAGCCGAAGATGTAAAGTTTTTGGGAGAAGAAAATGAATGGTTGGTATTATATGCGAAGCGTAAATTAGAAACTAAACATTATAATTACTTTGTTTTTGGTCACCGCCACTTACCTATGATTCTTTCAGTAGGTCAAGATTCTAATTATGTAAATCTTGGTGACTGGATTGGATATTTTACCTACGGTGTTTTTGATGGTGAAACTTTCGAACTGAAAGAATTTGGAAAATAATCATTTTTATGGTGTAAATATACTTTGGAATTATTCAAAATATATTTACATCATATTGAGGTTTCTGCTAAAATGAAGCAAACTTGGTTTAGTTTAAACCAACTCCGTAAACATATTCTTCTAGCTGAATTTTAAATAAAGAACCTTTTACTAAATCTTCAATTGCTTTTAATTCGTCCATAGAAACAGCCAAGTCTATTTGAGAGCAAGGAGTCTTTAGTAAAAATTTATGGCATTTATTTTTTAGGGCACATTCATCACAACAGGCATTTGTCATTAAGCTGTCTTCGATTAAATCATCAAAATCTTTTAATTCGGATACAGAAAAGTAAAATCCAGTTTCTTTAAATATCAATTGTATTTTATCAAATAGAGTTTCATTATGGCTCTTCCAATAAAAAGAAATTCCGAAGTCGTTATGATATATTTGTTCTATTTCTCTCATGATCATCAATTATAAAACAAATATAATTATTATTTATATTTATTCTAAATAAAAAAATCATAAAAAAGCTTAAATTTTGTTAACGATATGATTAGGGTAAGCTCATGTTACTTATTTAAGCCACTTATCTATGTTGTCTAGAAATTCTCTTTGTTGGTCTACAAATAAATAATGAGAGCAGTTTTGGATAGTTACGAAATTTTGTTTCCCTACAATATTCTTTAACGCTTCGATTTCTGAAACAGAAAAAATACCATCTTGCATTCCGTATATGGCATAAATAGGTACCTCTTTCGCTTTTAATTTCTGCAAAATAGGTTTGGTATCGATATTGTTTTGCTTTTCATTTTTATAAAATATTAGAGGAGCGTTTTTATTCCTGATATTCGTTTTATAAAATTCACTTATTTCATATTGATGATATAAAGCTTTAGATTCAGTTGTGGGTTTTGGCATTTTAAAGAAATTATTTTCTCCAGCTAGTTCAAAGCATGCTTTTCTATATTCAGCAGAATTTTTGGCAAGTTTTTCTATATGAGCAACTTTATCAAGCATAACCAAATTATTGTTTTTAGTATAGATTTTTTTGACAGAATCTAAAATATGATTGTATGTTTTTTGTTGGGAAAATAGAGCGCCAATAAGTATAAGAGAATTAATTTTTTCTGGATATTTTTCAGAATAAAGTGTAGCGACTAAACCTCCAAAACTATGAGCAAGTAGTGTTGCTTTTTTTAGATTGTAAGTTTTGTAAATAGTGTTTAAATCCTTAAAAGCTTCATTATAGGTAAATTTTGCATTTGGATCTATAGATCTTCCTTCGCCTCTACGGTCATATACAATAACATAAAACCCTCTTTTCGAAAGTTCTTCGGCTGAATTAGTTCCCTCAAAAAGACATGCATTACCCCTTGGTCCGCCATGAATAAAGATTATGGGGGTATTGGTTTTGTTTCCGTATGTTTTTATATGTAGTGTTTGGGAATTAGTTAAGAATGTCAAAAATAAAAACGAGAACAAGAATGTTATTTTCATTTACTACATATTTTGATGGTCTTCCATATCTTTTTGTAAATCCAGATTTCTAAAAGTTGGAGATTTTATGCCAAAGCCTAAAACAGTTAAGAGAGTCATGCTTCCGCCAAAAACAACCGAAGTAACTGTTCCCATAAGTCTTGCTGTTAAACCGCTTTCAAAAGCTCCTAGCTCATTAGAAGAACCTACAAACATCGAGTTTACTGCAGCAACACGGCCACGCATATGATCTGGAGTTTTAAGTTGCAGAATGGTTTGACGTATAACGACTGAAATTCCATCGGCAACACCACTTAAAAATAAAGCAGCAACTGAAAGCCAGAAAATAGTAGATATACCAAACGTAATTATGCATAGTCCGAAAACAAAAATTGCAGCTAAAAGTTTGATTCCTGCTTTTTTATACAAAGGAACATAGGCAGAAATTAGCATAGTAATAAAGGCGCCTACTGCAGGAGCAGCTCGCAATATACCAAAACCTTCGGGACCAACTTTTAAAATGTCTTGAGCAAATATTGGTAATAAAGCAACAGCTCCACCAAAAAGAACAGCCACCATATCAAGAGACAGTACGCCTAATATCGTTTTGTTATTAAATACAAACTTGATTCCTTCTTTTAGGCTTTCCATAACTGGTTCTCCAATTTTTGGATTTAAAATAGGTTTTTTGCTAATTTGTGATAGTGCGATTAATGCAAAAAGAGAACAGGCAAAAACGGAGCACATAGACCAATGAACACCAATATAGTTAATTGAAAATCCTGCAATAGCAGGGCCCAAAACAGAACCTACCTGCCAAACCGAACTGCTCCAGGTAGCAGCATTAGGATATAATTTTTTAGGTACAATTAAAGACAAGAGGGAGAAAATTGTTGGGCCTAAAAAAGCTCTTACTAATCCACCTAAGAAAACCAAAAAATAAATAGAGTATAAAATAGCGTCTTTAGAAAAACCACTTACCATTTTTGGCCATGTTAGTAAAAATAAACCAAAACTAATAACCGAAAAACCTAAAATACATTTAACTAATAGCCCTTTTTTTTCATTTTGATCTACAATATGACCAGCGAATAAAGCCATCGAAACAGCTGGAATTACTTCCATTAAACCAATAATTCCTAACGAAAGTGGATTTTTGGTTAAACTATATACTTCCCATTCAATAACAATAAATTGCATAGACCAGGCAAAAACCATGGCAAAACGCAATATTAAAAAAACATTAAATTCTCTATAACGCAGCGCCGCGTATGGGTCATTTTTTTTGATTTTATCTGTCATCTTACTGAATGTCTTTTAACATTAATTGTGTAGATATAGTACCGTTCCATTCATTTTCTGAGATGCAATAAGCGGCTTGAAATGGTTTTTGATGTGTTGTAAGATCTAGTTTTTTTCCTAAACCAAATCCTATTGCCGAAATTCCTTCGGAGTTGTTTTGTTTTACAAAGAGCTTAAGATGGTCTTCATCTGCTCCCATCGCTTTTGCATAACCTGTATCTTTTATGTTTTTTGTCATAAAAACAGGGGTCATATTAAGAGGGCCAAAAGGTTCAAATTGTTTTAAAATCCGAATCAACTTTGGAGTAATATCTGTAAAATTAATCTCGGCATCAATTTCTATTTCCGGAGTTAACATTTCGGGTAGAATTGTTTTTTCTACTTGTTTTTCAAAGGCTTCTTTAAATGTTGGATAATTTTCTTCTTTCAAAGTCATTCCAGCCGCATACATATGTCCTCCAAATTGTTCCAAATGTTCAGCACAGGCATCTAGAGCATTATATACGTCAAATCCTTTTACAGAACGAGCAGAAGCAGCATATTTATCACCACTTTTTGTAAAAACAAGTGTTGGTCGGTAATAGGTTTCTATTAATCGTGAGGCTACAATACCTATAACACCTTTGTGCCAATCCTCCTGAAAAACTACAGTTGAAAATCGGTTCTGTTCTTGATTTTTTTCTATTTGTTGAAAGGCTTCTTTAGTAATTTGTTTGTCAAGATCTTTACGATCTGCATTGTATTTTTCTATTTCTGATGCAAATTGTTGGGCTTGTTCAAAATTGAATTCGGTCAACAATTCTACAGCATGGTTGCCATGTTTAATACGGCCAGCAGCATTAATACGAGGAGCTATGATAAAAACGACATCGGTAATGTCGAGTGATTTTTTCTTTACTTGGTGAACCAACGCTTTTATTCCAGGTCTTGGATTGCTATTAATAACCTGTAAGCCATAATAAGCCAAAACTCTATTTTCGCCTGTCATAGGAACAATATCTGCAGCAATTGCAGTTGCAACTAGATCTAAGTAAGGAAATAAATCATCAATAGTTTCATTGCGGTTTGTCCCTAAAGCCTGAATTAATTTAAAACCTACACCGCAACCACATAACTCATCATAAGGATAAAAACAATCTTCTCTTTTTGGGTCTAAAACAGCAACTGCATCGGGAAGGGTATCTCCTGGGCGGTGGTGATCACAAATAATGAAATCGATATTTCGTTCTTTTGCGTAAGCGACATGGTCAATAGATTTTATACCACAATCTAGTGCAATAATCAGTGAAAAACCATTATCATCGGCAAAATCAATTCCCATAAATGAAACCCCATAACCTTCTGCATAGCGGTCCGGAATATAGGTTGCTACATTTGGATAATATGATTTTAAATAAGAGGAAACCAAGGAAACAGCAGTTGTGCCATCGACATCATAATCTCCAAAAACGAGGATGTTTTCCTGATTAGCAATTGCTTTTTCTATTCGGGAAACTGCCTTGTCCATATCTTTCATAAGATAGGGATCGTGGAGATGTTCTAATGATGGGCGAAAGAAATTTTTAGCATCATCGAAAGTTTCAATGCCACGTTGGATTAAAAGTGTCGCAACAAAATTTTCTACATTTAGTGCTTGTGCTAAATGGTTGATTTTATCTTCGGATGGTTTTGATTTTAAAGTCCAACGCATTTTATTCGGTTTTAACTTTGATAAAGTTTTAAACTTTGACAAAGATTTTGAATTTAGTTTAAAGTTATCTAAGATTTATTTTAGCTTATTAAAGTTGTCATTTATTAAGATAATCAAATCGTCAGAATTTTTATTTTGACTTTTAAAGTTGTAAAACTGACTATTTAACGACTTATTCAATACTTTTCCATTATTAATTTTTATTAAGTATGGAAAGCCTTTTCGATCAGAAATGGTAGATAGCATATGAGAAATATACTCTCTAGTGTATGCGGATTTTAAATTTTTACCTTCCATGAAAATATATTCAATGTCGTCAGCAAGTTTCGGAATGACGTTTTTTTCAATATAATGATGCCCGTTTTTTCGAGTATTAAAGCAGAAGAATTTTTTCCCTTCAATTGATGATAAATAATTAATATATCTTTTTTTAAAGCGTTTTCTTTGAAAAAAATCAAATATTGAAAAAAGTATAATAAAAGGAAGAAATAATATAGATAAAGGAATACCTATTATAAGCAGAAATATTACTACTGCAATTTCCTCTAGTCTTTCCTTCATGTTTTATTAAATAATGGTGTTAGCATTTATTTCAATTCCAAAGCAGTTCCTTCAAACTTAATTCCGTCCCAACCTAAGTTGATGAAGTTTCTAATGTTTTGGTGATTGGTTCCGTTTGGATCTCCTAGAACTTCTTCGAAGTAATAAGCGCCAAAGCAAGCTAAAGTTTCTTCCTGAGAAAGGTTTTGCGATTTCGCGAAGGCAAATAATTTACAAGAACCTGAGTTTTCGCCAGCAGCATTGTGTTGAGTTCCATTTTGGAAAGCAGTTGGAGTAAATGTGTAATTCTCTTCGATTACTGCAATAGTTTCAGGAAAAGTTATTTCGGTTGGAGTTTGTTTTAGTTTTTCTAAAAAGGCTTGTATGCTCATATTATGTTTTATTAATATCTTTAAAATGATCTTAATTGTCAGTTCGAGCGGAGTCGAGAACCAATTGTTGCATCTCGACTCCGCTCGATGTGACAAAATGGTGTTTGAACTAACATCGTGTTAATCTTCTTCGTCTTCTTCTTTGTCATCCTTAGAAAATTTACTTTTCTTAGGTTCTTTTATTATTGTTTTTCCAGCAACAACTACAACAATTTCTCCGCGTGGTGCTGTTTTTTCAAAATGGTTTAATACTTCTTTTGCGGTTCCACGTACATTTTCTTCATGTAGTTTTGATAATTCCCTGCACACGCAAACCTGTCTGTCTTCGCCAAAATATGTGATAAATTCAGCCAGTGTTTTTACTAATTTATGTGGAGAGACATATAGAATCATCGTTCGGGTTTCCTCAGCAAGAACTAAATAGCGGGTTTGTCTTCCTTTTTTATCAGGCAGGAAACCTTCAAAAACAAACTTGTCATTTGGTAATCCGCTATTTACAAGTGCTGGAACAAAAGCTGTTGCACCAGGTAAACATTCTACCTCAATTTTATTTTCAA
This sequence comes from Flavobacterium sp. 140616W15, assembly GCF_003668995.1. NCBI lineage: Bacteria > Pseudomonadati > Bacteroidota > Flavobacteriia > Flavobacteriales > Flavobacteriaceae > Flavobacterium > Flavobacterium sp. 140616W15. Next base: position 4,436,334 of record NZ_CP033068.1, read on the forward strand.
CACAAGCACGCGTAAGTAAAAAACCAGGATCTGATATGGCTGGAGTTCCTGCATCGGAAATCAAGGCAATGGTTTCTCCGGCTTTTAATCTTGCGATTAAATTCTCGGTAGTCTTATGTTCGTTATGCATATGGTGACTGTGCATGTGCGTACCTATCTCAAAATGTTTTAAGAGTTTACCACTTGTACGAGTATCTTCGGCTAAAATTAAATCTACTTCTTTAAGAATACGAATGGCTCGAAAAGTCATGTCTTCTAGGTTGCCAATAGGCGTAGGAACGATATATAATTTAGACATAATTTTTTTTAATATTTAAACACAGATTGCACGAATTAACACGAATGATTAGAATGTTAAAAATTTCACGAAAATAAATTAGTGTAAATCTGTGGAATTCGTGTTTATGAGAATTTTTTCTCGATAATAGCAACGAAACGTTCTGCATATTCGTCTTTTCCTTCCCAGTTGTTGTAATCTGGTTTTACCATGTTTTCAAGAAATTCATTGGCTTCACCAAAACTATCAAATGTGATTAGTTGGTTTAAAACACGATTGTAGTCTTCAGGACTGTTTCCAAAAAGATGTTTTGTAAATGCAATACGATCGTTAAGGTCAATATGAAAGCCCTTAGAAAGTTTTTCGTTTAAAGAAACAGGTTTAGATTCTTCTAAAACGGAAGTGGTTGCTGCTTCTTTCTTTTTTTCTTTAAATTCTGTTGGAGCTGGCGGTGTTGAAGCAGGAGATGCAGCTTCAAAACTATCTACTTTTACAAATTGTGCATTGCTATAATCGATACCCATTATATCTTCGAACGAAATATGAACTACATCTGATTTTTCTGGAGTTTCTTCTTTTACTTCTGGAGTGAAATCAAATGAAGGAGTAAAATTTGTAATTGGACTTGCTACTTCCTCAATTTTTTCTTCTTCAACAGATTCTTCGACTGCTATTGGTTCAGGAGTTTCTACAACTACCTCTTCAATAATTTCTTCCGTTTTACTTTCGATTACTTCTTTCAAAAATGGCTCAGGGATCTCTTCTGTAGATTCTGGGATTTCTGCAATAACCTCTTCTTCGATAATTTTTTCTTCTATAATCTCTTCAGTTTTGCCTTCAATTACTTCATTAACCACTGGTTCAGAAACTTTTTCAATAGGAGTTTCTACAACTTGATTTACAATGATTTCTTCTTTTGTAATTGGTTCTTCAACTGCAATTGTTTTTTCAGATTGAATTACTTCTTCCTTTTCAAATGCAGTTTCAATTGTAGCATCTATTTGACCACGACCAATAGTTGGTTTAGTCTCTTCAAAATTTTCATCAATAAACTTTAAAACGGCTAATTTTTCATATAATTTCTGCGTTTCAAGATATAATTGATTGATATCGGACTTGTTTTTAAGTTTTAAAATTCGATGTGCAATGCTGATTAAATCGGCTTCCAATTTTTTTTTCATAACGTTTGAAAATTATAATGTGTTAGGCATATTTATTAATGTGTATTCTTTTGAGTGAAATCAAAAAATGAAAGAAACATTGTGCAATATTCTTTTTATTTATTTAAATAAGTGCTCTTGAATCTTCGATTTGATAAAAATTTTCTACTTTTGAAAAACGTAAAAAGTATTGAATTTTTATGTTGATTTATTACTTGTACAAAGTAATGAAAACTATTCATTTTTAAAGGTAGAAAAATACAAAATGTTTCTCGAAAATACAGTAAATCACAAAGAACAGTTTGGTTGGATTGAAGTTATTTGTGGGTCAATGTTTTCGGGTAAAACCGAAGAGTTAATCCGCAGATTAAAACGTGCTCAATTTGCCAAACAAAAAGTCGAAATTTTTAAACCCGCTATTGATACCCGCTATCATGACGAAATGGTTGTGTCGCATGATGCAAACGAAATTCGTTCAACACCAGTCCCTGCAGCTGCTAATATTGCTATTCTTGCACAAGGCTGTGATGTTATCGGGATTGATGAAGCTCAGTTTTTTGACGACGAAATTATTACAGTATGTAATGATCTTGCTAATCAAGGAATTCGTGTAATTGTTGCAGGATTAGATATGGATTTTAAAGGAAATCCGTTTGGTCCAATGCCAGGACTTATGGCAACAGCTGAATACGTGACCAAAGTACACGCAGTTTGTACAAGAACAGGAAATCTTGCTAATTATAGTTTTCGTAAGACAGATAATGATAAATTGGTTATGCTTGGCGAAACCGAAGAGTATGAGCCATTAAGTCGTGCGGCATATTACAATGCAATGAAAAAAAATCAGGAAAAATAGGTTGTAGTTTTTCTGATATTCTGAATAATATTTTAAACTAAAAGAGGCAATGCAAGAAAAAGAGAGTAAAAGAAAACAGAATATTTGGTTAATAATTACAATTGGTATTGCACTTGTTTTGGTGGGCTTCTTTCAATTTTATTTTTATGAAAGTGCTGATGAGGTAAAAACGGAAGTGAAAGAATTGGTAGTGAAGTATAATAAAAATTGCCCTTTAACAATTCAAGAAGGAATTCGTTTAGATAGTGTAAGTCTGCATGAGGATAAAGTTGTTCAATATAATCTAACATTACTAAATGTAGAAAAAGAAACTGCAGATGTTGCTGTTATACATGAAGAAATTGAAAAGAGCTTGTTGAGTACAGCCAAAGCAAATTCAGGGCTTGAAGTTTTTAGGGAAAATGATTTTACATTGGTTTATAGCTATAATGACAAAAAGAAAGCATTTTTGTTTAAGGTTACAGTTCTTCCAAGTCAGTATAAATAAATAATTCTTATATAAAATAAAACCCGACAGGTTCTTGAACTTGTCGGGTTTTTATATTTTAAAATATAAAGAATTACATTTTCTTACGCATTCTTGCTACAGGAATATCAAGTTGTTCACGGTATTTTGCAATAGTTCTTCGGGCAATAGGGTATCCTTTTTCCTTTAGAATTTCAGCAAGTTGATCATCTGGAAGCGGTTTCCTTTTATCTTCTTCTTCAATTGTATTTTGTAAAATTTTCTTGATTTCCAAAGTCGAAACATCTTCACCCTGATCGTTTTTCATCGCTTCTGAGAAGAATTCTTTTATCAGTTTCGTTCCATAAGGAGTTTCTACATATTTGCTATTTGCAACACGCGAAATAGTCGAAATATCTAATCCAACCATATCGGCAATATCCTTAAGAATCATTGGTTTTAGCTTGGTTTCATCGCCATCTAGGAAATATTCTTCCTGATAATGCATGATCGCATTCATGGTTACATATAATGTTTCCTGACGTTGGCGAATAGCATCTATAAACCATTTAGCTGAATCCAGTTTCTGTTTTATAAATTGTACTGCATCTTTTTGTGCTGTCGATTTATCTCGAGAATCTTTATAGGTCTGCATCATTTCCTGATAATCTTTGGAAACGTGTAGTGATGGGGCATTTCTTCCGTTTAAGGTTAATTCAAGCTCGCCATCAACAATGCGGATTGCAAAATCGGGAACTACATTTTCAGTAACTTTATTATTTCCTGTAAATGCGCCTCCTGGCTTTGGGTTCAATCGTTCTATTTCATGAACTGCTTTTTTAAGCTGCTCATTCGAAACATTGTATTTCTGTAACAGTTTGTCGTAATGCTTTTTGGTGAAAGCATCAAATTGATTCTCGATAATATCGATTGCCAATTCTACATATTCTGTTGGAGTTCTGTGTTTTAATTGTAGTAATAAGCATTCCTGTAAATCACGTGCGCCAACTCCTGAAGGTTCTAGTTCGTGTATTACATGTAGCATTTTTTCAACCGTTGCTTCATCGGTATAGATACCTTGCGTAAAAGCCATATCATCTACAATATCTGGAATACTTCTTCGTATGTATCCCATATCATCGATGCTTCCTACTAAGAACTCAGCTATTTCACGCTCTTCATCGCTTAATATAAAAGTATTTAACTGATTGATTAAATCTTGATGAAAACTAACTGGTGATGCGAATGGAGTTTCACGCTCTTGATCATCATCACTATAGTTATTGGCTTGAGTTTTATAATCTGGAGTATCGTCGTCGCTTAAATATTCATCAATGTTAATATCGTCTGCTTCGATTCTGTCAGACTCTGCGTCATCATAATCATCGTATTCTTCATTCGCAAATTCATCTGCTTCGTACTCTTCTTCTTTTCCGGCTTCTAAAGCTGGGTTTTCGTTCATTTCTTCTAATAAACGCTGTTCAAATGCTTGCGTAGGCAATTGAATTAACTTCATCAGCTGAATTTGCTGAGGAGATAATTTTTGAGATAATTTTAAATTTAAAAATTGCTTTAGCATTTATTTTTGTTTGAAAGTTCAAAGTTTCAAGTTTCAAGTTGTACAAACCTGAAACCTGAAACTTGAAACATTTTTTTAAACTTTATTTTTTTTTAAAATTCTGCATTTCCAGGAGTTCTTGGGAAAGGAATTACGTCACGTATGTTTGTCATTCCTGTTACAAACAATACCAAACGCTCAAAGCCTAAACCAAAACCTGAGTGAGTTGCCGATCCAAATCTTCTAGTATCTAAGTACCATGATAATTCTTCTTCGTCAATTTCTAGAGCTTTCATTTTTTCAATTAAAACATCATAACGTTCTTCTCTTTCAGAACCACCTACGATTTCTCCAATTCCAGGGAAAAGGATATCCATTGCACGAACTGTTTCTCTTCCTGGTTCAGTGTTGTCATTCAAACGCATGTAAAATGCTTTAATGTTTGCTGGGTAATCAAATAAGATTACAGGACATTTAAAGTGTTTTTCAACTAAGTAACGTTCGTGTTCTGATTGTAAATCAGCTCCCCATTCGTTAATGATATATTGGAATTTTTTCTTTTTATTTGGAGTTGACTCTCTTAAAATATCAATTGCTTCAGTGTAAGAAACACGTTTGAAATTGTTTTCTAATACGAAGTTTAATTTTTCTAATAAGGCCATTTCGCTTCTTTCTGCCTGAGGTTTTGATTTCTCTTCGTCTAGTAATCTAGTCTCTAAAAATTTCAAATCATCCGGACATTTGTCTAACGCATATTTAATTACGTACTGAATAAAATCTTCAGCCAAATCCATATTGTCATCCAAATCATTAAAAGCAACTTCAGGCTCAATCATCCAAAACTCAGCCAAATGGCGAGAAGTATTTGAATTTTCTGCTCTAAAAGTAGGTCCAAAAGTATAAATTTGACCTAAAGCCATTGCATAAGTTTCACCTTCTAATTGTCCAGAAACGGTTAAGTTTGTTTCTTTTTCGAAGAAATCTTCTTTGTAATTGATCTTTCCATCTTCTGTTCTCGGAGGGTTGTCAAAAGGTAAAGCGGTAACTTTAAACATTTCTCCAGCGCCTTCAGCATCTGAACCAGTGATGATTGGTGTGTTTACATATACAAATCCTTTTTCTTGAAAATAGCTATGTACTGCATATGATAATACGGAACGAACACGCATTATTGCTCCAAACATGTTTGTACGTACACGCAAATGCGCATTTTCACGTAAAAAGTCTAAGCTTGGTTTGTTTTTTGGCTGTATCGGGAATTTTTCAGCATCTGAATCTCCTAATATTTCTAGTTTTGTAACTTGGATTTCAACATTCTGACCAGCACCTTTACTTTCTATCAAAGTTCCAGTTACCGAAATAGCGGCACCGGTAGTGACTCTCTTTAAAGTTTCATCTGGTGTATTTTCAAAATCAACAACACATTGTATATTATTAATGGTAGAGCCGTCATTAAGAGCAATGAACTGATTATTTCTAAAAGTTCTTACCCATCCTTTTGCATTAACTTCCTGAAGCGTCGTAGTACTGTTTAATAAGTCTTTAACTTTTGTGTGTCTCATTTTAATTTTAGAATTGATATTAAAAATTGTCTTTCAATCGAATTGCAAATATAATCGAAATGTTTGTAAATGCCATAAGGAGTCAATCGTAATTAGTAAATGTATCAATTTGGTATTTGGCCCATTTGAAAATGAGATAATCTGTCAATTAGAAAATTAGAAAATGCATGAATCATGCAAGGTTTTTTATTTATCTTATACGATACTATATTGTTTTCTGACAGGTTTTAGGATTTGTTAGATGTTTAATTGAATGATATAGTAAAAATAAAACCCCGATAGATTTTTAATTTATCGGGGTTAATTGTCTTATTGATACATTGTCTAATTAACTGGCACCCAACCATGCTAGTAAAAAAACTAATAATAGAAGAATGCCTACAATTATGAAGATAACTATTGCAACTTTTTTTAAAAATACGTTGATAGGACTTTTTGGTCTTACGCCTGCTACTGCTCCAGTATTACCATTAATGTAAAAGATATTTTTCTGACCTTTATATTCATAGGTAGCTACATAAAGAGGCAACAAAATATGTTTGAATTTTATGTTGTTGTATTGGCTTTGTATAGACTTAACCTTTGTATTGCTGCCTGAGCCTACTTGAGAATTGATTTGCTTGCTAATTGTCTCGTCGATTGCCTTTTTGCCCACATAAAACCCTTGTTTTAAACCGAGTTTGTGTTTTTCAACAATGTAGTCACTTAGGTACTGGTCGTTGGTATTAACGAGATTCTTTGTGATCCAAGGACCTACTTTTGCTAATAAATTAGTGTCAACAGTTCCAGATGCAGGAACAACGATGTCGTCAAAAATAGAGAAAGATTACCTGACATAGATTGAAGATAAGTATTGTTGCCATTTACTTGTTTTCTTTCTACGTTATAATTAGAATTGGTTTGTACGTCAAATGTCCAATGAGGAACATAAACTCCAGATAAATCTATAGAAGAAGATTGGATTTGTTTGGTAAACCAAGTGTCTTTTGCCCAATTATAACCCAATAGGGCTGCCTTTTGCTTATCTATTTTAAAAGGTAATAAATATTGAGGCTTAATGGTGCGGTCTTCTTTTGTGCTAGCATCTATTAATGGAGTGTTACAATATGGACAATCAGAAGATTTTGAATTTATATTTATTGTTGAAGCTGCGCCACAACTTTTGCATTGTAGTGTTTCTTCAACAACTGAATTTTCTGACTCTAATTTTTCAAGATAGGTTACGAAATCATTTTCCTCGATAATAGTTTGTTCTTGTGGAATAATGTTTTTGGTATTGCAATATTCGCATATTAAAGTTGTTGTACCAGGTTTATATTTTAATCCAGCTCCACAATTTGAACAGTCGAAAGCTTTTAGTGTTTCGTTTTTAATTTCGGCGTTTTCCATTTTATAAAATTAGATGTTAGGTAGAGGAGGAGGAGTTTGAGAAAATAAATTTTGTAGCTCAGAAACACTCGATGCTTTTTGCCATCCCGTCATTCCTTGATTCCATACTAAAGTATCTGCTAGCAGTTGTCCTTTTTCGATTAAAGGCAAAAGTTGACTTTCGTTAAAGGGTCCAGCTTGTGCATTATTAATAGCAACAAAATATGTTGTTCCTGTTGTTGGTAATGGTGGAGGTGTTTGAGGAGGTATCTGATGGCTTGAAAAAGAGGAAAAAGATGTTGTTTGAAATGGTTCTTCAAAAGATTGCATCATTTGCCTTGCCATGTTCATGCCAGTTCCAAAACTAAAAGCGGTTCCTGCTATTCCAGATGGATTTTCGGCAGCTTTCTCGATAGATTGAGCTGTTTTATACTGCGTAAACTTTTTCATGTCAATCTTGTTAAGACGACTTAATTCGAAAATTTCTTTTTTAACATCCTCTGGCATAGAGGTGTTTTCTAGTAAGAATTTGCTAAGCTCAATTCCGTAGGTAGCAAAATCATCTTTCATGATAGCAAAGATGGTAGCCGAAAGTTCGTTGGTATTACCTACGTATGATTCTATAGGTAGCTTAGCTTCGCCGATAGCATCGGTAAAACGAGATACTATAATACTTTTTAATTGTTCGTTAATCTCTTCGGTAGTAAAATGTCCGTCGGTACCAACAATTTCTTTTATAAATTTTTGAGCATCGACAATTTTAAAAGTATAAGTTCCAAAAGCTCTAATTTCAAGCATTCCAAAACGGTCATCATTTAAAATTAAAGGATTTTTAGTTCCCCATTTTTGATCGATAAAATTTCGTGTATTTATAAAATAAACTTCAGCTTTAAAAGGACTATTGAAATCGTATTTCCAACCCTTTAAAGTAGATAAAATAGGTAAGTTTTGGGTGTTTAAGGTGTAAGTTCCAGCATTGAAAATATCAGCAATCTTACCTTCATTCATAAAGATGGCTTGCTGTCCTTCTCTAACGATAAGCTTACTATTGTTTTTTATTTCATTCTGATATCTTTCGAATCTGTAAACAAGAGTGTTGTTGCTGTTGTCTATAAATTCAATTATATCTAGAAACTCATTTCTTAATTTTTCAAATATTCCCATTTTAATTTAGTTAAAATTATAATCAAATGTATGAATAATTTGCATTTTGTTTTAAGAAAAAATATTTATTTCAATCTTTTAGGTAGTCTTATTCGTTAGGTTTTATTTCTTTTAAAATGAGTTAAATTAGTAAATGAGATAATTAGAAAATGTACAAATCCTACAAGGTTAAAAGAAACCTTGCAGGATAAAAAAATAAACCCCGATAGAAATTTAAATCTATCAGGGTTGTTAATTATCTCATTTTCTAATTGGAACATTTTCTCATTAATTTCTTCTTCCTCCCATATATATTGAGACATAATATAATAAAGTAGCAATTGATCCAATCGCAGCTACTACATAAGTTCTGGCAGCCCATTTTAGAGCGTCTTTTGCACCAGCTTGTTCTTGTTGTGTCAGCATTCGTTTACTTTCTAACCAAGCAAGAGCACGATTACTCGCATCATATTCTACAGGCAAAGTCACAATCGAAAATATAGTTGTTGCAGCAAAAATGATAATCCCAATTAATAATAATTGTGGAAAAGTTTTAAGCATTAAAATACCTGCAAGCAAAATCCATTGCATATAACTTGAAGCAACGCTTACAATTGGCACTAATTTAGAACGCATTGTTAACCATTCATAACCTACTGCATGTTGTACAGCGTGTCCGCATTCGTGTGCAGCAACAGCCGCCGCCGCCGCATTGCGTTGGTTGTAAACAGCTTCACTTAGGTTTACTGTTTTATCTACTGGATTATAGTGATCTGTTAACTGACCCGGTGTCGAAATAACTCTCACATCACGGATACCATTATCCGCAAGCATTTTTTCGGCAATCTCAGCACCCGTCATTCCGTTTTGTAATTGCAATTTGGAGTATAGTTCGAATTTGCTTTTCAGTCTTGAACTAACTAACCAGCTAAATAGCATAATTGCTCCAGCAAGAATTAAATAACTCATTCCCATATCTTTTGTTTTTTAGTTTATTGTTTAAAGTTATGAGATAAATAGCAATTTCTGAACCAAATTAAAAAAATGTCATTTTGTCATTTTAAATTTTGTTTAGTTTAAAAGGTTGTTCTTAAGAAGATGTGTCATTAATTCAGCAACATTTTTCATTTTATATTTTTGCAGAATATTTCGTCTATGTGTTTGAACAGTTAAGAAACTTAAGAATAATTCATCGGCAATTTCCTGAGTTGATTTGCCTTTGGAGAGTAACATAACGATATCTTTTTCTCTACGGCTGAGACTAGGAATGTATTCTAAATCTTCGGATAGTGGCTGACTAATAATTGTTTTTACGTCATTACTAAATACGATTTCGCCATCGATAGCTTTATAAATGCAACGTTTAAACTCTTCGAAAGAAGCACTTTTTAGAATATATCCATTTCCTCCGTTTCTGATAAACTGCATTACCAGACTTCTTTCAGATTGACTACTCATACCAATGATTATAATTTGTGGATATTTTTGTTTAATCTTTTTACATAAATCAATGCCGGTCATAACAGGCAGGAAAATATCCATTAAAATTAAATCTACTTTATTATTCATGATGTAATCAAATAGTGTAACTCCAGATTGCATTTTTTCGATAATTTCGACAGTATCTAAATCAGACAACAATCCAGAAATCCCAGAAATTACAATTGGATGATCATCTACAATCACCATTTTATATTTTTTACTCATCTTCTTGATTTTCATTTATAACATTCAATTCAATATAAGTTGAAGTTCCTTGATTTATTTTACTTTCAATTTCCAGTTTTCCATTTAAAAATTCTACCCGATTCTTAATGTTTTTTAACCCCATACCGGTTTTATTTTTCGTATCTAAAATAGCAAAACCAATACCATTGTCCTCTACAGTTATAAAGAAAACATCTTGGTTTTGAGAACAAGAAACCAAGACTCGGGATGCATTTGCATATTTTGATGCATTATTGAGTAGTTCTTGAATAATCCTGTAAATCATGATTTCGTAGTTTTTAGGCAGTTTTGATTTTTTTATTAGATATTGAAATTCAATTTTAGTAGTGGTATTTGAATTTGCAGCGCATAAATCTTTCAAAGCATGTTCTAAGCTTAATTCTAATAAGCTTTCAGGCATTAAATTCTGTGATATGTTGCGAAGTTCTTTAATAGAATTATCTAGCAAAGTATCTACTCCGTTTATAATTTCGCCTTTTTCTTTTTTAGCAAGATTCAGATGAATTTTTAATCCAGAGAGCATACTTCCTAGCCCATCGTGTAAATCTCTGGCAATTCTTTTTCGCTCAATCTCTTCTCCTTGAATCAAAGCTTTAGAAACCGAAAGTTTATGACGATTTTCAAAAGCTATCAAATCCTGCTTTAAATTAATTTCTTTTTGGGCGCTTAATTTCTTTTGGTTTTTGTTAAAAATCCACAGAAATAATACACTAAGGAACAAGAGAAAGGAAAGTACTCCAAATAGAATTGTGTTTAAACGTGTATTATTTACCATTAAAATAGCCTTCTCATTTTGAGACAGCAGTAAATTGATTTTTCTCTCGCTTTCTGCCTTTTTATATTTTGCTTCAAGTGCTACAATTTCATTTTGGAAATTCGTATTATTTATGCTATCATTTATAGTATTGTATTTGTTAGAATAGAAATAAGCTTTATCATATTCGCTTATAGCGTTATATACTTTAGCTAATTCATTATAATAATTCTTTTTATCTAGAATAAAGGGGGTATTTTTTATAAGATAATCTAAATTATTTTTGGCTTTCAAATAGTTTTTTAATTTAAAAAGAACTTGATATTCTGCAAATTTTAATCGGTTTAGAGCGATGAGATTTTGATGCTTTTCAGCAGATTTCATTCCCTTTTTGTAACTTTCTAAAGCATTAGAATTTTTATTTTGTTTTGCATAATATAATCCTTCAGAATAAAAGTAGAAATCGTTTAAATTAGATTCTGGAAAATGTTTTAAGGTAGAAAAAGCTTTGTCTAATACTTTTTTGGCATCATAAAAATGTTTGAGCTCAACGAGATTTTCAGCATTTATGATGTAGGTCTCCATTTTTGACTCTGCAAGTGTTGGTGTTTTCTTTAATGCCCTTTCGATATAATTTTGAGCTTCACTTAAATATTCATTTGCTTTTTCACGTTCACCAGTATTCATAAAAATAATAGCAACTGCTTTATATAAACTGCTTATAAGTTCGTAATCACGACTTTTTTTTGCAATAGGAATGGCTTCATTTACCATCAGTTTCATGTAGCCTTTTTCATTGTTTTTTCGTTGCTGAAGGATTCCGTAATTGTGTAGAATGCTAGCGCGAAATCTGTAAGCCTCAGTGTTATTATATTTTTTAAGCTTTTTGTTAGCCTCAAGAAGTGTTTTTTCAAATCCATCTGTATCACCTTTATCCATAAAGCTAAAGGAGTTATAATAGATTGATAAGTCATTTAGGTATGGGAATTTAGTTTTGAGTCTATTTGCTTGAGCGAGATATTTTTTAGATTTTTCAACATCCTGAACAATCAAATATAGTTTTGATAATCTAAAACTATAAAGGCTTTTTAAGCTATCTGACTTTATATTTTTAGTGACTTTGGCAATGCTGTCAATATAACCTGAATGATCCTCTAAGGAGAGGATTACTTGTGAGTAAGTGGTAGTTGAGAAAAATATAAGGATTAAATAAAAGCCTATTTTGGACATAAAATGTATTTTATCAAATTTATTAAAATTAAATTTTTATCAAAATATTTTTTGTTTTTTTACCTGATATCAGGTAATCTAAAATGCATTTTGTCAGGTATTGACCTCTTTTCAATAAGCATGTAATTTTGTTCGAAACCAATATTAATTATTAAAAAGAATTTAATTATGAAATCAATTATGAAAACTCTAGCGATTGTATTGACTCTTGCTTTTACAGCAGTATCTTGCAGCAGCGACAGCGATAACGAATCAGAACCAGTCAATAAATCAAGAGATGTAAAATATGAAATAACAGGAAATTTTACAGGAGAACTTGATGTGACTTATATGGAAAAAAGTGGTGCGCCACTTATTGAGGATATCGCAGGATTACCTTGGGTAAAAGAATTTACTGCAAATGCAGACAGCGATGGAGCTTTAGTACACACAAGTGGACTCGGAGGTGTTGCTGGGCAAACTGTTACTGCTAAAATTTATGTTGGAGGAAAAGTTGTTTCTGAATTAACAGGAACTGCAAATAGCGACGGAATTATTGTTGTACATACAAAAACGTATATTTTTCCAAGATAACCTAAGAATATTTTGTAAATGAAAAAGGAAGGTCTGTAATTTTACAGACCTCTTTTTTTGCCCAATTGATGTTTGTTTTTATAGAGTATTACAAGTTTGTATTTAGCTGATTATTTATTTCTTCAAATTTAGAAATCAGGCTATTTATTTTGGTTTCTTGTTTTTTGATTTCTTTAGGTCTTAAATAAAACCATACAAATCCTATCCAGGCTAACATTATTACATAGGTGAAAATCCCCCAAAACGACGGCATTTTTAATGCATATTCGTACATATACAAGCACAACCCTGCACCAAGTAAGATAAAATACAAACTTAAAATGGTCGATTGTAAAAACTGTTGTTTCGTTTTAATCGAAATTAATTTATGTAGGTATTCATTATTACTCTGGTTGCTGTCTATAGTTTTATAAAATGAAGCCAGTTTATTGTAAACAAATAAATACATTGCCATTGCCAGAACAGTTAAAATGATTCCGATTTTGGTCGAAATATATTCAGGCTGATAATGATACCAAATAAAAATTATAAATACACTCGTAGCAATAAGTAAGATGTTTGTTAGAATCATTTTCGTTAAACTTCCTCTTTTAAATTGTTTTAGTTTAGAAAGTAGCTCGTCTATATTGGGCTGACTTACGGTTTGTTTTTTCCATAAATCTTTAAAGTCTATATTATTGTCCATTTTCTTTAAATTTTTGAGTTAGTTTTTCTTTAATTCTATGAATTTTCACTCTTATATTCGCTTCTGAGAGCCCTACGATTTTAGCTATTTCGGCTTGTTTTACATCTTCTAGTTCGAGCGAAATAATAATACGGTCCGTTTCTGGTAATTCGGCGATGCATTTGTATAAAAACTGAATTTGTGGTTCTAGCGAATATTCTTTTTCCTCGGTAATATGTGCCGGAAGTTCTGATTTTGGAAAACGTTTTCCTTTTTCTATTTGTTTAAGGCAATTATTAGATGCAATCCTAAAAATCCAGCTTCCGATATTGGCTTCGTTTCTAAAAGTGTGGAGTTTTTTCCAAATAATAATAAATGTTTCCTGCGCGATATCCTGTGCAATGCTGTAATCATTTACGTAACCCATGCACAACCTAAATACCTTTTCCCAATAGGATTTATATAGCTGTTCAAACTCCATTATTTCGATTTTATAAAGTTGGTTAGTTGGGTTAAATACCAATCTTTGTCATCATACATGATAAAATGTAATCCTTTGTTAGCGTATTGAAGATTAGCATTTTTTAAGTTTTTATATTGAGCTTCGATTGCAGGTTTCATGTTTACAAAATAAGCTTCAAGTAATATGAGTGAAGGACATTTTATGGTTGCGATTTTATCTCTCAAATCTGTGTTTGAAAAATCACAAAACATTTCGGCAAATGTTTTTCTGTCGGATTTAACACTCCAGCTAAGTAATAAATCTTGTTTTGTAGTATCTTCTAAAAGTCTTGGAAGGTATTTTTTTTGATTTTCAGAAAATTGCTCATCAGACATTGCTGTCATTTTATTGATTATTGGTGTACAATCATTATTTTCTTTTGCTTTAAAAGAAGGATCCATTAAAGCCGACAAACAAGGAAGAGCATCAACTACTATAATTTTACCTATCAATTCCGGATAATCAGCGGCGAGAGCCAGGGCAAGTCCGCCACCCATACTATGACCGACTATAATTGGTTTTTCGATTTTGTTTGCTTTTATGTAATTAGCGATTTCTGTTTCCCAATTTATAAAAGAAGCATTTGGTTGTGGTTTTACTCCTGCAAAACCCGCCATTGTAAAAACATAACAGGTAAAATCTTTTTCGAAGTTAGGTTTTGTTTCGTTCCACACATCTCCAGAACTAGCAAATCCTGGTAAGAAGATTATAGATTGTTTTCCTTTTCCGGTTTTGGTAATTTCAAACGGATACGATTTTGTTTGTCCGAATACATTTAAACATAATGCTGAAAATAAAAGGGCGATAACTAAGAAGATATACTTTTTCATTTTAATAGTTTTTAGTTGTTAAATGATAGAATTTGCCTTTTAGATACGGGAGTTATTAAAATGTTACAAATGTTAAAAATATTTTTGATTAATTGTTGTTTAGTTTTTTGTATATCCGTTAGTTGAGCCTGTAGAGACGGGTAAGTAGAGGCACGTCGCAGTGTGTCTTCGCATGCATGATCGTTTCCTAAAAAATGTACAGACGTAAGACGGACTGCGGTGCGTCTCTACAATAATACGTGGGTAAATATTGATGATTCTCTTGTAGAATTTATTGTGGAGATCCTTCGACTTCGCTCAGGAGGACAAACTAGGTGCAAAAAAAATCCAAACCCCAACAAAAGTTGGAATTTGGAATTTATAAAATATTGTAAATGGAATTATTTATCCAACCAAATTAATGATTTTTCCAGGAACGATAATTACTTTATTTGGTGTTCTGCCATCTAATTGTTTTATAGTTCTTTCGTCTTTCATAATGATTTCTTCGATTTGTTCTTTTGTTAAATCCAAAGGCAATTCGATTGTAAAACGCATCTTTCCATTAAATGAAACTGGATATTCTTTACTACTTTCTACTAAAAATTTAGGTTCAAAAGTAGGGAAGGCAACAGCTGCAATAGATGTTGAATGTCCTAATAAAGACCATAATTCTTCAGCGATATGTGGCGCATAAGGCGAAATTACAATTGCCAAAGGTTCAAGTATAGCACGAGAATGACAGTTTTGCGTAGACAATTCATTTACACAAATCATAAACTGAGAAACTGAGGTATTAAAAGAAAAACTCTCAATGTCTTCTACCACTTTTTTAATGGTTTTGTGCAATGATTTTAAGTTGTCTTTTGTTGGCTCATCATTGGTAATAATTAAGCCATTGTCATCAAAATACAAACGACATAGTTTTTTTAAGAAACCAAATACTCCCGAAATTCCAGCAGTATTCCAAGGTTTAGCTTGCTCTAACGGCCCTAAGAACATTTCGTATAAACGTAATGTATCAGCACCATATTCATTACAAATATCATCTGGTGTAACTACATTGTAATATGATTTCGACATTTTTTCGACTTCACGCCCTACAATATATTTACCATTTTCATCAAAAATAAATTCGGCAGTATTAAAATCTTCTCTCCAAGCTTTGAATCTTTCAATGTCTAATTCATCTGAAGAGTTCACGAAATGAACGTCAACACGAATTGGTTGTACGTTTTGACCTTCAATTTTGTTTTTAGATACAAAAGTGTTCGTTCCTTCAAGTCTATAAACATAAGCAGTAGTTCCTAAGATCATTCCCTGATTGATCAGTTTTTTGAATGGTTCTTCAGTTGGAGCAAAGCCTTTGTCTTTTAAGAATTTGTTCCAAAAACGAGAATACAATAAATGTCCAGTTGCGTGCTCGCTTCCTCCAATATACAAATCGACACTTTCCCAGTATGCTATAGCTTCTTTGCTTGCAAATTCGTTTTCGTTATGCGCATCCATATAACGCATCCAGTACCAAGAACTTCCTGCCCAACCTGGCATAGTGTTTAGTTCAAGAGGAAAAATCGTCACGTTATCAACTAAATCAGTATTTACAACTGTATTCGTTTTAGTATCCCAAGCCCAAACTGCTGCATTTCCTAAAGGAGGCAATCCATCTTCGGTCGGTAAATATTTTTCTACTTCAGGCAAAATAATTGGTAAATGTTGCGCTGCAATCATTTGTGGCAACCCATTTACATAATATACTGGGAAAGGCTCTCCCCAATAACGCTGACGAGAGAATACTGCATCACGCAAACGATAATTGGTTTTTCCTGTTCCTTGATTTATTTTTTCTAATTCAGCAATTGCTAATTGAGTTGCCTCTTTATAACTTAATCCGTTTAAGAAATCAGAATTTGCAATTTCTACATTGTCTTTCGAGCCATAAGCTGTTTCAGAAATGTCAACATTTGCAAAGATATTTTTGATTTCTGGCATTCCGTTTTGACCTTTAAAGAAATTTGAAAAAGCATAATCTCTTTCGTCTCCACAAGGAACTGCCATTACCGCACCTGTTCCATATCCTGCCAAAACATAATCGCCAATCCAAACCGGAATTGGTTCTTTTGTAAAAGGGTGTTCAGCATAAGCACCAGTAAATACACCAGAAATGGTTTTTACATCAGCCATACGCTCACGTTCAGAACGTTTCGCTGTTTTTTCGATATAGGCTTCAATAGCTGCTTTTTGTTCTGGAGTTGTAATCTCAGCAACCAAAGGATGTTCAGGAGCCAATGTCATAAACGTAACCCCGAAGATTGTGTCAGGACGAGTCGTGAAAACTTCTATTGCTCTGGGCTCAGAGCCCTGGGCTGAGGGCACTACACGGAAAGAAACCATTGCTCCAACTGATTTTCCAATCCAGTTACGTTGACTTTCTTTGATGCTTTCGCTCCAGTCAATATCGTTAAGACCTTGTAATAAACGTTCTGCATAGGCAGAAATGCGCATGCTCCATTGTGTCATCTTTTTACGGATTACAGGATAGCCACCACGCTCAGAAACACCGTTTACGATTTCGTCATTTGCCAAAACAGTTCCTAAACCAGGACACCAGTTTACTTCGGTTTCTGCTAAATAAGTTAATCTGTATTGTAATAAGATTTTTTGTTGTTCATCAGATGAAAACGATGTCCATTCGCTTGACGAAAATCCTACAATATTATCATCGCAAACTGCATTTACAGTTGCATTTCCTTCTTTTTCGAAAATAGAAATCAAAGTCGAAATGTCTTCGGCTTTATCTGAATCTTTATTGTACCAAGAATTAAACAATTGAATAAAAATCCATTGTGTATGCTTGTAATAATCAGGATTTGAAGTACGAACTTCTCTATCCCAATCAAATGAGAATCCTATTTTATCTAATTGTTTTCTGTATCCAGCAATTTGCTTTCCTTCTTTATCTACACCACCATCAATGTTTACACGAGTAGTGTCTTCAGGACGTTGACCTGTTTGTATAGCATATTGTTCAGCAGGCAATCCGAAGCTATCATAGCCCATTGGATGCAAAACATTAAACCCTTGATGTCTTTTAAAACGAGAATACACATCAGAAGCAATATAACCTAGCGGATGACCAACGTGTAATCCTGCTCCAGACGGATAAGGAAACATATCGAGTACATAATGTTTTGGTTTTTCGGAGTTATTCTCGGCTGCAAAAGTTTTATTGTCTGCCCAATATTTTTGCCATTTGGCGTCTATTTCAATCGGATTGTATTTCATTCCCTACTTTAATTTTATTTTTAATGGAGTCGTGCTTTCGCTTACTCAAGTCATTTTTATGGTTCAAAGGTTTAAAGTGACGGAGATTCAAAGGTTCAGTCACAATAATAATAAGTTCGCAAATTTACATTTATTGTACGAAAGTTAAAACTTTGGCCGTTATTAACTTCAAATAATGAAATTCTTTATTATTTTTACCACATAATTTAAGCAAACTATGAGTTCTAACTTTGATAAATTTCAAAAACGCAGGTTAATTTCCTCTTATTTTTCGGTTGTATTAAGTGTATTTCTGGTTTTATTCCTTTTGGGAGTACTAGGGTTATTCATTATTAATTCTAAAAAACTAGCGGATGACTTTAAAGAAAAAATCGCTATGACGGTTTTCTTTAAGAACGAAGCTAATGATAGTATTATAAAAGCATTCAACGCCGAGTTAAAAAGAGCTCCTTTTGCTAGATCATTTGTTTATGTTACTAAAGAAGAGGCAGCTAAACAGCATACTGATATTATTGGTGAAGATTTCCTAACGTTTTTAGGAGAGAATCCGTTGTTAAATTCGTATGATATTCACTTAAAAGCTGATTATGTAGTTAAAGATAGTATCGCTAAAATAGAAAGTCGCTTACGTAAAAATACTATGATTTCTGATATTGTTTATGATAAGCAATTGGTAAATCTGGTTAATGATAATATCAAAAAAGTGAGTATGTGGATTTTAATTGTTAGTGGATTTTTAACTGTAATCGCAGTATTACTTATTAATAGTTCATTGCGCTTATCAATACATTCTAATCGATTTATCATTAAAACAATGCAAATGGTAGGTGCTACAAAATCATTTATTCGTAAGCCATTTGTAATGCGAAGTATTAAACTAGGATTAATAGGTGCAGGTTTAGCTATTGTTGCTTTGGTTGGATTATTAATTTATGTAGATACCAATTTCCCAGGACTTGGAATAATGGAAGATAAAGCACTTATCGGATTAGTTTTATTGACGGTTTTAGGAATCGGAGTATTGATAACTTGGTTAAGTACACACTTTGCAACACAACGTTTCTTAAATTTAAGAACTGACGATTTATATTAATAAAATGAGCTTACCTGAGACTTTGTCAAGGGACAAAAAAATAAAAATGGAAAATAAACAAGAGCAAAATAAAAAGGAATTTCTTTTTGATAAAGTAAATTATAAAATTTTATTGATTGGAATTGGTGTAATTGCATTAGGATTTATTCTGATGGCAGGTGGTGGAAGTAATGATCCAAATGTTTTTAATGAAGCGATCTTTAATTTTAGACGTATTCGTTTAGCTCCAACTACTGTTTTGATAGGTTTTGGAATTACAATTTATGCAATTCTTAAAAATCCTAAAAAAGCATAAATGGATACTTTACAAGCTATTGTTTTAGCCATTATTGAAGGAATTACAGAGTTTTTACCTGTTTCTTCAACTGGTCATATGATTATTGCCTCTTCTTTTTTTGGAATTGCCCATGATGATTTTACAAAACTTTTTACAATTGTAATTCAGCTAGGAGCTATTCTTTCGGTAGTCGTTTTGTATTTCAAACGTTTTTTTCAAACGCTTGATTTTTACTTTAAATTATTAGTGGCATTTATACCAGCAGTTATTTTAGGATTATTATTAAGTGATGTTATAGATGGTTTATTAGAAAACCCCGTTACAGTTGCAGTTTCACTTTTAATAGGTGGAGTTATTTTGCTAAAAGTAGATGAATGGTTTAATAATCCAAATACAGTCGAAACTTCACAAGAAATAACCTATTCACAAGCTTTAAAAATTGGATTGTTCCAGTGTTTGGCAATGATTCCAGGAGTTTCAAGAAGTGGGGCGAGTATAGTAGGAGGGATGTCGCAAAAATTGTCAAGAACAACAGCGGCTGAGTTTTCATTCTTTTTGGCAGTTCCTACCATGTTTGGAGCAACCGCTAAAAAATGTTATGATTATTATAAAGCAGGATTTGAATTATCACATGATCAAGTTAATTTATTGATTATTGGTAATATAGTAGCTTTTGTAGTAGCACTTTTGGCTATTAAAACCTTTATAGGATTTTTGACTAAAAACGGATTCAAAGTATTTGGATACTACCGTATTATTGCAGGGATTGTGTTGTTATTAATACATTTCTTTATTCATCCGCTTACAATTATATAATGATTACTCCCGAAGATTTTTTAAATGGACAAGTTTTACTGATAGATAAACCTTTAAACTGGAGTTCTTTTCAGGCAGTGAATAAATTAAAATATGCATTAATAAATAAGGTTGGACTTCCTAAGAAATTCAAAATTGGTCATGCAGGCACATTAGATCCTTTGGCGACTGGATTGTTGCTTATTTGTACTGGGAAGTTTACCAAAAGAATTTCTGAGTTACAAGGTCAAGCCAAAGAGTATACTGGTACTTTCTTTATTGGAGCTACAACGCCTTCTTATGACTTAGAAACCGAAATCGATCAGACTTTTCCAACAGCACATATCGATGAGGTGCTTATTCATGAAACAGTAAAACAGTTTTTGGGCGAAATAGATCAGAAGCCACCAATATATTCTGCTATAAAAAAAGATGGCGTTCGTTTGTATGAACACGCACGTGCTGGTGAGACTATCGAAATTGCAAGCCGAAAAACTACTATTCATGAGTTTGAAATTACAAGAATCGCACTTCCAGAAATTGATTTTAGAGTAGTTTGTAGTAAAGGAACTTATATTCGTTCGCTTGCCTTTGATTTTGGAAAAACTATGAATTCAGGTTCACATTTAACAGCTTTACGCCGTACCAAAATTGGGGATTACGATGTGAAAAATGCGACTGATGTTACTTTGTTTGAAGAAAGTTTATAAAGATTTTTTGTATTGAGCAGTAGCTAATAGATTTTAGTTTTATAATATCATTTTTGAAGACTCTCAGTTTAGTATTATTTTTTGTAATTTAGACTACTGTTTAGAAAAACAAAAAGATGAAAAATCTACTTCAGGTATTTTTTTTGATAGTAACAATGTCATGTTATTGTCAAATAAAAAATCAAAATTTTGTATCAACTGATATTGATAATTTTTGGAATGCATACGAGAAAATTATTTCTACAAAAGATAGCGTTCAACAATATAATTTCTTAAAAGATTTTTATATTGATAAAGGAACTCTGGGTTTGAAAAGTCTAATAGAAGTTCGAAATTATACCGCAGAAGACTTTATTAATTCGATAAATAAATATTCTAAATTCTGGAATTCACTAAAGCCAAATACTTTAAGTTGCAATGAACTTTATCCAGAAATTGAAGCTGATATAAATAAACTCAAACAGGCTTACCCTAATTTAAAGCCTTCAACTATTTACTTTTCTATTGGGGCATTTAGAACTAATGGAACCATACAAGGCGATCGGATTTTAATTGGTAGCGAACTGAGTTTGGCAGATGAAACTACTATTATTGACGAATTACCGCTGTGGCGCCAATCTTTTTATAAAGAATATAATCCAAGAAAAAATATTGCATTATTATGTACGCATGAGTATATACATACCCAACAAAAAGAATTAGTAGAGAACTTACTTTCGATGTGCTTGTATGAGGGTGTTGCAGAATTTATTTCCTGTAAAGTTACAGGTAAGCAATCTAATAGTCCAGCAATAGAATTCGGAAAAAATAATCAACAGAAAGTGATAGATTTATTTATTTCGGATTTATATCTTGCTAAAAATAACTATAATTGGTTGTGGGGTGAGAATAAAAATGTTTTAAAAATAAGGGACTTGGGGTATTACGTTGGTTATGAAATTTGCGAGCGCTACTACAATTTGTCCAAAGATAAAGTAAAGGCAGTTAAGACCCTCATTGAGCTTGATTATAACAACGAAAAAGAAGTAGAACGGATTGTAGATGCAACAAAACTGTTCCCAGAAAGTTTAGAGAAGTTAAAGCATGATTATGAAAAACGACAGCCAAAGGTTGTATCTATTAAGCCTTTCAAAAATGGGAGTAAAAAAGTAAAACCAGGATTGACAGAAATCACAATTACATTTTCAGAGCCATTAAACGGATATGATGCTGGATTAGACTTTGGGCCTTTAGGGAAAGATTTTTGTCCTAAAATAAACTCAGAAAGAGTTTGGGCATCTGATTTAAAATCGTGGAGTTTTAAAGCAGACTTAAAACCAGACCAAGAATATCAGATATTAATAACGAATAGTTTTAAAAAACAAGACGGAACAAGATTAAAACCATATTTGATAAATTTTAAAACGAATAAATAGTTTCTGTACAAAGTAAAAAAAAAGCACATTACTAATAGTAATGTGCTAATACCTCATTCTAGAGTATTGTTGTTTCATACTGTGTCTTTGGAGTTAATAATGAGATATGTTTTTTCCTCCAAATAAAAATGTCGAAAAAAAATCGTAAAACCTTTCGAATAACTTTTTCATAATAGGGTATTTTTAAATTGTTAGACATTAAATAAACACCAATAAAATAAGCAAGTAATAGAAGTGGGATTCTTGTTACAAGATACGATTTTTTAATTAAAAATAAAATTTTTTTAAGCCCTAATCATTTGTCTTCAGTTGGTTAGCTATTTTTTACTTTATGAGGGCTTTATTATAAAGGTTGCGGTCAATTGAGTTTAACGATTTTCCATGATTTCCATGATCTCTTCTTGAGTCGAAATTCCTTTGTCGTGTAAGTACCACAATTGTAAATTTGTTTTAATGGTTTCATCAATAACTCCAAATTCTTTTTTGTAATTATTGACCAATTCAATTGCATCTTTTGGGCGTGGTCCCCAATCGGCAATAACTTCAAGTTTCTCTTTGTCAATAATAATTAATTTCGGAATTGCTTTTCCTCCATTTGTCAAAAATAAATTCATTAGATCCGGATTTTCATCACGAAGTACAATTTTTAGTTCGATTTTGTCATTGGATGCGGTTGCCATTTTATAAATAATTGGCAATAATTGTGCAGCATCACCACACCAACCTTCAGAAATAACGAGCCAAATATAATTCTTGCGAAGGTTTTGTAGCTTAGAAATTGTTGTTTCGGTAATTTTTATTGTTTTTTCTAACCGATTCATTCTAGTTTCATTCAAGCTAGTATAATGAGTTAGATCCTCAGATTGTTCGGATCCTGTTGATTTCCCTTCAGCTAATAAAGCAGTAACTATTTTTCTGTATTCGGTGTATGAATAGCTGTTGGACAGGGCATTGGTGATACTTTTTTGCATAAATTTATTTTTTTATGTGGAATACAAATTTACAGATTTAAAAGAAATAGATACTGATTTTTGTCATATTGCATCCTAAATGCATTATTTAAATTGAGCTTTTTAGATAAAAGTTAGAAGATAAATTAATTTTTTTAAAACACTATTTTTAAAAATGAGAATATGTCTATATTTGCACAAACCAACGCAACATAGAAATGAAATACAAAAGAATTCTTCTTAAATTAAGTGGAGAAGCCTTAATGGGAGATTTACAATACGGAATTGACCCAAAGAGATTGGACGAATATGCAGAAGAAATTAAGCAGATTCATGCAAAGGGAGTAGAAATTGCCATTGTAATTGGAGGAGGAAATATTTTTAGAGGAGTTTCTGGGGTAAGTTCAGGAATGGATAGAGTACAGGGTGATTATATGGGAATGCTTGCTACCGTAATTAACGGAATGGCATTACAAGGAGCTTTGGAAAATAAAGGAATGTTAACACGTTTGCAAACGGCTCTAAAAATCGAATCAATTGCAGAACCTTATATTAAAAGACGAGCTGTGCGTCACCTTGAGAAAAACAGAATTGTAATTTTTGGTGCAGGTACAGGAAATCCTTACTTTACAACAGATACTGCAGCAGTTTTAAGAGGTATCGAAATTAATGCAGATGTTATCTTAAAAGGAACTCGTGTTGATGGTGTTTATGATTCTGATCCAGAGAAAAATGCAGCTGCTGTAAAATTTGATTTTATCTCTTTTGAAGATGTGCTTAAAAAAGGATTAAATGTAATGGATACTACCGCTTTTACATTAAGTCAGGAAAATAAATTACCAATTGTAGTTTTTGATATGAATAAAATCGGAAATTTATTGAAAATTTGCGAAGGTGAAAATATCGGAACTGTAGTAAATATCTAGAGTACTTAGATTTTTCTAAATTTTGACAATCTTTTAGAGGAATCATTAAAAAAATAAAATTATATTAGTTAGTAAATTAAACGAATCATTTGTAGGGATCTAAAAATTGAATCGTCTAAAAATCTAAAAATCTAAAAAAAATGACTGAAGAAATCGAATTTATCTTAGATAGCACTAAAGAATCAATGGCAAATTCTATTGCGCATTTAGAAAAAGAATTTCTAAATATTCGTGCAGGAAAAGCATCTCCGGCTATGCTAGGGAGTGTTTTTGTAGATTATTATGGTTCAGCAACACCGCTGTCGCAAGTAGCAAAAATTAGTGTACCTGATGCAAGAACAATTACTTTGCAACCTTTTGAAAAAAATATGTTGCAAGCAATTGAAAAAGCAATTATGGTAGCTAATATTGGATTTAATCCAATGAATAACGGAGATGTGATCATTATCAGCGTTCCGCCATTAACAGAAGAGCGTCGTAGAGATTTGGCAAAACAAGCAAAATCAGAAGCAGAAGATGCTAAAATTGGTGTGAGAAACGTTCGTAAAGATGCTAACACAGATATTAAAAAATTAGAAAAAGAAGGAACTTCAGAAGATGTTTGCAAAAGCGCAGAAGAAGAAGTACAAAATCTAACGAATAGTTATATTAAAAAAATTGATGAATTATTGGCTAATAAAGAAGCTGAAATCATGAAGGTTTAATCTTTTTGTAACAATTAAAAATCCGTCTTGTTAATTTTATGCGAGACGGATTTTTTTATGCTTACTTTTGTGATATCACAAGCCTAATTTGTAATATTGTTTTTTGTATGAAGTTATTGTGTTTCTTAACATTATTTTTCACGCTTTCTATACAAGCGCAATTCCAGATAAACGGAATTGTAACGGAAAAAGTTACAAATAAACCACTCCCTTTTGCTACAATAGTTACCGATGACGGGGTGAATTCTATCACCGATGTCGATGGTAAATTCACACTTCAATCTACCGCTAGTATTGAGTATTTTACGGTTTCTTATATCGGATATACTTCGGCTATAATATATACTTCTGCTAATAAAAATTTTTATAAAGTTGGATTAGTAGAATCTACCGCAGCTTTAAAAGAAGTTATCATCTCAAACGAAAATCCTGCTTTGGCAATTATTAGGAAAACAATTGAGAGCAAGAACAAAAATAACCCGCAAAAAAAGCTAACCAGTTTTGAGTATAAAACGTATAATAAATTAATTGTAACTGCTAATCCAGATTCTATTAGTTCAAGACTGGATTCTATTTTTGTACAAGAAGCTATAGGTCGAAGATTTATTAAAGTTGATTCGGCTAACTTCAAATTCAAAGAGATCTCTAATAAACAGCATTTGTTTCAAACAGAAAAAGTTTCACAATATCAATTTGGAAATAATAAACTAAAAGAAACCATTTTAGGAACAAAAATGGCGGGCTTCAAACAACCTATCTATGAAGTTATTGCTTTTAATTTGCAATCTATTTCTATATACGATTCGAATTATGAACTTTTCGAAACGAAGTATAATAGTCCAATTGCCAAAGATGCTTTAAAAGATTACAATTATAAATTGCTTGATACCGTTTTGATAAAAGGTAGAGAAACCTATATGGTTTATTTTAAAAACCGAATGAGGAAACCTGAATTGGGACTAGAAGGAGTTCTTTATATTGATCAGGATAGTTATGCTATCGCAAAAGCAGTAATGCGTATTAAAGGCGTACTTGATATTAGTGGAATACATGAGTTTGATTATATCCCTGAGCAGAAAATATGGTTTCCAAAGGGGTCTACTTTTAAAATAGTAAAAGGAAAGAATGATGATGATATTAAGATTCTTGGTGGTACAATTCAGTTTGATGGAGATGCAGAGCAAGAAGAAGATATACATAGAAAAAAAGAAGCTTCAGATTATACTTATCTAGTATCTGAGAGTAATAATTTTGATGTGCATTATAATACACCCATAGAAATAAAAAATCCATCTTTATATATCGAAATTAAAGATGATGCTATTAAAAAACCAGAAAGTTTTTGGAATAAGTATCGAAAAGATAGTTTGGATATACGTTCTCAAAAAACATATATGTTGCTGGATAGTATTTCTTTGAAAAAAAGAATTGAAAGTAAAATTAGGTTTGGAAGAAAAATTATTAATGGTTACCTGCCAATAAGTGTAGTCGATTTAGATTTAAGAAAACTATTTAGCTATAATAATTACGAAGGATTTAGATTTGGCTTAGGTGGTGTTACTAATGAGTTTTTCTCAAAAAAATATAAGATTGGGGGCTATGCTGGATATGGTACCAAAGATGGGGCTTTTAAGTATAACTTAGATTTATCGACTCGAGTAGAACGATTCTCGAATACATGGGTAGGAGGATCTTATACCAATGATGTGAGGGAGATTGGTAGTACTGTTTTTGCGGTTGATAAAAGAGTTTTTAAATTGTATGACCCTCGACCTATAAATATTAGTACATTCTACAAATATGTTAGTTGGACTGGTTATTTGGCTACGCGAATCGTCCCGAAAACGGAAAGTATTTTTGAAATTTCACGTTCCTTAATAGAGCCCAAATTTGATTATGCTTACAATTTAAATGGAAGGTTGTATACCAATTATGTTATGACTACGGCAATGCTTTCATTGGCATGGAATCCTTTCAGTGATTATATGCAAACACCTAACGGGCGAATTGAGATTGAAAAAAGATTTCCAAAGTTTACGATTCAATACACACAATCATTGCCTAACATTGCAGAAAATGATTTTAATTTCTCTAAAATAGATTTTAAAACAGAATATGAAAAAAAATATCTAAACGGACAAAAAACAAGTTTGCTTTTGCAAGGAGGGTATGCAATGGGAGATGTACCAATCACACATTTGTATAATACTTCACCAAATAATATTACCAAAGAAACAATGATTCAGAGGGTAACATTTGCAGGCAGAAATAGTTTTGAAACAATGTTTTTTAATGAATTCTTTTCAAGTAAATATGCAATTTTCCAGGTTAAACATGGTTTTAACCGATTTAAAATAATCAAAAAAGTAAGACCGTCTTTAGTAATGGTTTCGCGCATGGCATGGGGAAATATGGAAAATCCAGAACAACATGTCGGGATTGATTATAAGACATTGAACAAAGGATTCTTTGAGTCTGGTATAGAAATAAATCAGATTTTTAGTGGTTTAGGATTAAGCGGATTCTATCGTTATGGACCAAACCAATTACCAAGATTTGAAGATAATATAGCTGTTAAATTGAGTTTTGTACTTGATTTAGGTATTTAAAAAAAATCCCATCTGAAGCAGATGGGATTTTTTAAATTATTATGGTTTAAGAATTAAGACCGATGGCGTGTTATTAAGCCATGTACTTTGAGATTCGATTAGTTTTTTCCAGCTGTCTAAGCTAATAATCATTAAATCCTGATGCTCTATAAACTCTTTTTTAATAGTTCTATCGTGCATTAGCATGATATGGTTAGGAGCAATTTGTTCAATAGATCGGATAGATTCCTGCATTTCACGATTGTTCTTTAATTCGCCACTAGCATCCAAAATGGTAATTTGAGAACCATTGTTGTTAATCAATTTCTTGGCATATTCAATAAGGAAAGAATCTTCTTTGCTAAAAATAGGTATGAAAACCTGATTTATTTCTTCTAGCTCCTTATCAATAAAAATCCCAACAGGCATTTTGCTTTTTGTAATAACATGTCTTGTTCTCTCGTCAAAAGGAGAATTTTCGAACAGACCTTCCTTTCCTGTAAATTTATCGATTAAACGGTCTGGATTTACTATTCTAGTGGTGAATCCTAGTATTTTACCTAATAAGGTTCCTTCAAAAATAGATTGTCCTAAACTAACTAATAATAAATCATATTCACCTTGATTTGCTGTTTCGGTTATGTCAGCATCAATATCATTAGATAATTTAAAAAGACTAACCATATTTTGATTCAAACTTTCCGATTCAGAAATAACTGGTAAAAGCATTTCTCTTTCATAATCTTTTACTTCAAAAGGATGTAACTCAGAACTTAATGATAAATGCATTGCAGTTACAATGGTATTGTCAGGTTGTTTTTTAGTCAAGCTATTTGCAATTCGTAATAATGTTTTTCCTTTGTCAGGAGTGTCAAATGAAAATAGGATTTTGTATTTGCTTTTGTTGCCTATTTCTTCTGGGATAACAGTTTTTTTGTCTTTAAAAATGAAATTGATAAAATCTAAAGCGGGTCCGGTCATAAAGGTCGTAACCAATGCCATAATTACCATCATAGTAAAAATTTCAGTTGATAAAACACCTAAATCGTATCCTATATTTAAAACAACCAATTCCATTAAACCACGAGTATTCATTAAAGCACCGATGGCTAAGCTGTCTTTCCAGCTTTGTCCTACAAATTTGGCTGCAAAGGCACTTCCAAAGAATTTTCCAACGACAGCTACTGCAATAATTACTCCAGTAACTTTCCATAAATAAGGGTCGTTTAATAAACCTATTTGAGTACGTAATCCTGTAAAAACGAAGAATAAAGGAAGTAAAAGTATAACAGATACGTCTTCTACTTTTTCGATAAAAATATTACGGAATTTATGGTTTTCAGGCATAATTGCTCCTGCTAAAAAAGCACCAAATAAGGCATGAATTCCGATTAACTCAGAAGCATAAGCAGAAAATAGAAGTGTTAAGAAGAAAATAGCAACTACAGGTTTGTTTAAACTCTCACGGGTTGAATTTAAGTCTCCTACACGTTTTAAAAACGGACGAACTATTTTAAGCATTACAATTACATAAATAATTGCTAATCCAATTACGTATAATGAACTAGTAAAAGAACCAGCTTTTACAATAGCAATTACTACGGCTAGAATACACCAAGCAGTAATATCATCTGCTGCAGCACAAGTTATAGCAATGGTTCCGAGCTTGGTTTTTTGTAAACCTCGTTCTTGAACAATTCTAGCTAAAACTGGAAATGCTGTAATACTCATAGCAATTCCCATAAATAGTCCAAAAGAAGCAAATTCAACTCCAATAGGGGCAAAAGTATGATAAATGAAATAGGCTAAAGTTAAGCCCAAAGCAAATGGAATTACGATACTTGCATGGCTAATTACAACAGATTCATGTGCTTTGTTTTTTAGTACTTTTAAGTCCAGTTCCATACCAATTACGAACATAAAAAGTATTAAACCTATTTGGCTTAAAAATTGCAGATTTCCTAAAGATTCTTGTGGAAATAAAGTAGCTGAAAATTCAGGGAAGTACATTCCGATAAGAGATGGCCCTAAAACAATACCAGCAACCATTTCTCCAATTACAGAGGGTTGACCAATTTTTCTAAAAACCCATCCAAAGAAACGTGCTACCAAAATAATTGTAATAATTTGGGCAAGTAAAATAGCAAGTGGATGTTGTAAGTTTTCAATCATTGCCGAAAGAAAATCATTCCAATGGCTACTCTCTATTTTCTTTTGAACAATTTCTCTTCCTATTTCTAAAGCTTTTCCTTTTGAGATTACCAAATAAATTAAAGCAGAAAATCCACCAATAATTATGAGATAAAATAATGAATTTTTAATGTTCTTCATATCACGTCATTTTGATTTATTGTGTAAAGATGCGGAGTGACTTTTGAGGAAAAAAGGAAAATCAAAGCTAATTCTTATTAGATGTAATAAGATGGGGAAATTTTGTAATAAGTTATATTTTTACTTTAAGTAAAAAGTCAGATCGGTAGGTTTCGCTCAAAGAAAGTGTAATATTTGTTCCGTTTTTTCTTTGATGGTGCAGTACTATTTCGTTGTGATTGAAAAATTTAATAGCACTCATTGCAATGATTTCCTTTTTATTTACTCGACAAAAATAGGCCTCGGGTAATTGTTTTAGGAGTGAACCAAAGTTTATGTTTTTTAAAGTAAGTAAGCTTCCATCTGCTAGAAGTACTGTTTTGTCACGACTGTCAGTTGTAGCAGTTTCTATGTATTGAATTTGATTAAAATACAACAAGGTTTTTCCTTTGTCTGTATTTAACTGCATGAAGGTTTTGACTGCTTCGGGTTTGTTAAACTGCTCAAGCGCTTTAGAAACAGCCTTTTGTAGACGTTCTAATTTTACAGGCTTTGTAATATAATCTACGGCATCAATATTAAATGCTTCGGCTGCATATTCTTTGTAAGCAGTACAAAAAACAACTAATTTGTTTTCAAGTAAACGGGCTAAATCTAGTCCGTCAATCCCGGGCATTTCGATATCAGATATTAATAAATCGAAATCTAGATTTGGAATTTCAGACAATAATTTTTCGGGATTATTAAAAGCTTTTACAATCTCTAATTCGGGAATTTGCTCACACAGCATTTTTAGATAAGTTAATCCGGGTAACTCATCATCCAGTAATAAGCATTTGAGTTTTGTATTCAAGTAGATTAATTTTTAAATGAGCAATGTAAGTATCGTTCTCTACAAATTTATCAAGTTTGAATTGATTTTTATAGATAATTTTTAATCGTTGTTCTAATGTGGCATTTCCTATACCGCTTCGTTCTTTCTTTAATACCTTTTTATCCGAAACTTTATTAGATACTGTTAGAGAGAAATGATTGTCTTTTAATTCAAATATTATTGAAATAAAGGCATCTGCATTTTGTATATCTGCATGTTTAAAAGCATTTTCGATTAAATCGATAGAGATTAAAGGAGCGAGCAATGGCTGGTCGTATAGTTTTTCGTCTTCGCCAATAATAGTCTTTACTTTTAATTCAAAAAGTGGACTAATTTTAATTTTGTTGATTTCGATTAAATTCAATGCAAATTCAATTTCTTCTTTTGGAGTGACCAACTTTTTCTTGCTCTCGTAAAGGATGTAATCTAGCACATTGGCCAATTTGTCTAAAGCAAAATAAGTTTGATACGCATGTGATTGAATTGAATTAAGGATATTCTTAAAAAGATGAGGATTAAGTTTAGATTCTAATGTTTCCAATTGCAAATCATTTACCTTCATCTCTAGCAGATAAAAATTCTTTTCGGCTATTTCTTTGGCTTTTCTAGATTGAACCAATTGATAGACTATATAACCAATCAGGGCTACTAGCAAAATAATTATTGCTAGTAGAAGATTAGTTATAGTGGTGCTTGTTTGCATGTTATTAATGGCTTGAAACAAATTTTAACCCAATAATTGAAGCTATTAAAGTCGTTAAGAAAAATATTCTCCAAAATGTTGCAGGTTCTTTAAAGATAAGAATTCCAACCAAAACAGTTCCTACGGCTCCAATTCCTGTCCAAACGGCATAGGCTGTTCCTATAGGTAAAACCTGAGTTGCTTTGTATAATAAAAGCATGCTTATTGTAAGGCATACAAAAAATCCAATCATCCAGTAAGTTGCTACCATTCCAGATGATTCTTTGGCTTTGCCAAGACAAGAGGCAAAACCTACTTCAAATAGCCCAGCTATTACAAGTAAAATCCAATTCATTTTTTAGGGTTTAATAATTAATACAGAAGGCACATTGCTCAACCAGGTACTTCTGGAGTCGACTAATGCTTTCCAACTTTCAAGACTAATAATCATTAGGTCTTGTTTGTCTAAAAATTCTTTTTTGATGATACGATCGTTCATCATCGATATGTTTTTAGGAAATTTTTGCTCCAAGGTAGTAATCGCACTCTTAATTACAAAATTTGTTTCTATGTTTCCGTTTACATCCAGAATACTGATGATTGAATTGTTGTTGTATATTAATTTTTGTGCGTAATCTATCAGGAATGTATCTTCGACATTAAATATTGGAATAAATATATGATTTACACTTTGTAATTCTTTGTCGATTAAAATCCCCAAAGGCATTTTGGTTTTCGAAACAATCAATCGTGTTCTTTCATCAAAAGGAGAGTTTTGAAACAACCCTTCTTTCCCTGTAAATTTATCTATCAGACGATCAGGGTTAATAATTCGGGTCGTAAAGCCAATTACTTTCCCTAATAATGTTCCTTCAAAAATAGATTGTCCTAAACCAACTAGTAGTAAATCGTAGTCGCCTTGATTGGCAATGTCGGCAATATCGGTTTCGATATCTATAGTAGCTTTAAAAATAGTAGTGATTTCCTGTTTAAGAATTTTAGATTCTTCGACAATCGGAATAAAGCTGTTTTTTTCTTTGTCTTCAATATTAAAAGCGTGCATTTCATCACTTAAGGATAAGTGCATTGCTGTAACTTGAGAGGTATCTTGTTGTTTTTTGACAAGACTATTTGCTAATCGCAAAAGAGATTTTCCTTTTTCGTTGTTCCCAAAAGAAATCAAAATTCGGTATTTACTGCTAATTGATGGTGTTTCGAGAACAGGAACTTCTTTGTCTTTAAATATATAATCGATTAAATCTAATGCAGGGCCGGTCATAAAAGTGGTTACCAACGCCATTATTACCATCATTGTAAAAACTTCGGGAGTTAAAACTTTAAGTTCTAGTCCTATGTTTAGAACAACTAATTCCATTAATCCTCTTGTGTTCATTAAAGCTCCTATGGTTAAGCTGTCTTTCCAACTTTGTCCCACAAATTTAGCAGCAAAAGCGCTTCCGAAAAATTTACCAACAACTGCAACCAAAATAATCATTCCGGTTATAGTCCATAAATAAGGATCGTTTATAAGTCCGATTTCGGTTTTTAGACCAGTAAACACAAAGAAAAGTGGCAGTAATAAAATCACAGATACATCTTCGACTTTCTCAATAAACATCGTTCGGAATTTGGGAACATCTGGCATGATTGCACCAGTCATAAAAGCGCCAAAAAGAGCATGAATACCGATAACTTCGGTTGCATATGAAGAAGCAATAAGAGTAAGTACAAAAATTGCCACTACGGGCTTGTCAATGCTGGATTTAGCTCCGTATAGATCACCAATTCTTTTTAAGAATGGTTTTACGATGTATAACATTGCCAGAACATAAATGACAGCCAGAAAGATGATGTATATCGAACTTACAAATGAGCCTGCTTTTACGATAGCAATAACCACAGCAAGCAAGCACCAAGCGGTAATATCATCTGCAGCCGCGCATGTAATAACAATGGTACCTAACTTAGTTTTATGAATGCCTCGCTCCTGAACGATACGTGCTAAAACAGGAAATGCAGTAATACTCATGGCAATACCCATAAATAAACTAAAGGATAGAAATTTTACACCTTCGGGAGCAAATCGATTATAAACAAAATAAGATAATCCGATACCTAGTGCAAAAGGAATTACGATACTGGCATGGCTTATTACAACTGCTTCATTGGCTTTGTTTTTTAGGGCTTTTAAATCAAGTTCCATTCCTATTACAAACATGAAAAGAATCAAACCAATCTGACTTAAAAATTTCAAATTGCCTAATGACTCCACAGGAAATAAGGCCATAGAGAATTCTGGAAAGTACAAGCCTAATAAGGAAGGGCCTAAGACAATACCAGCAATGATTTCACCTATTACAGATGGTTGCCCAATACGTTTAAAAACCCATCCAAAAAACCGTGCAACAAAAATGATTGTTATTATTTGGGCTAATAAGATGGCAAGTGGATCTTGAAAATTCGATCGCATCGAAGCGATAAAATCATACCACGAACCTTTTCCTGATCCTAAAACTTCTATTGTTTTATTTGCTTCTAAGTATTTTCCTTTAGTGATAATCCAGTATATTAAAGCCGTAAAACCTCCAGTTACTCCTATATAAAACAATGCGTTTTTGTAGTTTTTCATCCTGTATTTTAAATAATGTAATTATTTTCTCAAAAATAATACAAATATCAGAAAAGGGAGCTAAGAAATCGTATCAATTTCAATTAACTTATTGTAAAAAATTAACGGTAATTTATACATCTAACAACATAAAAGGTTAACCAAAATTTATCCTTTCCTGTGTTTTTTAGTACATTTGCAACCATTTTTAAAATTTTTATGAAAAAGAAATCGAATGTAGGTTTTTGGGAATTAATTGCTAGAATTATACTCAAAAACAGGATTGTAATTTTAGGGATTATTATTGCAATTACACTTTTCCTTGGTTACCAATGGAAAAATCTTGCTATGACTTATACTGAGGCTAACTTGCTTCCAAAAGAGCATATCGCAAATAAAGACTATCAGAAATTTTTAGATAAGTTTGGAGAAGAAGGCAATCTTATCGTTATAGGTTTTAAAGATTCAACTTTTTTTACACCAAAAAATTATGCTGCCTGGAATGAATTAATGACAGGTTTGAAAAAGGCTAAAGAGGTCGATTTGGTAGTTTCTTTAAGTGATTTGAAAAAATTAGAAAAAGATACTGTAAACGAAAAATTTGTCTTAGCTCCGTTTATTGATCAAAAGAAAGCGCTTGATCCAGCATATTTGCAAACGGTGCAATACGATTTGTTTCATAATTTGCCGTTTTATGAAGGGCTGTTGTTTAATAAAGAAAGCGGAAGTATCCGATCTGCGGTTTATATGAACAAAAAGCTTGTAAATACAGCAGAGAGAAAAACGTTTATTCTTGAAAATTTAGTTCCTAAGATTGATAAGTTCGAGAAAACAACCGGAATCGATTTACGTGTTTCTGGAATGCCATACATCAGGACTATTAATGCAGATAATATGAAAGGTGAAATAGGCCTTTTTATTGGTGCGGCTTTACTTACCGTCTCGTTGATTTTCTTTTTCTTTTTCCGTTCATTTAGGGCGACTTTTATTTCAATATGTATCTTAATTGTTGGTGTAGTTTGGTCTTTTGGAACACTTGGTTTGTTTCATTATAAAATTACTGTTTTAACAGCAATAATTCCGCCATTGATAATCGTTATTGGGATTACAAATTGTATTTTCTTGATTAATAAATACCAACAGGAAATAAAATTGCATAACAACCAAGCAAAAGCTTTGCAACGTATTATTTCTAAAATTGGAGTTTCGACTCTGATGACAAACCTTACTACTGCAGTTGGATTTGCAACCTTTATGATTACTGGGAATGATTTGCTTTTTGAGTTTGGTTTAGTGACATCGATTAATGTTATTTCTGTTTATTTTTTAACGCTTTTAATCGTGCCAATTGTGTACAGTTTTATGTCGATTCCTAAGGAAAAACACTTGCATCATTTAACTAAAACCTATATTTCGGTACTATTGGATTGGGTAGAGAGTGTAGTAAAATACAAACGAAAAGTTATATATACCATCTACGGATTGCTTTTGCTGTTTAGTATTATTGGGGTATCGCAAATGAAAGTGTCAGGAAGTTTGATTGGAGAAATGCCAAAAAGTGCTTCTTTCTTTAAAGATATTTTGTTTTACGAAAAGGAATTTAATGGAGTGATGCCATTAGAAATTATGATTGACACCAAACGTAAAAAAGGGGTCATGAAATTATCGACAATGCGTAAAATGGACGAGTTACAGGCTACAATCGAAGGGATGCCAGAATTGTCTAAACCAGTCTCTATAGTAAATTTGGTTAAATACTCGAAACAGGCTTTTTATAACGGGAAACCTGAGTATTATCAATTACCAACTTCACAGGAACAGACATTTATTTTGGCTTATGCTAAAAATGCAGTAAAAAACAATAAGGATAATTTAATGAAAAGTTATGTGGATTCGACAGGCCAGTACGCTCGAATTACAACGTTTATGAAAGATATTGGTACTGATGAAATGGCTAAAGTCGAGAAGAAACTTCATTCTAAAATTAATGAAATTTTCCCAAAAGATCGCTATGAAGTTACGGTAACAGGTAAAGCATTAGTTTTTCAGAAAGGAACTTCTTATTTAGTAGATAATTTAATTGAATCATTAATTTTTGCCATTTTTGTTATTGCAGTACTTATGTTGTATTTGTTCAGATCGTTCAAAATGGTTTTTGCTTCGGTTATAACAAACATATTACCACTTTGTATTACATCTGGATTAATGGGGTATTTTGGGATTCCACTTAAGCCATCAACGATATTAGTGTTTAGTATTGCATTTGGTATATCTGTAGATAATGCAATTCAGTTTATGGCAAAATACCGACATGATTTGTTACAGAATAACGGAAAGGTCAAGAAATCAGTTTTCAGTGCATTAAGAGAAACTGGAATTAGTACTTTTTATACTTCTGTTGTATTGATCTTAGGATTTGCAACGTTTACACTTTCAAGCTTTAGCGGAACAATCGCATTGGGAGGATTAATTTCATGCACGCTGGCATTTGCGATGTTTGCAAACATATTAGTCTTACCAGCTTTGGTATTGACGTTTGAAAAGAAAAAAACTAAAAAAGAAGATGTTATAGAAGGAGAGATTTAATCTTACCTTGAATAAGTAGAAAAAAAACTAACACGAATTTCACGAATTTGCACAAAATCAACGGTTGAGTTGAATTAGTTTACGAAATTAATTTCACAAACTAATTAGTGGGAATTGGTGAAATTTGTGTTTAAAATTATTATTCTTTTTTATGAGATATATTCAGGAAGTTATAGCTGAATTTGTCGGTCTATTTGCTGGTCTAAAGAAATGAAGGTTTCTGTTCTAGAAACGCCTTCAATTGCCTGAATTTTGGTGTTTAATAACTGCATAAGGTGTTCGTTGTCACGACAGATTATTTTAATTAATATCGACCAGTTTCCAGTTGTGTAATGACATTCCAGAACTTCGGGTATTTTTTTTAATTCTTTTACAGCTTCTAGATTTCGGGCAGCTTTGTCTAAATAAACGCCTACAAACGCCATAGTGTTATATCCTAATACTTTATTGTTAACGATAAATTTTGAGCCAGATATTACGCCAGATTGCTCTAGTTTGCGTAATCGCTGATGAATGGCCGCGCCAGAAATCCCAATTTTATTAGCAATCTGCAATATAGGTTTTCGAGCATCTTCCATAAGATATCTTAGGATTTCTTTGTCGATGCCGTCTATTTCAATAACTAGAGAATTGATTTTCATATATT
Organism: Flavobacterium sp. 140616W15; assembly: GCF_003668995.1. Lineage (NCBI taxonomy): Bacteria > Pseudomonadati > Bacteroidota > Flavobacteriia > Flavobacteriales > Flavobacteriaceae > Flavobacterium > Flavobacterium sp. 140616W15. The sequence continues at coordinate 4,473,412 of NZ_CP033068.1, forward strand.
TCGATTTAAAACTGATTTCAACGAAACAGTTTAAATTATAAATCAAATCTAATAATAAAACTTTAAAATAGAGGTCCATTTAGGATTTTTGTCAAAATTTTAAATTTTGAGAAAAATAGGGTAGGGCAAAAATGATTTTTTTTGAATGAGAATAACTTAAAAGGAAAAGGATTCTTGTTTAAGAAAATTTATGAAAGTTTGGATATAAAAAAAGCTACGAATTTCGTAGCTTTTAATTTATTTAGGTAAAAGGATTATTTCCCTTTATTTGCTTCAGCAATATATTTTTCTAACGCCATAGTCATTGATGGAGTTTCTGGAGTTGGAGCAAGAATATCTATTCTTAAACCATAATCTAAAGCTTCCTTTTGAGTAGTGCTTCCGAAAACAGCAATCCTAGTTTCATTTTGTTTGAAGTCAGGAAAGTTTTTAAATAATGATTTTATTCCAGTTGGACTGAAAAAAGCCAAGACATCATAATAAACATCAGCTAAATCAGTCAAGTCACTCATTACAGTTCTGTAAAAAATTGCTTGAGTCCAATCTACTTTTAAATTATTTAAAGTAATAGGAGCGTCTGCGTTTAATTGATCAGAAGCTGGTAATAAGAATTTTTCGTCTTTGTACTTTTTGATTAATGGAGATAAATCTGCAAAATCTTTTGCGCCAACGTAAATTTTACGCTTTCTGTACACAACATATTTTTGTAAGTAAAAAGCAACGGCTTCCGATTGACAAAAATATTTTAATCCTTCAGGAACTTTGTAACGCATTTCTTCTGCTACTCTAAAAAAATGATCAACAGCATTTCTGCTAGTTAATATGATTGCAGTGTAATGATTAAGGTCGATTTTTTGAACTCGAATCTCTTTCGCGTTTACTCCTTCCACGTGAATGAAAGGTCTGAAATCAATTTTTATTTTGTGTTTCTGTTGGAGCTCAAAATAAGGGGAGTTTTCCACTTTAGGTTCAGGCTGTGACACCAAAATTGTTTTCACTTTCATAAGTTGTAATATTTTCTAAGCACCCTCTTTGGTAAGCCAATAATATATAAAATAATAAGGTGCTATTTCAAGAGTGCAAAGATATAAAATAAAATAAAATAACTTACTCAATATTACATTTTGATAGTTTTTAATTGAAATAAAATATGAGAATAGGCTAATACATAGTGATATAGCTAGTATTATTAACAGTACATTTTTCGAAATACCATCGTAATAGAACAAAATTGCATTGATAGGGAGTATTAAAATACCAATATAAGCTCTGTAACTTACTTTTTGTAGGTTAAAGTGCTCGGTAAATTCTTCGATATTGAACGAAGTAGCAACTATTTTTTCGATTAAATATTTCGATAAAATAAAGAAAGCTAATAAGGTTACGATTTGAATGTATAATAACCAATCGGTTTTGGATGCATATCCAAAACTACTAAGTGTAAGCTGTATAAAAAATGCAAAAGAAATGATTTGTATGAAGAATAAGATGGTTGTAAAACCACTTTTTATATGACTACTGTCTCGATATATCTTGGCGTATTTATCAGAAAAAATTAATTTGGTAAAATCGCCAAAACGGGTTTCGTAAATAGACTTTGTTATAGCAATAACGGCAAAGCATAACACAAACAAAAGTGTTGCCCAGTCTTTATTTTCAGTAATTCTTGGATGAAGGTGTTCAATCATAGCAATGCAAAATTAGTAATTTTTTGTCTCATTACTTTTATTATAACTTTATTATGAATGAAATGCTATAAAAAGTTTACTTTTGCGTTGAAATTACTCGGAAAAATGAATGATTGTATTGTTATAATTCCCACTTACAACGAAATTGAAAACATTGAAAGCATTATTAGGGCTGTGCTTTCGCAACATAAACCTTTTCACCTTCTTATTGTCGATGATAACTCGCCAGATCACACTGCAGATAAAGTTGTTATGCTTCAAGAAGAATTTGAAGGCAGATTGTTTATAGAAAACAGAGCTAAGAAAGCTGGATTAGGAACTGCTTATGTTCATGGATTTAAATGGGCTCTGGATCGAAAATATAATTATATATTCGAAATGGATGCCGATTTTTCACATAATCCTAATGACCTCGAAAAACTTTTTGATGCTTGTCATTTTGGAGGTGCTGATCTTGCTATTGGTTCTAGATATGTAAAAGGTGTAAATGTTGTAAACTGGCCATTAAGCCGTGTATTGATGTCTTATTTCGCATCTGTTTATGTAAAATTCATAACGGGAATGAAAATTCATGATGCTACAGCTGGGTTTGTTTGTTATAAAAGAGAGGTTTTAGAAGCTATTAATCTTAACAAAATAAAATTTGTTGGATATGCTTTTCAAATCGAAATGAAATATAGAACATATTGTAAAAAATTTGAAATTACCGAAGTTCCAATTATTTTTACAGATAGAACTAAGGGGGTTTCTAAAATGAGTAACGCTATTATCAAAGAGGCAATTTTTGGAGTTATTTCACTTCGACTGAAAAAATTAGTCAATTCTTTATAAAACAATTAGAATGAATAGGATATTAATAAAAAACGCTAAAATCGTAAACGAAGGGTCAATTTTTGAAGGCGATTTGTTAATCGAAAATGATTTAATTGTAGAAATTTCAGACAGTATAAGTCTGAAATCTTCTAATTGTATTGTTATTGATGCCGAAGGAAGTTACTTAATGCCTGGTGCAATTGATGATCAAGTACATTTTAGAGAACCTGGATTAACACATAAAGGAGATATCGAATCAGAATCGAAAGCAGCTGTTGCTGGAGGAATCACTTCGTTTATTGAGCAACCTAATACGGTGCCTAATGCGGTAACTCAGGAGATACTGGAAGAAAAATACCAAATAGCTTCAAAAAAATCATATGCGAATTATTCGTTTATGATGGGAGCAACCAACGATAATTTAGACGAAGTTCTAAAAACAAATCCAAAGAATGTAGCAGGAATCAAGATATTTTTGGGTTCATCAACCGGAAATATGTTGGTTGATAATGAAGCAACACTCGAAAAGATATTCTCAAGTACACCAATGCTTATAGCTGTACATTGTGAGGACGAAACTACAATACAGAATAATCTAGCAAAATATATAGAAGAGTATGGTGAAGATGTTCCTGTAACAGCGCATCATTTAATTCGTAGTGCCGAAGCATGTTATATTTCTTCGTCAAAAGCTGTTGCATTGGCTAAGAAAACAGGAGCACGTTTGCATATCTTTCATCTTTCGACTGCAAAAGAAATGGAATTGTTTACCAACAAAATTCCTTTGGAAGAAAAGAAAATTACTGCCGAAGTTTGTGTTCATCACTTGTGGTTTACAGATGAAGATTATAAAACTAAAGGGAATTTTATAAAATGGAATCCTGCTGTAAAAACTGCCGATGACAGAAAAGCACTTTGGGAAGCTTTGCTTGATGGACGAATAGATGTTATTGCAACAGATCATGCACCACATACAAAAGAAGAAAAGAAACAATCATATCTAAAAGCTCCTTCTGGAGGGCCTTTGGTTCAGCATGCTGTTGTGGCTATGTTTGAAGCTCATCATCAAGGAAAAATCAGTATTGAGAAAATAGTAGAAAAAATGTGTCACAATCCTGCTAAGATTTTCAAAATTGAAAAAAGAGGATTTATCAGAGAGGGGTATTATGCCGATTTGGTGATTGTAAACGCAGGACTGCCTTGGAGTGTAAATACAGATAATATTTTGGCTAAATGTAAATGGTCACCATTTGAAGGATATACTTTTAAGTCAAGAATTACACACACTTTTGTAAACGGACAATTGGTTTATAATTCTTTTAAGGTGAAAAATGTTCATGCTGGGAAAAGATTATTATTTGATAGATAGAATATGAAAAAAATAATCATAATTATTTCGGTATTATTCTTTGCTGTTGGATGCAAAAAAGAGTTGGTTAAAAAGCCAGAGCGACTTGTTGAGAGAGATAAGATGATAGATATTATGTATGATTTATCATTGCTAGAAGCTATAAAATATCAAAACCCAATGTCGTTAGATTCTTGTGATACCAATCCGACTAGGTTTATATTGAAAAAATATAAAGTAGATAGTTTGCAATTTGTTAAGAGCAATATGTATTACGCTGCTGATTATAATGGTTATAAGGATATGTTTGATGAGGTGGGGTCGCGTTTAGAAAAAAACGAAAAGAAAATGGACTCCTTAATTAAGCTAGAAAATAAGAAAAAGCAATTGCTTAAGAAAAAGAGTAAGATAATAAAAAAAGACTCTATTAAAGCTAAAGAAGGACTGGTAAAAGCAGTAAAAGCAGATTCGCTTAAAAAGAAAGCTACACGTAAGTAATTAAGTGTTTTTTTTATAAAGTTGCAACTTCTTTAATGTATTCATGAATATTTTTAAAGTCAGTTTTTAAAGCTGTTTTTATTTTCTCATTCGAATAAATATCTTTTGTATAAGACGATTTTGCGGTTGCTTTTGTAATCTGTCTTTTCTTCAGGAAAAAAGTAGATAAAAACCAGTCAATTCGCCATATAATTTTCATAAGTAAAGGACTTGCATGATTTGCAGGTCTTTTTACTTTTAATGCATCTGCTATTGTATTTAATACATCTCTAAAAACAATATTATCAGAAATTAGAGTAAAACGTTCGTTTTTTATCTCGCTCTTCATTAATGTAACTGCAATTCTCACAACGTCATCTACAGTAACAAATCCGGTACTGCCTAGACTGTAAAAGGAAAGCCCGTTAGCTACTTTTGTGTAAAGTTCAGCACTTCCTTTTTCATCGCTTTTAGATTTTGGAATAGGCCCTAGGATAACTCCAGGATTTATAATGACAATATCCAGGCCTTCTTGCCAACCACGCCAAACTTCCATTTCGGCACCATATTTAGAAATGGCATAATCACTATGTGGTTTTTCGGGATTCCATTCGACTTCTTCAGTAATGACAGACTCATGAGGAGCAAGGTCACCAAGAGCAGCAATTGAACTTACAAAACACAATTTTTTTACTTGTTTTGCAATACAGAAATTCACAATGTTTGCGGTGCCTTCGATATTGGTTTTTCTAACTAAATCTTCGTCTTTAGGATCAAATGAGATTATAGCAGCGCAGTGATAAACATATTTTATATCAATAAAAGCAGCTTCTAAAGAAGGAACGTCAAGTATGTCAGCTTCTATCCATTGAATTGATTCGAATAAATGGGATTTTTTATATAAATCAAAAACGGACTTTGTTCTTTCTATTTTCTTCTTGTTTCGGTAAATTGCCCGAACGTTATCTCCATTTTCAATTAAATGAAGTAATAAATGTGCACCAACTAAACCTGTTCCTCCTGTTACTAAAACCATTTTGTAAAGATAATTAGATTGTTGGATTCCTCACATTTTTAGTTTTCTTATTTTTTTGACCATTCTTAATTTAAATTCATTTTTGAGATTGCAACAGACAATCGTTATATTTGTAAAAATTATTTTAAAAGAAATGAAAAATTTTATTGAAGAAGTGACTTGGAGAGGAATGCTTCACGACGTTATGCCAGGTACAGAAGAACATTTGATGGAACAAATGAGAGTGGCATATGTGGGAATTGATCCAACTGCGGATTCATTGCATATAGGGCATTTAGTTGGGGTAATGTTATTGAAACATTTTCAGTTATCAGGACACAAGCCATTGGCGTTAGTTGGTGGTGCAACAGGAATGATTGGAGATCCATCAGGAAAATCGAATGAAAGAAACTTACTTGATGAAGCAACATTGCGTCATAATCAAGAAGCAATAAAAGGACAATTGTCTCGATTTTTGGATTTTACTTCAAATTCAGCTAATGCTGCCGAATTGGTAAATAATTACGATTGGATGAAAGAATTCTCATTCCTTGATTTTATTCGTGATGTAGGTAAGCATATTACGGTTAACTATATGATGGCTAAAGATTCTGTGAAGAAAAGGCTAACATCAGAGGCTGCCGAAGGAATGTCATTTACTGAGTTTACTTATCAGCTAGTACAAGGATATGACTTTTTGCATTTGTATAAAAACAAGCAATGTACCTTGCAAATGGGAGGAAGTGACCAATGGGGGAATATTACCACGGGAACTGAATTGGTAAGAAGAATGGAAAGCGGAAAAGCATATGCTCTAACTTGTCCATTAATCACAAAAGCTGACGGAACAAAATTCGGAAAATCAGAAGGCGGAAATATCTGGTTGGATGCTGCAAGAACATCTCCATATAAGTTTTACCAATATTGGTTAAATACTTCAGATGTTGATGCTGAAAAATATATTAAAATTTTCACTTTCTTATCAAAAGAAGAAATTGAATCTTTGACAATAGAACATAGAGAAACACCTCATTTGCGTATTTTACAAAAAAGATTGGCTGAAGAAATTACTGTAATGGTACATTCTGCTGCTGATTTAGAAAATGCAATTAAGGCTTCAAACATATTATTTGGAAATTCTACATCTGATGATTTAAAACAATTAGACGAAGCGACTTTCTTAGATGTTTTTGATGGTGTGCCTCAGGCAGAAATTACAAAAGCAGATCTTGAAAACGGATTAGAGATTATAATAGTTCTGAATGAAAAAACAGGATTCTTTAAATCGAATGGGGAAGCAAGACGTGCTCTTACAGCTAATTCTATTTCTGTAAACAGAGAAAAAATAACTGAAGAGTTTGTTCTTTCTAACAAAGATTTAATAAATAATCAGTTTGTATTGTTACAAAGCGGAAAGAAAAATTATTTTGTAGTAAGAGTGGTGTAATTCTTATTTACATGACTTAGATAGATTTAAAATACAAAAAAAGCATCAGCTACAGCTGATGCTTTTTTGTATTAGTGGATGTTTTTATTTAATAACTTTTCGGGTTTCATCTTTAGATTTACTAGTACAGGGGTGTTTTTTTTTTTTTCAAAACCCGAGGGAATTAGACAGAATCCTTAATTGGTTAAATGATTATTATAAAGTTATTTTGTTAAGGCAAAATAAGAAGCTATTGTGTTATTTCCTCTTTCCCAAACTTGGTTTCCATTTAACCAAACTTTATTTTTTAAAATAGATCGTTCAGTTCTTTCAAAAGTAGCTTCGATAGTATCTGTATCACTACTATTCCATTGAATATAAGTGATGGGTTTGTCTGTTGTTTCTGTGTTATTTAGGAATACCCTAATTCGATATTCATTTTCATGTTTAAAAACTTTAAAATTCCTAGGATACGTTAAATTCTGGTTATAGACCTCTTGTTTTCCTCCATTAACAACATAAAATAATTTAATATTTGAGATATCTAAACTGTTAGGATTTTTAGAATCTAACAAATCTCCATTTTGAGAATTAAAAATCGAAAACTCAATAGCGTTATCTATGTTATCACTAGATTCTTCTGTATTGGAATTATCACATGAAAGAAGTGTAAAAAGCGTAAAAAAAAAGCAGATGTTTTTCATATTATTAAGGTTTTATATTGTAAATCATTTTTTTTGTTATCATTGAAAGAGGTACTACCAGGATTAAAATTATTAAACGCATAATACCATCATTCTGACCGCCCACCCCCAATTCATTCTAAAATGGAGATAACCTATCCCTGTGCAATCACTAAAATAAGAAGAAGTTTGAATATAACCATCACAAACCCACATGTGCCCAGATGAACCATTGCTCCCACTCAATATAACAGGCTTGCCTGCGAATATATAATCTTTAAGTTGTTAAATTGTGGTTATTCCTGTATTAATTTAAAAGCAAATAGTAACATTATTGTGAATACTCGTTTACAGAACCATCAGATTGCAACCTCTAATATCAGAGTTATCAAAACGTCCCAATACTTCGAAAGAGTTGTTGGGATATTTTTTGCCTAAATCTTGCGTAGCGATAAAAGAACAAGAATTAATATTGGCTAGATCGATTACGTTTATACCTCCAGTTTTTCCTTCTTTTACGTAGGTTAAAGCATCTTCTGTATCTCGAACAAGGATTTGTATCCACGAAGGACATTCGAATATTCCTTCGCCTAGTGAATAGGCTTGTGATAATAATTCGGTCATACCATATTCTGAATGTATTGCTGAAACGCCAAAACCATCGCATAATTCTTTGTGCAATTCTTCACGAATCATTTCTTTGCGTTTGCCTTTCATTCCACCAGTTTCCATAATGATGGTATTTTGTAGTTTAAACGAATTCTTTTCGATTAAATCTAACAAAGCATATGTTACTCCAATTAAGATGGTGTTTTGTCCAGATTGGTCTAATTCGATTAGTTTTTGGGTAAGTTCTTCGTGGTTGTGTAAATAAAATCCACTTTCTGGGTGATTTGATAGTTTAATTAAATCTTCAACCATGTAAATTAATGAAGAACCTTCGCGCTCTAGATAGGACGGAAGTAAAGCTAGTACTGCATAATCTTCGATATTGCCATAAAACTGAGAAAAGCCTTTGCGGTAACTTTCTTCATATAAAGAAACGTCGGTTACAATATGTTTGCTAGTAATCATTCCTGTTGTACCGCTGCTGGTAAAAGTAACCTGTGCAGGATCAGAATTTGAAACCACAGCATGGCTCTTAAAAAACTGAATTGGTAAAAAGGGAATTTGAGTAAGTGATTTTACTTTTTGGGGATCTGTTTTTAAGTGATCGCAAAACGTTCGATATACTACGTTGTTTTCGTATTGAAAGCGGAATACTTTCAATGCTATTTTTTCAAATTGCTTTTGACTAGAAATCGTAAATATATCAGTTGTTGTAATCAAGATCTTTTTTTTTGCAAAGGTAATTTATTTAAAAGAAAAAGCTCCAATATTACTTTGGAGCTTTTTTATGTTTTTATTCTGAAAACTTACCTGACAATTAGCTTTCTAGTTGCAGTTGCATTTTCTTCATTTATTTTTATGATATACACACCAGGTGAAAGATTAGAAATATTAAGCTCTCTTGAACTTAATTGTGTTTGTAATACTTTTTTTCCTAGTATGTCAAAAATAGTTATTTCTTTTTCTAAATCATTTTTAGATGATATATATACTTTACCATTACTCACAGGGTTTGGATACAAACTCAAGCCCTCTATAACGGTGCCGTCTGTTTTTGGCTGTTGTTTACTGTCTTGTGCTGAAACATCTGCAGTAATAAAGAAAAAAGCCAATAAGAGTGTAATATAAAAGTAGTTTTTCGCCATCGCTTAATTTTAGTCTAGTAAATATACTAAAAAAAGTTTTCAAAAACTACGCCAAAAAAAAACATCCTAAAATTTTAGGATGTTTTTAACAATTAGTTGTATTTTATTGATTAGAAACCTACTGACCATCCAGTAGCCCATGTTGGTTGTGCGATACCACTTCCAGCTCCATTAGCAGCAGAAGATTCAGTAGCAACAGCGGTAACATCAGCAGCAGTTCCATTTGTTTTCTTTCCTTTAGTTTCTACAGCGATATCAGAGATGTAGTTTACACTAGATACTTTTAAAGCTGTTCCAACAAAAGCAATAGTTTCATCGTTTTCAACATCAATACCAGTTTTCCATCCGCTTAAAACTACATTTGAAATAAGACCTTTAGTTCCTCTTCTTAATTTTATAGCTTGATTTTCTGTGTAAATAGTTGCATCAGCAGTACTTCCAGGTCCCACAAGAGTGATGTTTGTAATAGTAGGGTTAGCAATTGGAGTGTTTGCAAATCCTAATTCGAAGTTATCGGCTTCAATACCTCTATTCCCTTTTCCAAAATTTAATTTTCCGTACCAGTTTGTATTTTTTCCATTCCATCCTTCAGTCCAGTCAAATTGATCATCTTCGTTACCGATAGCGATTAAATTTGTAGTGTTTACAGAACCTCCGAAGAATTCAAATCCATCATCAGCACCGTGAAAAGCTTGTACATTTTCAACAACTGTTCCAGAACCAACTCCGAAGAAAGATAGTCCGTTGAATTCTTTTTCAGTGTTATAAGCCGCTCCTGCATATTCGATTCTTAAGAATTTGATTGAACCAGAGTTATCATTAGATATAGTTCCACCATAAGTTAAATCTGCAACTTCTGATTGAGCTGTACTTGCTCCACCAGTAACACGGTTAATTGGTGCTCTACCACAGATAACCAATCCACCCCAGTCTCCAGCGCCTTTAGTTGTTAAACCGCTTGTCATGACAACTGGTTTTGCAGCTGTACCATTTACATTAATTTTTCCTCCTTGCGCAATTGCAATATAAGCTTTTGTTCCGCCAGTACCTTGAATAACTGTTCCTGCAGGAATTGTTAATGTAGCCCCGTCATTTACTTGTAATTTTCCAGTTAATTTGTAAACTGTACTAGCGTCAAGTACTACTTCACCGTCACTAATAGTTCCTTTAAAGTCGTTAGCATTTACAACAAATGTAGAAGTTGGTTTTTTGCTGTCGTTATTGTTATCGCTTGAACAGCTCGTAAGTAAGCTAGTTGATAAAGCAATAATTCCAAATAGTTTTACAATTGATTTTTTCATGGTTGTTTTGATAATTTTTGTGTTTAATATCTTGATGCAAAGATGGATTAGAAATCTTTTACGAATGTTAAGTAACTGTGATTGTTAGTTTAATAAAAACCTATTTTAAGATTAAATTAATGTTACTTAGCTGTTAACTAAAGTTTTGGTTTATAGGTTGTATAGAGTAACTAGTTATTTGGTTATCTCTAAAACAAAAAGGATCAACAATTTAATGCTGATCCTTTTTTAGTTCTGTGTTTGATGTAGCCTTAAAAGCTGTAATTAAGTTTAAAACTTATTCCTAATCCTTTTTTGTATGATAAAACGTTAACATCCCCAGAGACGTTTTCTTGAACTCTACTGATTGTAGGATCTAAGATGTTTTTTACAACAAAGTCTAATCCTAAGTTTTTATTCAGTTTGGTTTTTGCAATAAAATCTAATGAACCAAATGCTTTGTCTACTAAATTTCCTCTTCCATTTGTTCCAATAGCATTTATTCTATCTGAAAAATAAGAGTATGCAATAGTGGTGTTTAAGCTTTTTTCTTTATTGCTCCATTCAGTTAGATAAGAAAGATCAGCATTTAAAAGTAAATCAGAAGCTCCGGTAAATTGACTCTTTTTGTTTGTGAAATCAACTTGGTAATCAGTTTCTCTCTCAACTTTTTCAGAATTTAATTCCTGATTACTGTATAAGTAAGAAGCATTAATACCTGCAGTAAGTTTTTTTGAATTAGCATCATTAAAACTAAAAATCTGTTTGCGATATTCAACTTCCCCTCCAGCAACATATCCATAGTCACCTGTGTTAATGTAAGATATATCATTTGAAGAAGATGCAATTGTAACTTCATTCATTGGATTAAGGATGTATTTACCAAAAGCAGTAAAGGAAATTAATTCATCACTTTTAGGGAACATTTCCCATTTAAGATCTAAGTTGTAATCATCTGATTCGTATAAATATGGGTTACCTATTTTTACTTGTAAAACTTCTTCATAAACAAATAATGCTCTTTCTTTAAATTGTGGTAAAGTATATGTTTTACTAAATCCTAAACGTAAATTTTGTTTTTCGTTTAACTCATATTTCATTGTTAAACTTGGTAAGAAAGCCAATTTATCTAATCTATCACTTCCAATATCACCTAATTGTGTGTTCCAGTCAACATCTTGAATTAATGATTCTAATCGAAGGCCCAAAACAGCTGTTAATTTAGGATTGAATTTATATTCTGTGTTAGCATAACCGCCAAGGATAGTTTGCTTACCATTATAAGTTTGAGGATCTAGAGCATCACTAATTTGAGAGTTTCCTCTAAATGTCGAAACGTTGAAGTATCCATTATTGAAGTTGTCATTGTTGTAAAACAAATCTAGATTGTTTGGATCAACAATAAAGTTTCTGAAACCATCATTTGATTGAAAGTTGAATTGAGTAGCTTCAAATTTTCTGTTTTTGATTCTTCCATTCGCACCTAAAGTGATTTTTCCTTTAAATTCATCATCACTATTTTTATTGAATTTATAATCAATAGAAGCATTTGCTGCTAATTCATCTTCTCTTAGTTTTTGAAAGTATCTATTATTTTCAGGTCTTGAAATAGTAGATAATACATAGCCATTTGGTTCGTTTCTAAAAGTATTTTGAATTCTGTCGGGCATAGATCCGTCAACAATATTGTATGAAACACCCCAGTTTAATTTTGATCGGTCTGTTAGTTTATGATCTCCTAATAATTGATTTACCCAAAGACTATTTTTTTCATAATTAAAACGACGGATCAATCCATTTCCATTATTGGCGATATCTACTATGTAACCGTAATATTCTTCTTTAGACTGAGTTGAACTATTAATATAAAGTGTGTTAAAATTAACTTTGTTATTTGTGTTAATTTTATATCCAATATTTAACAAACCAGTAGAATTAGTTTGGTAGCTCATGTCTTTGTATGTATGGAAGTCTTTATATGCAACTCCTGCACCGTTTACACTTCCTCTTGCTGTACCATTTTTGACTGCATTGTATTCGTTACTGAAATTTGCAGTTGCAAAAAAGCTTAATTTACCTTGCTCACCTACGTTAAAAGTTTTTCCTCCTGATATTCCAATAGATCCAGCGAAAGGCGCTTTTTTATCTGTTTGTAAAGTATTGAAGTTGTATTGAGTAAGAGGGTTATTTGGAATTTTCGGGTTTGAGAATCCAAAACTATTAATGCCTTTTTGTAATCTAAAATCGTCTTCTGCTAATGCGTTTGTATTAACATTAGATCCTATTTCGATTTTAAAGAAACCATTTCCTTTGTAATCTTTAGATGCTATGTCTACGTTTCCTCCAGCAAAATCTCCATATAATTTACTGCTATAAACTTTATCAACAGATACATATTCAACAATATCAGTAGAGAAAATATCTAAGCTAATGTTTTTCTTTTCAGGATCATTTGATGGAATTGGTAATCCGTTCATAGTTGTAGAATTGTAACGATCGCCTAAACCTCTAACAAAAATATTACCTGTTCCCTCTTGTTTTGTAATACCAGTAGTTTTAGTAACTGCAGTTGCTACATCGCTAACTCCTTTTCGTGAAAGTTCTTGAGCTCCAATAGATTGTTTGATCTCTACGGCATTTTTTTGTTCTAATAGTAATGCTGATTCTTTTTGTCTGCTTACAGACGATGCTTTTACTACTACATCTTTAAGAGTGTAACTCCCTGAAGATAATGTTTGATTACTAGTTGTCGTTTCATTTGCTTTAACAATTACGATTGCTTCTACAGTTTCGTACCCCAAGAAACTATAAATTACTGTGTAGCTGCCAGGAGCTATGTTTATCGAATATTTACCATCGATATCAGTATTAGCACTGTTGTTAGTTCCTTTAATAAGAACGTTTGCAAATGGAAGTGCTTCATTATTAGTTTGTTTGTCTGTTAAAACCCCAGAAATTGTACCTTTGGTCTGAGCCATAGAAACAGCACAAATAAATAATGTAATAAATAGAAATTTTAAGTTGAATTTCATTTTCGTTTGTTGTTTGTTTATTTTTTTGCAAATAAAGGACGGCTGTGTAAAGTTCATGTTAGCTACTTGTTATTCTTTTGTCTCCAATATATTATGAAATTGTTATGAAATTAAATTACGGTTAACACTACTTTTTAACAGTCGATTTATTATTATCTTTACACTCGCAACTAGATTCATTGAATGTTATATAGTATAAGTATCAATGAGATAACCCAATTTTTGCCATTTTATGAAAAAAACACAAACTAAGATTTTACTAGTAGATGATGAACCGGATATTTTAGAAATTGTTGGATATAATCTTTCTCAGGAAGGCTATCAGATAATTACTGCCTCTAACGGAAAAGATGCAATTGCAAAAGCACAAAAAGAATTGCCAGATCTTATAATAATGGACGTTATGATGGCCGAAATGGATGGTATGGAAGCTTGTGAGCATATTCGAAAAATCCCTGAATTAAATAATGTTATCATTACATTCTTAACAGCAAGAAGTGAAGACTATTCTCAAGTTGCTGGTTTTGATGCTGGAGCAGATGATTATATCACTAAGCCTATTAAGCCAAAATTATTGGTAAGTAAAGTAAAAGCATTGTTGAGACGCCTAAAAGAGCAAGAGGTTAGTAGTGATACATTAAATGTAGGTGGTATCGAAATTAATCGTGAAGAATATAAAATCGTAAAAGATAATATTGAAATTGCTTTGCCTAGAAAAGAATTTGAATTGTTCTATTTATTGGCTTCAAAACCTGGAAAAGTATTCAAGCGTGATGAAATTCTTGATAAAGTTTGGGGCAATGAAGTAGTTGTAGGAGGAAGAACGATTGATGTGCATATTCGAAAATTGAGAGAAAAAATCGGCGAAGATTTATTTAAAACCATCAAAGGAGTAGGATACAAATTCGAGGTTTAAATTAAAGATTACCAAACAAAAGCATAATGCAAAGAAATCAGAATTATCTTTGTAGAAAGCTATCCATGAATTAAATGAAAATAAGTTTTAAAAAAACCTATAAGTTTGCTGTAAAGTCAGCATTATATATAAGTCTCTTTGCTACAGGATTCGTAATAATTTTGATTTTATTATTCTTCAAAAATAAAACAATAAATTTATTACCGTTTAGTATTGTTTTTCTCATATCTGTATATGCGTTCTCATTTGTCGTATTACAATATCGTGTAGAGCGTTTTATTTACCGAAGAGTAAAAAAAATCTACGATGAGGTTTCATTACTAGAATCTAGTACACTCATCAACCAGCCGATTACAACCGACATGGAAACGCTTTCGCGTGAAGTCAAAAAATTCGCTACCGATAAAAAGCTTGAAATCGAAATGCTGGAAATTCGTGAAGAATACCGTCGTGAGTTTTTGGGTAACGTTTCGCATGAGCTTAAAACTCCATTGTTTACTGTTCAGGGTTATGTTTCAACATTACTAGATGGAGCGATGGAAGACAAGACTATTCGAAAAAAATATCTTAAACGAGCTGAAAAAGGAGTAGAGCGATTAATTTATATCGTCGAAGACTTAGATATGATTACTAAATTAGAATCAGGGGATTTAAATTTGGTAATTACTAATTTTGATATCATAGAGCTTATTCAAAATGTTTTTGATTTATTGGAAATGAAAGCCGATAAAAAGAAGATAAAATTAACTTACGAGAAGAAATATCTGCAACCTATTTTCGTTAAAGGGGATAAAGATAGAATTCAGCAAATACTAGAGAATCTGATTGTAAATTCTATTAAATACGGCAGACAAGGCGGAACAACAGAAGTTGGAGTAGTAAATCTTACAAAGAAAAAAGTACTTATTCGTATTAGTGATAATGGAGAAGGAGTGGAGAAACAAAATATACCAAGACTTTTTGAGCGATTCTATAGAGTAGATAAAAGTGGAGCTCGCTCAGAAGGAGGCTCGGGATTAGGACTAGCTATAGTTAAACATATTATCGAAGCTCATAAAGAGAAAGTATATGTAGAGAGTGAGTTTGGTATAGGCTCAGAGTTTTCATTCACATTAGAAAAAGCATATAAGAGTGCTAATACTGAAGTTAAATAAATGTAATCTTAATGCCTTGATTAGGTATAAAATACCCTCCTTTTAACACCAATTTAAAATTGTCGGTCAGTTCTTAATATTAAATTCTTATTATGATAACATCTTGGTAACGTTATGTTAACTTTGATGGGTGATTTTTGCATTCTGAACGCGGAGTTAAAAAAATAAGATGAGAAAATTTTTAGTTGTAGCTTTATCTTTGGTGGCCAGTGGGATCCATGCACAAGAGATAAACAAAGAAGAAATAAAGAAAGAGGTAGTTCGTATTTTAGATTCTATAAATAAGGCAAAAGAAAGTGCAACACTAGCAGAACCAAAATTGGAACCTGCTCCTAAAGCAGAAGAAAAGGAGCACTGGTACGAAAAAATTTCTTTGAGAGGTTATGCACAAATAAGATATAACGGATTGTTGTCTACCAATGATAAAGTTTCATGCGAGCAGTGTGATAGATCTTGGGGAACAACATCTACAGAGCCAAATGCGAAATCTAATAATGGATTTTTTATCAGACGTGCTCGATTAGTATTTTCTGGACAAGTACATCCCAATGTATTTTTTTACTTTCAACCAGATTTTGCAAGTTCGCCAAGTACAGGAATTAACAATTTCGTTCAAGTTAGAGACATATACTTCGATGTTTCATTTGATCCTAAAAGAGAATACCGTGTTCGTGTAGGGCAAAGTAAAATTCCTTATGGATTCGAAAATATGCAATCTAGTTCTGTTCGACTTGCCTTGGATAGAAATGATGCAATGAATAGCGCTATATTAAATGAACGTGATTTAGGAGTGTTTTTTTATTGGGCACCAAGCAAAATAAGAGAGCGTTTCGAAATGTTAGTTAAAGATGGTTACAAAGGTTCAGGTGACTATGGTGTTTTTGCTTTTGGAGTTTACAACGGACAAATTGCAAATAAACTAGATAGTAACAGAGATTTGAATGTTGTAGCAAGAGTTACTTATCCTTTTGTAATTGGAAACCAAATTATTGAACCAGGACTTCAAGCTTATACTGGGAAATGGGCATTTACCAATGAGATTTCATCAGGAGTACCTGTAAATGCCGATAAACAATATGTTAAGGATCAAAGAGTAGGGGCAACATTTGTTCTCTATCCTAAACCTTTTGGAATTCAGACAGAATATAATATAGGTAAAGGGCCTCGTTATAACAAAGAAACTAATAGTGTTGATTTAACAAATATAAATGGAGGTTATGTTTTATTAAATTATAAATGGGATTTAGGAAAACAACTATTATATCCTTTTGCAAAATTTCAATATTATGATGGAGGGAAAAAATATGAGAAAGATGCCCGAAGTTATGTAGTTAGGGATTATGAAATTGGAATAGAATGGCAACCATTAAAAGCACTAGAGCTTACCGCAGAATACGTTATTGCAGATAGAACTTTTGAAGATAGCGTGTTACCAAATAACCGACAACAGGGAAATCTATTGAGAATACAAGCTCAATTTAATTTCTAAAAAAATATAAAGATGGGGTTTATTGTTTTTCGAAAACGGAAAATAATGAACTCCATTTTGCTTTCTTTTTGTATTGAGGTAATCCTTTATATTCGTTGATTTTTGCGATATCTTCAATTTTAAAATCATCTTGTAATGCGTAAGGAACAAGACCTTCTTCTTGTAATTTCTCTGCCAGATATAATTGTTCATATTGACCAGGAGTAGGTATAAAAAAAGCTTTCTTTTCTAATTTAACCAAATCCATTACGGTTGTGTAACCAGAACGACATAAGATTTGTTCACTTTCGTTAAAAGTTTGCTCTAGTTGTCGTGTATTCATGAAGTTGTAATAGGTAACATTCTCAATGACTTCCTTTTTTTGATCTTTTTCGACGATGCCTTTTACAAAAACCACTTTCCCTTTGTAGCGAAGTACTTCTTTTTTTAATTTTTCCTCAAGATAGCCTCGTTGAGGTTCTGGTCCCGATAAGATAACCATTAAATCATATACTTTTGGCGTTTCTTTCTTACGCATTCTACTTAAAGGACCAATGTATTTTAATTTAATTTTTTTGGATTTTAAATGACCTAATTCACCAGTAAGATTGGGCTTCTTTTTTATATCAGGAACCCAGCATTCAGTATATTTCTTTATAAAGTATTGATGACATTTACTGGTAAGCCAAGTAGTATTTCCTGTCATCACATTTAATTGATGCGTGATAAAAACCGAAGGTATTTTGTTAGAGTAAACTCCTAAGCGATTGTCAGAAATAATACCATCAATGCCATATTTTTTTATCCAGGACTTCACCATCTTTTTCTCATCCAGAACAGCTTCAATCATTTTAGGACTATTTTTGATTAATTTCCATTTAAAGTTTTTGCCATTTTTTGCATATTCTATTTGGTAGGAAGGCAGTTCTAATGTTTGGATATAAGGAAATTCTTTTCGTAATAATTCTAAAGCAATGCCATCAGAAGCGATTATCGGAATATAATTGTTTTCCTGTAGTGCTTTAATTATAGGAATACATCTTGTGGCGTGACCTAAACCCCAATTTAATGGAGCAATAAGAATGGTTTTATTGGTTGAATCTAAATTCATATAGAATTGGGTTATGTTAAGTTAACCCTGCGAAAGTTACAAATAGTAAGTGTTTTCCTTATTTATAAATGATTACTAAAATATTAAGTTATTATTTTAGTAAATTAAAAAAGGCTAGACATGATAAGAAGTCTAACCTTTTTTTAGTTTATCAAGAACAAGTTATTTAGTCTTGAATGTAAGTTTTATTTCCGTTAGAATTAATGTAGTATTTACCGCCTCTTGGGCCAGTATATACTTTTTTACCATTATATTCACCAGTAATTTTATCTGCTACTTTAGGAGCCTTTTCGTTAGTTTCTTTAACCTTTTTTGTAGTAGTTTTTGATGTTGCCTTAGTATCAGCTTTAGCTTTTTCTACCTTTTCAGTCGCTGTTTTTGTGTCAGCTTTAGCTTTAGTTACTTTTTTAGTAGCATCATCAGTTGCACTTTTAGCATCTGTTTTTGCTTTGGCAGCTTTTTTTGTAGCAGCTTCCTCTGCTTTAGTGGTCTTAGCTTTGGCATCTGTTTTTGTTTTTGCAACTTTGTCGTCTACACTTTTGGTAGCTGTTGCTTTTTCTTTAGTAGCTTTTTTCTCTGCTGCAGTTTTAGAGTCAGCAGCCTTTTTTTTCTCTTTAGCAGCTTCTGTTTTAGCTTTGGCTTTAGTTGTTTTTACAGCAGTTTCTTGAGCGTAAAAATTACTAGAGAAAACTAACATAAAACAAAGGAATAATAGTTTTTTCATGTTTTAAGGTGTTAAAATTCATAATAAAATTAATCAATTAATTGTAATGTTTTTTAAAATGCATCAAAAATAAGCTCTTAGTTGAATGTTTCCTGTATGAATAGTAGCTCCAATTTCGGCTTTTCGCCCTTGATAGTTTAGATTGACATCTAAAAATTGTGTAATATTTTTTTGTAATAACAATCTCCATACTAAATTCTGGCCTGTCTGTAAGCCTTCCAGCATTTGAAAGCCTACAGATGAAAATTCATTGCCTGTGAATTTATTCTGGTAAAAAGAAAACTCTCCATTTAATGTTATTTTTTTCTCTCCAGCATAAGAGAATGAGGTTCCCAAACGGGTTTGTTTTAAGGTTTCTTCATCGCCAATTTGATTGTCTTTGTTCTGAATTTCATAAAAGAAATCTAAGCTTGTACTCTTAGAAAATAAGTAGCTGATTTTCGGAGCTAATTGATAGCCAGTAAGCTTATAGTTTTTTTCGGGAAAACTTTCAGAAATAAGGTCGGTTTGGATGGTTTTGGTGAAAAAGCTTAACAACCAACTCTTATCATATAAATGAGAATATTGCAATTGATGTGAACTGTTTGTGGCTTGTTGCGAACCTATTGTAAGTAAGTTTCTGCTTTTGTTTTGTAAATAGGTATAAGTTGTTGAATGGTTTTGTTTGCCTCGATTATAAAACAAACTGTTTCTAAAACTAGAATTTAAGCCCAATACATTTTCATCAGAGGAATTAAAAGGGTTAAGTTCAAAACGATCACCGTTACTTTTTACTTTGCGATCTAATATAAATGAAGTTTGATTATAAAAATAAGAGATTACTTTTTTTATACCAGTTTCATTTATCCATTGGTTTGGATTTAAGGTTACTGATTGAGAGAATTTATTCTGATTTGTTTTTATATAAACCCGATTAGGTAAAAAGATTCGAATGTACTTTGCCTGATCAATAAATGCAGCAATTTCAAACTCTTGTAGTTCCTGAATTCCATTGTTATTGTAATCGTTCCAAGTATATACTCCTTGCCCCGCGGGCACTTCGATGTATGTATAATCTTGTTGAGGCATCGTTCCTGAGCTGGTTTCGTATGCTGTAGTAGTTTGGATAAACTGATTAAAAAAGCGATCGTTATATAGAATTCTTGAATTTAAAGAAGGCTCTCTCTTTTTAGTAGCGTCTTCAAAATTTAATACCCTATAACTTGCATATAGAGACAAATCACTTTTGGTAGTTTGTATCAATTTTGATTTCAAGTAGTATGTTTGAGAATTGTTTACATGTTGTAATAATCCGTTTTGTAAACTATCATTGCTTCGTCGTAAAAAACCTAATTCTACAAAAACCTTAGTACTATCGCCTCGGCCTATAAATAAACCATATTCATTAAATCGTTGGCTTAAAGCCGAAAATTGATTGGTATCTTTGTTTTTTTCCTGATTATCTTCGAGTTGTAATGTACCACCAATCCAGTTTTTATTAAAATGGTAACGAGCTTGGGTTTGGTTTCTTAAAAATTTAGAGGTCGATATATTACTGTTGCTATTGAGTAAGCTACCTTGATTCTGAATGGACCAATTTTTCAATCTAAAGAGTCCACTAATAGATTGACGGCTTCCGGAATAGTTTTCGGTAAATTCTAAATTTTCAAATTGATAGGTAACTAATCCTATATCTGATGATTTTTTTTGAGGAAAAAGATCGAAGTTTAATCCAGAAATCAGTAAGCTCTGGTTGCCAAATCGTGTTGCGGGAAGATTCCAATCCCGATCAAACTCTATATTATAAAGGCGTTCAACCGATTTAAAATTTTCCTGAATAAATTGATAGTTTATAAATGCATCCAGATTCCAGCTTTTGGTAAACAAACGTTGCTTTGCGTTTATTTTGGTAGCGATTCCTTTATTGTCGCTATCTTGTGCATTCGAAAATAAGTTTGCATCATTGTTACTAACCCCAATTTCAAAATCAAAATTTGTTTTTTCAGTTGGATTGTATTTGCCTAAAAAGGTAGCTACTTGTATTTTTATAGGAGCAACAAGTTTAATAACTGGAGCATAATTACCTTGCGGGATCCCATTTACTGGTGGCACATATTCATAAATACGATCTATAGTATTTACATTCTTAAGGATATAATTAGCAGATTGTGAACCAATTAAGTTAAACTTTACACTGTATAATTCATCTTTCGGATCGTTAGAGAATTCGTAAACTTCCTCTCCATTTGCTATTATTTTTTTATAAAGTATTTTATTGTCAGAATAGGTATCTGCATATGCTGAGGGAGCAATCATAGCATTTGTATCATCTCCTGCGTTACTTAATATTGCAACCTGTTCCTTGGTCAAATTTTGTTGTAACGGTTGATTTTTTAAATCATTTTCTGAATATAGATATCCTCCAAAGCTCCACTTTTTATTTTCATGAGTAACACCAGCGTACGTTACAAATCGGGTATAGTTTTGATTTGAATATTGGTATTCAATACTTATTCGCATTTCAGAAGTAATGGTAAAAAGTGAAGTAAAAGTAATTTCACCAGCATTATAATCGATAGTATAATCTTTATTTTCTCCGCGTTTTAATAAAATACCATTTACATATACTCTTTCAGAACCCGAAATCACTAATATATATAATTCCCCATTTTGGCCTGTTAATTTATAAGGGCCTTGGTTACCTTCTTGCCCAGTGAGAGTGCTTTTAGCGTATTGACCTCTAACTAATGCCGCTGAAGCAAAAACATTTGTTTTACTGTCAGCATCACCAAAATTAAAATTTACAGCAAGTCCTTGAACTTTTTTATCAAAATTAAGGAATTGTGTTTTTTTATTCTCAAGAAAAATATCTCCAGCTCGTAATGCCCAATTGTTACTAAAGAGTTCTATAAAAATATTATCAAATTGATCTAGTTTTTGAGAATAGCCCCCATCTTGTAGCGGAATATTATTGTCTTGTAATGAAGCACGAATACTTACATTGTCTGATATTTTTCCTGTAATCTGAAGGTCTAAATTAGAGTTTAATACTGTGTTTTGATTATTGCCAATAGTTATTCCACGAGTGATACTTCCCGAAGTAGTTAATCCATCAAAAGGCGTAACCGTTTTTGTGTTTTTAGGTTGGATTTGGTATAATGATTCGGAGGTTGCTCCATTACTTACAATTCTATTAGAGTCATAAATTTTATACTCTTTGGTTAATATGTCAGGAAAATTTAAATACTCAACTATTAGAGAATCAGTGGTTGAAGTTAATTTTTCAGTTAAAAGTAATGTTCCTTTTTGAAAGTTTATTTTGTATAAAGTGCTATCGATAAGTGTTTTGTTGCTGTCGAAAAGTTTAAAAAAACTAGAGTTAATACTGTAATTTTCTAAATGAATTGTATCTCGAGAAAAACCAATTTTTTTGATTTTATAGTGCGAGTTTATCTCCTGGGCATGAAGTCCAGAACAAAAGATAATTACAATCCAAAATAGTAATTTTTTAATCATAAATACTTTAACTCCAAAACCTCAAAAGTAGTATTTATAATTGTGAAATTTAAGTAAGGTTTTTATCAATGAATTAAAGAATGTTATAAAGATGTGTTTTTTAGATTTTTGATCACAACTAAAGAATATAAATTATTTTTTTTTCGAATAATTGAGGATCTGCAAGTTTGTTTTTTGGGGTAGTTTAGTGGTTATTATTAGATCTGTGTGATACAAATCTAGAAATAGTTTTAAAATAATTTTATGGCGGAATTGTTTTTTTCTATTCTAAACACGTGTAATAGTAAAATATTTCTTATATTTTTACAAACTAAAAGTGAGATCATGAATATATTTGTAGGTAATAAGCTTAAGAAATTGCGTAAAAGTGAGGATTTGTCGCAAGAACAAGTAGCGAATTCTTTACGTGTGTCGCAATCTACTTATGCACGTATAGAAAGGGGAGAGAGTAGTTCATGGGCTAGCCATATTAATACAATATGTGAGGTTTTCAAGATAAGTCCAGAAGATTTAATTAAGGAAGAGGATAAAGAAGAAAGCAACAATTTAAATGGAACTTTGATCATTAACCAATTGTCAGATAAAGTGATAGAACAATACGAAGCGCGAATAAAAGAGTTGAAAAAAGTAATAAAAGATTTAAAAAGAAAGCGAGATTTATAATGATAAACAAGGTTTCACTAAATATGAAACCTTGAAAAGGGCATAAAAAGAAATTAAGTTATCTAGAATTAGAATGTCTGTTTATCTCATATTTAATTTTATTTGAAGGTGGGAATTTAAAACAAGATAATATCCCAACATGTATAAAAAGGGCCGATATAAATCCGTACAATAAGGTAATGTACATTTTTATGTCTGCGCGATGTTCATATATAGTGTTCCAACTAAATTCTTTATCACTAAAAAAGCGTGACCAAAAAAACATTGCAGTTGTTATAAAAATAAAACAAACAAACTGAGATATCCCTATTTTGCGTATTTTTTGAAAAATATTCATTTATTCTAGTATAAAAGTTAATGAAACATTTTTGGATGCTTCTAATATATATTTATGTGTAGTTTGTATTGAATTGATTGTGTTATTTGTTTTTTTTGCTCCGATTACTATAATAAACAATACCTGTTGTTATTAGAACTAGAACCGGTGTAATTAAACTAGACAAGGTTTTAACTACAAGTATACTGTACAATAAAAAGAAAGTACTTAGGATAGCAATTAGTATAAAAATAAAATTTTTATTCATGACATTTTTTATATTAATATGGTTTTGTGAAAAACTTAATTGAAATAGATATGATAATAAAAAAGCTAATTTTTTATTATCATATCTATATTAACGATTATTAAGCTTTTTTTAGAAATCAAATAATAAATTAAATTTGACCACGACATTCACTCATCCCAATTGCTCCAGATAAGCCCCCTAGCGCAGCTACAGTAATAGCTCCAACTCCTGCAGTGCCTATTGTTAATAACCCAATTCCAATTAGGCCCAACGCCATATTACCAATGGACATCATACAACTATGAGTGATTTTTCCTCCATTCAAATCTTCCATTTGATTTAATTCTAATTTTTTCATAATATGATAATTTAATGGTTAGTAATAGTTTATTTATAAGACAAATTTATATGTAACTTTAAAGAAGTGTTATGCTAAAATCGGTTACTTCTAGTCTGTTTTTGAATGATTTTAAAATGTTTATTTTTTTTTGTGTTATTTAGAATATAAAATTCATCAATAAGGAAACTTGGGTTTGTCTTTAAAAATTTTCATTTTTTGTCATCTTTTCGAAATTTCATTCCATGTCTTAAAAATAAGAGAAAAACTATTGCTAATACAATTGCTAAATAAAGTTTAGGGTCAGATTTATGATCGATTATTTTTTGAAAAGAGATAGAGTCTCCATCAAAGAAAAGAACGCAGAACATTATAACGACTGTGATAGGACTAAAGACGTAGTTGTAGATAAAAACAGATTTTTTTATATTATTAAATTTCATAGTTTATATAATGAAAGTTGTTTACAAGTTTTCCCAATAAGTACTATAAAAATTTTTAGTTCCCATTAGCTCTAAATGATTTCCTGATATAGATACTGTTTTATCTTCTAAAATATAAATAGTATCAGCTATATTTTTTAGTATGTTTAAACGATGTGAGATAAAAAAAACAGCACATTCTTTTTTAATTTTTTGCAAGAGATCTATAGTAAATTGTTCTGTGTTTCGGTCCATTGCAGCAGTAGCCTCATCAAGAATTAACAATTGAGGCTTTTTGTATAATGCTCTAGCCAAAGCTATAATCTGTTTTTGACCTCCAGACAAATTGATACCTTCTTCACCAAGAATAGTTGTTATACCTTGAGGTAATTGGCTAAAATAGAAATCAAAACCATATTGTTCTATAAACTTCATGAAGCCTTCTGGCGTTTCTTCTTTACCGAGTAAAATGTTATCAATAACGTTTCCGTTAAAAATGGTAATTTCTTGAGGGATTACTGCCAATAAATCCCTATAGTATTTAATACTAATTTCTTTAAGTGGGTATTTATTGTTTAGTATGATATTTCCGTTTTCAAAATTATAAAAGCGCTGTAGTATTTGACCTAAAGTACTTTTTCCGCTTCCACTTTCTCCAACAATAGCAATAAACTCGCCTTTTTTCATTTCTATGTTTACATCATGAAAAAGTTCACTTCTTCCTGCAAAGCGAAAAGAAAGATTTTGGATTGAAATTTTTTCAATTGAAAAAACTTCCAAACCTTCTTCATTTTCTTTTTCTATCGATGCAAATTCGTACATTCTATTAAAAGCAATCTTAGCCTCATTTATTGGGATTGATATTAATGCTAGATTAGCGATAGAGGGTAACAAAGAACTTATGATACCTAAAATAGCCATTAATTCACCAATTTTTATTTCTTTATTAAAAACCTGTATAGAATTGTAAATCAAAATACTAATTGAAAAGACAACACTAGCTAAGCCAGATTGCCATGATAAAGAGATATTTATTTTTCCCAGATTGAATTTTTTTTCTTGAAAATTAGCAAAAATCTGTTCATTTAGTTTATTAAAGACAGGTTGTTTATTGTCGTTTTTTATAGTTGAAATTCCTTGAATGCTATTGATATAATTGCTTTCGTTTAGGGCATAGCTTTGCATGACATCTTTCTGGGAATCTATTATTTTTTTATTGTTTCGATAAATTATAAAAAAATAAATTGGTAAACTTAGCAAGGAAATCAAACCCAATTTCCAAGAATAACTAAACAAAAATAGTAATGAAATGATAGCTACTAAAACATCTATGACTAAAGTACTTGTGAGCATTTTTATTACATTTTGTACACGCTGTGTATCGTTTAATCTTGCCACAAGTTCCCCTATTTTTCGAGTATCAAAAAAGGGTTTTGGTAATTGTAATAGAGAGGAGAAAAATGAATTGTTTATTCGATTATTAAAATCTTTAGACTGTTGCAATAAAAAGTACTCTTGTAGAACAGTTATTACAACTCTGGCTAAGAGCAAGATAAGTAATAAAGAAATTCCTGAGATTAACTTTTTGATATTATGTGAAGGTAAAATATCATCTATTAATTTTTGAGAAAATAAAGCCATAGACATTCCTAAACCAGCAATAAATACACCTAATAAAACAGATATCCAAATAAGTTTATAATCTTCCTTTAGTAGATTTAAAAACCATTTTATCTGAGCGTTTTTTTCTGCTTTTTCGGTTGTAAAATTCTCGTTTGGTTCTAGCGTTAAACAAGTTTTTGAAATCCAAATTTTCTCTAATTCTTCTGTAGGTAAATTATAAATTCCTTTTGCAGGATCTCCAATCAAGAAGCCCTTGTTTTCATTATATTCATAACAAACTACATAATGTTGTAGTTTGTTTTCGATTAAAACATGCAAAATTACAGGCTGTTTGTGGTCAATAAGAGCTTGGATATCTGCTTCACAGCCTTCGACATTAAATCCTAATTTATTGGCGGCTTGGTATAAGCCCAGTATCGTAGTACCTTGTTTGTTTGTGCCACTTATTTCTCGAAGTTTTTCGATAGACTGGTTTCCGTTATATAATTTTATTATTGACAATAAACAGGCTACACCACAATCGGATTGGTCTAATTGTGAGGTGTGCGTTTGTTGTATGTGTTTTAAATTCATTATAATTTTAATTGGCATTCATTTTTTGGATCAAAGTTTCGATTTTTATTTGTCCTTTTATTTTAGTTATTAAGTTTTGTTCCTTATCATAAAGTATTAAATAAGGTAATGTATTTATGTCAAAAGTAGAAGCGAAAGTAACTTTGTCATCACATAGAAAATGAATGTTGTTATACGTATTTAGTTGATATTCCTGAGCAAATTTTTTTATGCTTTCGTTTTTTTCAAATGAGACAAAAATTAATTGAAAATCATTTAAATACTTCATGTTTTCTTTAATCATTTTAGCTTCTTCATTGCAAAATTCGCATTCTGTATTAAAATAAATAAAAATAGTTGCAGTTCCTTTTTTTAGATTTTTTTTGGTAAAAAGTCCTCCATTTATATCTTGATATAAAAATTCAGGAATGCTTTTTATGTTTTGAGCAATTTCTTTTTTTTGATTTATTTTAGATACTATTTTGTGACCTAAAAAAAGTAAAATACCCATAAATGCTATAAGAAGAGTAATTTTTAGATATTTTTTCATTTTTGTAGTTCTTTATTTTGAATCAATGAGATAATAATTAAAATTATGGTAACGGTACCTAGAAAAGTCTGAGTAATGTATATTATAAAAGAAATATCGAACAACATGCGAAATAAGCATGATAGAGCATATAACAAGAAATATTTTTCTGGTTTTAGATATTTTAAGAATAATTAAGTGTAAAAAACATTACTGTTGTTACCCATAATAATAAAGCAGGTACATAACTATAAGCTACAATTTTAAGTCCTTTGTCCATATTCGTATCAGTTTCTTTGCCAATGAAATAAGCAAGAATAAGCCAGTATGCCAACTCAAATAAATTAAGAGTTTGAAAAGGATAAATAAACCAAGTTTCTAATCCCCTATATCCAACTATATTTAGTGCTGACAATGGGTAGAAATATTGAATATCTTCTAAATCGTAGTTGGTTTGAAAAAAATAAAACCAAATAATTTTAGTTGTGGCTACCAATAAAAATATAAACTCAGCTTTAATTACAATGTTCCATAAAGAGTTATACCCTACTTCTTTTTGAATGAAAAAATAAGTACCCACATACAATACTGTTGCAATTATACTTGTTTTGATTACAATGTATATTGGAAAAAAAACATAAGAAATCCACTTCCATTTATTCTGAAGTTCGAAAAAATGATTCAATTGTTGAGTGGTAAGTTTTTCTGCTATTGTATTGTAAAGTAATTTATCAATGTCTAAAGCTATTTTTGTAATTTCAGAAATTAGAATTAATAGAATAGAAAATAATATACATTTTACAAGAGGACTCTTCATTGTTATTATAAATTTTAAAATAGCTAAAATGCTTCTAGTATGTAACAGAATATTAGAATTCTGGATGTTTTATCGCCAGAAGTCTCATCGGTAATTAATTATCAGATAAATAGATCTTAATATAATTAATTAAATAAGTATGAGGCTATGTTTTTTTGTCTTCTTCTTTAGATGATTTTTTGAATTCTTTTATCCCATTTCCAATTCCTTTCATTAATTCAGGGATTTTTTTTCCGCCAAACAATAAAGTTATTGCAAAGATTATAAGTATTATTTCTGTAGTTCCTAATCTTCCCATAGGTTTTGTTTTAATAAAAGCGACCTTAAACAAAATTTGTTAAAAGGCTGCTTTTAAATTAATTACTTATTAGTCCTTTTTTTATTAAATCGATATCCTAACTCAATTATTACAACTAGAAGAGATAAAATTAATACTGAATTATTCATAATATTTTTTATGAACCAAAATAAGATTAGCTTCCTAATAAAGGAATAATTATTTTATTGTAGTAATGATAATAGGATTTCTTAAAAAGTTTCGATTTACTTCTTTTTGTTTTTTCTCAAATGGTATTGGTGACTAACTCCAATAATTATTATTAGTATTACAATAAATTTATAACCGTTATCCATAATGCTTTTAAATTTTTAAAAGAACTACTGAATGAAATATAACATTCAGTAGTCTAATACTAGATTGTTACTTATTTTTTATTTTAATGCTTTTAACTAATATAAAAAACAAGCGGCGGTTACTAAACCTCCAACTAAGGGATTCATTCCTGCGCCAATTCCTGCAGCAAGACCTGACATTGCACAAGAATATTGTTTTGCAGTTAAGCCCCTTCTAATTTCTCCATTTGATTTAATTCTAATTTTTTCATGATATGATAATTTAATGGTTAGTAATAATATATTGTATAAACAAATATATGTCTGAAGTTTAGATAAATGTTATGCGTTAATTAACTATTTTAAACCTGATTTTGATTAAATGTAATTTATTTCTTATGTTTGTTGTTTTAAATTGTTAAATAATGGATGCAACTGTAGGAAATAAGTTAAAAATTTTACGTAAAAGTAAGGGTATGTCGTAAGATCAAGTAGCAGATTATTTGCACTTATCGCAATCGGCTTATTCTAGGATGGAGAGAGGCGAGAGCAGTTCTCGGGCAAGTGATACTAATATAATATGTGAGCTCTTCAAGATAACCCCTGAAGAATTGGTGACAAATGATATACGACAAGATAAAGGAACTACTAATGATTTAAATGAAACACTTATTATAAATCAATTGTCAGATAAAGTGATAGAACAATATGAAGCGCGAATTAAAGAGTTGAAAAAAACAATTAAAGATTTAAAAACAAAACGGAAACCATAAAACAAAGGCTTCACTTTTTAAGTGAAGCCTTTGTTATTTATTGTGAATTATGTAATTAACTTTTTTAAAGAAAATTAATCGATGTCTTTTGTTACTACTTGCATGGTTTCACGACTTACCTGCTTTAGTAAAACTACTTTGTTTTCTTCAACAGTTTCAGCAACTTTATCATCAAAATGACGAATAGTATATAGGGTAACTTCTCACTGAAATCAACTTTGAATTTTTTCGAAAGGATAGCATTCAAATCATTGAAATTTTCAAATATTGAGAGGTAAGTTTTCTGCTATTGAGTTGTAAAATAATTTATCAACGTAATGTTACTTTTGTGAACTCCCCAATTAGAACTAAAGTAATTGAAAGAATAAGAAAATTATAAAAAACGTTTAGGTATATTTATAAAATTGAGAATAAAGGATACAAAAAATTAATAAGTATAATAAAAAGGAACCTCATTTAGATACTGTTTATGAAAGGGAGTTATTTCTCATCTACTTTAATTTTGATTTTTTGTTAGCCTTAAAAAAGTATTTTTACCTAGGGTTTGCCAATAAACGATTATTATTAATGGAATCTGTAAACCAAAAGCTAAATGAATATTAATTATATCTGCAATACGCAAAATACCACCTAAGAAAAATGAACAAAATATTAAAAGAAATAATCCATTTTGTATTTGACTAGTAATTCTTATTGCTTTTAGGTTATCTTCTGGTAGTATTTTTATAATATTAGAACTACACCAGCCAACTTTAACCTTAATTTCAAGTTCTTTTCCAATCTTAATTTCAATTTGTTTTTCTAACTCTTTGGGCTCAATATAATCATAAAAAACATCGTCAACGTATATTTTCAGTGCTCTAAAGTTTATCATATAATTGTTTTCTCTAATCAGGGATATTTTTTCATAATTTATATGTTTAACAAAGTCAAAGTATTTGGTTTAACAAATATTTTGACTCAAAATGTATTTAATTTAGCATGCTAACGAAACTCCATAAGCGACAGCTGCAAGCCCTAATGCAAACCCAGCTCCAGCTCCAGTCCACCAAGAAGCAGCTCCAAAAATTATAGACACACCACCTAATCCATCAGCGATTGATTTACAACTAGCATCAGCATGTTTTAATCCACCTTCTAGTTTCTCCATTTGATTTAATTCTAATTTTTTCATAATATGATAATTTAATGGTTAGTAATAATATATTGTATAAACAAATATATGTCTGAATCTTAGATAAATCTTATGCGTTAATTGACTATTTCAAACCTATTTCAAATTAAATATAGTTTATTTCTTATGTTTGTTATTGCAAAAAGTTAAATTATGAATGTAATTATAGGAAATAAGCTTAAAAAGTTGCGTAAAAGTAAGGATATGTCGCAAGAGCAAGTAGCAGATTATTTGCACTTATCCCAATCGGCTTATGCTAGGATTGAGAGAGGAGAGAGTAGTTCTTGGGCAAGTTATGCTAATAAAATATGTGAGCTTTTCAAGATAACCCCTGAAGAATTGGTGACAAATGATATACGACAAGATGAAGAAACTACTAATGATTTAAATGAAACGCTTATTATAAATCAATTGTCGGATAAAGTCGTAGAACAATATGAAGCGCGAATTAAAGAGTTGAAAAAAACAATTAAAGATTTAAAAAGAAAACGGAAACCATAAAATAAAGGCTTCACTTAAAAAAGAGAAGCCTTTATTATTTATTGTGGAATTATGTAATTAACTTTTTTAAAGAAAATTAATCGATGTCTTTTGTTACTACTTGCATGGTTTCACGACTCACCTGTTTTAGTAAAACTACTTTGTTTTCTTCAACAGTTTCTGCTGCTTTATCATCAAAATGACGAATAGTATATAGGGTAACATTCTCACTGAAATCAACTTTGAATTTTTTCGAAAGGATAGCATTCAAATCATTGAAATTTTCAAATTTATCTTCTACACAAACAGAAAAACTAATCGCTGAGTTTTGAATTAAATTCACTTTTATTTTAAACTCATGGAATAAGGCAAAAATTTCACTGATATTTTCTTCCATAATAAAAGAAAAATCTATTGATGAAAGAGAAATTAGAAGTTGGTTTCTCTTTACAATGAAGCAAGGTAAGTAAGGTTCTAAATCAACACCCTTAGAAACGCTTGTTCCTTTTAATAATGGGTTGATAAAAGATTTTACATATAGTGGAATTTCTTTTTTTTGTAAAGGCTGTAATGTTTTTGGATGAATAACCGTTGCTCCGTAAAATGCCAATTCGATAGCCTCACGATATGAAATTTGATTAAGTAAACTTGCATTTTCAAAATAACGAGGGTCAGCATTCATCACTCCAGGAACGTCTTTCCAGATGGTAACACTTTCGGCATTTAAGCAATAAGCAAAAATTGCGGCAGTGTAGTCAGAACCTTCACGGCCCAAAGTTGTAGTGAAGTTGTTTTCATCGGCACCTAAGAAACCTTGAGTTATGTTCAGTATATTTCGCTTTACATTTTTACCAATATTTTTTTGAGTTAATTCCCAATCTACTTCAGCATCTCTGTAAGTTGCGTTAGTTTTTATGAAGTTACGTACATCAATCCATTGGGTCTGAACGCCCATGAAATTCATGAAATGACTTAAAATAGTAGTCGAAATTAACTCCCCAAAACTTACAATTTGATCATAGACAAAGTTATAATTAGGAGATTTATTATGGGCAAGAAAATATTCTAATTCTGAAAAGAACGCATTTACAGCAGTAAAAACTTCATGCTTTTCATTTTCGAATAAATCCAGCAATATTTGGTTGTGGTATTTTTTTACTTCTTGAACAGATGCATTTAACTCGCTTGATTTCTCAAAATAATTCTTTATTACAACTTCTAGAGCGTTTGTGGTTTTTCCCATAGCCGAAACCACAAGCAATACATCTTCGTAACCTACTTTTTGCAAAACGTCATATACGTTTTTAATTCCTTCAGCATCTTTCACTGAGGCACCACCAAATTTGAATACTCTCATTATTTATTATTATATATTGTGTCTTAAATTTTTATTTTTTTTCTAAAAAAGTATCGATTCCAGTTTCATCCATTTGAACAACACGCCATTCTTCGAAGACTTTGGCTCCAGAGTTTTCATAGAATTTAACTGCAGGAGTATTCCAATCTAGTACATTCCATTCGACTCTTCTTACTTTGTCTTTTTTTGCCTGCTCCATTATTTTGGAATATAATGCCATTCCTAAACCAGATCCACGCATTTTGTCTTTAACAATTAAATCTTCTAAATGTATTGTTTTGCCTTTCCAGGTTGAAAATCGGTAATAGTATAAGGCAATTCCAACTATTTCGGCATCGACCTCGGCTACAAATACATGAAAAAGAGGATTTTCTCCAAAACCATCACGAACTAAATCGCTCTCTGTAACCAAAACTGCATCTGGTTCATTTTCGAATATGGCTAGTTCCTGAATTAAGCCTAAAACAGCTTTCATGTCATCAGGGTTTCCTTTTCTAATATTCATAAATTCTTATTATTAATGTATTTATATCTAAAATAATGGTTTTTTCGAACTTGATTGTTGCTTTTGATTAACAAATATACAATACGGACAAACTAACTAAATAATTTTTAAATCAATTTCACAAAAAAGGCGATATTTGTGACTTCAAAAAAAAAAATCTACAACGATATAGTATAATGGAAGAACGCAATAAAACACTAGGAGAGTTTATTATTGAGAACCAAAAAGCATTTCAGTATTCGTCGGGAGAGCTTTCCCGAATTATCAACTCTATACGATTGGCGGCCAAAGTCGTTAATTATAAAGTAAACAAAGCTGGTTTAGTTGACATCGTTGGCGCAGCTGGAGAGCAAAACATACAAGGAGAAGATCAGCAAAAATTGGATGTGTATGCAAATGAAGTTTTTATTCAAACTTTAATCAATCGTGAGATTGTTTGCGGAATTGCTTCAGAAGAGAATGATGATTTTATTACTGTTCAGGGGAGTGATAACAGTCATAATAATAAATATGTGGTTTTGATGGATCCGCTTGATGGATCTTCTAATATTGATGTAAATGTTTCTGTGGGAACTATTTTTTCAGTTTACAGAAGAATTACACCAATAGGGACACCAGTTACACTTGAAGATTTTTTGCAACCAGGAGTTAATCAAGTTGCAGCAGGGTATGTAATTTACGGAACTTCAACAATGTTGGTTTACACAACTGGACATGGAGTAAATGGATTTACGTTAAATCCTGCAATTGGAACATTCTATTTGTCACATCCAAATATGAAATATTCAAAAGATGGAAAAATTTACTCTGTTAATGAAGGGAACTACGTTCATTTTCCACAAGGAGTAAAAGATTATATTAAGTATTGTCAACATGAAGAAGACGACAGGCCTTATACTTCGAGATATATCGGAAGTTTAGTTTCTGATTTTCATCGAAACATGATTAAAGGAGGAATTTATTTGTACCCAACAAGTAGCAAAGCGCCAAAAGGAAAGCTTCGTTTATTGTACGAATGTAATCCGATGGCATTTATAGCAGAGCAAGCAGGAGGGAAAGCATCTGATGGTTTTAATAGAATTATGGAGGTTAATCCGACTGAATTACACCAACGTGTTCCATTCTTTTGTGGAAGCTACAATATGGTCGAAAAAGCAGAAGAGTTTATGCTTAAAGCAGCTAAGTAATAAAAACAAAACCCGACTAGTTAATAGTCGGGTTTTGTTTTTTAATACCAGTCTCAGTTTTTAGTACCAGTTTTGGTACGGAACACCGTTACTGAATACTTTTATTTATTCATATTCTGCATTTCGAAAGTAAAAGTATCTAAATCTACTTTTTTATCTACTAATGAAAGTGCTTTTGCAATGATGTAGTTTACGTTTCCAGGAGTAAATCCTAGTGCTAATCCAAATCTTCTTAGCATAATTTCTTGACTGTCCCCCATTTGGTGATCTACGTGTACCATACGAGCCAAATCGTATAAACGCTCTAAACGTTGAGAATACAAATAAGGTGCGTTTATTGGGTGTTTCATTGGGTCAGCAAGAATCTCTTTGTATTCTTCGTCTGAAATTTCTAATCGAGAAGCTAACTTGTCTAAAAAGGCTTTTTCTTCTTGGTTTGTTTTTCCATCAGCAAGGGCTACGCGAACAATAGCCGAAAAGTGACCTTTATTTCTTAGTTTAAATTCGCTATCAAATAAATCTGAAAATGACATAATTAATTGGTTTTTTGTATCACAAAGATAAATCTATTTTTAAATTATTAATTTTAATTTTTTATAATTTTTACAATTCGAAAAACTGCAATTTTAACTTATTTTTATTTAATCATTTTGGAGTAGCAATCTACCATTTTCAAAATTAATCGTAAGTTTACAGACCCTTTATCAATTAAAATTAAAATACTCATGTCAGATTTTTGGATTTATTTTCAAATAGGATTAAAACACGTTCTAGATATTCATGCATACGATCACGTAATGTTTTTAATGGCTTTAACTATTCCTTATTCGTTTAAGGATTGGAAAAGAATTTTATTGCTTGTAACCGTTTTTACTGTTGGTCACACATTAGCATTATTACTTTCAGTTTATGGAGTTATTACTATCAAAGTAAATATTATCGAATTTTTAATTCCGATAACGATTTTAATAACAGCCTTTTTTAATTTTTTACAGCAGGGAAATCATCTAAAACAGAAAGTATTAATTTAGTATTTTTTATAACACTTTTCTTTGGAATAATTCATGGATTAGGATTCTCTAATTATTTTAAAACAATATTAGGAGGAAGTCCAATATCAAAATTGTTGCCTTTGGGAGAATTTGCATTGGGGATTGAGGCAGCTCAAATTATTGTAGTTTTTGTAGTTTTAATAATCTCATATATTGTTCAAACAATTTTTCGTTTTTCAAAACGTGATTGGACTTTAGCTATGTCGGCTTTTATAATAGGAGTTGTAATTCCGATGGTTATTGAGAGCGAAATATGGAATAGATAAAAATGGAAAAAGAAAAATTAAATAGATACGACAAAGCATATTTGCGAATAGCAAAAGAATGGAGTCTGTTGTCATATTGCAAACGCAAGCAAGTTGGTGCAATTATCGTAAAAGACCGAATGATTATCTCAGATGGTTACAATGGTACACCATCTGGATTTGGGAATTGTTGCGAGGACGAAGAGGGGTTAACGCGCTGGGATGTTTTGCATGCTGAAGCTAATGCTATTTTAAAAGTAGCGCGATCAACTCAATCTTGCGAAGGAGCAACGTTGTACATAACGCTTTCGCCTTGTAAAGAATGTAGTAAGTTGATTCATCAATCGGGAATAAAAAGAGTAGTCTACCAAAACGGATATCGTGATGATGCCGGAATCGAGTTTTTAATAAAAGCAGGTGTAGAAGTAGAGCATATTCCTGTATTAGAAGAGTAGAAGGTTGCTGTAATTTAAGAAGGCAGGATTACTTATGAAGAATACATTAGTTTGTTCTCATAAAACAAATATTAGCTACATATGAAATTCAATACTAAATATTTACCAATAGTTATTGGAGCAGCTTTGGCTCTAGGAACTGTACTTGGAAGCTTATTAAGCACACCAGCACAGGATCAATTTTTGGCTAAAAACAACTCAAAGAATAAGCTGAATAAATTAATTGATTTCATTAATAATGAGTATGTTGATAGTGTAAATACAGATTCTATTGTTAATCTTACAGTCGATAATATTCTGTCAAAATTAGATCCTCATTCCGTTTATATTCCACCAAGTGAATTAGCAGAAGTTGCTGAGAGTATGAAAGGTGATTTTGTTGGAATTGGTGTGAATTTTTATATGTACAGAGATTCTGTGGCAATAATAAAACCAATAGAAAATGGACCTTCGGCAAAAGCAGGAATTCTGGCTGGAGATAGGATTTTATATGTTGGAAAAACTAAATTATTCGGGCGAAAACTTCCGTCAGATAGTTTATTTGCTAAATTAAAAGGAAAAAAAGGAACAGAGATAGAACTTACGGTTTATCGAAAATCAGAACAAAAGAAATTAAAAGTTAAAATAAAAAGAGATATTATTCCTATAAAGAGTGTTGATGTGTCTATTTTATTGGATAAAAACACGGGTTATATAAAGATAAACCGTTTTGCTGAAACAACTTACGCAGAATTTAAATCAGGCTTAACCAAGCTAAAGAAAAAGGGGATTCAGTCGTTAATTATCGATCTTCGTGACAACGGAGGAGGCTATATGGAAGAAGCCGTTGCAATTGCTGATGAATTCTTGAAAGACAAACAGCTTATCGTTTTTACTAAAAATAAGAATGGAGATATAGAAAAGACATATGCTACAGGAAAGGGTAGTTTTGAAAATGGTAAAGTATCAGTATTGATTAATGAAAACAGTGCTTCGGCCAGTGAAATTTTAGCAGGGGCAATTCAGGATAACGACAGAGGAAATATAATAGGCCGTCGTTCGTTTGGAAAAGGATTGGTACAACGCGAAATGGATTTTAATGATGGATCGGCAGTTCGATTAACAGTTGCAAGATATTACACCCCAACTGGACGTTCTATACAAAAACCATATGACCATGGAAATGAAGATTATTTTAAAGAATCCGATTCTCGTTTTAGTAATGGAGAATTATATAGTAAGGACAGTATTAAGGTTGTCGATTCGTTAAAATATAAAACGCCAAAAGGTAAAATTGTTTATGGTGGTGGCGGTATTGTGCCAGATGTTTTTGTGCCTATCGAAATAGAACATGGCACTGAAGGTGCTGCTTATTTATTGCAAACTGGAATTGTTGGACATTTTGTTTTTGAACAATTGGATAAAAATAGAAAAGCATTTTCGGGATTGAATTACCAAGAATTTGTTGTGAAAATGAAGTCAACAGATGAATATTTTAATTCTTTCCAGAAGTATCTTCTTAAAAATGGATTGAATTTAAAATTAGAAAAAAACAAAGCAATAATTAATCGTTATATTACGGCCGAATTTGCCAGACAATTGTATGGTGAGATTTATTACTACGATGTCATTCTTAAAAATGATGCAATGATTAAGGCTGTTTTGAATCAGAAAAAATAATTCTAATTTTTTTAAAATGGAAATAAATACTATTGTAAATGCTGAAATCGAGCTATTAACTGCTGTTAAAAATGCAGATGTTTTGGCTCTGGAAAAATTTCTTCACGATGATTTGTTGTTTAATTTACCAGATGGACAAACAATCACTAAGGAGATCGATTTAGATTCATATCGTTCAGGTAAAATGGAAATCGAAGTACTAGAAGCATCAGATCAAATTATTAGTGTAATTGGTGATACTGCTGTTGTAGGAGTCACTGTTTTATTAAGAGGGAAATATGATGATAAGCCCTTAGATGGAATTTTTAGATACGGTAGAGTTTGGAAACAATTTGATGAGAATGTAAGAGTTATTGCTGGTAGCTGTGTGCAATTGAAGTAGAATTAGTAATAGTTCAATGGTAAAATATAAAAGATGAGAAATGCCAAAAAAATAAGTTTCCTGTTGGTCTTAATGGCTTTTGTAATTTCTTGTGCTACTATGAAAGACAAGGATACTATTTCAGGGAAAGTTGAATCTATTGAGTTTGGTAAAGATGGATATACTGCTAAGATTAAGTCAGATAAAAATGAAATTTATTATGCTACAATAAGTATTGTAAATCTTGGCGGTCCAGAAAACTACAAGAAATTAAAAGAAGGAGATGAGGTTTTCTTAAAAGGAGATATTTGGAAAACCGATACGGAGAAACATATAAAAGTAAAAGAAATTGTTTCTGTAAAATAAGTTAGCACTAAAACATTAAAAATTTTGAATCATTAAGAGATTAAGTTTATAAAGCGCCTAAAGTTTAATCTTTCTTAATCTCTTAATGGTTAAAATAAAAAAAACTGATGTTTTAAAAGATTATCGCGTACTATCGTGCGCATGAGTCTGTACACCGTTATTCCATAGCGTTAAGATGTCGGTAGCAACGGCAGCACCACTTCCTGCGGCAATAGATAGTTGGCTTCTCCAGCCAGCCAGAGTACCAATAACATAGACTCCTTCAGTAACTTTGTGATCAATGTTTTTTAACTGAATTCGTTGTTTTTCGGGAAGTGCTTTTTTGTGGGGTTCAATATATTGAGTTAAACCTTCGATAGCAAAAGTATTTGCAGAACCAATTCCAACAACTATTATTTTAGTTTTGTATGTGCTTTTGTTGGTGGTAATTAAAAACTCAGGATATTCACCTTCGATTTTTATTACTTTTTCATTTGGTATTTGTGTAATATGTGGGTATTCCTGATTTAGATGCTCAGTACTTTCAGATAATAATTCAGAACCTAATTTTCCAGGTGGAATACCGTAAGCATTGTTGAAAAGAGCATCTTGGAGAGAAGAGCTTTTTTGATGCGTAAAAACCCCAATTTTTTTATCAATGGCAAAAGGTTTGTTTTGTGCAGATCCTAAAACAAGTGCACAGGACATACTTGATACGCCACCGCCAATAATTAAAACGTCAAACATATTACTGTTGATCGTTCATTTTTTCTTCTATTTTTTTAGAAATTCTAAAAATCAAAAGAATTAGTACGGCACAAAATGAAGCAGCGATTCCAATAAAAGCTACCATGCTGTCTCCTTGTAGGGGATTTTGAAAATCCAGCAAAGTAATATTGAAAATAATCAAGGCTAATGCTAAAAGCACTAATATGGAAGTAAAAATTTTCATAGTATAACTATTTATTTCTAAATGATTAAAAGAAGTATTTAAAAGTCGAAAATATTGTTTTGGAGTTTCCGCAAACGAGAATTTCTATTTTTAAGTATTTCTAGAGGGTAAATTTATGAAAATTAATTTTAGACAAACAAACCTTTAACATTAGCTGCGAATAATTTAACAGCAATAGCCAAAAGTACGACTCCAAATGTCTTACGAACCACGCCAAGTCCGTTTTTTCCTAGCATTTTTTCGATTTTTGAAGATGATTTTAAAACAATATATACAAGAGTTATATTAAGTATAATTGCGATTACAATATTTATAGTGTGAAACTGTGAACGTAATGAAAGTAGCGTGGTCATCGTTCCGGCTCCTGCGATTAAAGGAAAGGCTAGCGGAACAATAGATGCGGAACTAGCTTCTTCATCACGATATATATGGATTCCTAATATCATTTCTAAAGCAAGAAAAAACAAGACAAAAGATCCTGCTACAGCAAAAGAATGTACATCGATACCGATTATTTTTAAGAATCCTTCTCCAATAAAAAGGAAGATGATCATTATTAAACCAGCAACTATTGATGCTTTTTCGGATTCTATATGTCCAACTTTTGACCTTAGGTTAACAATAATAGGAATAGAACCAACAATATCAATTACAGCAAAGAGTACCATTCCGACAGTAATTATTTCTTTTAAGTCTATTTCTAGCATTTGTTTTTATTTAAGAGTTAAACATGGGCAAAGGTAAAAAATAAATGGATTTTTTTAACAAATTAGCTTCAATCTGTTATTTTTTGTTATAAAAATGCGTTTTCATGGCTCCTGTGTGATCTTTGTAACAAGATGCGGTTTTGTTTCGTTAATTAGGTAGTAAGAATTGAAACGCTTTTTTTTGGTTCATTTTATCTTACCGGCATCGAGATAGATTGATTACCTTTGCATTTTATAATTCAGTACACTATATATCATGTTTCAATTAGGAAAAACTATCATTTCTGAGGATATTCTTGAAAAAGAATTTGTTTGTAATTTATCTGCTTGCAAAGGTGCTTGCTGTGTCGATGGCGACGCTGGGGCTCCGTTAAGCGAAGAAGAGACGAAGATTTTGGAGGAAATTTATCCAAAAGTAAAGCCGTTTTTACGTAAAGAAGGAATTGCTGCTATCGAAGCACAAGGAGCTTGGATTAAAGGTACTGATGGTGATCTTGAAACACCATTGATTGATAATAAAGATTGTGCATATGTGATTTTCGATGGAAAAACTGCGCTTTGTGGTATCGAACAAGCATATAATCAAGGAATCGTAAGCTGGAAAAAGCCAGTTTCATGTCATTTGTATCCAATTAGAGTAAAAGATTTTACCGAGTTTGCAGCAGTAAATTATGATAAATGGGATATTTGCGACGCAGCCTGTTCTTTAGGTAAAGAGCTTGAGGTTCCTGTTTATAAATTTGTTAAAGAAGCTTTAATTCGCAAGTTTGGTGAAGATTGGTATGCGGAGCTTGAAAAAGTTGCACATGACCTAAAGCGCTCTTAAGATTTAACTTATTTTCCATAATTAAATAAGCCTAGGATTACAATAAAAAGAATTGCAAATTATTTTAAAAATAGATTTTAAAATTTTATAAATAAGTCTTGCATTTTATTTTAAAAATCCTATATTTTACGGTTGTTAATGTGAATTTGGCAAGATTTAACTATTTCATTTTCAGTAAGTTAATAATTGTATGAAAATTATTCTGTTTTTAGCGCTTTGTTAAAAACTAGAGCCGATTGTGAATAAGTTTGGCTTTTATTTTAGCCAACAAATGACAATCTTTGTAGTCTACAGAAATGGATGAAAATTCATTGATTTTTTTTAAAATAAAACACAACAACAATGTCACAAGTCGAACCAATTTTACAAGAAAATAAGAACCGTTTCGTAATTTTTCCAATCAAACACCATGACATTTGGGATTGGTATAAGAAGATGGAAGCGAGTTTTTGGACTGCTGAGGAAATTGATTTACATCAAGACTTGAATGATTGGAATAACAAGTTGTCAGATGATGAAAGATATTTCGTTAAGCACATATTAGCATTCTTTGCTGCATCAGACGGAATCGTAAATGAAAACCTTGCTGAGAACTTTGTAAACGAAGTACAATATGCAGAGGCTAAATTTTTCTATGGTTTTCAAATCATGATGGAAAATATTCATAGCGAAACGTATTCACTTCTTATTGATACTTATGTAAAAGATGAAGCTGAAAAAGATCAGTTGTTTAATGCGCTAGATGTTTTTCCTGCAATTGCAAAGAAAGCAAATTGGGCACTAAAATGGATCGAGTCTGATTCGTTTGCGGAGCGTTTAATTGCTTTTGCAGCGGTAGAAGGGATATTCTTCTCAGGTGCTTTCTGTTCTATTTTCTGGTTGAAAAAACGCGGTTTAATGCCAGGTTTGACATTCTCAAACGAATTAATTTCTCGTGATGAAGGAGTTCATTGTGATTTTGCAGTGCATTTACACAATCACCACTTAATAAACAAAGTTCCAAAAGATAGAATCAAAGAAATTATTGTTGATGCTTTAGATATCGAGAGAGAATTTGTAACAGAATCTCTTCCTGTAAGTTTAATTGGTATGAATGCAGTTTTAATGACGCAATATTTAGAATTTGTTGCGGATAGATTACTTGTTGAGCTAGGTTGCGACCGAGTTTATGGCTCATCAAATCCGTTTGACTTTATGGACATGATCTCACTTCAAGGAAAAACTAATTTCTTTGAAAAAAGAGTTTCAGAATATCAAAAAGCAGGAGTGATGAATAGCAGCTCAGCTGGAGATAGCGATTCGCAAAAAATTAGCTTTGATGCAGATTTTTAGACGACTGTAGATTTTAGTGAACCACGCACTAAGATAAAAAAATTAAGAAACGAGGGTTTCTATAACTAAACAATTTAAAGGTTGGATCTCTTTTCCCAAATCGAAGATTCAAATGGTATTACTGACTAATTTTTGATCTATATTTTTAGATTAAGAACAGGCAAACTATTGGGAAGCTACTAACTCCTAAATTAATTATAAAACACACAATGTTTAAGTGCGGGAATTCATTATTTCTGTGTCTTTCATTTTTTCAATAACAATAAAAAAGTAAGCTTATGTACGTAATAAAGAGAGATGGTCGTAAGGAGCCAGTAATGTTTGATAAGATTACAGACAGAATCAAAAAATTGTGTTACGGGTTAAATGAACTTGTAGATCCTGTTAAGGTAGCCATGCGCGTTATTGAGGGATTGTATGATGGAGTTTCGACTTCAGAGCTGGATAATCTTGCTGCCGAAACTGCGGCTTCTATGACTATTGCGCATCCAGATTATGCTCAATTAGCTGCTCGTATCGCTGTTTCTAATTTACATTCTAATACGACAAAATCTTTCTCAGAGACGATGACGGATATGTATAATTATGTTAATCCAAGAACAGGAAAAGAAGCTCCTTTGTTAGCAGATGATGTTTACGAAGTAATTAAGAAAAACTCACAGGTTCTAGATTCAACAATTATTTATAACCGTGATTTTAATTACGATTATTTTGGATTTAAAACTTTAGAACGTTCTTATTTATTAAAAATAAACGGGAAAATTGTAGAGAGACCACAACATATGTTGATGCGTGTTTCTATAGGGATCCATAAAGATGATATTGAGTCTGCGATTGAAACGTATGAATTAATGTCTAAAAAATTCTTTACTCACGCTACGCCAACATTATTTAATTCAGGAACGCCAAAACCACAAATGTCATCTTGTTTCTTATTAACAATGAAAGATGATAGTATTGATGGAATCTACGATACGTTAAAACAAACAGCTAAGATTTCACAATCTGCAGGAGGTATTGGTTTAGCAATACATAATGTAAGAGCAACTGGATCTTATATCAGTGGAACTAATGGAACTTCTAATGGTATTGTTCCAATGCTACGTGTGTATGATATGACAGCTCGTTATGTTGATCAAGGTGGAGGAAAACGTAAAGGAAGTTTTGCTATGTACATTGAGCCTTGGCATGCTGATATTTTTGATTTCTTAGATTTGAGAAAAAACCACGGTAAGGAAGAAATGAGAACACGTGATTTATTTCTTGGAATGTGGATTCCAGATTTATTCATGAAGAGAGTTCAAGAAGATACGACTTGGACATTAATGTGTCCTAATGAATGTCCAGGATTATCAGATGTACACAGCGAAGAATTCGACGCTTTGTATTTAAGTTATGAAGCAGCTGGAAAAGGAAGAAAAACAATCAAAGCAAGAGAAATTTGGGAAAAAATTCTTGAATCTCAAGTAGAAACTGGACTTCCGTATATGTTGTATAAAGATGCAGCAAATCGTAAATCAAACCAAAAGAATTTAGGAACAATCCGTTCATCGAATTTATGTACGGAAATTATTGAGTACACATCTCCGGATGAAGTTGCAGTTTGTAACCTAGCTTCGATTTCATTACCAATGTTTGTTGAGAATGGAAAATTTGATCATCAAAAATTATATGATGTTACTAAACGTGTAACATTCAACTTAAATAAGGTAATTGACAGAAACTATTATCCAGTAAAAGAAGCAGAGAATTCTAACGTTCGTCATAGACCGATTGGTTTAGGAGTTCAAGGACTTGCGGATGCTTTTATTATGTTAAGAATGCCATTTACAAGCGATGATGCAAAACAATTGAATCAAGAAATTTTTGAAACATTATATTTTGCTGCTGTAACTGCATCTATGGAATTGGCTAAAGTTGAAGGCGCATATTCTACATTTAAAGGGTCTCCAATGTCAAAAGGAGAATTCCAATACAATATGTGGGGAATGAAAGACGAAGAATTGTCAGGACGTTGGGACTGGGCTTCAT
Organism: Flavobacterium sp. 140616W15; assembly: GCF_003668995.1. Taxonomy (NCBI): domain Bacteria; kingdom Pseudomonadati; phylum Bacteroidota; class Flavobacteriia; order Flavobacteriales; family Flavobacteriaceae; genus Flavobacterium; species Flavobacterium sp. 140616W15. The sequence continues at coordinate 4,517,358 of NZ_CP033068.1, forward strand.
TGCGTAAGGAAGTTGTTGAGCACGGTGTTCGTAACTCTTTATTAGTTGCGCCAATGCCTACTGCATCTACTTCTCAGATTTTAGGGAATAACGAAGCTTTTGAGCCATATACATCAAATATCTATACAAGAAGAACGCTTTCTGGAGAATTCATTGTAGTAAATAAACATTTACTCCATGATTTAGTAGAAAGAGGTTTGTGGAACGAAACATTGAAGCAAGAGATTATGCGTCATAATGGATCAGTTCAAAATATTGATGGAATTCCAGTTGATCTTAAAGAATTGTATAAAACAGTTTGGGAAATGTCTATGAAAGATATTTTAGATATGTCGCGTCAAAGAGGTTATTTTATTGACCAGTCGCAATCATTAAACTTGTTTATGCAAGATGCAAACTATTCTAAACTTACATCGATGCATTTCTATGCATGGCAATCAGGTTTAAAAACAGGAATGTATTACTTGAGAACAAAATCGGCTGTAGATGCAATTAAATTTACATTAAACAACGATAAAAAAGAAGAAATTGCACCAGTTGCTAAAGCACCGGTTGCAGTTTTAGCTCCAGAAGTTGAGCCAATAAACGTAGAGGATTATAAAGCAATGCTATTAAAAGCTCAAGCAGCAGGTCCAGATGATTGTGAAATGTGTGGATCGTAATGATTTTTTAGAAGAAAAAAAATAGAATAAAGAGGAAAGATTTATTCTTGGTTAATAGAAAGCAGTTATCGTAAGGTAGCTGCTTTTGTTTTTTACTGCATCTGTCATTTTTGTAATATTAAAGATTGTGTGAAGTGTTGTTTGAAAGTTTTTTCATCGGAAATTGTTTTGAAGTGAAAATTAATGAAATAATTGCGCTTGATGAATGGAAGAAAATAATTGTTTAAATTTGTAAAAAAGAATAGTAATGAGTTATCCGGTTTTACAAATTGCACATAAAATTATTGCACATACAGACGCTAGTCAGGGAGAGATTATTTCTAATTTAAAACTGCAAAAAATACTGTATTATATGCAGGGTTTTTTTATAGCTGTATATGATAAGAAATTATTTGAAGAAGAATTTGAAGCTTGGCAATATGGTCCTGTTGTGAGGGATATGTTTGACCATTTTAAAGATTTTGGTTCAGGAGCCATCACTCTAAATGAAGATGTGCAAATTATTGAATTGACTGAGGAAGAAAATGAATTGTTTAAGGAAGTAATGACTGAATTTGGGCAATTTTCTGCCATAAAGTTGATGGAAATGACACATGCAGAATTGCCATGGAAGAAAATTTTTCATGAAAACCCCCAAGGAGAAATCTCTTATGACTTGCTGAGAGAGTATTTTAAAACTCAAATCATCGAGTAGATGGGAAAAATTAAAAAGAGAGATATTAGGGAAAGTAAAATAACAGTTCCTACTCAAAATAATACTGAATTAAACTATCCAATTTTTTGCTTCAAGTATTTGCAGACAGAGCCTAATAAGGATTTTAAGTTTTATGCTGATTTTATTGAGAGATTAAAAAAGTTGTCTAATCTAACTTGGAATCAGATAAATGTAGCGCAAAAGCATGGCTTTGGAACCGAAAAAATACCTGTTAGACAAATAAAGCCAGACTTGCCTAAATTTGTTTCACCAGATGTAACAGATTTAACGGTTTTTAGAGCAAATGGAGATAATAGACCTTTTTTAGGATTAAGAAATCAGAATGTTTTTCATATAATATTCTTGGAAGAGAAGTTTGGAGACATCTACAATCACTAATTAGCAATTACTTAAATCGCATTTTAAGACCGATTTATTTAAATATCTTACAAAATTGAGCTTATTTGTTAAGAAATCCTTTTTTGTTTCATAAAAAGCATTATTTTTTTGGTGCGGTAAAAATAATTTATACATTCGCAGAGAATTTATTGAAAAACACAAACAAAATGTCAAGCAACCGTTTTTATTTTAGCAACTCTTTTTATTTCTTCTTTAGTAGAAGTGAGGATTGTGCTATGGTTATTTGAGAAAATTTAAAAGACAAATAAAACTAATATACAATCCTGATGCAAATCAGGATTTTTTTTTGAGTATATGACAACAAAAATTGCAATACAAGGTATTAAAGGTTCATTTCACCATCAAGTAGTGAATGAGTATTTCGTTGAAAACGTGGATATTGACGAGTGTTTGTCATTCGAGGAATTAATTGATAGCGTACTTTCTGGAAAATCAGATCAGGCTGTAATGGCTATCGAAAATTCAATTGCGGGACCAATTATTCCGAATTATGCTTTGATAGATAAGAATAATTTACACATAATTGGGGAGCATTATTTAAATATTTCTCAGAATTTAATGGGGTTAAAAGGTCAAAAAATAGAGGATATTACAGAGGTTCATTCGCATCCGATGGCATTATTACAATGTATGGATTTCTTGAAAAAATATCCAAATGTTAAATTGGTAGAGGATAAAGATACTGCTGAAACTGCAAGAAGAATTCAGGAAAAACAATTAACTGGAATCGCAGCAATTGCAAGTAAAACGGCTTCAATTATGTATGATTTAGAAATTTTGGCACCAGAAATTCAGACAATCAAAAACAACATGACTCGTTTTGTAATCATTAAGAAAGAAAATTCTTTTTTACCAAAAAATGAGATCAACAGAGCATCGATTAAATTCGAATTAAATCATAAACGTGGCAGTTTAGCAGCGGTTTTGAATGTAATGAGCGATTGCAAACTGAATTTAACAAAAATTCAATCGTTGCCAAAAATAGAGACACCTTGGAAATATTCATTTTTCGTAGATGTAACTTTTGAAGATTACGAAGATTATGCAAAGGCAAAATCACTAATTCAAATTATGGCTGAGTACTTTAAAGTTTTAGGTGAGTATAAAAACACAAAACCTTTAAGCGGGTCATAAGCTCAGAAAATCGAAAGTTAGAAAGTCAAAAGAAAAGTATAAAGCTTTCGGCTCAAAGCCCAAAGCTAATAAAATATAAAATTGAACCATGATTACAACAGCAAAAAGATTAGATGTCGTAGAAGAGTACTACTTTTCTTCAAAGCTTAGAGAAGTAAGACAACTACAATCAGAAGGCAAGCCAATTATCAATATGGGAATTGGAAGTCCAGATTTAAATCCTTCTAAAGCAGTTATCGAAGCAATAGTTTCGGCAATGCAAGATGAGAATGCACATCAATATCAAAGTTATCAGGGATTGCCAGAATTGAGAAAAGGAATGGCCGATTTTTATCAGAATAATTACAATGTTGCTTTAAACCCAACTAATGAAATTTTACCATTGATGGGATCTAAAGAAGGGATCATGCATATTTCATTGGCTTTCCTGAATGAAGGAGATCATGTTTTAATTCCGAATCCAGGATATCCAACATATACTTCGGTAACCAATTTGGTTGGAGCAGTTCCAGTTTATTATGACTTAAAAGAGAACACTAATTGGGAGCCAGATTTTGAAGCTTTAGAAAAATTAGATCTTTCGAAAGTAAAGATTATGTGGTTGGGCTACCCTCATATGCCTACTGGGGCAAGAGGAAGTTTAGAGTTATTTGAAAAATTGATTGCTTTTGCTAAAAAACATAACATTTTATTGATTAATGATAATCCGTATAGTTTTGTTTTAAATGATAAACCAATGAGTTTATTACAAGTTGAAGGAGCAAAGGATGTAGCATTAGAACTGAATTCACTGAGTAAGACCTTTAATATGGCAGGATGGAGAGTTGGGATGGTTTTAGGAAATCCTGAAATTATAGATGCTGTCTTGAAAGTAAAAAGTAATATGGACAGCGGTATGTTTTACGGAATCCAGAAAGGAGCAATTGCAGCGTTAAATTGTGATGAATCATGGTTTGAAGATCAAAATAAGATTTACAGACGCCGTCGTGAATTAACAGAAAAGTTAGCAGAAAAGTTAGACTGCAAAGTTTATAAAGAAGGAGTTGGACTTTTTGTTTGGGCAAAACTTCCGGAAGGAATTGAATCATCAGAAAAGTTCATTGACCAAATATTATATGAGAAACATATTTTCATAACGCCAGGAACAATTTTTGGTAGCAATGGTGAAGGATATATCAGATTCTCGTTGTGTGTGAAAGAAGAAAAAGTACAAGAGGCAATAGATAGATTTTAGATTGCCAGGTTGAGCGGAGTCGAAACCCTTTTGGTTTTCATAAGCCTTCGACTCCGCTCAGGATGACAGAATTTTAAATCTAGCACGAAAAGATCTTGAAAAAATGAAAAATTTAGCCCTGATGGGAGCGGTATCCTTTTTATAGCTTCTTTAGCTAGAAAAAGATAGAGCCGGACAGCAGGCCCCGATAGCTATCGGGAAGCTTCAAATAAAAAATAAAAAATGAATATACACGTAATAGGAATAGGGTTAATAGGAGGTTCAATGGTTTTAGATATCAAAGAATTATATCCAAATGCTACTATTTACGGAATTGATAATAACGAAGCGCATCTGCAAGAAGCAATTGCGTTAGGAGTTATCGATAAAGCGTCGACTTTCGATGATTTGGGAACTGCTGATTTTGTGATTGTTTCAGTTCCTGTAGATGTTGCGCTTACCGTTTTGCCTAAAGTTCTGGATGTAATTGGAGAGAATACAATTGTTTTTGAAGTAGGTTCTACTAAAAAACCAATTTGTGAGGCAGTTGCGAATCATCCGAGAAGAAGAAACTTTATTGCTACTCATCCGATTGCAGGAACAGAGTTCTCCGGACCTTCCGCAGCAATAAAAGGGCTTTTTAAAGGTAAAACGAATATTATTTGCGAGGTGGAGAAAACCACTTTTAAATTACAGGAAAAGGCTTTACAGCTTTTTACAGCAATAGGAATGCGCATACGATATATGGATCCAACATCGCATGATAAACATATTGCTTATGTGTCGCATTTGTCTCATATAAGTTCATTTATGCTAGGAAAGACAGTCATTAATAAGGAGAAAGACGAACAAGATATTTTTGATATGGCGGGAAGTGGATTTGAAAGTACCGTTCGTTTGGCAAAAAGTTCACCAGCAATGTGGACGCCAATTTTTAAACAAAATAAAAAACAGGTAATCGAAACCCTGGAAGAATATATACTAAATCTTACCCAGTTTAAAGACTTACTGGTTGCAGATGATTATAATGCCATTTATGAGGAAATGGAAAGTGTGAACAAAATAAAAGAAATATTAAACGGAATTACTACTAAAAAATAAACTAAAGAAAAGATGGAAAATAAGAAAGAAATGAGAAATTGGTTAGAGGCATTCAAATTAGATCATCCGCTAGTAATAGCAGGACCTTGTAGTGCTGAAACTGAAGAGCAAGTGTTAAAAATTGCACATGAATTAAAAGATTCTGATGTGAGTATATTCAGAGCTGGAATCTGGAAACCAAGAACACGTCCAGGAGGATTTGAGGGTGTAGGAGAAATTGGATTGAAATGGTTACAAAAAGCTAAAGCTGAAACTGGTTTATTAATGGGAACTGAAGTTGCAACTGCAGCACATTGTAAATTGGCTTTAGAGCATGATATTGATGTTTTATGGGTTGGAGCTCGTACAACAGCAAACCCATTTGCAGTTCAGGAAATTGCAGATACGCTAAAAGGAACAGATAAAATAGTTTTGATTAAAAATCCTGTTAACCCAGATTTATCTTTGTGGTTAGGTGGTGTAGAGCGTTTACATATGGCTGGAATCGAAAAACTAGGTGTAATACACAGAGGGTTTTCGACTTATGAAAAAACAAAATACAGAAACATTCCAGAATGGCAGATTGCTATCGAATTACAAAATAAATTCCCTGATTTACCTTTAATTATTGATCCATCTCATATTACAGGAGATCGTAAAATGATTCTTGAAGTGACGCAAGAAGCTTTAGATTTAAATTATGATGGTATGATTATCGAAACTCATACTGATCCGGATAATGCTTGGAGTGATGCTGCACAACAAGTTACACCAGATGCTTTGAAACAAATTTTCAAAGATTTGAGAGTAAGAAAAACGGATGATAAAACAGATGAATATAGCCAAAAAATGTCGAAATTAAGAGCTAATATCGATGTCTTAGATGCTAATTTATTAGATTTATTAGGAAAACGTATGAAAGTTGCTGACGAAATTGGTCAGGTGAAAAAAGATGCAAACGTTGCTATTCTTCAAAACAACCGTTGGAATGAAATTTTAGGAAAAATGATTCTTGAAGGGGAGAAAAAAGGATTGTCAGAAGAATTTGTACTTAAAATGTTCAAAGCAATTCACCAAGAAAGTATTAGTCACCAAGAGAGAATTCTTAACGCATAATCTGTTTTAAACCATATAAGAGGTATAAGTTCATATAAGGATTTGTAAGCATTAAACTTAAATGTTTTTATATTAATTGAATGGTAAATAATTCTCGAAAACAGAATCTCCATCGCTTTTAAGAAAGTGGTGGGGATTTTTTAATTTATACTTGAGGTTAAAAACTTTGAACTTTAAACTTTAAACGAAAAACAATCATTTATCTTTGCAAAGATTTTGGTTTTGAATCTAAAAACTAAAATCAGAATATCTAAAATTAAAAAATGACAGGAACCGTTTACAAATCTACAGGGAGTTGGTACACCGTAAAATCCGAAAGTGGCGATTTTATAGAGTGTAGAATGAAAGGAAAGTTTAGGATGAAAGGTATTAAGAGTACCAATCCTATAGCTGTAGGCGACGTTGTGGATTATGAACTCGAAGAAAGTTCAGATACTGTAACAGGAACGATTCATAATATTCACGAAAGAAAGAATTATATTGTTCGTAAATCCGTGAATTTATCTCATCAGATGCATATTATTGCATCTAATATTGATTGTGTATTTTTATTAGTAACAATTAATAATCCACCAACAACATTTAATTTTATCGACCGTTTCTTGGTTACAGCTGAGGCATATGGTATCGAAACTATTTTGATTTTTAATAAAATTGATACGTTTGATGAAGCCACGCTTGATGAACAATTGTATATGCAATATGTATACGAGCAAATAGGGTACAAATGTTTGCGTATTTCATCAACAGAAGGAAAAGGTGTTGAAGAGTTAAAAGGAATGATGATTGGTAAGGTAACAATGTTCTCTGGGCATTCAGGGGTTGGTAAGTCAACTCTTGTAAATGCTATGGAACCTAGTTTGCATCTTAAAACAAAAACGATTTCGACAGCGAGTAAACAAGGACAGCATACAACAACATTTGCAGAAATGTTTGACCTGTCTTTTGGTGCACGTATCATTGATACACCAGGTATTAAAGGTTTTGGGATTGTTGATATGGAAAAAGAAGAAGTGAGTGGTTATTTTCCTGAATTTTTTAAATTAAAAGATCAGTGTAAATTTAATAACTGCTTACATAAAGATGAACCTCATTGTGCTATAAAAGCTGCTTTGGAAAGAGATGAAATTGCTTGGTCACGTTATAATAGTTATCTTAAAATTTTAGAAGGCGAAGACGAACATTATCGTACAGATATTCATAATGAAGATCGCGCTGCCAGTGACGAAACAAGAAAGTAAAAATGGTTTAATGTCCGATGTCTTAAAGTTCATTTTATCTGAACTTTAAGTTTATTATAATTATTTCTACGAAATGAATTCACAATTTATAATTTATAATTCACCAGTATTTTGAGAGTTGTTCTTCAAAGAGTTTCTTCAGCTTCGGTAGTGGTTGATGATAATAAAGTAGCCGATATCCAAAATGGGTTACTTGTTTTTGTAGGTATTGAAGATGCCGATACACAAGAAGATATTGATTGGTTGGCTGGAAAAATAATCAAAATCAGAATCTTTAACGACGAAAATGATGTCATGAACTGTTCTGTTCAGGATATCAATGGCGAAATTATAGTTGTTAGCCAGTTTACACTTCATGCTGGAACAAAAAAAGGGAATCGTCCTTCATACATAAAAGCTTCTAAACCCGACATTGCAATTCCACTTTATGAAAATTTTGTGGCTACTTTAAAGAAGGAATTTGGAAGTAAAATTCAGACAGGAATTTTTGGTGCAGATATGAAAATCAGTCTGTTAAATGACGGCCCTGTGACAATAATTATAGATAGTAAAAACAGGGAGTAAAAAGAGTAAGTATTTGTTAAATATCTCTAAAAATGATATATATTTGGCGAAATTACTTATTAAATGAAATTGATTCTCCGTTTTTTATTTCTTGTTTTATTTTCATTTTCTTCTATTGCTCAAAAGGTTGAATATAACGCTATTGGTATTTCTGATAGTCTTAGGGAAAATGCAAATGCTGTTATCCGTTTAAATCAGATAGACATCGTGATTGCTTCTCAAAGAAGTATGAAAACGATACAAAAAAGAGTTATAACTGTTTTTAACGGAAAAGGTTTAAATGCTATTGATGCCATTGAGTATTATGATAAATCTACTACGGTTAAAAATATCGAAGCTACTGTGTATGATGCGCAAGGCAAAGAATTAAAGAAGATAAAACGTAGGGATTTTAGTGATGAAAGTGTAATAAGTGGAGGAACTATTTTCTCTGATAGTCGTTATATTTATTTAGATTACACACCAATTCAATATCCTTTTACTTTAGTATACGAAAGTGAAGTTGAAACTTCGGCAACTGCTTTTCTCCCTAAATGGTATCCTATTGACAATTATAATACAAGTGTAGAAAAAAGCATCTTGAATGTGACCTATCCTAATAATTTGGGATTCAAAAAAAAGAATTTCAATTGTCAGGATTTGATATAAAAAAGACTACAGATACAAATACTCAGATATCTTACGTAGCTACTAATATATTAGCTCAAAAAAATGAAGATTATAGTCCTTCATTTAATGAAATTTATCCTTATGTCATGATGGGGCTTGAAAGCTTTCATCTCGAAGGAGTAGATGGAAATGCAACCACATGGCAAGCTTTTGGGAAATGGTATGCGGATAAAATTTTATTAGGCACAACAATTTTGCCAGATGCAACCAAAACTAAAATAAAGGAATTGGTAGGTGATGAAAAAGATCCAGTGAAAAAAGCAAAAATTGTTTATGACTATGTACAAAAAAAATCAAGATATGTAAATATTGCCATTGGTATCGGTGGATGGAAACCAATGTTGGCTAATGATGTGGATCGTTTAGGTTATGGAGATTGCAAAGCATTAACAAACTATACAAAGGCGCTTTTAGAGGTGGTTGATGTTCCTTCTTATAATACAATTTTATATGGAGATAGTTCTAAAACTGATATAGATTCAGACTTTGTTTCTATGCAAGGAAATCATATGATGTTATCAATTCCTAATGGAGACAAGTATATTTGGCTTGAATGCACAAGTCAAGTTGATCCTTTTGGGTATCAAGGTACTTTTACAGATGATAGGAATGTCTTAATAATTAAGCCAGAAGGAGGGGAAATTGTTAGAACTAAGATTTATGAAGATAAAGGTAATACTCAAATAGCTAAAGGAGTTTATACTATTGATGAGAAAGGTGATTTTTTAGGTTCTATATCAATTGCTTCAGAAGGAGCTAGATACGGCTCTAAAGCAAGAGTTGAGACTTTGCTACCCAACGAAAAAGAGGCGTATTATAAAGAATATTGGAGTAATATTGATAATCTGAAATTAGTAAAAATAAACTTAAGTAATGATAAGGAAAATATTCGTTTCACTGAAGGTATTCAGCTAAGCGCAATAAATTATGGAAGGATTACTAATGACAAAATGATATTTCCGATAAATCCTTTTAATAGATATAATGGAAGTGTCAATCGTATCAGAAATAGGAAAACACCATTTCAGTTGCAGCGGGGTTATTTGTTTGCTAATGAAATTGAGATTAACCTTCCTGCTGGTTTTGCTATTGAATTTTTACCTTCAACTTTTGAATTAAAAGGTAAGTTCGGAGAATATAAAACAGAAATCATTAAAACGGACAACAATAAACTAATATATAAAAGGAAGATGCTTCTCAATAACGGGAAATATTCTAATAAAGAATACGATGAATATCGCCTTTTTATAGAGCAGATTAACAAAAATGATAATGCCAAAATTATACTAACCAAGAATTAACCTATGAAAATTAACCAATTAACTATCGTCTTTTTCGTTGTATTTTCTTTTTCGAAAATCACAGCACAAGAATTTAAATTAGGAAAAGTATCCGTCGCAGAATTAGAAGAAAAAGCACATGCTAAAGACACTTCAGCTGTTGCAGCAATCTTATATAGAAAGGGAGTTTCTCGTGTTGAATATAGCACGAATGAGGGGTTTGTAATGATGACTAATGTTGAATGTCGAATTAAAATTTATAAAAAAGAAGGGTACAATTGGGCAAATCAAAATGTATCCTATTATGTAGGAGATAAAATGTCGAGAGAAAGTGTTACTTTTTCGGATGCCGTAACTTATAATTTGGTTGCTGGTAAGATAGAAAAAGTAAAATTAAAAAGTGATGGTGTATTTGATGAGAATGTAGATAAATATCGTAATCAGAAAAAAATAACAATGCCTAATGTAAAAGAAGGATCTGTTATTGAGTATAAATACACTATAAAATCTCCAAGTATAGGATCAATGAGAGATTGGTATTTTCAAACCTCTATACCTGTAAATTATTCAGAATTCACAACACGTATTCCAGAGTATTATGTTTTTAATGCTAAGCAAAAAGGATATATTTTTCCAGTAGTTACAGTTGATAAAGAAACGGCTTCTATTGTGTTTGTAAATAAAGAAAGATCCGAGCCAGGGGGATTTGGATATGCAATGAAAACTACTTTTTCAAATGAAAAAGTAGATTATGTAGAAACTAAAACTACTTATATTGCTAAGAATTTACCAGCGATGAAAGAAGAAGGTTATGTTAATAATATATACAACTATACTTCGGCTATAGAGCATGAATTGTCTGTGAAGAAATTCCCAAATAAACCTGTTGAATTATTTTCTGCAGATTGGAATTCAGTTGTCAAAACAATATATAATTATGATAGTTTTGGGCCAGAATTAAATAAAACAGGATATTTTGAAGATGATTTAAAAGTGTTACTAACAAATGTAAATACTCAAGATGAGAAAATTAAGGCTATACTTAACTTTGTAAAATCGAGAGTTAACTGGAACGGATATTCTGATTACGGATGCGATAATGGAGTTAAAAAAGCTTATAAGGAGAAAACAGGTAATATAGCAGATATAAATCTTATGTTGACTGCTATGTTGCGTTTTTCAGGATTAAAAGCAAACCCAGTTTTAGTGAGTACTCGCTCTAACGGAATTGCAATGTTTCCTAATCGAACGGCTTTTAATTATGTAATTGCAGCTGTAGAAACGGATAAAGGTGTTATTTTGTTAGATGGGTCAAGTAAATTTTCTACTCCTAATATTTTGCCTTTTAGAGCTTTAAATTGGATGGGAAGATTAATACGTAAAGACGGAACTTCTGAGGAAGTTGATTTAATGCCTAATAAACAGTCATTTGATAATATCGCGATTAATTATAGTGTGACTCCAGAGGGAGGTGTCGTAGGTAAGACAAGAAGACAGTACACGGATTATAATGCAATGATATTTAGAAATAATGTTGATAATGTTAAAGAGGATTCTTACTTAGAAAAGTTAGAAAATGAGAATGACAAAATTGAAATAAGTGAATATAATAGATTAAACGAAAAAGAATTTGAGTTGCCTACTGTCGAAAATTTTTCATTTACAGGTTCTAATTTATGTGAAGTTATAGGTGGGAAAATTTATATAAGTCCAATGTTATTTTATACTCAAAAGGAAAACCCATTTAAGCAAGAAAAGAGAGAATATCCTGTAGATTATGGTTTTCCTTCATCTGATAAATATAATATAACAATTCAAATTCCTGATGGTTATATGGTAGAGTCACTTCCTGAGCCAGTTGCAATAGCTATGGAAGAGAATCTAGGGACTTTTAAATTTATGGCTGCTGTCAGTCAGAATACTTTACAATTGGTAGTTACACATCAGATAAATGCAGCCATTATACCAGCAGAATATTATTCGATGTTGCAAGGATATTACAAAGGAATGGTTGATAAAGTGAACGAAAAAATAGTTTTAAAAAGAATATAAAAAATGGATTTAAAAAACGCGCAACTAGATGTTGACACTTGGATAAAGGAACACGGAGTTAGATATTTTAATGAGCTAACCAATATGGCGCAGCTTACTGAGGAAGTAGGGGAAGTGGCTAGGATTATTGCACGTCGATATGGTGAGCAATCAGAAAAAGAAAGCGATAAGAACAAAGATCTTGGTGAAGAATTAGCCGATGTAGTTTTTGTAGTTTTATGTTTAGCAAATCAAACAGGAATTGATTTGCAGGCTGCTTTTGATAAAAAAATGGATTTAAAGTCTATTCGTGATAAAGACCGTCATAAAAACAACGATAAATTAAAATAATGTGATAAGTTAAGGTAAAGCTTTGGAGTATCCTTTTTTTAAAATAAATTTGCCAAAACGCATAAAAACAATCACCCTACAATGAATTTACTATTAAAAACATCTCAAGCTAATTTACAAGGACAAATTGCAGTAACTGGCTCCAAAAGCGAAACAAATCGATTGTTGTTGTTGCAGGCTTTGTTTCCCAATATTAGTTTAGCAAATACATCAAATTCTGATGATAGCGAAGTAATGCAAAAAGCATTAGTTGGTAATGAGGAAATAGTAGATATTCATCATGCAGGAACAGCAATGCGTTTTTTAACGGCATATTTTGCAGTTAATGAAGGTAGAGAAGTTGTAATGACAGGCTCAAGCAGAATGCAGGAACGCCCGATTAAGATTCTTGTTGAAGCTTTGGCTCAGTTAGGCGTAGAGATTTCATACTTAAAAGACGAAGGATATCCTCCAATTCGAATTAAAGGAAAGAGAATAACAGCCTCAAAAGTTACTTTAGCTGCCAACGTAAGTAGTCAGTATATATCAGCATTATTGCTTGTAGCACCTAAATTAGAAAATGGTTTAGAATTGACTTTAGAAGGAGAGATTACTTCTATACCTTATATTAAAATGACTTTGGCTCTGCTTAATGATTTAGAAATTCAGACTAGTTTTGAAGGAAATGTAATTAAAGTATATCCAAAAGCAGAGGTGGTTACAAAAGAAATGGTTGTTGAGTCAGATTGGAGTTCAGCTTCATACTTTTTTAGTTTGGTTGCTCTTGCTGATACAGCCTCGATCACCCTTAGTAGTTACAAAGAAGATAGCTTGCAAGGAGATTCTGCATTGACATCGATTTACGAGAAAATGGGAGTTCAAACTACATTTCAGGATAATAAAATGACTTTGGTAAAACAGACTGATTTTAAATTTGAAACTGTAAATTTCGAGCTAAACAATACTCCAGACATTGCGCAAACTATTGTAGTTACTTGTTTAGGTTTAGGGATAGGTTGTCATTTAACGGGTTTACATACTTTAAAAATTAAAGAAACAGACAGACTTGAAGCGTTAAGAATAGAACTAACTAAATTGGGAGCAGCTATTTCGGTTACCAATGATAGTTTAACACTTATTGCTACAAATGAGATTAATCCAAATGTAAAAATCGCTACTTATAATGACCATCGTATGGCGATGGCATTTGCTCCACTAGCATTAAAAGTGCCAATAATTATAGAAGAAGCAGGGGTGGTTTCTAAATCGTATCCAGATTTTTGGAAAGATTTAACAAATTTAGGATTTGAGACAGCAGAAATAGTTGCGTAATAATCAATGTTTACGGCTAAAAACAGGAATAAACTTTGAAGTTTGTAATTTTTAAACTAAATAAAAGCCAAAAGACTTGACAACGCCTATCTCACAGTCGTATATTTGCACTCTAAATAAATAGACTACATGAAATTATCTCATTTTCAATTTAATTTACCAAAAGAACTTTTAGCTGAATTTCCAGCTGAAAACAGAGATGAATCTCGTTTGATGGTAATTGATCGTAAAAAACAAACTATAGAGCACAAAATGTTCAAAGATGTAATCAATTACTTTGATGATGGTGATGTTCTTATTTTAAATAATACCAAAGTTTTTCCTGCTCGTCTGTACGGGAACAAAGAAAAAACTGGAGCAAGAATTGAAGTTTTCTTATTAAGAGAACTTAATTCAGAGCAACGCCTTTGGGATGTTTTGGTTGATCCAGCTCGTAAAATCCGTATCGGAAATAAATTATACTTTGGTGATGACGATTCGTTGGTTGCTGAGGTAATCGATAATACTACTTCTCGTGGTAGAACATTACGTTTCCTTTATGATGGTTCTTACGAAGAATTCAGAAATAAATTAACAGAACTTGGAGAAACTCCAATTCCTAAATATATCAGTAGAGACGTAACTCCAGAAGATGCTGAAAGATATCAAACGATATACGCTAAAGAAGAAGGAGCTGTTGCAGCACCAACTGCTGGACTGCATTTCTCAAAACACCTTTTGAAAAAACTAGAAATTAAAGGAATAAAATTTGCAGAAGTAACACTTCACGTAGGTTTAGGAACTTTTAATCCTGTTGAGGTTGAAGATTTATCAAAACACAAAATGGATTCAGAAGAGTTAATTATTACTCCAGAAGCTTGTGAAATTGTTAATAATGCAAAAGCAAAGAAAAAACGTATTTGTGCTGTAGGAACAACTTCAATGCGTGCTATTGAAAGTTCTGTTTCATCACAAAATACATTAAATCCTTTTGAAGGGTGGACAAATAAATTTATTTTCCCTCCTCATGATTTTAGTATTGCAAATTGTATGATTACAAATTTCCATACACCAAAATCAACATTATTAATGATGATTTCTGCATTTTGTGGACATGATTTAATGAAAAGAGCATATGATGAAGCTATAAAAGAAGGATATAAATTCTACTCTTATGGTGATGCAATGCTTATTATCTAAGAAATATACAATAAGGTTAATTCATAAGTCTCGCTAGTAATAGCGAGATTTTTTTTTGACTAATCTTTAACACAGGCTTATAGCTTTCTTTTTTTGTGTTAGGTCTTTTTTTTCTACATTTACCAAACAAAATTCAAACAATGACTTTCGAAAACACCCGCGAATTTGCTCAAAAGCTTGATTCACAAGATATATTAAATAAATATCAGGATGAATTTATTTTTCCTGAAGTGAATAATAAAAAGGTTATTTATTTTACTGGAAATTCTTTAGGATTGCAACCTAAACGTACAAAATCTTACGTTGATGAAGTAATGTCTGATTGGGCAAATCTAGCCGTTGAAGGCCATTTTTATGCTGAAAAACCTTGGTGGGATTATCAGGAACGTTTTGCTAAGCCACTTAGTAAAATTGTAGGAGCTTTGCCAAGTGAAGTTACTGTGATGAATACATTAACAGTTAACCTTCACTTATTGATGGTTTCTTTTTATAGACCAACAGCAACAAGATATAAGATTATTTGTGAAGAAAAAGCATTTCCATCAGATCAATATATGTTTCAAAGTCAGGTACATTTTCATGGCTATAAAACAGAAGATACTATTGTAGAAATTAAGCGTCGTGAAGGAGAGCACAATATCCGATTAGAAGATATTTTGGCAAAAATTGAAGAAGTAGGAGATGAATTGGCTTTGGTATTAATTGGAGGAGTGAATTATTACACAGGGCAAGTTTTTGATATGAAAACGATTACTGCAGCTGGGCAAAAAGTAGGAGCCAAAGTAGGTTGGGATTTAGCACATGCAGCAGGAAATATAAAATTAGAATTGCACGATTGGAATGTTGATTTCGCCGCTTGGTGTAGTTACAAATATATGAACTCAGGGCCAGGAAATGCATCTGGTTGCTTTGTGCACGAAAAACATCACAACAATCCAGATTTGCCACGTTTTGCAGGTTGGTGGGGACATAATAAAGAGCGACGTTTTAAAATGGAACCCAATTTTGATCCAGTTCATGGAGCAGATGGTTGGCAGATAAGTAATTTACCAGTATTATCTTTAGCACCTTACCTAGCATCAGTAGAAATGTTTGATGAAGTAGGAATGGATGCTCTAATTGCAAAAAGAGACACCATAACAGCTTATTTAGAGTTTATTCTACATGAAATAGATAAAGAAGTAAAAGGTAACTTTGAAGTTATTACTCCTGCTAACCCTAAGGAAAGAGCATCACAACTATCTGTGTTTTTGCATGGAGAAGGACGCAGTTTATTTGATTATTTAATGAAAAATGGTGCTATTACTGATTGGCGTGAACCTAACGTTATTCGTTTAGCTCCAGTTCCGTTGTATTGTTCTTTTGAAGATATGTATGAATTTGGACAAGTTTTAAAAAGAGGAATTTTAGAATAATCTAAATTTAAATAAATAAAATATTTTAAAGTCAGTTAATTCAAATGTTATGAGTTGGCTGACTTTTTTGCATCGTTTAATTTTATAACGATCTCTTGAAATTATGTAATCACATACAAAAAGTTTAGGCTTTACTTTGCTATGTTAGTAAGAACCTAAAAATTACAATCATGAAAACATTATATTTAATACTATTCTCTTTTGCGATTATCTCGTGTCAGAATCAAGGGAAGATAGATATTCAGAAAGCTAAACAAGCGAGTATTGACTCTATGAAAGTTGAAATTAATAAGCAAAAAGTTATTGATTCAATGAAAACAGAGATGGCAAAAGTTCAGGAAGAGAAGGAGAAAGCTCAGATAGAAGCAGTACCACAAAAGGTAGTAGTGGTTAATCAACAAGCACCAGCTGTTGCTGCCGCGCCAAAGAAAAAAGGATGGAGTTCGACTGCAAAAGGAGCTGTAATTGGAGCTGGAGTAGGAGCTGTTACTGGAGCAATTATCAGTAAGAAAAAAGGGGAAGGTGCAATAATAGGAGGATTAGCAGGTGCAGGAGTTGGAGCAGGAACTGGAGCAATTATAGATGGGAAAAAGAAAAAAGAATAGAAGAGACTACTATTCTTCGAATAAATGTTAGTTATATTCAAATAGAAAAACCACCTCAAATTAATTTTAGAGGTGGTTTTTTGCACAATAAAGAAAAAAATTAATTGTTATGTTGGAATGGCTATAGCAATTAGCTTGGTTCTGTAATCATTAAATTGATCTTGAATTCTTGTCTTCTCATTTTTGAAGTAAGGAGAAGATGAAAGAAGATTTTCATAATAGGCAATTCCACTTAAGAGATTGTCTTTAAAAGCTTGTAATTTTTTAGTTTGTGCGGCTGTTATTTCTGCCGTAATATTTTCAATATCTTTCTTAAAATAATCCAAGTACATTTTTAATTCCTTTACGAATAGATTTGGACGATTATCGACACGTATAACCGACTTATTTCCATAAATGTGTTGTACCATGTCAGATAAAGATACTTCTTGGTCAAAATAGGCCATATTTGGACCAGGACAGATAACAACACCTTGAGCTTGCCCTTTGATCTTGATATCATTCTCAATATAAGAAGCATTCGCTAGTCCTACACATAAACATGATTTCTCAGTAATAGCAGCTTTAGATTTTTCATAAGATGCTGGAGAAAGAGTGTCTTTTATAGTTTCTAATTCAGCTAATTTTAAATCCTGAAATTTTTTAGAAGCAGAGCAAGTTCCTTTTGGGTCATATTCTTTGCTTAAAGCCAAAAATTTCTTTGGACAAGAGCTACCTGCTTTATTATCGTGAATACGCTTTTGTTTAAGAACTTCATTGGATGTTCCTCTTAAGGTGTTAAAAGGTACGCCTAAAGGAGAAATATGACTTAAATATAAATCCTCCTCTTGGGCTTTCATTAATAAGTTGCGAGTAGGCTGATCAACAGATGTAGCTTCAGGAACTAGTAAAAAAGGAGTTCCCCAACCCACAGAATCTACATTATAATTATCTAGTAAAAATTCGTGTTCTTCGGCAGTTCCTACACCTCCTTGTACGGTAATTTTAAGGGGTAAAGTATTTTCGGGAACTAGAAATTGTTTTTGCTGTAACGCTTTTACCATCAAGTCATGAGCAGATTGAATCAATTGGTCTTTTTTCTGTTTGAATTCTTCTAAGATAGGACCTAATAATAAACCTTCGGTGGCAAATGCATGCCCACCACAATTTAATCCAGACTCAATACGATATTCAGAAACCCATAGCCCTTTTTTAGCCAAAAAATTACCTTGAATCATAGCAGATCTAAAGTCGCTTACTTTAAGAATAATTTTCTTTTTAAGCTCGTTATTGCTATCTGGGAAAAAATCTGGAAAATTCTCGAAGTAGCTATATAATCTAGGATTCATACCTGCAGAAAGAACTAAAGAAGATTCTAAATTACTGTTAGCAAAACCGCGAAGTGCTGCATGAGCATCATTAAATTCAATAGGTAATTGTTCGTCTTTGATAAAGTTATCTTTATCCAGTTTAGTCATGATGTTTACATCGATAGCACCTGTAGAAAGATGTGATTCAATATAGTTTTGGATGTTTTCTTTAAAAGAAATACCATCTTCCATTAAGTTTAGAATCCCTTTTTTTATCTCAGAACTATTAGGTAACATCGAGATATAATTCTCTAGAGCTTGTCTGCTTTCAGATAATTCGGTTTTGAAACTTTCAAATTTTTGTTTTACGATTTTGTCTACTAAATTTAAGTAGGTTGTAATGCGCTTGGCTCTGTAATCGTGAATTTTTTGACTTATTTCCTGATAAGAAGAATTGAACTTTTCAGAATAAAAAGCGGTCATCTTTTCAATTAACTCATCATCTGCAATCGAAATTACGGATGAAATACCATATTTAGCTACTCGAATTGGGCTGTCAATAGTATAAGCGAGTCCCATTACAGGAATATGAAAAGAGTGTATAGGGGTTTTTGTCATTTGCTATTATTATAAAATTTAATAAATGACAAATGTTGTAAAATCATTTTATTTAAAAACTGATATATATCATGTTTATAGCGGATTAAGTTCGTTTTTTTAGAGTGATTAAATTAAAATCTTCTTAAAAGATGCAGCTATACTTCTCCATAAAAAATTATAAAAGGACTTTTCTTGGATTCGTTCCAGTTCTATTTTAGTTTTTTTAGCTTCATTATCAGAGTCCTTTTTAAGAATTAAATTGGCTAAAGAACTTTTTAATTTTGCTTCTTTTTCGGGGTTTTTCTTTTTGTATAAAGTAACTTTTAAGTCCTTGTATTTTAAACTTGCATTTCCTGTGGCTTTTTTATCATTTCCAGTAATGTCAAAATGGTAATCATCAAAAGTACCTTTAAACGAAGTATTAGTATATGGTTTTGTAAACGCATACATTGCCTGAACATCAAATTTTGCAATGCTTCCTTTTATACGAAAACCATCGTTTTTATCCAGAACGTTTAATGTCCAATGTACATTTAAAGGAGAGTTTTTCATAAAAAGACAATTGACTTTAATGTCTAAGTCGGCTACTTTTTTTAAACCAAAACCACTCTGAAGATTTGTAGCATTCAAATTAAAACGGCTGAAAGTTAATATCGCAGGGCCTTTCTGAAAATTGATTTCTTCTTCATAAACTAGTTTTGAATTTTGGATAGAGAGCGTGTCAATTTTTAAAGGGAACGGAATTTTTCTAAGCAAAGTGTTGTAGAGTGGTTTTTTACTTACATCATCTTCGGGTATTTTATTACGATAGATATTTGCGTCTAAGTCATCAAAAACAATAGAATTTGCATTAAAGAAAAACACATCATTTTGGAAACCCCAATTCATCGAATTGATATTAATGTCCGTTGCTGTTACGGTGAAAAGATCTTTTTCTTTAGTTATTTTCTGTACAAATTGATGACGAGAATATAAAGGGATATAACTGAAGTTTTTTACTTTTAATGAATGATTATTAGTTGCTATTTTCGAAGCATTAATAGTGTAAAACGAGTTGGGTTTGTAATATGTGCTATCACAATTTAGAGCATATTTTTGATACGAAAAGGGGATTTTCTGTTTAAGTGTTTCTTCATTAATAAGAATTCCTTCTAACACAAGGGCAATATTTCGTGTGTATAAAATGGGTTTGTTTGTTTTGGTAGACATAATATCTAAACTCGCTTTATTGAGATAAATATTAGAAACAACAATGATTTTTTGAAAAGGCTCGATTATTTGTGTGCGGATGCTATTGCTATTGTCGATTGCTTTTTCATCTTTTTTGTATAATATTACCCGAGCACGATCAATCGTGATACTTTTGGCGCGTAAAACATCATTAAATACAAGATTCCAAATACTAAAATCGTTTATAGCAACTGTCTCGATTTTAGAATAAATTCCAATTTTGACAGCATTATCTTTAGAAGCATTTTTAGGATTGACAACAATGTTAAATGCATAGATGTCTGCCGACCAAAGGTCAATTTTTATATCTTCGTAAGTAATTTGATAAGGCGTTTTGTTATTGTCCTGAATGATTTTAGGAAGTTGTTTTTTTACCCAAAAATTTAATCCTGAGTTTATTAAAAACAAGAGGGCTATAAGCGAAAGAATTCCTATAATTATTTTTTTATTTAAAGACATCTAGTGCATATTTTATTTTAAATATATAAATTTAAAGACTTAAAAGGAATAACTTTTAGATACAATTGTGATTTTGATAATAATACATTTCGTTAAAATATTTATTTATACAATTTAGAAACATGAAAAAAATCAAAAAAATACTGTTTGTTTTGTTCTTACTGCTTGTTGTTTTAGGAATAGGTTTGTGTACTTATATTTTTCACTTAAAACCAAAGTATGAGGGAGAAGTAAAACTGAAAAACATTCAAAAAGAGACTACGGTATATTTTGATGATTTTGGAGTACCGCATATTTATGCTAATTCTCAAAAAGAGGCTATGACGGTTTTAGGGTATGTGCACGCTCAGGATCGGTTGTGGCAAATGGAGCTAATGCGTCGCATAGCATCAGGACGATTGTCAGAAATTTTTGGTTCTGTAATGCTAAAAAATGATAAGTTCTTTTCTAGTTTGGGAATAGAAGAAGCATCAGAGAAAGCAATCGCACAATTAGATAAAAATAGTCAGAGTTATCAATTGACAATGGCTTATCTGGATGGAATTAACCAATATATGGATGAAGGAGTAACGCCAATAGAGTTTCAATTGGTTGGCGTGAAAAAACAAAAATTCACTATAAAAGATGTGTACAATATTTTCGGATATATGTCATTTAGTTTTGCAATTGCTCAAAAGACAGATCCCTTAATGACTGATATTCGTAATAAATATGGAAATGAATATTTAAAAGATTTTGGTTTAAATGGCGAATTGAATACTACACAAATAAGAAATGCAAAAGAAAATCAAGAAGAGTATGCTGTAATTTCAAAATCGGTTGCTTCGCTTCTTGAAAAATCTCCAATTCCACCATTTATAGGAAGTAATAGTTGGGTAATAGCTCCACAGAGAACAAAAAATGGTAAAGTTATTTTTGCTAATGATCCCCATATTGGGTTTTCACAGCCAGGAACATGGTACGAGGCTCATATAGTAACCCCAGATTTTGAACTGTATGGCTGTTATTTGGCAGGAACACCATATCCTTTATTAGGGCATAATAGAGATTATGCTTATGGATTAACAATGTTTGAAAACGATGATATTGACTTTTATCAAGAAGAAGATAAGCAGGGAGATTCTAATGAGTATAAGACACCAAAGGGTTATGAAAAATATGAGACCAGAAAGAAAATTATAAAAGTAAAAGATTCATCAGATGTTGTTGTAGATGTCAAGATAAGCCGACATGGGCCTATTATGAATGGATTAATAGAAGATTTAAAGAGTAGCACTAAGCCAATAGCGATGTCTTGGGTATACACACAACAGCCAATAAAAATTCTAGATGCTGTTTATGGGATTTCGCATGCTAAAAATAAAAATGATTTTAAGAAGGCAGTCAGTCTTATTGCTGCGCCTGGATTAAATGTGATGTATGGAGATGCAAAAGGGAATGTAGGCTGGTGGGCAACAGGAACGTTATACAAACATAATAAAGGAGTAAATCCTAATTTTATTCTAGATGGAGCAAGTGGTAAAGAGGATATTGCTGAATATTTAGATTTTTCTAAAAATCCATCAGCAGAGAATCCAAAATGGGGTTATGTGTATTCGGCAAATAACCAACCAGAAGCCATCGATGGATTTTTATATCCAGGATATTATTTACCCGAAGATCGTGCTAAAAGAATTACACAATTGCTCGATGCAAAATCGGATTGGGATAAAGAAGCGGTTAGTAAAATGATTTTTGATAATACTACAATAGTTGCTCCAACGGTAGTCGAGAATTTAATTTTGAATGTTAAAAATGAATCGCTTACAGCAAATGAAAAACAGGTGCTTTCTATTCTTAAAGATTGGGAAGGAACTAATAATGTACAAGATGTAGCGCCTACGATTTATAATAAATGGGTGTATGTGTATTTGAAAAATACTTTTGAGGATGAATTGGGAGAAGAAAATTTTAAAAATTTATTGGAGACCCATCTTGTAAAACAAATTATAGCAAAACAAATACAAAATGAAAATTCAGTTTGGTGGGATAATATATTGACTAAAAATGTAAAAGAAACGAAGAAAGATGTTTTAATAAAATCATTTCATGAAGCAATAACAGGACTTGAAAAACAATTAGGGACTAATGTTCAAGATTGGAAATGGGAAAAGGTACATACAGTAGAGTATCACCATCCATTAGGACAAGTGGCTGCTTTGCGAGGAATTTTTAATGCAGGGCCTTTTGCGGTTTCGGGATCGTCAGAGGTAATTAATAATCAGTTTTTTGATTTTACAGACAAAGGGATTTATGATATAAAGGGCGGTCCATCGACAAGAAGAGTTGTTGATTTTTCGGATATAGAGAATAGTTGGAGTATTTTGCCAACAGGACAATCTGGAAATCCGTTTAGTAAACATTATACAGATCAAGCAGAACTTTATAATGCAGGAAAGTTTCGAAAAATGAAATTAAATAAAGAAGAAATTATAAAAACATCTACCAAGTTAATTTTTAAACCTAAATAATAAAAAAGGAAGAGTTTACATTCGGGATTATTTTATTATGTAATTGGTTGCATGGAGGATTAAAAAAGAAAACCTTTTTTTTTGGAGATAAAAAAATACTACATGAGTTACTCTTTATAAGAGTCTAGTAAATGTCATTTGCAAAGAAAATGTCGAACGGATCTTTTTGGAAGAGGCATGACTAAACATTTATTTGATTTATAGCCTATTCTATAGATTATATACTTATTTTTACGATTCGTATAATTACATTTTTTTTTTAATGCAAACTCCACTTAAAATTGCTGTTGTAGGTTCTGGATTAGTTGGCTCATTGTTGGCAATTTACCTTAAAAAGGAAGGACATGAAGTTCATGTTTATGATCGAAGTCCAGATATTCGTAAAATTAATTTTTCAGGGCGATCGATAAATTTAGCGATGTCCAATCGAGGATGGAAAGCGTTAGATGGCGTTGGTGTTGGAGATGCAGTTCGTGAAATTGCAATTCCGATGGATAAACGAGCCATACATTTAGTCGATAAGCTTAATTTTCAGAATTACGGACAAGAAGGCGAAAGTATTTATTCGATTTCTAGAGGAACCTTAAATCGTAAGATGATTGATTTAGCAGAAAATGCAGGAGCTAAATTTTTCTTTGAACAAAAAATATGGGATGTAACTTTAAACGATGCTACATTACATATTGGAGAAACGGAAAGAGGGGAGTGGGAAGAAAAAAAATACGATATGGTTTTTGGAGCCGATGGTGCTTTCTCGAGAATTCGTCATCGTATGCAACGCCAAAGCATGTTTAATTATTCGCAAGAGTTTTTGAATATGGGGTATAAAGAATTAAATATTCCTGCAAATCCAGATGCAACACATAAACTAGATAAAAACTCTTTTCATATCTGGCCACGTGGAGAATATATGCTTATTGCATTGCCTAACTTAGATGGTAGCTTTACATGTACATTGTTTATGCCTTTTGAGGGAGAAAATTCTTTTGCATCGTTAACGGATAGAAAACAAGTAGAAGACTTTTTTGAAAAAAACTTCCCAGATTCTATAGAGGTAATACCAAAATTAGCTGAAGATTTCTTTAATAACCCAACAAGTACATTGGTGACAATGAAATGTTTTCCTTGGACTTACAACGATAAAATCGCCTTAATAGGTGATGCATGTCATGCTATTGTACCTTTTTATGGACAGGGAATGAATGCTGGTTTTGAAGATATAACAGTTCTATATGAAATGATGCTTAAATATGGAGACGATTGGAAGACAGTTTTCTCTGAATATGAAATTTCACGTAAGCCAAATGCAGATGCAATAGCAGAGCTTTCCTATCGAAATTTTATGGAAATGAGCACTAAAACTGCCGATGAAAAATTCTTGTTGCAAAAGAAGATAGAAAAAGCTTTTTCGGATAAGCACCCAGATAAATGGATTCCACTTTATAGCCGTGTTACTTTTAGTGAACGTCCTTATGCTGAAGCATTGGCAATTGGAGATTTCCAAAATACAATTATGGAAGAAGTTTTAAGAACCGATAATATCGAAAATATCTGGAACACACCCGAAATCGAAAATAAGATTCTGGAGTTGTTGCAAAAATAACTACAATATCAAAAATCAATATCAAGTCAAAAATCAATAGTATTTGCAATTTAAAATTGTAATTGATTTTTGACTTGATATTGTAATTGTTTCTTACTTCTTAAACATTTTTGATAAAACACCAAATACACCTCTTATAAAGGTAGCACTTGTTACTACTTTTAGTACTGATTTACCAACGACACTTGCAGTACTTGGCTCACTACTTGCCTTCTTTGAAGATTTTTCTTCTTCTTGTGAGCTTGCTGCTTGTTCAGCATCACTAATTTTTTTGGTTAGTATTTCGTAAGCACTTTCGCGGTCGATTACTTCACTATATTTTTTAACTAATTTAGATTTCTGATTGATTTCCTGGATTTCACTTTCAGTCAGTACGTCCATTCTGCTCATAGGAGCTCTCATCATAGTTGCTACCAATGGTGTTGGAACCCCTTTTTCGTTTAATGCAGTAACAAGAGCTTCTCCTATACCTAAACTAGTAAGTAGTTCATCTGTTTTATAATATTTAGAGGTAGGGTAGTTGTCGGCTGTTTTTTTGATGGCCTGTCTGTCGTTAGCAGTAAAAGCTCTTAAGGCATGCTGAATTTTTAATCCCAATTGAGCCAAAACACCACTTGGAACATCCATTGGGTTTTGAGTTACAAAATAAACCCCAACACCTTTAGATCGGATAAGTTTTACAATAGTCTCAATTTGTTCCAGTAATACTTTGCTGGCTTCGTTAAAGATTAAATGAGCTTCATCTATAAAAATGACTAATTCAGGCTGGTCGACATCTCCCTTTTCTGGCATTTGTTGGTATATCTCAGCAAGTAAGCTTAACATAAAAGTCGAGAATAACTTGGGTTTATCCTGAATATCCGTTAAACGAATGATATTTACATATCCCTTTCCATTTTCGTCAATGCGCATCAAGTCGTCAATTTCGAATGATAACTCGCCAAAAAAGATATCCGCTCCTTGTTGTTCAAGTTCGATTATCTTTCTTAAGATTGTTCCAGTTGTAGCAGTAGATATCTTACCGTAACTGGCTGCGATTTCATCTTTACCTTCCTCAGTAATATAGTTAATGACCTTTTTAATGTCTTTTAAGTCTAATAAAGGCATTTTGTTATCATCACAATATTTAAAAATAACTGAAATAACACCCGATTGCGTATCGTTTAATCCTAGGATTCTAGAAAATAAAACAGGCCCAAACTCCGAAACAGTAGCGCGTAATCTCACCCCACTTTGTTCAGAAAGACTCATTAATTCTACAGGAAATTGAGATGTTTTATATGGGATATCAATTTTAGCATGGCGTTCAGTAATAAAAGGTTTTTCTTCCCCTTCTTTTGCAATACCACTAAAATCTCCCTTAATATCCATCATCAAAACGGGGATTCCAGCAAGAGAAAGTTGTTCGGATAGTACCTGGATTGTCTTTGTTTTTCCAGTTCCTGTAGCACCAGCGATTAATCCGTGACGATTTAAAGTCTTTAAAGGTATTTTAACATGTACATTTAGAGGTTCACCATCATAGATTGCTCCGCCAAGAATAATACTTTCTCCCTTGGTTTGGTAACCATCATTTATATTTTGAATAAATTCGTCTTTTTGGCTCATATTTGTGTAACATTAATTCAGTTGCAAGATATTGTTTTTTTCTTAAATCGTTTAATTTAGAGATGTTAGCGTAAAAAAAATCTGTTTTTGTTAAAAATAAAAATAAAAAATATTTTCTTAACATATAATGAAGATTTTGGCAGATTGTGTTTCTTTTTACTAAAACGTTGTAAATTTTATCATAAATAATTATTTTTTAACTTCGATTTTATCTAAAATACAATTAAGGGGGTTCGATATTTTTTATGTTTAGGTTAAATTAATTGGAATAAAACTGAAAAAAGTTTTTTTATTTAAACTAAAAATATAAATTTGCTCCACTACAAGTTTATTATAACTAAAAAATAAAAATTATTTAAAACTATTAAAATTAAAAAAAATGGCAAACGTTAAAGTTAAAAAAGAAAGTACTTCAAATGGCGGAGGAATGGTGTCTGGATTGATTATTGCAGCATGTATTTTTGTGGGTTGGTGTATTTGGAATTTCCTAATGGGATCTCCTTCGAATTTTGAAGGTGGTACTGTTGAAGGGCATCCATTAAATATATTAGGTATGGTTTACCATGGAGGTATTATCGTTCCAATTTTGTTAGGTATGTTATTAATGGTTCTTGTGTTTTCTATCGAAAGATATACAGTTATCACTAAAGCAGCTGGAAAAGTAAACTTGGATAAATTTATGAAAAGTGTTCAAGGAAGTATTAAAGAAGGAAACATTGATGCAGCTATCGCTTCATGTGACAAACAACAAGGTTCAGTTGCAAATGCAATTAAATCAGCTTTAATTAAATACCAAGAAGTTAAAAAAGAAGGATTCAATAGTGAAGAAGCTTCAGAAACTATTCACAAAGAAATCGAAGAGGTAACTTCATTAGAAATGCCAATGTTAGAGAAAAACATGACAATTATCTCAGCTTTAGTATCTTTAGGTACATTAGGAGGATTGTTAGGAACAGTATCTGGTATGATTAAAGCATTTAGCGCGTTAGCTTCTACAGGTACTCCTGATCAAGCTGCACTTGCAAATGGTATTTCTGAAGCACTTGTAAATACTGCAACTGGTATTAGTACTTCTATCTTTGCAATTATTGCTTACAACTTCTTTACATCTAAAATTGACGATTTAACTTACTCTATCGATGAGGCAGGTACTACTATCGTTAATACTTACAGACATTTCAGAGGAAGTTTAAGACAATAAATAATTTTTTAGCATGATTATTGCTAAATTTAAAAATAAAAGATAATGGCAAAAATAAAAATGAAAAAAAAGTCAATGTCTACGGACATGACTGCCATGTGTGATGTTGCGTTTCTTTTGTTGACATTCTTTATTTTGACTGCTACTGCAAAAGTGCCTGAGGCACTTCCTGTAGACACGCCTTCATCTACTGTGCAAACTAAATTACCTGAAACGGATTTAGCGACTATTACAATAGGAAAAGGAAAAGTATTTTTTGATTTAAAAGGAAGAGAAGTTCGTAAAAGAACTTTGGAGCTTATGTCAGAAAAATATGGTGTTGCTTTTACTGATGATGATAAAACTGAATTCTCTTTGATGGAAGGATTTGGAGTTCCGATTACAAATCTGAAAGAAATCATAGAAATGAAAGCGGCTGATAGAAGTAAAGCTGGTCAACCTGGTATTCCTAAAGATTCTTTAGATAATCAGTTAAAAGAATGGATTTACAATGCGCGTATTGCAAATATTGAAATTGCTGATAAAGAATTACAATTCGCTATAAAAGGTGATGCAAAGGAAGAATATCCTGCAATTCGTAAAGTGATGGATATCCTGCAAGATCAAAAAATCAATACCTTTAACTTGGTTACTGGTTTGAGAGGAAAAGACTTTTAATTAAAAAACATACACTAAAATGGCTGAATTAAATACCGGCGACGGTGGAGGCGGGAAAGGTGGTAAAGTAAGAAGTAAAAAGCAAAACGCAAAAGTAGATTTAACTGCGATGGTGGATTTAGCTTTCTTATTGATCACATTCTTTATGCTTACCACAACGTTGTCAAAGCCTCAATCGATGAGCTTGGGGTTGCCAGATAAAGAGGATACAAAGATAGATCAAAAAATTAAAGTTGATGAGAATCGTACTATGACTCTAATGTTAGGTGCTGATAATAAGTTAACTTATTATATGGGATTGCTTGAAACTCCTATCGCTGGACCTAAAGAAATTGCTTACGGTAAAGACGGGATTCGTAAAGAATTGTTAAGCAGAAAAAAATCTGTATTAGAATATTCTGCTGGAATTGGGAAACCAAAAAACGGTATTATTGTGATCATTAAACCGACTAAAAAATCTACCTACAAAAATTTGGTTGATATCTTGGATGAAATGGCTATTACTGGTGTAGAAACCTATGCAATTGTTAATGAGTTTTCACCAGAGGAAGCAAAATTGGTAGATAAAAAATAAGAGCAATCTTATCTTTTAACACCCTAATAATCAATAAAAATGAAATTAGATATTATAAAAAACCAGTGGCTTGATATCGTATTCGAAGGGCGTAATAAGATATATGGTGCATATGAGCTAAGAAAATCTAATCAGAAAACTACGGTAAGAGCGCTTATCATAGGGTCTATTATTTTTTCACTTCTTATTGCTGCTCCAGTTATCGCGAACCTTTTGCCAGATTCTAAAACAGAAGATGGTCCTAAGGATATTAAGATTACCACTGTAAAATTACCTCCTAAGAAAGAGGAAATTAAACCTAATCTTCCGCCTCCACCACCGCCACCTCCAAAAGTGGATCAAGTGAAGTTTGTGAAGCCTGTTGTAGCAAAAGCTAATGAAGTAACTGAAGAGCCACCAAAATTAGTGGAGCTTAAAGAGAAAAAAATTGGTGCTGAAACTATTAAAGGAGATCCAGATGCAGTATTAACTGTAGAACCAGTAGGTACAGGAACTGCTGCAGTAGTTGAAGAAGATAACCAAGTGTATAACACTGCAGGTATCGAAGTTAAACCAGAATTCCCTGGAGGAATTGAAAAATTCTACAAATTTGTAGCTAATAATTATAGAACTCCAGAAGAAGAAGGTTTAAAAGGTAAAGTTTACGTTACTTTCGTAGTTGAAAAAGACGGATCATTAACAGACATTAAAGTTTTAAGAGATATAGGTTACGGAACGGGACCAGAGGCTATTAGAGTTTTAAAGAAGTGTCCAAAATGGAACCCTGGAGAACAAAATGGTAAAAAAGTTAGAGTATTATACTCTCTTCCTATTACTATCCAAACTGCAGAGTAATGTTGAAACAACTGCTTGATAATATTAAGAAGAAATCGCTAAAAGAGCGATTTCTTCTTGTTTTAGGAATGTTCTTCTTCCTAATGTATTTCGTGATAGGTTTAGCCATCATTTTTTGGAAAACTTTGCCAATTGCAATGGAATATAAGTATAGAGTTGCTTTTGGTGTATTATTAATTGTATATTCGTTTATTAGATTTGTTAGATTTTTTAATTCAAATACAGACTAGACATGTTTAAGAATAGTAAAGTTTTGTTATTAGTAGTATTGGGTTTCTTGTTTGTTACTTGTAATCAGAAAGAGAAGGGTAAAAATGAAAAAGAAACTATACTTAAAGGCAGTATGGATATTGCTGTAGATGAAACATTGGTTCCCATTGTTGAAGATCAGGTAGCTGTTTTTGAAGGAACTTATGATGCAAAAATTACTATCAAGCCTAAATCTGAAGCTGAAATTATTAATGATTTATTGAATCAAAAAACTTCTGTTGCTTTTACTGCACGTGATTTAACTAAAGAAGAGAGAGACGTTTTTAATAAAAAGAAAATAGTACCTAAAGTAACGCCAGTTGCTATAGATGCAATTGCATTTATTTCAAACAAAGACAATAATGATACTTTAATTGCGTTGAAAAGTGTAATTAATTTTATGCAAGGAAAACCTGAAGCAAATATTAAAGGATTAGTCTTTGATAATCCAAATTCGAGTACATTACGATATTTAAAAACTTTAGCAGAAATTAAAGATGTCCCTAAAGAAGGTGTTTTTTCATTTAAAACGAATGAAGAAGTGATTAAATTCGTATCCGAAAATAAGGGAATGATTGGAGTTGTTGGAGTAAATTGGTTATCACAACCTTCTCCTGAATTAAAAAAATATGTGGCTAAAGTAAATGTGTTGAGTGTAAAAGGTCTTAAAAGTGATAAATTTATAGCCCCAACTCAAAACAACATTGCAGAAGAGACTTATCCTTTGGCACGTGATTTGTATATTATAAATTGTCAAGGTTACTCTGGATTAGGTATAGGGTTTGCTTCTTTTGTTGGAGGAGATATTGGACAAAGAATAGTCTTAAAATCAGGATTATTGCCAATACGAGTTCCAGGAAGAAAGCTCAATATTAGAAATGAAATTATTAAAGAAAAAGAATAAATTAATTATAATAGAGATGAATAAATTTAAAATTTTTAGTGTTGCATTAATGGCGACAGCTGCCGGAGCTTATGCGCAAGATATAAGTCAAGCTAAAAAAGCTATCGATGCTGAGCAATTTGAAAAAGCAAAAACAGTTCTACAATCAATTATTAAAGCAAAACCAACAGATGGTGAGGCTCCATTTATATTGGGTAATGTTTACTTAAGTCAACAAGTTGCTGACTCAGCTAAGATATATTATCTAAATAGTGTGGCTGCTTCTAGTCGTGCTAATCTTGGTTATATTGGTTTAGGTCAATTAGATTTAGATAACAAAAATACAACGGCCGCTCAAGCAAATTTTGCTTCTGCTATAAAGCCAATGAAAAGAAAAGATGTAGAAGAGTTTGTCTACATTGGTAGAGCATACATGAATTCTGTTAACCCAGATTACAAAAGTGCCATTACTACTTTAAACCGTGCATTAGCTATAGATCCACAAAATGCTCAAGTACTTTTAGCACTTGGTGACGCATATTATGGAGATAATAACCAAAATGAAGCTTATAAATCATACCGTAATGCATTTCAAGCTGATCCAACTTTGTTGAGAGCAAAAATGCAGCTTGGGGTATTGTTAAAAGGTGCAAAATCTTACGATGAAGCTATTAAAGCATTCAACGAAGTTATTGCTTTAGATGCTAATTATGGTCCTGTTTATAGAGAATTAGCTGAAACATATTACAAATGGGCAAGAAATAAGCCTTCTACAAGAGAAGTTAATTATAAAAAAGCGATTACTAATTACGAGAAATATCTAACTCTTACAGATTACTCTATTCATTCTAGAATGCGTCATGCAGATTTCTTAATTTTAGTTGAAGACTATAAAGCTTTAGAGAAAGAAGCGAATGAAATGATTAAGTTAGATAAAGTAAATCCTAGAATTTTTAGATATTTAGGGTATGCTGCTTATGAAAATGGTAACGTAGATGTAGCTATTAAGTCATTAGAAGATTATGTAAAAAATCCTTCAAACAAAATTATTGCTAAAGATTATTTGTATTTAGGTTTTGCAAAAATTAAAAAAGGAACAAGTGCTGATGGTGCTTCAATTGACCCAGCTGCATTCGAAGCAGGTTTAGTTGAAATTAGAAAAGCTGTAGCGATGGAACCTTTGGCAGTTCAAGATTTAGGTGATCTTGGAAAAGCATTGTTTGGTAAAAAACTATATAAAGAAGCTGCCGCGCTTTTTGAATTTGGTACTAAAGTTCCGGAGTCTGCAACTTACTTAGATGATAATGTTTATTACGGATTATCTATATTCTATGATAATAATAAAGCTAATGTTAAGCCAGATCCTATTGCTTTACAAAAAGCAGATGCTGCATTTGTAAATGTACTTACTGCTTCACCAACTTATCAAGAAGCTTACTTGTATAGAGCAAGAACAAATAGATTACTTGAGAATGACGAAGTGATGACTAAGAACTATGAGGATTATGTTGCGAAAACTACTGAAAAAGGAGATGAAGAACTTGCTAAACCAGCAGTTAAGACTAAATTCATAGAAGCTTACAATAATATTGCAGCTAGTTATGCAAATACAGATAAGGCAAAAGCAATTGAATATTTCAATAAAACTTTAGCATTAGATCCTACAAATGCATATGCAACACAGTCTTTGAATACTTTAAAATAATTTAAAGATTATACTATTTTTGAAACCGATAACTCTATGAGTTGTCGGTTTTTTTATTGTTCCATTTTTTATTGACTATCTTTGCACTTTAAAATTTAGTAATGTTATCAAAAGAAATACAATTAGAAGTAAATAAAGGTGCAATGTTACCCTTGATGGAAGAGTTTTATACGATTCAAGGAGAAGGATTTCATACAGGAACAGCAGCTTATTTTATCCGTATTGGTGGGTGTGATGTTGGTTGCCATTGGTGTGATGTTAAAGAAAGTTGGAATGCAGAATTGCATCCACCAACAAGTGTTGACTTAATTGTGAGTAATGCTAGTAAATCAGCTGATACAGTTGTTGTTACAGGTGGTGAGCCGTTAACATGGGACATGACTATACTGACGAAGGAATTGAAAAATAAAAATTTGAAAGTCCACATTGAAACCTCAGGGGCTTACCCGTTAACAGGAACGTGGGATTGGATCTGCCTTTCACCAAAAAAGAACAAATTACCTACACAAACAGTTTATGATAATGCCCATGAGCTAAAGGTGATCATTTATAATAAGCATGATTTTATTTTTGCCGAAGAACAAGCTGAATTGGTAAATGGGAATGCAATATTATTTCTTCAGCCAGAATGGAGTAAGAAAGAAGAGATGACACCACTTATTGTTGAGTATGTAATGAACAATCCAAAATGGAGAGTATCGCTTCAGACACATAAATATTTGAATATTCCTTAACAAAAGTGATGTTTATAAAAAAAACAAAAGCCTTTTCATGTACGAAAAGGCTTTTGTTTTTTTTGTGATGCTATGTGAAAAGACAATAGGGGTAAAAATTATACATATTGAGTAAAATAGTTTCAGTTTGTATTTAGTTCGTGATGCCTTTCTGGATTACCATCCTTTTTGTTTCTTTAAACCAGTAATATGAGCCAGATGGTGATTTCCATGCCATGCATAAGTTCCGATTATCTGTTTAAGAGAGACTATTGAATTGTTTTCGGGATGAATAAAAGTTTTCTCCAAATCAGCTTTAGATAAGTTTTTCATGATGTAGCCTAAACGAAAATGTAAACCTTCTAGTAAAGACAAAGTAGGTTGTATTGGCATTGTTAGATTGTCAGGTAACTCAGCCCATAGATCTTCGTGATAGGCTTTTATTATTGGATTGTCTTCAGTCAAGGCCCATTTTATTCTTATAAAACAATTCATATGACTTTCTGCGCAATGATGAATGAGTTGTCTTACAGTCCAGCCTTCTGGTCGGTATGCGGTGTTAAGTTGTTCGTCGGATAAATTAATGACTTCCTTTTTTAATCTTTCCGGAAAAGTGGAAATCTCTTCGATTTTGATTGAAATATAATCAGGAGAATACGTGTCAGGTGTTATAAATTTTCCAATTGGGTATTTTAGTTTCTCTAAATCTAAATTTTCCATTTTTTTATGTTTTATTTTTAAACAGTAAGTCTAGCTAAATAATCATAATGCTCTCCTTCTAAAACCAGTTCGCACTTAAACCCGTTTGCTATAGCGGCATTTTGAAGTGTGTTGTAATCTAAGTATAGCCATTCAAAAGCAGATTCTTTTTCTCCTTTATAAGAGATGTTAAAAATAACTTCTCCATAATATTCAGTATCTGATGGAATCCATTTTCCGCCATCTTCATCTTCATCAAACATATATATTATGTCAGAACTATCAAGTAAGATTTGTCCCCAGGATTCAAGAGAGATTTTAGCTTCGATAAAAATTTATTACAATTTTGTAGTTTTCCAAAAATCCCCACGCCATTCATTAGTGATATAATTGTGTCGTATTTTTCCACTTCAAGAGTTAGTACATCTTGTACTCTCGCATTTTTTATACCACGAAGTTTACAAGTTTCGATGGCTTTTTCAGAAATGTCTATCGAAGTTACATCAAGTTTCTTTTCGTTCTGTAAGTATAAACTGTGGCTTCCCGCACCGCAACCTACATCAAGTATTTTTCCTTTGGCAAGTTCCAATGCTTTTTGTTCCAGTTTAGGCATTTCATTATAGGAGCGAAATAAATAAGCAACACTCATTTCGTCTGCTTCAGAAATTGTAGTTTCGGTAATTAAATCCTCTGGCGAATTGTTGGTCTGGAAATCCAGTATTGCTTTCCCAAAAAGGTCTTTCATCGTATTTTAGTTCAAAGTTTAAGGTTTCGAGTTTAAAGTTGTTTAATTTTGCAGTTCAACTTTAAATCTTAAACTTGAAAGAAATTTTAAACAACTTAAATAAGTTGGCCAAAGATAAGCATATCGAAAACAAAAAGTATTTCGATAAGCTTAAAAAGAAACAACCTAAGAATTTAGATTATGTAATGCAGGAATTGCATGATGCTGAATTTAGGAAAACAGATTGCTTAAAATGTGCTAACTGTTGCAAAACAACAGGGCCGTTATTTACGGATGCGGATATCGAGCGTATCTCGAAACATTTACGACAAAAGCCACAACAGTTTATTGAACAATACCTTCGTATAGATGAAGACAAGGATTATGTTTTGCAAAGTGTCCCATGTACTTTCTTAGATAATGAAAACTATTGTATGATTTATGATGTGCGACCTAAAGCATGTCGTGAATTCCCGCATACAGATCGCAAAAAGTTCCAGCAAATTTCTGATTTAACTCTTAAAAATGTTGCAATGTGCCCAGCAGCATTTAATATTGTAGAAGCAATGAAAAAACGCCTGCCTCTATAAAGGAAGACTTCTGCCTTAAATATTTCGTAATTGTTTTTACGAGTAATTTAAGTTTACTTATTAAACCGTATTTTTGAACTTATAAAAAAAGACACCCAATTAAATTGAATCTAGAATATTTTATAGCCAAAAGACTCATTACTGCCAAAGATCATAAAAGTAGTATCTCTGCACCAATTATAAAAATTGCAATCTCAGCCATTGCTATTGGAATAATAATGATGTTGGTTTCGGTAGCAACTGGAATTGGATTGCAAAAAAAAATTCGAGAAAAAGTATCAGCTTTTAATGGGCAGGTAATTATTTCCAATTACGACAACAATCAGTCGGAGGTGACAATCAGTCCAATTTCCATAAAACAAGATTTTTATCCTAAGTTTACTTCAATTCCAGAAGTAAGCCATATTCAGGCAATAGCAAGCAAAGCAGGGATAATAAGAACGGAAGCAGCTTTTGAGGGGATTATATTTAAAGGAGTTGGTGCCGATTATGATTGGAATAATATAAAGGAGTATCTAGTTGAAGGAAAGCTTCCAGATTTTACTAAAGCTATTAATGAAGAAGTTTTGTTATCTCGCTTTCTTGCCGACAGACTAAATTTAAAAGTAGGAGATGCGTTCAATACATTCTTTATAAAAGAAGATCAGAATAAATTGCCAAATGTGCGTAGGTTGAAAATTGCAGGAATATTCAATTCAGGATTTCAAGATTTCGATGCTACCTATATAATAGGTGATATTCGCCATATACAGCGTATTAATAAATGGACTCCAGATCAGGTAGGGGCATTTGAGGTTTTCTTGAAAGACTTTGGAAGTATAAAAACAACAGGGGATAAAATTTACCAGCAAACATCATCAACACTTGATACAAAAACCATCATTGAGAAATATAGTTATATTTTTGATTGGTTAGAGCTCTTCGATTTTAATATACTAGTTATCTTAGGTATCATGATTATTGTTGCGACAATAAATATGGTAGTTGCATTGTTGGTTTTAATATTAGAACGTACACAAATGATAGGGATTTTAAAGGCATTAGGTGCTAACAACTGGGTCATTCGTAAAATATTCCTTTATAATGCGTTTTACCTTATATTAAGAGGACTGTTTTGGGGGAACCTTATTGGGATTTCACTTTTGTTAATTCAACAACATTTTGGAATAATCCAACTTAATCCAGAAAACTATTATGTCAATCAAGCACCGGTTTATCTTAACTGGGGATATGTATTATTACTAAACCTGCTAACCATAACAGTTTGTTTTCTGGTGTTATTGATTCCTTCCTATATAATAACGAAGATTTCTCCGGTAAAAGCAATACGATTTGATTAGTCTTTATTAGTTCTCATTTCGATTTCTAGGATTCTGATTGATTTTTCAGAAGCTTTTACCTGCTATTTGCTTCAATCTTTCCCTTTTTAAAGAGAAAAGGGAAAGGATTTACGCTTCTATCAGGGCTAGATGTGCAAAAACAAACTACCTGCAAAAACGGAAACCCGCTAAAAATGGGCATTGCAATGAAATGACTATTGGAAATACTTACAAAACACAAAAAGGAACAAGTTGTAAAGTCAAAGTTATCAATGTGTTAAGAAATAAACGTAAAATAAACCCAAAAATGCAATCGAAAAGTATTGTTTATCTATAAAAAGGTGGTAGTTTTGCACCCGCAACAAACAAGACGTTCACTGATACACTGGCAAGCAAAACAATCGGATTTAGAAACGAAAGTTTCTAAAAAAAAGATTAAAAAAAGCTTGTGAGTTTGGAAAACGAAAGTTACATTTGCACCCCGCAAAACAACGGAAGTTCCTTGAAATACTGCTAAGAAAAACGAAGAAAACGGAAGCGAAAGTTTCTAAAAAAACTTCAAAAAAATCTTGCCAGTTAAAAAGGAGTTCATTACTTTTGCACCCGCTTTGAGAAACAAGCGAACAAAATAAGTAGACAAGTTCTTAGACATATTGAATTGACAGCCGTTTCGAGAGAGATTTCGAAACAAAGAATAAAGAGTAATAGAATCGCAAGATTTGAATATAACCGATAGAATCTGAAGTCGCAATATAATATAAAAAATATACGATGAAGAGTTTGATCCTGGCTCAGGATGAACGCTAGCGGCAGGCTTAACACATGCAAGTCGAGGGGTATGCTTCTTCGGAAGTAGAGACCGGCGCACGGGTGCGTAACGCGTATGCAATCTACCTTTTACAGAGGGATAGCCCAGAGAAATTTGGATTAATACCTCATAGTATTATAGAATGGCATCATTTTATAATTAAAGTCACAACGGTAAAAGATGAGCATGCGTCCCATTAGCTAGTTGGTAAGGTAACGGCTTACCAAGGCTACGATGGGTAGGGGTCCTGAGAGGGAGATCCCCCACACTGGTACTGAGACACGGACCAGACTCCTACGGGAGGCAGCAGTGAGGAATATTGGACAATGGGCGCAAGCCTGATCCAGCCATGCCGCGTGCAGGATGACGGTCCTATGGATTGTAAACTGCTTTTATACAGGAAGAAACCCTGGTTCGTGAACCAGCTTGACGGTACTGTAAGAATAAGGATCGGCTAACTCCGTGCCAGCAGCCGCGGTAATACGGAGGATCCAAGCGTTATCCGGAATCATTGGGTTTAAAGGGTCCGTAGGCGGTTTAATAAGTCAGTGGTGAAAGCCCATCGCTCAACGGTGGAACGGCCATTGATACTGTTAAACTTGAATTATTAGGAAGTAACTAGAATATGTAGTGTAGCGGTGAAATGCTTAGAGATTACATGGAATACCAATTGCGAAGGCAGGTTACTACTAATTGATTGACGCTGATGGACGAAAGCGTGGGTAGCGAACAGGATTAGATACCCTGGTAGTCCACGCCGTAAACGATGGATACTAGCTGTTGGGAGCAATCTCAGTGGCTAAGCGAAAGTGATAAGTATCCCACCTGGGGAGTACGTTCGCAAGAATGAAACTCAAAGGAATTGACGGGGGCCCGCACAAGCGGTGGAGCATGTGGTTTAATTCGATGATACGCGAGGAACCTTACCAAGGCTTAAATGTAGTTTGACCGATTTGGAAACAGATTTTTCGCAAGACAAATTACAAGGTGCTGCATGGTTGTCGTCAGCTCGTGCCGTGAGGTGTCAGGTTAAGTCCTATAACGAGCGCAACCCCTGTTGTTAGTTGCCAGCGAGTCATGTCGGGAACTCTAACAAGACTGCCAGTGCAAACTGTGAGGAAGGTGGGGATGACGTCAAATCATCACGGCCCTTACGCCTTGGGCTACACACGTGCTACAATGGCCGGTACAGAGAGCAGCCACTGGGCGACCAGGAGCGAATCTATAAAACCGGTCACAGTTCGGATCGGAGTCTGCAACTCGACTCCGTGAAGCTGGAATCGCTAGTAATCGGATATCAGCCATGATCCGGTGAATACGTTCCCGGGCCTTGTACACACCGCCCGTCAAGCCATGGAAGCTGGGGGTGCCTGAAGTCGGTGACCGCAAGGAGCTGCCTAGGGTAAAACTGGTAACTAGGGCTAAGTCGTAACAAGGTAGCCGTACCGGAAGGTGCGGCTGGAACACCTCCTTTCTAGAGCCCTATATGTTAGCAGTAATGCACGTTAGGGAAAGAAGACGAAAGAATTTAAAGGTTCATCTCTAAAGATTATATTACTCTGCTGTTAGTTCAAATAATAAATTTAAGTAAAAACAGAGTCTCGTAGCTCAGCTGGTTAGAGTACTACACTGATAATGTAGGGGTCGGCAGTTCGAGTCTGCCCGGGACTACTATTTAAACTTAAATAAAAGGAAATTTTAGAAGTTGAGCATTTATGAGCGAATTCATAACTCATAATTCATCATCATTTTAAAAATGGGGGATTAGCTCAGCTGGCTAGAGCGCCTGCCTTGCACGCAGGAGGTCAACGGTTCGACTCCGTTATTCTCCACAGATCAATCCCTTAATTGGGTGCGATAAAAGTTCATTGACATATTGAGATAAGAAAATAATAAAAAGTAGAAAGCGTTTTTATTAGCGATAATAAAAACAAAAAAAAACGGTCATATTAATTTATGATTGGTACAATAAGCAAAATAAGGGCGTATGGGGGATGCCTTGGCTCTCAGAGGCGATGAAAGGCGTGATAAGCTGCGAAAAGCTACGGGGATCGGCACACACGAATTGATCCGTAGATACCTGAATGGGGCAACCCACTATGTTGAAGACATAGTACACCGATAGGTGGGCAAACCCGCTGAACTGAAACATCTAAGTAGGCGGAGGAGAAGAAAACAAAAGTGATTCCGTAAGTAGTGGCGAGCGAACGCGGATTAGCCCAAACCAATGTTGTTACGGCAATGTTGGGGTTGTAGGACCACGATATTTGTTGCGCAAAGAATTAGAATCTACTGGAAAGTAGAACCACAGAGGGTGATAGTCCCGTATAGGTAATGAGTGTAAATGATAGTGGTATCCTGAGTAGGGCGGGGCACGTGAAACCCTGTCTGAATTTGGCGGGACCATCCGCTAAGGCTAAATACTCCTGAGAGACCGATAGTGAACCAGTACCGTGAGGGAAAGGTGAAAAGAACCGTGAATAACGGAGTGAAATAGATCCTGAAACCATACGCTTACAAGCGGTCGGAGCCCTTTCGTGGGGTGACGGCGTGCCTTTTGCATAATGAGCCTACGAGTTAACGTTGCTGGCAAGGATAAGTGGTTAAGCCACGGATCCGTAGCGAAAGCGAGTCTGAATAGGGCGCTTTAGTCAGTAGTGTTAGACGCGAAACCGTGTGATCTACCCATGGGCAGGTTGAAGCTGTGGTAACACACAGTGGAGGACCGAACCGGTTGACGTTGAAAAGTCTTCGGATGACCTGTGGGTAGGGGTGAAAGGCCAATCAAACTCGGAAATAGCTCGTACTCCCCGAAATGCATTTAGGTGCAGCGTTGTGCATAAAGTTATATAGAGGTAGAGCTACTGATTGGATGCGGGGGCTTCACCGCCTACCAATTCCTGACAAACTCCGAATGCTATATAATGTTTCACAACAGTGAGGGCTTGGGTGCTAAGGTCCAAGTCCGAGAGGGAAAGAACCCAGACCATCAGCTAAGGTCCCCAAATATATGTTAAGTTGAAAGAACGAGGTTTGTCTGCCCAGACAGCTAGGATGTTGGCTTGGAAGCAGCCATTCATTTAAAGAGTGCGTAACAGCTCACTAGTCGAGCGGACGAGCATGGATAATAATCGGGCATAAACATATTACCGAAGCTATGGATTTACAATTAATTGTAAGTGGTAGGGGAGCATTCTAACAGGGTTGAAGGTGTGTCGTAAGGCATGCTGGACTGGTTAGAAAAGAAAATGTAGGCATAAGTAACGATAATGCGGGCGAGAAACCCGCACACCGAAAAACTAAGGTTTCCACAGCTATGCTAATCAGCTGTGGGTTAGTCTGGTCCTAAGGCGAACCCGAAAGGGACAGTCGATGGCTAACGGGTTAATATTCCCGTACTACTAATTACTGTGATGGGGTGACGGAGTGATGAAAGCGCCGCGAACTGACGGAATAGTTCGTTGAAGTACCTACCTATAAGATCTGCAGGCAAATCCACAGATTTTGGGGAAATACGATAGTACTCGGAGACTTCGGTTGAAGAGATAGTGCGCCTAAGGGCTTCCAAGAAAAACCTCTAAACTTCAGGTAATTAGTACCAGTACCGTAAACCGACACAGGTAGTTGAGGAGAGAATCCTAAGGTGCTCGAGAGATTCATGGCTAAGGAATTAGGCAAAATAGACCTGTAACTTCGGGAGAAAGGTCGCCAGCAGCAATGCTGGCCGCAGTGAAGAGGTCCAGGCGACTGTTTATCAAAAACACAGGGCTCTGCAAAATCGTAAGATGAAGTATAGGGCCTGACACCTGCCCGGTGCTGGAAGGTTAAGAGGAGATGTTATCTTCGGAGAAGCATTGAATTGAAGCCCCAGTAAACGGCGGCCGTAACTATAACGGTCCTAAGGTAGCGAAATTCCTTGTCGGGTAAGTTCCGACCTGCACGAATGGTGTAACGATCTGGACACTGTCTCAGCCATGAGCTCGGTGAAATTGTAGTAGCGGTGAAGATGCCGCTTACCCGCAGTGGGACGAAAAGACCCTGTGCACCTTTACTATAGCTTAGTATTGACCTTGGATAAATGATGTGTAGGATAGGTTGGAGACTGTGAAGTGGCGTCGCTAGGCGTTGTGGAGTCATTGTTGAAATACAACCCTTTGTTTATCTGAGGCCTAACCCCGTTATTGCGGGGGACATTGCTTGGTGGGTAGTTTGACTGGGGTGGTCGCCTCCAAAAGAGTAACGGAGGCTTCTAAAGGTTCCCTCAGTACGCTTGGTAACCGTGCGTAGAGTGCAATGGCATAAGGGAGCTTGACTGAGAGACATACAGGTCGATCAGGTACGAAAGTAGAGCATAGTGATCCGGTGGTTCCGCATGGAAGGGCCATCGCTCAAAGGATAAAAGGTACGCCGGGGATAACAGGCTGATCTCCCCCAAGAGCTCATATCGACGGGGGGGTTTGGCACCTCGATGTCGGCTCGTCACATCCTGGGGCTGGAGAAGGTCCCAAGGGTTGGGCTGTTCGCCCATTAAAGTGGCACGCGAGCTGGGTTCAGAACGTCGTGAGACAGTTCGGTCTCTATCTACTGTGGGCGCAAGAAATTTGAGTGGATCTGATTCTAGTACGAGAGGACCGAATTGGACAAACCTCTAGTGTATCTGTTGTTCCGCCAGGAGCACCGCAGAGTAGCTACGTTTGGAAGGGATAAGCGCTGAAAGCATATAAGCGCGAAACCCACCACAAGATGAGATTTCTTTTAAGGATCGTGGGAGATGACCACGTTGATAGGCTATAGATGTAAAGGCAGTAATGTCATAGTCGAGTAGTACTAATAATCCGTAAGCTTATGTACGCCTTTTCCCCCGACGCAAGTCGGGGGGAGAAACTTTCTAAAAAATTATTTTTTCTTTATCTCAGTGTGTTAAGATATTATTGTAATTATTAATTATCAATTGTTAATTTTTATTACAAAAGTTGCCTAAAGCAACTAACGACCTTAAGGTGGTTATTGCGGCGGGGCTCACCTCTTCCCATCCCGAACAGAGTAGTTAAGCCCGCCTGCGCAGATGGTACTGCAGTTATGTGGGAGAGTATGTCGTCGCCTTTCTTTTAAAACCCTGTTTTAATCAACAGGGTTTTTTATTCTTATCTATAAATTATAGAATAAGGTACCTTAGCTCAGATGGTAGAGCAATGGACTGAAAATCCATGTGTCCCTGGTTCGATCCCTGGAGGTACCACATAATGCTCGGATGGTGAAATTGGTAGACACGCTGGACTTAAAATCCAGTGAACAGCAATGTTCGTGCGGGTTCAAGTCCCGCTCTGAGTACTAAAACTCCAATTGGCTATTGCTAATTGGAGTTTTTTTTTATTGTCAAAACACTACTAAAAAAGGAATGGATCGAACGGATCAAACGAAAAACTTGGAGATTAGATAATCTCAATAATAAGAAATCGACTTTTCGCACTCCTCTAAATTGACCTCTAAACGCTTTTACTTTTGCGTTAAAAGATTCCGCTGAAGCATTAGTACTTCTATTATCAAAATAGTTCAAGATTGACTGATAATTAACCGTTATGGTATTAAGTAGGATATTAAAGTTTTTAAAACCCGATTCTTCTACATTCCTATATTAATGTGCTAGTTTGGTCATAGCAATGAGTTTGTTGTTATAAACCCCAGGAAGTTGTTGTATTAGTCTATGAGCTGTTTTTATATCAGGATATAGGCTAAATAAGATCTTTGCTCTTTCATTTTGACTTTAGGCCCATTTTTTAGGTGATTTATAAAGAATATCTCTACTTCTGGCTAATAACTGCTTTACAGAGTCTCCGTTAGACAAAAGCTCTGGAATATAGGTTTAGCTCTCTCTTTTCGCTTGTAATATCAATCTATTCTCAGTATCGATACTTTTCCCAAGGATATTTTATTCTAATCTCCTGTAAGGCTTCTAGAGCTAATTTTTGAGTATGAAATCTATCGGTAACCTGTATGGCTTCTGAAAACATCTTTTGGAGATTAATTTCGTGGAATTAATCATCTCAAGTATTATTTCTTGGTCACAGCTTTTTTTTGTAGTCAATTTTGCAGATAAGATGAATAACGAGATCAGCCTTTGTTCCGGCAACAATAGCAGTTAAGTAACTTTTTTACCTCTGGCTTCCTTATTTGTAGCCATAGTAAAAAGCTCTCCAGAGACAAAGCTACTTCATCAATTGACAAATGAGTACCCATGTTTTCAGGGTTGATAATTCATTGCTGTGCTTGTTCGTATGGAGCCCATGTCTGAAAGAACTTAGGTGTCTTTTTTTTGTCTCTGTAGTTTCTTCCCATTGATTCTAGGTTAGCTTTCATTGGTTTGACAATCTATAGGAGTCATCTCAAATTTTTATTTTACTTTGAAATTCCCTCCTCTCCAGGTTTTGTGCTTGATCTATTTTAATCTGGTTTAACTCTATATCATTTTGTCATAATTATAATCTTAAAATAAGCAATAAGAATATCTGAAACTAATTTAGTTCAATGATATCTAAAAAATATCTTACCTCATGTATATGCATAAAAAAGCCTGCTCGATTGAGCAGGCTTGTGAATCATGGTATTATTTAGATTAATCTTCGGTATCTTGAGTTTCTTCTAAATCTTCTGATTTTCTTCCTATTTTTATTTTAGGATTATCTTTGGTTCCTTTGATTATTAACGGAATTCCCAAAATTCCTAATGGAGGTAAACCTAATCTCATTTTAATATTTAGTTTACCATCTAAACTAGTTGTTCCTTCTATTCTTGGTCTGAAACCTGCAAATTTGAATTTGAATCGTTCTAGAGTAATTATATTGTTTTTGATGCTACTCTTAATATCAACCTTGGTTATTTGAGGATTTCTAATTGCTTCATGACTAGTTGTTTTGCTTACAGCATTGAACATTTTCATCCCATAGAGTTTGATATCTTTTACAGAAATTACACCTTCACCAACTAATGAAGGGTAAACAGGCTCCATCTTAGCATTAAGTCTTCCTTTTAGCTTGTAATCTAGCGAAACGGTTCCCTGTGCTTTTTCTGCTGCACTAGCCATTTTTCTAAATATCTCAATTTCATTGTAAGCCTTTTTAACGTCAAAATCTGTTGCTTTGATAGTATAGTCGAATAGAGCTTTTTTCATTGTTTGAGCTTGATACGTTGCATCCATGCTTACTTCGCAGCCTATTAGATTGAAACCAGTATTTTGCATGGTTAAAATCCCTTTATTCATTTTAAGATTTCCCTTTGCGTTATTTAATGC
Source organism: Flavobacterium sp. 140616W15 (assembly GCF_003668995.1). Lineage (NCBI taxonomy): Bacteria > Pseudomonadati > Bacteroidota > Flavobacteriia > Flavobacteriales > Flavobacteriaceae > Flavobacterium > Flavobacterium sp. 140616W15. The sequence continues at coordinate 4,561,866 of NZ_CP033068.1, forward strand.
AAGTTTGTTGAAATTTACCTTCTGTGCATTTGCTTGAAATTGTAAATTGAAATTCTTCGGAATTATAATGACTCCAGTTTCAGTTACTTCTATTTTTGATGCTTCAGTATTTGTACTAGGAGCTGTAGTTGTATTGCTTGTCTCGGTAGTTGTACTCGACATAAATTCATCAGCATTGATGTACTTTGAATTTATAGCAAATGATCCTTTTAAGACCCCAGTTTTGGTTGTCATGAAATTAAAGACATTTTGTAGATATCCATTCATTTTAAAATCTGATTGACCATAAGTTGACATAAAGTTTTTGAAAAACATTTTGTCTTGGTTTATTTTAAAAAGACCTTCTTTAATAATAAACTTCTTAGGAAGGTATTCAGATACAATTCCGATATTCTTAATTTCTAGTGTTCCTTTATTATTGAGTTTGCTATAGTTTCCTTTTTCAGCATCACTTTGTTTTCCTTTCAAAACTAAATCGGCTTTAATTGAGCCATCTAGATCTAATCCTTTTTGAGAAAAAACTCTATATATTTTGCTTATATCTAATTCTCCTTTAGCTTTAATGTCATAAGTAAGATCGTTAAAATTGCTTAAGTTGGCATTAATAAAAAAGGGTTTTCCTTCAAAGGTTATTTGTGCTGGTGATAATTTGACTTTCAAATCATCAAAAGTTCCTTTTTGATTATTAATCTCAGAAACAATTGTTATGTCTGTAATTGGGTTTGGATAATATTTTGTTTTTAAAAATCCATTTTTCAAGTTAATTGTTCCAGAAGTTACTGGGAAGAGTTTATTTTTTAAATCAAAAACTCCTTTTGCTTTAATATCTCCAATAAGATTTCCTTTTAATTCTATGTCAGGAATTCCAAATGCCTGAGTTAATTTTCCTAAATCTATCTGGCTGTTTAGGTCAATGTCTACTTCAGGAGTATCTACCCCTTTTACATAAAATTTAGATTTTAAATGGTCTTTATTTATGTTTAAGGCTAGGTTTTTTGCATCAACAATTAAAAGGTCTGGATTTAGCGAAGGTAATTTCGTATTTATATCTAGATTTAAATTTGAAACAGGAAAAGAACTTTTATTATAGTTTACATAACCATCATTTATTTTTAAATCAACGTTTAAATCTGGAGCAATGTTCTGTGATGCAATATATTTACCTTTTAAGGTAAGTAATAGATTTGTATTCCCTTTTAAATCAGTTTTTGATAACCAGGTAATGAATTTAGGAGGGAATGCTGTAAAGACATCATGTAATTGACTGTTATCTGATTTTATAATAAAATCAATATTATAACCATCTTTTAAAAAGTCAAATTTTCCTTTAAAATCAACTATTAGTTGATTTATCTTTAAATTGTTTTGTTCGAAAAGGAAAGATAAAGAGTTTACATTTACTTTTGTAATTAAGTCAGCATCTACCTTTTTGTTCATTAAATAAGGTTCATTTTCGTATAAGATGTTAAGTTTTTCGATTCTAGCTTTTGAATATAAGTCGAAGATATCTTTACTTAAATCTCCCTTTCCAGAATAATTAAATCCAAAAACATCTAGATGTACCTTGGTTGATTGATCATCATAGACTATCTTACTATTGATGATTTCAATTTTTTCTAATTTTAAAGAAGTATCATCACTATTATCTTTTGCTTTTTCTGCTTCAGCTTCAGATGATTTATAAACGTTATAATTTGCTTCACCGTTTTTATTAACTTTTACATTGATAAAAGAATTAGATAGATATATTTGGTCTATGCTAACAGTTTCTCCAAAAAGTAAACTACTTATGTTAATACCAAAAGAAACTTCTTTAGCAGTAACAAAGTTTTCTTTTTGAAATGGAGCAGATCCATTTAATTTTAAATCATTTAAAGTTAAAGTTAATGATGGAAAATGATGAAAGAAGGAAATGTTAGCATCTGAATAATTTAGTTCAGCATTAAGTTTTTTGTTTGCTGTTTTCTTTATCTCTTCTTTTATTTTATCCGAAAAAACATAAGGCGTTATAAAAAGTAGCGCTAAAATAACGACTAGCACTATTCCAATATATTTTACTATTCTATATAAAATGGATTTTATATTCCCTTTTGTCATAAGTATAATTATTAGTTGTTTTTATCCGTGTACAGTTTCGCTTTTTCCATAATTAGTAATGATAGAACCTTCGTATTCAATCCATTCTTTCCAACGTTTATCGATGTCTATATTATCGGTATATTTTCGGGCAAATCCTAAAAAAGTAGTATAATGTCCTGCTTCCGAAATCATTAAATCACGATAAAATGTTGCCAATTCCTGGTCTTTTATGTTTTCTGAAAGGACTTTAAAGCGTTCACAACTTCTAGCTTCAATCATGGCCGAAAATAATAGGCGATCACAAAGGGCATCTTTTCTACTGCCGTCTTTTTTCATGAATTTAAAAAGCTCATTTACATAATGGTCTTTTCTTTCGCGACCAAGTGTCAAACCTCTTTTCTTGATAATGTCATGTACCATTTGTAAATGCTCTAATTCTTCTCTGGCAATAATTAACATTTCTGTTACTAATTCCTCTAATTCTGAATTGTATGTTACTAAACTAATTGCGTTTGAAGCCGCTTTTTGCTCACACCATGCATGGTCGGTAAGAATTTCTTCGATATTCGATTCGACTATGTTTACCCAACGTGGGTCTGTAGCTAATTTTAATCCTAACATGATATTTGATTTATAACCTACAAAATTAGTGTTTTATTCCCGATTTTTGGGTTTAATGATGATATTGCCGCTTAAATAGTATTATTTTGTAGTAGAAATAAAATAGGATATGAGTGAGCTTAAAAAGCTTTTAATAATTGGCTTTGTATGGCCTGAGCCAAATTCATCGGCAGCAGGAGGGAGAATGATGCAGTTAATCTCAATTTTTAAAGAAAAGGGATTTGATATTACATTTGCTAGCCCAGCTTTGGATAGTGATTTTATGATTGATTTGACAGCGTTAGGAATTGAGAAAAAAACGATTGCTTTAAATTGTTCCAGTTTTGATGATTATATAAAAGAACTTAATCCGTCGATTGTTTTGTTTGATCGGTTTATGATTGAAGAACAGTTTGGTTGGCGCGTGTCTGAAAATTGTCCTGATGCATTACGTATTTTGGATACTGAGGATTTGCACTGCTTGCGTCAAGCTCGTCAAAAAGCATTCAAAGAGAATAGAAATTTTGTAGTTAGTGATTTATTTTCAGAAGAAGTTGCTAAGAGAGAAATCGCTAGTATTCTGCGTTGTGATTTGTCTTTAATAATTTCTGAGTTTGAGATGGAATTATTAGAGTCAGTATTTAAAATTGATGCTGCTTTATTGTATTATTTGCCTTTTTTATTGAATTCAATTTCTGAAAATGTATTAAAAGAATTACCCCCTTTTGAAGAAAGAAATGGTTTTGTTTTTATCGGTAATTTTCTGCACGAACCCAATTGGAATACTGTTCAATATCTAAAAGAGTCAATTTGGCCATTGATAAAAAAAGAATTACCAGATGCAGTTTTAAATATTTATGGAGCATATCCTTCACAAAAAGTATTGCAATTGCACCAACCCAAATCTGGTTTTTATATTATGGGTCGTGCTGATAATGCTCAAGAAGTAGTACAGAAATCTAGAATAGTATTAGCCCCGATACGTTTTGGTGCAGGATTAAAAGGAAAGTTAGTTGAAGCTATGCAATCCGGAACACCAAGTGTAACCACAACAATAGGTGCGGAAGCAATGAATGGTGATTTACCTTGGAATGGCTTTATTATTGATGATGCTGAAGATTTCGCCAAAGCAACGGTAGAATTATATCAAGACAAAAATCTATGGAACGAAGCTCAGATAAAAGGAATTGAAATAATTAATACCCGTTATTTAAAAGATGATTTTGCGACTGATTTTATGGAAATGATTTTCCATTTGCAATCTAATTTGAAATCCCATCGTGATAACAACTTTATAGGAAGTATGTTGCAGTATCATACCATGAGAAGCACAAAATATATGTCTAAATGGATTGAGGCTAAAAATAAAAATTAGATTTCCATTTTTCCAAAACCTACTGTTTCTCTATAAATTTGAGGCGAAACATCAGCATTGGTTTTGAAAAATCGACTAAAGTAATGCTCGTCTTCATAACCCAATTCATATGCAATTTCTTTGACTGTTTTGTTGGTCATGTATAATTCTCTTTTGGCTTCGATTATTATTCTTTCAGCAATTAAATCAGTTAGTGTTTTATTGAAATACGTCTTAGATAATTTTGCTAGCGCTTTTGATGAGATATTTAACAATTCGGCATAATTTCCTGCTGAATGTTTGGTTTTAAAATTAAGCTCAATAGCATCTTTCAGATTTTGAAGAATAAAAGGTTCTTTAGAATTAGGAACTGATTTCATTTCTTCTAATTGTTCGTTTTTTAATCGGGAAGCAGTAATTAAAAATATTTTTAAGTAGGAAACTAATAATTCATATTGTGCCAATTCAGCATTTTGAATTTCGGTTTTCATTTGTTCTAAAACCATTCTAAAAGTTGCTGCAGCTTGTTCTGTAATAATTGTAAATGGTGGCTGATAAACATTATTAAATAAAATCCCATTACAGGAAACTTCTTTTTGATGCATGTGAATGCAATAAAAATCAGGATGAAAGTGAATTGCGATTCCTTCAATTGGTTCACTTACACAGAGCATAAAAGGCTGATAAGGAGAAAAGGCTAGTAGTGAGTTTTCTTCAAAATTATGCTCGGCAAAATCAGCTTTTACTTTCCCTTTTCCTTTGGTTACCCAAATTAATGAGAAATAATTATTGCGCTGCAGATGGTCAAAATGGCTGTTGTTGTCAAAAGGGAGTAACTTAAAGGCTAAATTACCATTTTGCGGATTAATTAAAGTGAAAACATTCTGACTGCTCATGATTTCTTTTGTTTTGAAAATATAAAGATAGTCATGAAAAGAATTCACAACTATCTTTATAAACTGTTTTACTTGAATTACTTTAAACTTTAAACTGCTGGAAAGTCAATTTCGGTGTTTGCTGTATTATTAAAGTAGTTTGTTAAAATATTTAAGGCTACATGTCCAATTGTTTCTGCAATTTCGGCATCAGTAACTCCTGCATTTTTTACTTTGTTTACATCTTCATCATTTACCAAGCCATTTTTACTGATTAATGTTTTGGCAAATTGTAAAACGGCTTCAGTTTTTGCATCGGTTGAATTTCCTGTTCTTGCAGCTTGCAAAACTGCAGGATCTGCTTTTACCAATTTTTCTCCAATATAGGTATGAGCTGCTAAGCAGTAATCACATGAATTACTTTCTGAAACTGCTAAGGCAATTAGTTCTCCTGTTTTTGCACCTAATTTCCCGTGACTTAGTGCACCGCTTAAATTTAGATATCCTTCAAGAACTGCGGGAGAATTTCCCATTGTTCTCATCATGTTCGGAACAACTCCTAATTTTGCTTGTACAGCGTTGAATAAATCTTTAGCTTTTCCTGTTGCTTCTTCTGGGTTTAATGCTGTTAATCGTGTCATCTTATTTGATTTTTTATGTTATTTATTTGTTGTTGTCTTTTGACATTACAAAGGTGCTACGAATACAGATTTTAAAACATGGAGAATTTACGCTATGTAATGGATAATTTTTCCTGAGGTGTTTTTTTAGAAGCTAATCCCGCTATTCGTTACAATCTTTTGCTTTTTAAAGATAAAAGCAAAAGGATTTTCACTTCTATCGGGGCTAGGGTAATTGTTTTCATAAGAATGTTTTTTGTTTATTAGGTCAGGAATGAGAAATAAGAATAAAAAAAATCCCCGATTACAAGGTGTAACTGGGGATTTTTTTCTTTGCAGTTTTCAGTTACAGTCTTCGGCCAGATTGTAAGCTAAAAACTGAGACTGCGACTGTAAACTGAATACTATTTTAAAATGCTTTCTACAGCTTGAATTGTTGTTTGGTGATAACCTGATTTTGCTTTGTCGAAGATTTGTTTTGCCCAAACTTTTCCTTCAGGGGTTTTTGCCATTTCTTTATAAAGCATCATTACTGATCCTGTTCTGCTAGTAGAAATTAAAAATTGTTCAATTGCAGGGTAAGCTGCTGTATATTTATAACGGATTGAAGGAACAAACCATTGACGCTTGATAATAAAATTGCCGCCTTTTGTAAAGTTGAACTCGGTATCAAGTGCTTCCATTTCTTTTACAGTAATATCTGTTGGGAGATTGTCTATAAAATGTTGTTTTTCTGTAGTTGTCGTGATTTTTTTGCTTAATCCTTTAACGCCAGTTTCTCTCCAGCTTTTTTGAATTTTATCGATAGCATCAAAATCGAGTGAGCTCACAGGGGTAATATTTGATGGGATTCCAGGTTTGTAGATCCATTCGTCTAGTTTTATCTTGTCAGCCAGTGCTTTGTCTCCTTTAATTAGATTTTCATTTATGTATTTTACAAAATCTTCTGTTGTAATAGATTTAAAAGCATTTGCATCGAAATAGTTTTTAATAAAAACATCAAATTTTTCGCGTCCAACTGCATTCTCGATAACTTTCAAAAAGGCATACCCTTTTACATAAGGTATTAAACTTAATCCATCATCAGGATTTCTTCCAGTTAAACTAACTTTAAGTCTTGTGTCTGGGCTTGTGTCTCCTAGTTCAGCAATATTATCAATTAGTTCTTTACGGATGATAACATTTTGCATTTCAAATTCTTTTTCACCAAAGATTGCTTCACCAATTCTATGTTCTACATAAGTGGTGAATCCTTCGTTTAGCCAAATGTCATCCCATGTTGCATTGGTTACTAAGTTTCCGCTCCAGCTATGACCTAATTCATGTGCTAATAAGCTAGTTAATGAACGATCACCAGCCAAAACTCCTGGAGTTAGGAATGTTAAGTTAGGATTTTCCATTCCGCCATAAGGGAAACTTGGTGGCAGGACTAATACATCATATCGCCCCCAACGATATGGGCCATATAGTTTTTCGGCAGCAACTACCATTTTTCCTAATTCAGCAAATTCCCATGCTGCTTTTTTAAGAACAGATGGTTCTGCGTAAACACCTGTTCTGTCATCAATTGATTGAAATTCGATGTCTCCAACTGCAATTGCCATTAAGTATGATGGTATTGCTTTGTCTTGTTTAAAAGTGTAAATACCAGTGTCATTTTTCTTTTGAGGGTTAACTGCGCTCATTACAGCCATTAAATCTTTAGGAACTGTAACTTTTGCATTATAAGTAAAACGAACTGATGGAGAGTCTTGACATGGAATCCAAGTACGAGACCAAACACTTTCTCCTTGTGAGAAAAGGAAAGGTTTCTTTTTGTCTGCCGTTTGTTCAGGTTTTAGCCATTGTAATGCTACAGCGTCTTTGGTTGTATTGTAGTAGATATTTACTTTGGTTGTATTTGGTTCAATTGTAATGTGAAGTGGTTTTCCGTGAAATTCGACATCTTTTCCGAGCTCGAATTTAGTTTCTTTTTCATCATCACCTAGAGTAACTTTAGTAATGTTAAGCGTGTTTTCGTCAAAGATAATTTCGTTGCCTTTACTAACGTTGTCGATTTTCCAAGATGCTTTTCCGGTAATGGATTGTGTTTCAAAATCAACTTTGATATCAAGGTCTAAGTGTTTTACAACGGCTAACTCTGGTTTTGAGAAAGAATGTTCATCTTTAGTAACTGTTGGTTTATTTGTTTCGTCTTTTTTCTGACAGGCCAATGCTATCAAAAAGAGGGTTAGTAGATATATTTTTTTCATTTTTTATAAAAAATTGGTTTAAAATGTAAAATAAATAAAAAAATCCCATTTTGAAAGTTCAAAATGGGATTTTTAATATAAAATAATAACGAATTATGCCAACATAGTAACTGGGCTTTCGATATATTGTTTCAATGTTTGTAAAAATTGAGCACCAGTTGCACCATCAATTGTTCTGTGGTCACAAGCCAATGATAACATCATTGTGTTTCCTACTACAATTTGACCGTTTTTAACCACTGGTTTCTCTACAATAGCACCTACAGAAAGGATGGCAGAGTTTGGTTGGTTTATGATTGAATTAAATTCTGTAATACCAAACATTCCAAGGTTAGATACTGTAAAAGTACTTCCTTCCATTTCTTGTGGTCCAAGTTTTTTGTTTTTAGCTCTTCCAGCAAGATCTCTTACGCTAGCACCAATTTGAGATAAACTCATAGCATCTGTAAATTTCAATACAGGAACTACTAATCCATCTTCAACAGCTACAGCAACACCAATATTTACATGGTGGTTGATGATGATGGCATCTTCTTTCCACTGTGAATTAATTTTTGGGTGCTTTTTCAATGCCAAAGCACAAGCTTTGATTACCATATCGTTAAAAGATACTTTTGTATCTGGAACGCTATTTATTGTAGCTCTAGATGTCATTGCTTCGTCCATGCTTACTTCGATCACTAAGTTATAGTGAGGAGCTGTAAACAATGATTCTGCTAGACGTTTTGCAATAATTTTTCGCATTTGCGAATTTTTGATCTCTTCTGTGAAAACTTCTCCAGCAGGAACAAAAACTTTTGGAGCAGCTACTGTAGCTTCTGGAGCTTTAGCAGTAGTTGCAGCTGGTTGTGCAGGAGTAGCAGTTGCAGGTGTAAAGTTTTCGATATCGCTTTTTACAATACGTCCGTTTTCACCAGTCCCTTTTACTTGTGATAATTGAATTCCTTTATCTGAAGCAATTTTCTTTGCTAATGGTGAAGCAAGAATTCTTTTTCCATCGCTAACGACTTCAACAGTTTCTGCTGTTTCTTGAGTAGGAGCTGCTTTAGTTTCTTCTGTTGTTGCTTTTGCAGGAGCGCCACCAACAGTATAGTTTTCTGCAATGCCAGAAATATCTGTTCCAGCAGGTCCGATGATAGCTAATAAACTATCAACAGGAGCTGTGTTTCCTTCTTGAATTCCAATGTATAATAATGTTCCTTCGTTGAAAGACTCAAATTCCATTGTTGCTTTGTCTGTTTCGATTTCAGCAAGAATATCACCTTCAGCCACAGCATCACCAACTTTTTTAAGCCAAGTTGCTACTGTACCTTCAGTCATAGTATCACTTAATCGAGGCATAGTTACTACAACAACACCTTTTGGTAATTCAGTTGCAGCTTTTGCAGGAGCAACTGCTTCTGTTTTAGCCTCTGTAGTTACAGCTTCAGCTTTTGGAGCTTCGGCAGCAGGAGCACCTCCTCCAGCGATTAATGCCGTAACATCTTCACCTTCGTTTCCTATAATTGCTAATAATGAATCAACTGGAGCGGTTTCTCCAGCTGGGATTCCTATATATAAAAGAGTTCCTTCATTGAAAGACTCAAATTCCATTGTTGCTTTGTCGGTTTCAATTTCAGCAAGGATATCTCCTTCGCTAACTTTGTCTCCTACTTTTTTAAGCCAAGTTGCTACCGTTCCTTCCGTCATAGTATCGCTCAAACGAGGCATTGTTACTTTTATCGCCATGATTTATAGTTTATGAGGTGTAAATGGATAGTTTTCTTGTGCATATACCACATCGTAAAGTTGTTGTAAATCAGGATATGGAGATTCTTCAGCAAATTTCACACATTCTTCTACCAAGTCTTTTACTCTTTGGTCTATTTCTTCGATTTCTTCTTCAGTAGCAAATTTTTGATCTTTTATTACGTCAAGTACTTGAGTAATTGGGTCAATTTTTTTGTATTCTTCTACTTCTTCTTTAGAACGATATAATTGTGCATCAGACATTGAGTGTCCTCTGTAACGGTATGTTTTCATTTCTAAGAATGTTGGACCATCACCACGACGCGCTCTTTCAACTGCTTCGTACATTGCTTCTGCAACTTTCACTGGGTTCATTCCGTCAACTGGTCCACAAGGCATTTCGTAACCTAAACCAAGTTTCCATATATCTGTATGGTTTGCAGTTCTTTCAACAGAAGTTCCCATTGCATATCCATTGTTTTCAACAATAAATACTACTGGAAGTTTCCATAACATAGCCATGTTAAAAGCTTCATGTAAAGAACCTTGTCTTGCTGCACCATCACCAAAATAAGTCATGGTTACACCACCTGTTTCAAAATATTTATCTGCAAAAGCTAAACCAGCTCCTACAGGAATTTGTCCACCTACAATTCCGTGACCTCCGTAAAAACGGTGTTCTTTTGAGAAAATGTGCATAGATCCACCCATTCCTTTAGATGTTCCTGTTGCTTTTCCTAAAAGTTCAGCCATTACACGTTTTGGGTCAACACCCATACCAATTGGTTGTACGTGATTTCTGTAAGCAGTTATCATTTTATCTTTTGTCAAATCCATGACATGCAATGCACCAGCAAGTACTGCTTCTTGACCATTGTATAGGTGAAGAAATCCTCTTACTTTCTGTTGGATGTACAATGCTGCTAGTTTGTCTTCAAACTTTCTCCAAAGTAGCATGTCTTCATACCACTTTAAATATACCTCTTTTGTAACTTCTTTCATCTGAATTCTTTCTTTTGCTAAAGTGTTTCTGTTATCAATTGTTGCCTATAGCGCAAAATAGTTTCCTCCCACAAATTTGCGCCCGAATGGGTCGGGATGCAAAAATAAGACATTCCTACTTAGAACTAAAATTTAAAAGCTAATATTTGGCTTTTTTTACAAGAACTTTTTATCAAACATAAAAGGAAGTAAGTTTTTTAGTGATGCCGATTGATAAATTGCACCTATTTCGCCCATGAAATAAATTTCTATAGGGGTGTCTTGTTTTATTTCATATTCTGCAATTGATTGTCTGCAGGATCCGCAAGGAGGAATAGGGGCTATTGTCTGATTGGTATCTGAAGCAGCTGAAATTGCAATTTTTAAAATTTTAGCTTCTGGATAAATAGCTCCTGCATGAAAAATAGCTACTCGTTCAGCACAAAGACCTGAAGGATAAGCCGCGTTTTCTTGATTTGAACCTAAAACAATTTTACCATTATCTAAAAGTAAGGCTGCACCAACTCTAAATCTAGAATATGGAGCATAGGCTTTTTTACGAATAGCGATTGCTTCGTTCATTAAGTCTTGAATGTCTTTTGAAAGTTCTTCGATAGATTCAAAAACTGAAAATTGTGTTGTAATAGATATTTCTTTCATTATATATTTAGGAAAAAAAATCCAAATTTCAATAAGCTGAAATTTGGATTGTTATAATTGTTTTTTATTATTCGCGATTAATATACTTCGTATTTGTCCCCAAAGTTAAACGTTAGAGAGAAACGAAGTGTGTTTTCTAATGGATTTTTTACGTTTGAAGTAGAAAATAGGTATGAAACATCTACTTTAACAACGTTGTATTTGAAACCAGCTCCTAAAGAAAAGAATTTTCTAGCTCCTTTTTCTGGGCTTTCATGAAAATAACCTGCGCGAAATGCAAATGAATCCTGATACATGTATTCTGCACCAATGCTATAGGTGATTTCTTTTAATTCTTCACTAAAACCGCCTGGTGCGTCTCCAAATGATTTAAATATTCCTGATGCCCATCCTATGGATCGATAATCTTCTCTATTTTGATTTCTTTCATCTGGAGTAATTGTGCCATCACCATTTAAATCTGGGTTTTGTGGTGTTGGAACTAATAACTTGCTAAATTCTACACCTAATCCGATTTTATTGTAATCATCTAAGATAAAGTCAAATCCTCCACCTACTTTTAAGTTAGCTGGTAAGAAATTAGCATTGATTTCGTCGTTGTCGTATTTAATTTTTGGTCCGATGTTCTGGATGTTGAAACCACCTCTCCATCTACCGTTAAAATCGCTATAAGCAATTTCTTCAGATTGATAGAAACCAGCAACGTCTACTGCAAATGAGCTTGCAGGTGATGCGTCTATGTTTTCTGATGCGATTTTTAGATTGGAACGAATGTATCTTCCGGCTACTGCCATTGAGAATTTTTCGCTCAGTTTTAAGCTGTAAGATCCATCAAGAGCAAATTCATTTGGAGAAACGATTCTTTCTTGTTCTAATGGGTTATCTGTTTCTCGTAATGCAATATCGCCAAAACCGAAATAACGGAAACTCGCAGCAAATGCATTACGGTCGTTTATTTTGTTGAAATAGGTGATTTGCCCTAAGGAGACATCATTTACTAAATCGGTAAGATACGGAGTGTAGCTAACAGAAAATCCTTGTTTGTCTTCTGAGAAGGCATATTTTGCGGGATTCCATTGTTGAGAAAAAGCATCTACAGAAGTGGCGACTCCTTGGTCGGCCATACCAGCTGCTCTAGCGTCGGCAGCTACTAATAAAAAAGGTACTGCGGTTGTGATTGTTCTTTCTTGTGCTTTTGCTAAAACACCTATAAAAAGACAGGTTAAAATGAGGGTAGTTTTTTTCATCTAGGTTTTTAATAGTAAACAAATATAATATTTAATTAAAGTATGACAAGTTTTTCGAATTTTTCTGCTTTTTTATTTGTTGTGTTCGATTTGACTGTTAGTTTATAGATGTAAACTCCTTTACCAATTCGATCTCCAAAATCATCTCTTCCGTTCCAAGTTATATCCCGAGACAAAAAGCCTTCGGTGGTAATAATTTGGTTTTTTGTCCAAACAATTTTTCCAGTAATTGTCATTACTTGTACCTGAACTTCTAAAGGTTCGTATGGTTTGTTGTGTGAAAACCAAAACTCAGTATAGGTTGTGAACGGATTCGGATAATTTAAAACATGCGTTAATGTAATTGTGTCATCTCCTGATACTACAAACTGAATTTCGGCAGTTACTGGGTTGTTGTAAACATCCCATGCTGTTACCGAAACGGTGTGTAATCCTGGTGCTAAATTACGGAATGGAAAACGTAATGTTCCATGTGTGTAATCATCTAATTTCGTTTGGTAGTAATCGTTTAATATATAAGGATTACTGACGTCTCCATCTAAAATTGCAACTATATCATGTCCGATTCCACTTGCAGTATTTATCCCATTTTCATCTTCAAGATTCGCAAGTAAAAAAGGAGATTCATTTGTAACCCCTCCCGATACAAATGTTTCATCATTCATATATAACTGCACTTTTGGACTATTATTGTCCTTGGGTGCATTTTCATTTATTCCTCCTATTTTTATTGTGGTATCATAGCCAGTTTGATTCTCAAGAAGTTGTTGTTTTTTTGAATAAAAGCTGATTTTTCCATTACCTAACGGAATTCGGATGTCTCTAGGTACTACGAAGCTAAATTCGAATAAACCATTGGTGATTGAGGCGCTTCCTCTAAAGATAGTTTCTCCTAGGGTGTTGAATTGCATTGGTGGGCTAAATCCGTTGTTGTTAAGTGTTGAAGCTTTGATTATTTTATCGAATATAGCAGTTGTTAGTTCTCCGTTGTAATTTGTTAATAAATTATTGTTTTCATCTGTTATTTCGCCTGATAATTTGATTTTTGAAAGTGATTTAAAATCGTCAATTGGTTGAGAAATAATGACATCGTTTACTTTTGTTAGTTTTATTTTAGGTTTAGGAATTGCAAGCATTAAAGCTGGATCGCCAATATATACAATGACATTGCTGGATGAACTTGGATTGCTATTTTTAGATACACGTAATGATTCTGAAATGGTGGTGTATTGATTTGATCCGTATGATAATAAGTTTTTAGATAAGATGTCATTAAAGTTTTCAGCGCTAAATTGTCCAATTGATCTTGTGGTAGTAAGCATGGCAATGGCTCCACCTTTTGGATTCCAATAGGTGTATTCTCCTGCGGTTGGTCTCGTAGGGTCATCAAATCTGGAGAATTCGCAGGTAATTGTTATAAATAAAGGATATTTGTATTGATTGTTTAGATTTTGTCCATCTGATTTTCCCCAAATTCGCTCACCTGCTAATCCATCTTCACCACCATGTCCTAGGTAGTTGAAAACGAGAGCTCCTTTTTCGAATGCATTAAATAAGTCGGTTCTTGCTTTAGGATATCTTGCTCCTCCAGATGAGGCTTCTTCGACATAAGAGTCTAAAAGTATTTTATCTACATTAAAAAATGGTTTTTCGGTAGTGATAATATCTGCTAATTTATTTTGGCGACTTTGTAGTGTGGCATCCGAAGCTTTGTCGGAGTCATCTGCGACTAATACAAAATTGTTTTTCCAGTTCCCAAATGATTTTATATCGTGGTATTCAAGTACTTTGTTTACCATTTCGCTTGCTTGTCTGGAGTCATTAATAAGCATTCTTCCTACTGCGATATCTATTCCTCCAAAGAAAGAAGTTATGTTTCCTTCGTTGTTATCCATTAATCCGTAAAAATCATCAGATGCAAATGAGGCTTCTCCAGAAGTATTGCTTTTTAGTGAAAGATATATAGGTACAATATTTCCGTTATTGTTGATTCTGTCTTTGTAGTCATAAGAAGCATCACCAAAAAGGTTAACATATTTAATTCTTTTTTCGGCAGAAGAGGCATTGTCATAAATGTATTTAATGCAATTTCGTATGGCGGCTATATCTTGTTTTCCTGATGAGAATTCTTGATAGATCGATTCTGTTGTGATTACTTTTACATTTAAATTAGAATGAGATCTATGAAAAGCGGCTAGTTTTTCGGCTTGATTGGATAAAAAGGAAGGGGTGATAATTGCGTAATCAATGTCTTGAAAAGCATTTTGGTTATTCTTTAATAATGTCCCCTTTAAGTTTTGATTTGGAATTTTAGTCTTGTTTTCTTTAAGCGGAATGTAGTAATCTGAAGGGTCTAAGGTTGTATATTTTCTTACTTCACCTAGTTGTGCTTTAAAGTTGATTGTACTTTGGTTCTGGTTTTGAATAGTTGTTACATTATATATGTCTGTAACATCCCAGATTTGAGTAATTCCAGTTGTGTTTGTTAAGTTGTAACTTGCAATTCCTAGGCTTGAATCGGCGAGATCATATTGAAAAAGAAACTGTTTTCCATAACCTTGTAATTTTCTTTTTGCAACTAGGCTAATTCTATCTAAGTATCCTTTTGAACCTGGGATTCCGCCGTTGTTGTAGCTGAGTTTTATTTTTATGTTTTCGGCTCCAGGAAATGTTTTGTTTGAATGTATAGAATCGGTGTA
This sequence comes from Flavobacterium sp. 140616W15, assembly GCF_003668995.1. NCBI lineage: Bacteria > Pseudomonadati > Bacteroidota > Flavobacteriia > Flavobacteriales > Flavobacteriaceae > Flavobacterium > Flavobacterium sp. 140616W15. The sequence continues at coordinate 4,576,961 of NZ_CP033068.1, forward strand.
GAATTTAATTTCAGAATTTGTATTTAGTGGACTAAAATTAGTGTTTTCTATTTCTTGTTGGTTTGCCGAAATTTTAAAAGAGGTGTTTGTAAAGGAAGCGGATGCTGTTTTAACTTGTATTTTGACAGGGGTTGAAGTATCAATATTTGGAAAGTTAAAATCAAATTCTTGTTCGTTGTTAATATCAAATGCTTCGCCGTACCATTCACGTCCTAAATGTGCAATATTTACAAGGTCTTTTTCGTGGTGTTTGTGGTCGTCAAATGTTGAGATGTTTATTGTGCTACTTCCTGATGGGGATTGCATTTGTGAGATTCTTTTTCCGTCTCCTCCTTGAGTAGTGATATAATAGTATGATTTATTGTCGTATAAATTATTAGAAGTTCTGCTTTCGTTGTTCCAGGTATCTACGCCTTCAGCATAAAATAAAATATAGTCATCATTATCAAAGCTTCCGTCGTTTTCGCCTATAATTTGAATTGCATTTTCAGTTAGATCGTTTGGATAATAGGTTGCGTTAGATAAAGGAAGCATTCTTCCGCCGTTGCCATATATTTTTATTTTTTTAGGATTAGTTTTAGTTAAGTCTGAACTTATGCTTTGTAAGAAGCTTTTGGATATTTTGTATACACCTGATTTTTCAATGTAAAATCGATACCAATCGCCAGTTGCTAATATTGAATTAGAGATGGCTGTATTTCTTCGAGTAAACGATGTTCTTGAAGAAGTGTTATTCTGAGAATTAGTTATTATATTATAGGTAAAGGATTTTACTCTTTTGTATCCGTTTCCATCATTGATTATTGGAGATAACGTAAGTAAAGCTTGATTAATTCCTCTTGCGGAAGAAATGATTATTGATTCATTGGTTTTTTTGGGTATGTTTTTTTGGGTTAAATCACCAAGTTGGTTTTCTGAAATTGTTTCGTAGATTATATTTGATAATTGAACGGTGCTGTTTTCAGAATAATTAGATTGTGTAAGGTTTAAAGTATATAAAATTGTCTTCGTATCGGAGTTTAAATGATAGCTATTGCCCGAAAACAAAGGGGCATTTACTTTAAATTCACCAAAATACATGTCTTTTTTGTCAAGCCAGTCTAAAATAACATCATCTTTTGTTTGTGCAAAAGAGTTGATATATAGTAAGATAAAAAAAGTAAGTAGTGTTTTTTTCATTGTCTATTTTAACGAAAATATTATTGTTATATTATGGTAAGTAAAAATATAGTATTTAGTGTAATAGTAAATAATAAAAAGTATATTTTTGCGTTCGAATAATGTGGGATGATTTGGCAAGAATCAGATACATGAAATATTTATAATTGTTTTTATAATTGATGTTGCAAATTAATTTTAATTATTATATTGCAACACCTAAATTATTACCTACTAAAGAGTATGAAAGTAAACAAAATTATGGCCTTACAGTTGATGTTATCTATGACATTGGTTCTGGGAATGGCTAGCTGTAGTAAAAAATCTAGCTCAAGTGCATCAAGAGCTACGGGTTGGGACGTTAATAGTATTAATGGAACAGCACAAAACGTTTCTAATAAAAAACAACAAGCAGGTCCGGGATTAGTTTTTGTAGAGGGAGGAACATTTACCATGGGTAAAGTTCAAGATGATGTTATGCATGATTGGAATAATACACCAACACAACAACACGTTCAGTCTTTTTATATGGATGAGACTGAGGTAACTAATATGATGTACTTAGAATATCTTGAATGGTTGAAAAAAGTATTTCCACCTACAGAAGATAATTATAAGCATATTTATGAAGGAGCTTCACCAGATACTTTAGTTTGGAGAAATCGTTTAGGTTATAATGAAACAATGACTAATAACTACTTAAGACATCCTGCATACGCAAACTACCCAGTAGTTGGTGTAAACTGGATTCAAGCAGTTGAATTTAGTAAATGGAGAACAAATCGTGTAAACGAAGCTGTTCTTGAGAAAAAAGGATACCTTAAAAAAGGCGCTAAAACAAATGATGTTAACGCTGAAAGTAACTTTAATACAGAAACATATTTAATTTCGCCAACATCTACATTTGGAGGAAATGACGAAATTGTTTTAAAAGAAGGAAAAAAAGTAAAAAGAGCTAAAAAAGGGGAAACTGCTGAAGAGCCTAAAAATGTTTACGCACAGCGTTCTTCTGGAATTATCTTACCAGAATATAGATTGCCTACAGAGGCTGAGTGGGAATACGCTGCGGCAGCTGATGTTGGACAAAGAGAATACAATATTTATAAAGGACAAAAGAAATACCCTTGGTCTGGAGATTATACTCGTTCTGCAAAAAGAGCAACAAGAGGAGATCAATTGGCTAACTTTAAACAAGGAAATGGAGATTACGGTGGTATAGCTGGATGGTCTGATGACGGTGCAGATATTACAAATGAAGTTAAAAAATATCCTGCAAATGATTTTGGATTGTATGATATGGCTGGAAACGTAGCTGAATGGGTTGCCGATGTTTACAGACCTCTTATTGATAATGAAGCAAATGACTTCAACTATTTTAGAGGTAACCTTTATGCTAAGAATAAAATTGGTAAAGATGGTAAAGTAGAAATCGTTACTAAAGAAACTATCAAATACGATACATTAAGTAATGGTAAAATTGTTGCAAGAAATTTCCCTGGAGATATTGCACAAGTACCAGTTGATGAGCAAGAAACTTATTTAAGACAAAACTTCTCTACAAGTGATAATATCAACTATAGAGATGGAGATAAACAATCAACAAAGTATTATGATTTTGGTGGATCTGGTGAGGAAACTGCAGCAGAAAAAGCAAAACAAGCTATGTATAATTCTCCTAAACATAATGTAACAACAGATAGTTTAGGTAACATGGTTAGAAAATATGATAAGTCTAGCAAAAGAACAACTTTAGTAAATGATAATGTTAGAGTTTATAAAGGAGGTTCTTGGAGAGATAGAGCATATTGGTTAGATCCAGCTCAAAGAAGATATTTCCCTCAAGATATGGCAACTGATTATATTGGTTTCAGATGTGCAATGTCAAGAGTAGGACCTAAATCTGAAAAAAGAAAATCACCTAGAAATTAAGAAATTTAATAATAGTAATAAAAGCCCTTTGATTAGGGCTTTTATTGTTTTAAATCTGTTTTAAAATGGATATTGCTCACATTCATAATTTGTTTTTACAATGCCAGTCTGTTTCGACTGATACTCGCAAGATAGAGTTAAATTCAATGTTTTTTGCTATAAAAGGAGATAATTTTGATGCAAATACATTCGCAGAAGAGGCCTTGCAAAAAGGAGCCTTGTTTGTAATAATTGATAATGCATCTTACTTTATCGACCAAAGAACGATTTTGGTTGAGAATAGTTTGATTGCTTTGCAAGAGTTGGCAAAATTTCACCGAGCTTATTTGCAATTACCGATTATTGCCTTAACAGGGAGTAATGGCAAAACAACTACCAAAGAGCTAATAAATGTTGTACTTTCTAAGAAGTACAAAACAAAAGCAACAATTGGAAATCTGAACAACCATATTGGAGTTCCATTAACATTATTGTCGTTTACTAAAGATACCGAAATTGGTATTGTTGAAATGGGTGCTAATCATAAAAAGGAAATTGAATTTTTATGTGAATTGGCACAACCTGATTTTGGATATGTGACTAATTTTGGAAAAGCGCACCTTGAAGGATTTGGCGGAATAGAAGGAGTGATAGAAGGTAAGAGTGAGTTGTATCAATATCTTTCTGCAAATAATAAAATTGCTTTTGTTAATCTTGATGATTCAATTCAAGTAGAGAAAACTACAACTATTAATAATTTTACATTTGGTTATAAAAAAGCCAATGCAGATGTTGTTATAAGTACGATTACAGCTAATCCTTTTGTTGTTTTAGGTTTCGGTGAGCAAACTATTACTTCGCATTTGATAGGGCTTTATAATGCTAATAATATAAGTGCTGCGGTAGCAATTGGGAAATACTTTAAGATAGAAGATTCGATTATAAAAGAAGCTTTAGAAAGTTATATTCCTGAAAACAATCGTTCACAATTATTGATTAAGGGAACAAACGAAATTATTCTAGATGCGTATAATGCAAACCCAAGCAGTATGGCTGTCGCTATCGAAAATTTTATTCAATTAAAGAAGCAAAATAAAATTATGATTCTGGGTGATATGTTTGAGCTTGGTTCTGAAAGTGAGCTTGAACATAAAATTATTGTAACTTCATTATTAGATGAAAATAAGACGAATTGTTATTTTATAGGCCCTTCTTTTTATAAGCATAAAATTGAAAATGAGAATTTACACTTCTTTGATTCGTTTGATTCATTCGTAGCTTATTTGGGCACTATAACTTTTAATGAGCAGACCATTCTTATTAAAGGTTCTCGAGGGATGGCTTTAGAAAGAACATTGAATTATATTTAAAATGTTATAGAAACAACAAAAAAATCCATCTGCGCAGATGGATTTTTTGTTTAAATACTCATTAAAAAACCAATAAGATTTTCCTTTTTGTTTAGTTCCAGTTTTTTTCTTAATCGATAGCGGGCTAGCTCAACTCCTCCATTCGAAATATTCATGATCTCAGCAATTTCTTTGGTTGACATATTCATTAATAGATAGGTTGCTAAATCTAGTTCTCTAGGTGAAATTTTAGGGCATTTTTCTTTTAGGCGTTTTAAGAATTCAAAATGTACATTTTTTATATGCTTTTCTAAATCTTTCCAACTCTTATCTGTATTTACTTCCTTGGTAATGCTTTTATTGAGTTTGTTGAATTGAAACTTTGTTGATTCGTCAAATGTTTCCGTATCAATTTCTTTTAGTTTATGTATAATTCCGTTTAGGATCTTATTTTTCTTTACAACTTGTAGCGAGTTGTTAACTAGTTCTTTGTCTTTTGTTAGTATTTTTATTTGTAGCTTGTCATTCTTTAATTTCTCAATTTCTTTTTCTAGTTGGTATTGTTCTTGTCTTATTTTTGACTCCTTTTCTAAATAAAGCCTGCGTTGTTCTATCGTTTCATAGTATTTATTTTTTCTGATTTTCATTTTGATTCGATAAGAAATGAAATAGATGCCTACTAGTATTAGTATAAAGTAGGTAATATAAGCGAAGGGATGTCTGTACCATGGAGGTGAAATAGTAAATGGAATGATGTCAACTTCAGACTGTATTCCGTAGCTATTTCTCACTTTTACTTTCATGTTGTAATTGCCTTCTCTCAAGTTGGTATATTCTTTTACAGATATTGTTGACCAATTACTCCAGTTTTCATCAAATGGCTCTAATTGATATGAGTATTCTACGTTTTCAAGGCTCTCGTACGTGGGAGATGAGAAAGTAAATTTTACATGATTTGAAGCGTATGGAATTGATTGTTTTTCATTTATTTTTGTTTGATTTCCATATATCAGAGTATCGTTTGCATAAGTAAAGGTTCGAATGAAAACGTTTGGTTTTGTTACGGTGTTATTTATTAATTGAGAATCATAATGCGCTAATCCATTCGTTAATCCAATAAAAATATTTTCTGGGTCAATAGTGTTAACGGAAAGATAGTTGGTTACTAGATTGCCTGTTAGGTTTGAAAATGGAGCAACAACATTTTTATAATTTCCATCTGCTAACTTAACGAGCTCTCCTAAAGATTCATTGAATACATACCAAAGATTGCCTTTTGAATCTTCAGAAAGAGAATTAATAGTCGGAATGTCTTTAAAAATAGCAGTCATTTTTTTATCCTTAAAAAACGCCTCTTGTTCTTTGGAGTATTTATAGAACTGATTATTTGTTTGAAAATAAAGATTCTTATTTATTTTTTGAATACTTCCAATACCTTTTTCTTGGGGTAAATTATGGATTACTTTTATAGATTTGAATCTCTTTAAATCCTCGGACAATTCCATTTGATATAAAAACTCATCTTTTTTTAGCCATAAATAATTAACATCAAGTTCGAATAAAATAGAAGATTTGTTGAATCCCTGAATTTGATTTCTAAATTTTAAACCATTTGCTGTTTTTTCAAATAATGCAAATCCATTATAATTAGATCCTATGATATAATTGGGGCGATTAGGAATTTTTTTGAATCCAAAACAACCATTTTTGTCTAATGTTTTTACTGCTTTGTTTCCTTTTATAATTATTGATCCTCTATTGTTGGCACATATTAATTCATTATCAATAACCTGAATGTTCCATGTTTGTGTGTTTGTACCTTCTACAAGTGAAAAAGCATCTTCTTTAAAAGCGGTGTTCCATGTATGGTAAAAAACACCTTGGTTTGTTGCTACATACAAGTAACCATCATGAATTACGGATGCATATACAGTACTAATATCGTAACTGAATCCAAAGTAAGTAAATGGAGAGCTTTCATTTATAAATGCAATACCGTTATCAAGTCCTAACCAAAGATTGTTCTTGTTGTCTATGTAAGAGGTAAGTACAGTATTGTTTTGGAGGCCTTTTTTTCGGTCTATATGCTGAATTATTTTTCCGTTTAAATCGGATATGATAATGCCATTTAAAACCGAATTTAAGACAATGAATTTATCTTTTATGGTAACTCCACCTAATGAACTATTTTTTCTTATAAATGTATTTGCTTCTGTTTCCCATGGATATATATTTTCGTTACTGTAAATAAAGAGGCCTTTTTCTAGAGTTGCAATTAAAATTTTGTTGTTGGGCATTTTAAACATTGCCCATACTTCCATATTGTTTAATGCTGTTGTGCCTTTTAGAGGATAGAGTTTCTCATTCTTATATTCTAATAATCCGAGTGCTTTGTCTTGAATGTAAATGGTGTTATTTAGCTGAAAAGAAAACTGAAAGCGTTTAGGGGCTTGAATTGTCTTGATTTTGTTGTCTTTGAAGATGTAAATTCTAGAAAACGACTGGAAAATGACCTCCTCTTTGGTAATATGAATCTTCCAAACAAAATCATTTTCCTGATTATTAGTTGATTTAAGTAGTTTGGATAAAGAGGTGTATTTTAATTTTCCTTTAGGATCAGCTTGAAAATAGCCAAACTCTTTATAGCCTCCAACATATATTCTCTCAGAAGGGTGAACTTTTACAGATCGTACTGATGTAAAATTGGGTAAGAGGTGCAAAGTCCATGATGCTCCATCAAATTGAATAAGTCCACTATTGTTAGCAAAATATAAATTTCCATTCTTATCCTGATCAATTTCCCAGTTTTGAGTAGCTCCTTTGTATTCTGTTCGTTTGTAGTTTTGAATATCTGGAACCCCAATATTTTTAACTTGTGCTAATGATATAATTGTAAAGAATAAAAAAGAAGCTATTAGGAGTCTAAATTTTGTAAAATTCATAATTATATTGTAATAGAATTGAAGGTTTATTTGGCTTTTAAACTATTTTAAAACTCTTAAAATTTTAGATTTAATGCCGTTTTATTTTCGAAAATATAGCATGCTAAAGCTAAAGTAATTGATTTATACTGACTGTAGTGTTTATTTAAATTTTATATTTTTTTTAAATAGCACAATTGTTATTGTAAATGATTGATTTATAGTTTATTGTTTGTTTTTTGATGTGTTTTTGTCTAGTTCGTTTTTTAGTTTTGATGTGTTTTTGTAGTAATAGATAATTGAGTATACTTAAAAAAACTCCCTATTATTGTTTCAAATTACTAATTAATTAACCAAAATTTTTAGAAAAATGAAATTAATAAAACTGCTTATTTTTTGTTTTTCATCTATTCTATTCTCAGTTTATGCTCAAGCGCAAGACGTTACCGTAAACGGAATAGTTAATGATGAAAATGGTATGCCAGTACCAGGAGCATCTGTTGTAATAAAAGGAACAGGAAAGGGAACGTCTTCAGATTTTGACGGGAAGTTTCAGCTTAAAGCACCTTCTAATGGGGCATTGACAATCACTTTTATAGGTTATACTACTATTAATGAACCAATAAATGGTAGAAATAGGATAATTGTTCAATTGCGTTCAGAATCACAAGCTTTAAATGAAGTTGTTGTTATAGGATATGGAACACAAAAGAAAAGTGTAGTAACAGGAGCAATCTCTAAGGTAAGAAGCCAAGATATTGAAAATTTACCGATATCAAGAGTTGAGCAAACTTTACAAGGAAGGGTTTCTGGGGTTACTATTGCTGCGAGTTCTGGGCAGCCTGGAGCATCCTCTAATATTCGTGTGCGTGGTATAACTACACTTGGAAACAATAATCCATTATGGGTTGTTGATGGAGTAGTGGTAGATGCTGGTGGAATTGGTTATTTAAATCAATCCGATATCGCATCTATAGAAGTATTAAAAGATGCCGCTTCTCAGGCTATCTATGGTGCAAGAGCAGCAGCTGGAGTAATTATTGTTACTACCAAAAAGGGGAAATCTGGTAAGATGAGTGTTAGCTATAATGGTTATACTGGTTTCTCTTCAGCAGCAAGAAAATTAGATCTTTTAAATGCTACTGAGTATGCAACGTTAAGAAATGAGAAGTATGCAAACGGGTATGTTAAAAAAGATCCAACTGATACTTTTGCATTGCCTTTTCCAAATCCTAATGCGTTAGGTGCAGGGACAGATTGGCAATCGGTTATTTTTAATGATAGTGCAGCACGTATTGGTCAGGAGTTAAGTCTATCTGGAGGAAATGATGTTTCTACTTTTTATGCGTCTTTTGGTCTTTTGGAGCAGGAAGGTATAGTAACAACGGATATTTCTAAATACAATAGAAAGAACATTCGTTTAAACTCAACTCACAAAATATCCAAGTCGATTACTTTTGGTCAAACATTAGGTTTTTCGAGAGAGAAAACAACAGGATTAGGAAATACAAATAGTTTATACGGCGGGCCCTTGGCATCAGCGATCAATTTAGATCCAATTACTCCTGCAATCGTGACTGATCCTAATATGGCTGCTTTACCACCATATTCTGTTGGTATTTCCGATGGTAAAGGAATTATAAGAGATCCTAATGGGAATCCTTATGGAGTTTCGACAATAGTTACCCGAGAGATGTCTAATCCATTGGCTTATACGCAAACTAGACTAGGGAATTATGATTGGGCAGATAATTTTGTTGGAAATGCCTATATGGAAGTTGAGCTAATAAAAGGCTTAAAATTCAGAACTACATTAGGAGGTAAATTAGCCTATTGGGGGTTTGAGAATTTTACACCTGTTGCTTATTTAAATTCAGATAATATTACAAAACTGAATAATCTTTCAAGAAATACAAACAAAGGTTTTGGATGGAATATTGAGAATGTAGCTTCTTATACAAAAAGCATAGCAAATCATAATTTCAGTGTATTGGTAGGTCAAGGTGCCTATGTTGATAATAGAAATAGCGGCACAACTATTACTTATACTAATTTGCCGATTGATAGCTATAAAGATGCTTCTTTTAACTTTAATCTTCCAAAGGATCAGATAAATGCTACTGCTACTACAGGAAATGAGCATAGAGTAACTTCTATATTCTCTAGGTTAACTTACGATTTTAAAGAGAAATACCTGTTAACAGGAATCATCCGTAGAGATGGGTCTTCAAGATTTGGATCAAATAATAAATATGGTACATTTCCTTCATTCTCTTTAGGATGGGTTCCAACAAAAGAAACTTTTTGGGTTGAAAATAAGGTTGTAAATCAATTAAAATTTAGAGGTGGTTATGGAGTAACTGGTAATGATAATATTGGAGATTTTAAATATTTAGCAACAGTAGGAGATGGCCGTAATTATGCTATAGGAACATCGGGATCTGTAACTATAGGTAATAGTCCTAATGCACCATCAAATCCAGATCTTAAATGGGAGGAAACAAGCCAGACAAATATAGGTTTAGAAGCGACTTTCTTCAATGATTTCAATTTAACTTTTGACTGGTATATTAAAAAAACTACAGGAATTCTACAGGAAATTTCATTACCAGGTTATGTTGGTTCAGGGAATCCAACAGGAAATGTTGCTGATATGGAAAATAGAGGTATCGATCTAGAATTAGGATATCGTAAAAAAATAGGACAACTTAATGTGTCTTTAAATGCTAATGTATCTTATCTAAAAAATGAAGTGACCTATCTGGGACGTGGAATTGATTTTCTCCCATCAGGTGAGCAATATCAAGCGGCTACTTATGATATTACAAGAACACAGGTTGGACAACCTTATGGATCTTTCTATGGATTTAAAACAGCAGGTATTTTTCAAAATCAAAATGAAGTTAATGCCTATAAAAATGCAGCTGGAGGATTAATTCAGCCAGATGCTAAACCTGGAGATTTTCGTTGGACAGATATAGATGGAGATGGTAAAATTACTGCAGATGACAGAACATTTATTGGCAGTCCAATACCAAAATATACTTTTGGATTTACAATTAATTTAGATTACAAAAACTTTGATTTATTAATTTTTACACAAGGAGCTGCAGGAAATAAAATTTTCCAAGGATTACGTAGGCTAGATATTGAAAACTCTAATTATCAAACGAAAGCTTTAGGCCGTTGGACAGGTGAAGGTACATCAAATACTTTCCCAAGATTAACGTCAGATGATAAAAACAAAAACTTTAATAATCCTTCTGATTTCTATCTTGAAAAAGGAGATTACGTAAGATTGAAAACAATTCAGCTGGGGTATTCATTACCAACTAAAGTTATCGGACAAATAGGTTTAGAAAAAACCAGAGTGTATTTAACGGGGGAGAACCTATTCACTTTTACTAAGTATACTGGATTTGATCCGGAAATTGGAGCTAATAATGCTGATGGAAATGTTATGGGAATCGATAGAGGGTTTTATCCTCAAGCACGAACTATAATGTTAGGGGTTAATTTACAATTTTAATAAAACAAGAATCATGAAACTAAAAAATATAAAATATTCACTACTTGCTTGTGGAGCACTTTTTACTGTCTTGTCCTGCAGTGAGGATTTTTTAACTGTAGAACCAAAAGGAACTGAGCTAGAGGCTAACTATTATAAAAATGAGACGCAGGCATATGCGGGATTGGTAGCTGTTTACGATATACTTGGTAAGCAGTCTAAAGGATTTGAAAATATGATATGCATGTTAAATGCAGGTTCAGATGATTTCTACGCTGGAGGTGGTGGTGCCACAGATGGTGCAGGAATACATGGTTTTTCAGATTATTCGATTACCCAATCGACAATTCCTCGTAGTTTTTGGGATGATTTTTATCGAGGAATTTTTAGAGCAAATGTATTGCTTCAAAAGTTACCAGCTGTACCTATGGATGAAGCTAAGAAAGCGAGGTTTACCTCAGAAACAAAGGCTTTACGCGCTTATTATTATTTTGAATTGATTCGTACTTTCAGAAATGTTCCCTTGATTTTAGAGCCAATACCAACTGCTGATATTTTTAAAGTAGTTCAGGCAACTCCAGAGGCAATATATGCACAGATAGAGAAAGATTTGAAAGAATCACTTTCGGGATTGCCGATTATAATTACAAACAAGACAGACGAAGCTGGTCGTTTATCACAAGGTGCAGCTAAAGCATTGTTAGGGAAAGTTTATTTATACCAAGGAAAAGATACATTAGCAGCAGCAGAATTTTTTGATGTAAATGGTACTCCTGGAGGAACAAGTATGTACGGATACAAACTGGTAGACAATTTTGCGGATTTATGGAAGATAAGTAACAAATTTAATTCAGAAGCCATAATAGAAATTTCTCATACTGATAAAAGTAATGCCGATTGGGACTTTTGGGGTGGTGGTAAAGATGAGGGGAACTCCGTTTGTATTATGATTGGGCCTAGAGGGTACAACAGATTGGTAAATTCAACTGCACCAGATTATGTAGCGGGATGGAGTTTTAATACAGTAACTCAGAGATTGTATGATGTATTAAAAGGTGATCCTCGTTTTGATGCTACTATTCTTGATATGAAAGCACTGAAAGCGGCTAAACAAGCAGATTGGGCTCCTAATTATGAAGATACAGGATATTTTTTGAAAAAATTCATGCCTTTAAAATCTGATATTTCTACTGGAGGAGGTTCAGCAGATTTAAATTATAAACAAGATGTATATGCGATTCGTTTAGCAGATACTTATTTAATGGAAGCAGAAGCATTGGGGGCTACAGGAATAAGAGCACAAGCTTTACTAGATGCTGTGAGAGCACGTGTAGGTTTAGGATCAGTTCCAGTTTCTATGGATGCGATTATGTTAGAAAGAAGAAAAGAATTAGCAGGAGAAGGACACCGCTGGTTCGATTTAGTAAGAACAGGTAGAGCTGCTGCTGCATTAGCTTTTAAAGGATTTATACCAGGCAAAAATGAAATTTGGCCAATTCCTATTAAAGAATTAGAAAATACTGAAATTGTTCAAAATCCTAATTATAACAATTAAATAAAAATCATATGAGTTTAAATATAATTTTTAAAAAGGGCATATACCTACTATTTGTTTTAGTAACATTAGGTTCACTAACAAGTTGTGAGCCAGATACAGCAGGAATGGGGAATGGATTATCAGATCTAAACGTAGATCCTTCATTTACAATTACACCAGTAGCAGGAAAAGTAAATGTGTATTTATTAGAATCTGGAAAAAAAGATGTTCTAAATTCCTATTGGAAAGTAGGTAAAACAGAATATTTTGGAAAAATGGTACTTGAAATTTCTTTACCAGATGCAGGAAAATATACAGTAGAACATACTGCTGTAGGTCGCGGTGGAACGACTAATATTGCTACCAAAGAAATTGTCGTAGCGACTTCAGATCCAGAGAAAGGAAATCTAGTAAAAGGAGGTAATTTTTCTAATGCTACAGATCAGGCACAATGGACAATTTTAAATCTTAATACGAAAGGAGAAGCCTTTTGGTCTTTTGCAAATAGCAGCGCAACAATTCATTCTTCAGGAGGATGGGCTCAGGAAGCAATCTATCAAGCGATAGATGTTGTAAAAGATAAAGAATATACAATTGATATGTTAGTTTCTAGTTCAAGTGGATCTAGTGATACCTGGTTTGAAGTATATGCAGGAAAATCGATGCCAGTTTCGGGTGTTGAATATAAAGATAATAAAGTGATGGGATTGAGCACATGGGATGGTTGTGCAAAAACTGCTTTTTCAGGAATGTTATCTATTGTAGGATGTACTAAAAATAGTGTAACAGGAACAGTGAGTAATGTCGTGAAATTTACTGAAACAGGTAAAATCTATTTGTTAATTCGTAGCGGTGGAAGTGTTTTTACTCCAAGTGGAATTACTGTGACTGATATTGAGTTAAGAGGAAAATAATTAAGAATTGAATTGGTTTTAAGTTAGGTAGTAGAATAGCCCATATTCTTTATGACTATGGGCTATTTTTAAATCATTTAGATATTAAAAGTTTATTTTATTGACATTGAAAATGCCATTAGAATTTGCGTATTAAAAATTAAATAATGAAAAAAAACAGCTATAAGATTTTTTGCTTATTGATTACGTTGACAGCATTTTCGCAACAACAAAAAAATAAGCAAGAGTTTACAACAAAAGGGAAAAAAATCACAGTTTATACAACAGCAGACAATTCAAAATTAAGAATAACACCAACAGCTAGCTTAGTTTTTTCAGCATCGAAACAGCCTTTGGAAACCGAAATAGCCGTTTTTGTAGAACCTAAAAAGACTTTTCAGACTTTTATGGGAATTGGAGGTGCTATTACTGACGCAAGTGCTGAGGTTTTTGCCAAATTGTCGAAAGAAAAACAAGTTGAATTTTTAAAAGCGTATTACGATACTCAAAATGGGATAGGCTATTCACTGCTAAGAACAACAATACATAGTTCTGATTTTAGCAGCGAAAGTTACACTTATGTAGAAGAAGGAGATAAAGATTTAAAAACGTTTAATATTAATCATGATAGGCAATACCGCATACCAATGATTAAAGAGGCTATGAAAACAGCTAATAATAATTTGGTTTTATATGTGGCACCCTGGAGTCCGCCAGCATTTATGAAAAGCAATAAAGACATGTTAAAAGGAGGAACTTTATTGCCCGAATACAATCAGGCTTGGGCAAATTATTATGTGAAATTTATACAAGCATACGAAAAAGAGGGAATGCCTATTTGGGGAACATCGGTTCAGAATGAGCCAATGGCAACGCAAACATGGGAATCGTGTATTTATTCGGCAGAAGCAGAGAGAGATTTTATTAAAAATTTTCTAGGTCCAACAATGAAAAAAGCAGGTTTAGGCGATAAAAAAATTATTGCTTGGGACCATAATCGTGATTTAATGAACCAAAGAGCTAATGTGATTTATTCAGATCCCGAAGCATCAAAATATGTTTGGGGAATGGGATTTCATTGGTATGAAACCTGGACAGGCGGAGCGCCAATGTTTGATAATGTAAAACAAGTGAATCAAGATTATCCTGATAAAAAGCTAATGTTTACTGAAGGTTGCGTCGAAAAATTTGACGCTGCGAAGTATCAATTTTGGCCAAATGCAGAAAGATATGGAATTTCTATGATTAATGATTTTAATAACGGTACAGTGGGATGGACAGACTGGAATGTTCTTTTAGATCAAAATGGAGGGCCAAATCATGTAGGAAATTTTTGCTTTGCCCCAATACATGCAAATACAACTACTGGTGAATTAATTTATACACCATCTTATTATTATATTGGGCATTTTTCAAAATTCATTCGCCCAAATGCAAAAAGAGTAAGTACAGCAGTAAGCAGAAGCTCTTTACTAAGCACATCATTTCTTAACACAGATGGTAAAATGGTTACGGTTGTAATGAATCAAACCGATTTAAGTGTGACTTATAATTTAATTATAGCATCAGAAAAAACAGCCGTTACAATACCAGCTCGTGCGATACAAACTTTAGTTTACTAAAAATAAAAGATAAAGATGAATCAATATTTAAATAAAATTATAAAAGCTACATTATTGGTTGCAATAGTGGTATTGCAGGTAAAATGCTCTTCATCTAGTGATACTACACCAAATTCACCGCCAGCTATAATAGATCCACCAGTTACCGTAACAAACGATGTTGATTTTTGGCTAACCAAAGGAGACCAATCCGTATTACTTACTAAACAAAACGGCGTTCTTGGATTTAGCACCACAGCAAATTCATATGCAAATATAGAAGTAAGTGAATCTCAAAAATACCAAACAATCGATGGTTTCGGTTATACCTTAACAGGAGGGAGTGCTACCGTAATTAATCAATTAACGACTCAGAAAAAAAAGGATCTTTTGCAAGAATTGTTTGGTTCGACCGAAACATCGATTTCAATAAGCTACATAAGAATAAGTATTGGAGCATCAGATTTAAATGCTGCGCCTTTTACCTATAATGATTTGCCAAAAGGAGATACAGATCTTGATTTGATCAAGTTTAGTCTAGATCCTGATAAGAATGGGGTAATAGCACTTTTGAAAGAAATTTTAGCAATTAATCCAAATATTAAAATTTTAGCAACCCCTTGGTCAGCACCACTTTGGATGAAAGACAAAGATAGTTTTGTTGGAGGAAGTCTAAAAACACAATATTATGATGTGTATGCAAAATATTTTGTGAAATACATTCAGCAAATGAAAAACGAAGGGATTATAATTGATGCAGTAACTCCACAAAATGAACCATTGCATGACGGTAATAACCCAAGTATGCATATGACAGCTATAGAGCAAGCCAATTTTATAAAAAATAATTTAGGTCCAGCTTTTAAGAATGCTAATATCACAACTAAGATTATTGCTTACGATCATAATTGCGATAATATACAATATGCAATGACAATTCTTGGAGACCCTATTGCTAGCCCTTTTGTAGATGGATCAGCATTTCATTTATATGCTGGAAATATAAATGCTCTTTCAACAGTTCATAATGCTTTCCCAAATAAAAATCTATACTTCACAGAACAGTTTACCTCATCAACAGGAGAATTTAAAGGAGATTTAAAATGGCATCTTAAAAATGTAATTATTGGGTCAATGCGTAATTGGAGTAAAAATGCATTAGAATGGAATTTAGCAAACGACGGATCTTTTGCACCACATACACAAGGAGGTTGCACCACCTGCAAAGGGGCATTAACAGTTAATTCCAATGACTCTTTTAATCGAAACGTGGCGTATTATATTATAGCTCATGCTTCAAAATTTGTTCCAGTAGGTTCAGTAAGAATCTCGAGTAATATAAGTGGGAATTTGCAAAACGTAGCTTTTGTCACTCCAGCAGGTAAAAAAGTTTTAATCGTAGAAAACGATGGAGATACCAGCGAGATATTCAATATAAAATTTAACGGAAAGTGGGTTACAACATCATTGGACGGAGGTTCAGTTGGGACTTATACTTGGAAATAATAGTAGTTAATAATAAGCATCATTTAGAGATTGAATAAATAAAAACAGCTATATGAAAAAAATAATATTCCCATTATTAGTATTGTTTTCATTGACATCGTATGGACAAGGATTTTTGCGACAAAACGGGAAAAACATTGTAGATGGACAAGGAAATAATATAGTGTTAAGAGGATTAGGATTAGGCGGATGGATGGTTCAGGAAGGGTACATGATTCAGACCGAACCATTTGCAAGTCCGCAATATGTAATAAAACAAAAAATAACTGATTTGATAGGAATTGAAAAAACGGAAGAGTTTTACAAGGCATATCGAGCCAATGGGATCACTAAAAGAGATATAGATTCGTTAGCCAAATGGGGTTTCAACTCTATACGTTTACCAATGCATTATAATTTATATACACCACCAATTGAAGCAGAGAAAAATGGTGAGATCACTTGGATAGAAGAGGGTTTTACAATGACTGATAACCTATTAAAATGGTGTGCAGAAAATAAAGTATATCTTATTTTAGATCTTCACGCCGCACCTGGAGGACAAGGTAAAGATGCCGCAATTTCAGATTATGATGATACAAAACCATCACTTTGGGAAAGTGAAGCCAATCGTAAAAAAATGACCGAATTATGGCGAAAACTAGCTTTACGTTATAAAGATAATCCTTGGATTGGAGGGTATGATATTATAAATGAGCCTAATTGGAATTTTACAGGAACAAATAAAAATGGCTGTGATGAAACTTCAAATGCGCCTTTGCGTGAACTTCAGGTCTCTATTACAAAAGCAATTCGGGAAGTTGATAAAAACCACATGATTATTATTGAAGGAAATTGTTGGGGGAATAATTACAACGGAATGTTTCCTTTATGGGATGATAATATGGTTTTGAGTTTTCATAAATATTGGAATTATAATACGACTGCATCAATTCAGAAAATGTTGGATTATAGAGAACAATATAATGTGCCGATCTGGATGGGAGAAGGTGGCGAAAATTCGAATGTTTGGTTTAAAGATGCTATTTCTTTATTTGAATCAAATAATATAGGATGGGCATTTTGGCCAATGAAGAAAATTGAAAATATTGCAGGAATTGCTTCAGTTACCAAAACGCCAGAATATGAAAAACTACGTCTATATTGGAAAGATGGAGGAGAGAAACCAAGTCCGGATTTTGCCGAGAAAGCATTAATGCAATTAGCCGAAAATTTTAAATTAGAGAATACCACAATAAAGACAGACGTACTTGACGCAATGTTCCGTCAAGTACGTACAAATGACACTAAAAGTTATAAAAAACATGTTTTACCAGGGAAGATATTTGCAACCGAATATGATTTGGGAACAAATGGATTTGCTTACTCTGATAAAGATTTTGTGAATTATCGCGTAGAAACGGGAACATTTGAAGAATGGAATAAAGGAAAAGCTATGCGAAATGACGGAGTAGATATTTTACCTTGTAAAGATGATTCTTCAAATGGATATCAGGTATCTTTTATCGAGAATGAGGAGTGGTTGCAATTTACAGTAATAACAAAAGGAGCACAAACATTTGATGTTGCTATTCGATATTCTAGTGAAAAAGAAGAAGGAAAATTACATTTGGAAAACGAAATGGGTAAAATTTCTGAAATAAAAACTCTTCCAATAACAGGAAATAATGCTACTTGGAGAACAATTATGCTTTCAGGAGTAAAATTGAAAAAGGGAGAAAATAAGATAAAAGTTGTTTTTGATAAGGGCGGATTCAATTTGAATTACTTAGATTTTACGGTAGCTAAGAAGTAAAATGTTTTAAAAAAAAGCAAAGTAAAATATATAAAAGAATTTGTAATTAATATTTTTGCTAGATTAGTTTCCCCATGAGATGCTTCAGATTAAACAGGAGCTATAATGGATTAAAAAACCTTAATTATGAAAAGAATAAACAAGTTAGTTGCTCTACTATTATTTTTGTCCTTTTGTGGGACTTATGGGCAAAATTTAAAAATAATGACATACAATATCCGTTTAGATGTTGCCTCAGACGGAGAAAATGCATGGCCAAACCGCAAAGATTTTTTCACGTCACAAATACAATTTTATGCTCCAGATGTATTTGGAGTACAAGAAGCAATGCCAAACCAAGTTAACGATATTGCAACTGCATTACCAAGTTACAATCATGTAGGTATTGCTCGAGAAGGAGATGGTAAAGGCGAATCATCTTCTATATTCTATAAAAAAGATAGATTTTTAGTGCAACAATCCAATACATTTTGGCTTTCACAAACTCCAGATGTAATCTCGAAAGGATGGGATGCAGCTTACAATAGAGTTTGTACATATGCACTTTTTAAGGATTTAAAAACTAAAAAATATTTTGGGTTTTTAATACTCATCTTGACCATATTGGGGAAGAGGCAAGAACCAAAGGTCTAGAGCTTATTTTGTCTAAAATAGAAAAAGTAAATACTAAAGGATATCCTGTGTTTCTCATGGGAGATTTTAATTCAGAACCTACTGAAGAGCGTATTATTTCCTTGAAAAGAAGAATGAATGATACTCGTGAAATATCCGAAGAAAAACCTTTTGGACCATCTGGAACCTTTAATGACTTTAAGCATGATCAACCAGTTACACTATTACTAGATTATATTTTTATTTCTAAAAACAGCAATCTAAAAATAAAAAAGCATGCGGTTTTAAGTGATTCAATAGATTTAAAATACCCATCGGATCATTTCCCAGTGCTAATTGAAATTAATTAAGCCATGCTTTTATAAGTTTTAAACTATTGAGGGTTTTGGATTTTCATCAAATAATTGAAGTGTTGAAAACTATCAATGAATTATAAAAATCAATATCAAATTAATATTTGTTTTATGAAAAGAATTACAACATTGACTTGCTTGATGCTATCAATTTTTGCAATAGCACAGCAGGAAACAATCGATCAGAAAGTAAATGCGTTGTTAAACAAAATGACGTTGGAGGAGAAAATAGGGCAGCTTAATCAATATACAGGTAATAATGCAGCAACTGGGCCTATTACTATAAACCAAAACAAACAAGCAGAAATTAAAGATGGTTTAGTGGGTTCAATGCTTAATGTTGTGGGAACAAAATATACCCGTCAATATCAAGAACTGGCAATGCAATCCCGCCTTAAAATACCATTGTTGTACGGTCAGGATGTAATACATGGTTTTAAAACTACATTTCCAATTCCGTTAGGAGAAGCTGCAAGTTGGGATTTGGCAGCAATAGAACTTTCGGCTAGAGTTGCTGCAACAGAAGCCGCTGCAAGTGGAATTCATTGGACATTTGCTCCAATGGTCGATATTGGTCGTGATCCTCGATGGGGGCGTGTAATGGAAGGAGCAGGTGAGGATAGCTATTTAGGATCAAGAATAGCATATGCAAGAGTAAAAGGTTTTCAAGGTGATAAGTTAGGAAGTCTAAATTCGGTGATGGCATGTGTAAAACATTTTGCAGCATATGGAGCTGCTATTGGTGGTAGAGATTATAACTCTGTAGATATGAGTGAGCGAATGTTATGGGAAACCTATTTACCTCCTTTTAAAGCGGCACTTGATGCAGGAGCAGCAACATTTATGAATTCATTTAATGACATTAATGGAATTCCTGCAACAGGAAATGTACACTTACAAAGAGATATTTTAAAAGGAAAATGGAACTTTCAAGGATTCGTAGTTTCAGATTGGGGTTCCATTGGAGAAATGGTAGCGCATGGCTATTCTAAAGATCTTAAAGAAGCTGCACTGGCCGCAATTACTGCAGGTAGCGATATGGACATGGAAAGTAATGCTTACAGATATAACTTAGCTGCATTGGTTAAAGAAAATAAAGTTTCGATTGACTTGATTGACGATGCAGTAAAAAGAATCCTGCGTAAGAAATTTGAGTTAGGATTATTTGATGATCCATATAAATATTCTAATCCAAATAGAGAGAAAAAAGAATTAAACAATCCGGAACACCGTAAGGCAGCTCGTGAGGTTGCAATGAAGAGTATTGTTTTATTAAAGAATGAAAATGAGACTTTACCACTTTCTAAAAACACAAAAACAATTGCATTTATTGGACCAATGGTAAAAGAATATAAAGCCAATATGGGATTTTGGGCAGTTGAATTACCAGAAGTTGATTATACTAAATGGGTAGTTTCGCAATGGGATGGTTTACAAAATAAAGTAGGTAAGAATACTAAATTATTATATGCTAAAGGTTGCGAGGTAGAAGGAGATAACAAAGATGGTTTTGCAGAGGCAATTGCTACAGCTAAACAGGCTGATGTAGTAATTTTAAGTATTGGAGAGCGACATGATATGAGCGGAGAAGCCAAAAGCAGAAGCAATATTAATTTACCAGGAGTTCAGGAAGAATTAGTAAAAGCAATTCAGGCAACAGGAAAACCAGTTATCGTTTTGGTAAATGCAGGAAGACCTCTTGTTTTTAATTGGACAGCCGATAATGTGCCTGCTATTCTTTATACTTGGTGGTTGGGTAGCGAAGCAGGAAATGCTATTGCGGATGTTTTATTTGGAGATTACAATCCCTCAGGAAAATTGCCAATGACATTCCCAAGAGAAGTTGGACAAATACCGATCTATTACAATCATTATAGTACCGGAAGACCACCCCAAGATGAAAATGCAAAAGAGTATGTTTCCTCTTATACAGACTTGAAAAACAGTCCTAAATTTCCTTTCGGATATGGATTAAGTTATACTAAATTCGATTATTCGGATTTAAAATTGTCTACGACAAAAATGAAAAGCAATGGGAAAGTTCAAGTTTCTTTTCAGTTGAAGAACACAGGAAAAGTAGTTGGAGAAGAAGTAGTTCAGTTGTATTTAAAAGATAAATTTGGATCAGTTGTACGACCTGTTTTAGAGCTTAAGGATTTTCAAAAAGTAAAATTAAATGCAGGAGAAACTAAAACAATTCAGTTTACAATTGATAATGAAAAATTATCTTTTTATAATGATAAAATAGAGTGGGGTTCGGAGCCAGGAGATTTTGAATTGATGATAGGTTCATCATCTGCTACTATTCGTTTGAAATCAGCTTTTGAATTGCAATAAAAATTTATCTAAATAAAAAAGGGGGTTTAAAGCCCCTTTTTTATAAAATTTATTTAAATATTTTTTTGAAATTAAATTTCAACGTATTCATAAGCCCTTCTTCTATGATATCAATTCCAAGGCCAGTATTACTATCGGCAATAGTATGATGAGCAGATCTGAATTCTTCAAAATCTTTTTCAGGAATTTCTAAGTTAACTAATGGTCTGAAATCTATATATGCAGTTCCTCCATTTTTAGTAATTTTTTTACGGCTTACATAATCAAAGTAAGGATTGTTGATTGTACATTCCTGTATAGTGTATTTTTCCTGAGTATCTATTTTTTGATCGGTATAAACATTGATTTCATATTTTTCGTTATCAAAGTTATGCCAAAACGGAAAGTCCTTGTGCATAAAATCTCTTGCATTTTCTTTAACCATATTTCTGTCAAAGTACATCATAAAACGATTCTTTTGGTCATCTATAAAATACGGATTCTCGATAGTAGCATTGTATTGAATGGTGAATTCATTTAGTTTTTTGTCATCACTTATAATTTCAATAGCGGCATCTGTGAATATATTTCTAATATCAGTTCCGTTTCTATCATTATTATAGTTCAGAGTATAAAACAAGAAGTTATTCCAACTGTCGATCACTTCTCTTTTATTTGTGTTTTTAAAATATCTACGCATGCTGTTGGCACGGTTTCCTTTGTAAGTAGTTGTTAGTTTTAATTCTCCAGTAGTATTTTTAGCATTGAATTCTACTTTCTCATTTATACAGTAATAAGGAAATTTATATGGCTTTCTTACTTGTAATTCCTGATTGGGTTTAATCTCTAAATAATGTCTAAAAAAGATAAACCCACGATTCTCAATTAAGCCAAATTCATCACGAATAGTAGCATCAATAAAATAGGTTTCATCTTTGTAATTAATTTTAACAATTACATGATTGAAAGTAAGTAATGAAGGAGAATAATATTTAATGTAATAATCAGTATTAAAATTGACTAAAACTATTGAAGAATCCACATCAATATAATCTAAAATTACTTTTAATAAAACAGATTTTGCTTTGCAGTCACCTTGTTTATTCTGATAGGTTATAGCTGGTTCTTGTGGTTTATGACCGTTCATTTCATCAGCATTATAAACATAATAAACATGATTCTGCACATAATCTATTGCAAATTGTAACTGTTCATCTTTAGTTGTTATAGCATCTAGTTTCTCAACCAGATTAGGAGCAAAGTCTGCTAAAGAAGCTTTATTATAAATTTCTTCATATATAGGATAAATATAATTAGATAAATCTACCCAATTGCTGTGAGTAGCAAAATCTATGAAAGGAGATAGTTCTCTGTTTATATCAACAGTATTTATATAATTTTCTTTTTCTACTGCAAATCGTTCTCCCTTTTTTAAATAATTAATTTCAGGTTCTAATACATTACCATTTTCATCTCTGAAAAAAGTTTTCTTGTAGGCAATAGTTTTTTCACGATCATTTATAAAAGTAAATTTATAATTCCCATAAGCCCAATAAGTATCTGGACTAATCCAAACATATTTAGAAAACTCCTTGCGTAAAAAATCACGTTCAGTAAAAATCTTCACTCTGGAATCTTCCATAATCAAGACATCGTATAGGCGTAGATCTTTTATTGTAATATTAATTTTTTTATTACTGTTCAAAATACCTCCGCTACTTTGGTTTTCACTATCCAGAACTTTAATTTTGGTATCAGAAATTTTGTCAATTAAAACACCTTCACGTAAAACACTTATTCTATGTATAATGTAGGTTTCGTTTTCTTCTACGACAATGTCTGTTACAGATGCTCTTTCTAGATTAGCAGGCTCATTAAGAGTATAGGCTAAACAGGCATATTCACTGCTTTCATTATCATTTGTATAATATATTTTATCTAAAAAAAAGCAATAATCTCGTCCTTCATCTGTTTGTTTGTTAGAAAAATCGGATTCCTTTATATGTTCAATAAGTTGATTATCATTAATATTGCTTGCCCAATGCTCAGGTTTTTGAATTTTGTAGTGTTCTAATTCAATTAGGTTTTCCATATTAGTATCCATTATCTAAGTAAAATCTTATTTTTAATAATTACAAAAATATGAAATTTATAGGTATTTACTGCTTTTTACCGCTTAGGATATTTGTTTTGGTTGATTTTTATTTTTTACTCAACGATAGTTCTAAAAGTCAGATTTACTCTAGGTTTAGATATTGTTTTAGTTGGAGGCAATCGATGTAACCAATGAGATTGTGTGGTGTCTTTCATGACCAATAAACTTCCATGTTCTAAAATTAAAGAAATCGTTTCTTTGGTATCTTTATGTTTAAAAGCAAACTTCCGTTCAGCCCCAAAACTTACCGAAGCAATAGCTCCATTTTTCTTTAAATCTTTTTCAGCATCGCTATGCCAGGCCATTCCTTCGTCGCCGGTGTGATATAAATTAAGCAAGCAGGAATTAAATGTTTCTCCAGTTTTTTTCTCGATAAAAGCTTTTAGTTCTAATAATTCAGGAGTCCACGAAAGTGCTTTCTTTGTGGTATTAGAGTAAGAGTACTCAAAAGGAGAATCTCCATACCAAGCCACTTTTCTTTTAGTAATTATTAATTTCCCAAAAATAATAGCCTCATCATTTTTCCATTCGATAGCGTTCAATAGGGTATCACGATAGAAGTCAGCTTTTTCTCTAGAGAATAATTTTCCATAGTAATTAACTATACCATCTTTGGGTAATAAATTAGTTTCTTCGTTTATTTCAGGATTAAATAAGTCCATTTTTCCAGTTTTGATATTTGGTTTTCATACAATGTCCACAAGGTCTAAAACCATTTTTATTGGCTTCAATTTCAGATAAAAAGAAAACTCTATTTTCACGTTTCATTCTTTTACCCGAAGCACATTTTAAAGTTCCGTAAATTTTTAATTTTTGGTTTCCACCAAAGCAAATTTCGCCTTTTTTAATTTTATTCCGTAAATCTAAATCTGAAATTTTATTGTGCTCAATCATAATGTTATTATATTTTTATTCTGTAGAGAAGAACGGCAGTGCGTTTACGCAAAGATTTCCCTATTTTTTGCCACAGATTAAAAGATTAGAATGATTTAAAATCTGCTAGATCTGCTAGATCTGCGTGAAAAAAATATGTATTTTATTTTACCGCAATTTTTATCCTGTAGAGACGCACCGTAGTGCGTCTACACAAAGATTGTCCTATTTTTAGCCACAGATTAAAAGATTAGAATGATTTAAAATCTGCATATCTGCTAGATCTGCGTAAAAAAATGTATTATATTCTACCGCAATTTTCATTCTGTAGAGACGCACCGTAGTACGTCTACGTAAAGATTGTCCTATTTTTAGCCACAGATTAAAAGATTAGAATGATTTAAAATCTGCCATATCTGCTAGATCTGCGTGAAAAAAATATGTATTTTATTTTACCGCAATTTTTATTCTGTAGAGAAACACTGCAGTGCGTTTACGTAAAGATTTTCGACAAAGTAGGGAGATACGTAATGTTAGACGCACTACGGTGCGTCTCTACAGATGTATGTTGTCTAACTTTATATTGCAGGATTTACTTGTACGCCCTCCCAACCAATAATAGCTGTTTTTCGGGTATTTCCCCACATATAACCACCAAAGGTTCCTGATGCTTGAATCACACGGTGACATGGAATTAAAAATGCTACAGGGTTACTTCCAATAGCAGTTCCTACTGCACGAGAAGCATTAGGTTTGTCTATTTGTTGTGCAATCGAACCGTACGTTGAAAGTTGCCCCATTGGAATCTTAAGCAATGTTTCCCAAACTTTTAATTGAAAATCGGTACCTTTTAAATGCAGTTTTATCTCGGATAATTTACTCCAATCATTCTGAAAAATAAATAAAGCATTTTGTTGTACTAAATCTAGTTTTCGAGCGAACATTGCATTTGGGAATTTTTGTTGCAAATGATTAAATCCTGTTACTTCATCTTCGGCGAAAGCCATATAACAAACCCCTTTATTCGTTGAAGCAACAATAATATTCCCAAACGGACTTTCAGCAAAACTGTAATTGATAGCTAAGTTTTTACCACCGTTTTTATATTCAGCAGGAGTCATTCCTTCGATGTTTACAAATAGATCATGCAAACGGCTAGTACCAGAAAGGCCAGTATCAAAAGCAGCATCAAATAAAGTGGCCTGATTGTTTTCTTTGAGGATTTTCTTGGCATGTTCTACACTAATATATTGCAAGAATTTCTTCGGACTTGTTCCTGCCCATTCGGTAAATAAACGTTGAAAGTGAAACGGGCTTAAATGTACTTTTTCGGCAACCTCATCTAAGTTGGGTTGTTCCTTAAAGTTAGTTTTGATATAATCTATTGCATCGGCAATGCGATTATAATTGATATTTTCCTGTGTCTTCATTTCATTCCATTTTATAATACAAATATCGACAAGGTTTTACAGTCATAAAATCCGAAACTTGCGGAAGTTTTGTTTCTTTAGTTCTTTTTGTTTCAAGTTTTGCTAAACGACAAACCTATTCTTCAATTCGGCTCAAAAAAACCTTCGTTTTGTCAAGCTGAGTGGGGTCGAAGCCTTTATTAGAGAAACCTGAAACCCTTTTCTACTCTAGGTTTTTTTCCATTTTATAATTAATAAGCTCTATACCGAATCTTATGTTTCGCTGTTCGGCTTTTACAATAAAACCTTTTTTTTCGAAGAATGGTCTAGCGGTTATGCTTACGTCAGATGTTATTACTTTTGAATTTGCTTTTTTTGCTTCGAGCTGTAATTCAGTTAAGAGCCTATCAGCTATTCCTTGTCGCTGAAAATCTTTATGAATATAAAAGAAATCAATATAGTTCCCGTCTTTCAAAGTTCCAAAGCCAACAATTTGGTCTTCTATAATAGCCAATAAAACAAATTGAGTATTGATAACCGCAACCCAGCGTTCTGTATTTTTAACTCCCGAAATCCAAACATCAATTTGGGCTGAATTATAATCGTTTTTACAAATATGTTTGATAGTTTCGATATACAATTCTTGCATTTCTTTTAAGTCAGAAATAGTAGCATTTTTAAAAGTCATTCCTAAAAAATTAAAATTAATGAGCTGTAGTTTTAGAAAAAATATTAATTACAATAACCCCAATTAGTATCAAGGCTAATCCAATAATGGCAGGTAAATCAGGAATTTGTTTAAAAAAGACAGCACCAATTATGGTAATTAAAACGATACCAACTCCAGACCAAATTGCATAAGCGATTCCTATTGGAATAGTTCTAATAGCAAAACTCAGAAAATAAAATGCTCCAAAATACCCTACAATCGTAATAATACTTGGAATTAATTTAGTGAATTCTTCAGATTTTTTTAGTGCAGAGGTTGCGATGATTTCAAATACTATAGCAATGGCTAAGAATAAAAAGTTTTTCATACTCACGTTTTTACAAAGTTAATCTTTGTATTTAAGGGAGAAGAAGAATTGTTTTATTTTTTATTCAGTTACAAACACATTAATATCATCAATTGTATCTTGAATTCTTCCGCAAATAGTATCGTCGTGTTTTTTGCTTTCAAATGCTTTTAGAACTTTTTCTTTATCTATAACTCCATGTATTCTGGCAATATGACCAATACAAGTGACAGCCAATCCTTTTATATCAGTATTTTCATTTTCGAGTAATTCGATACATAAATCCTGTACCCATTCCCAATTTTGATTATGAAATGTTATTTCTAATAATGTATTTATAACTAGAGTTGAATCTTTAGATTTTAATTTTTTCTCGATTTCATCACTCTCATGTTGAATTCCGTTTGCATCAATTCGGCAACACCATTTTGAAATTTCAAATAAACCAGAATGATTTCTCTCTACGATTCCACTTGCAATTAAGTTATCTTTAAGACCATTTGGTTGTTCATCATCCATATAAATGTCAATTAACATTCCTTCACTCAATTTAACTTCAATACCATCAGAATTTAATTTTGTATCTTTTTGAGATAATAAAACCAAATCAAAATCAATCATTTCATTAAAGTCAACATAGATTCTTGATTTTTTGATAACCTCCTGATAGTTTCTTTTTGTGGTCATTCTTATTTAGTTTTAAGACCTAATTCTTTAATTTTATTCTCAAGTGTTCGTTTTTTCAACAAATAATCTTTTGGTGTGATAATGTTTCTATTAGCATTCAGCTCTTTAAGTTGTTTATGAAGTTCAATTAGCTGTTTATCCTCTTCAATAAGCTCTATTTCAGGATAAAGAATATCTAGTTCATCTTCAATATTAATTGTTTTGCTAAGTACTTCATTTAATGTCTTTCCAATAATAATAGAACTTTCGTATTCCAAAACACCTGCACTTATAGCTACAAGACTAATGTTTGCGGGATTTCTAAAGTCGTAGGCATAAAATATTCCACCACCATTAAAAGCAATAGGCATAAGATGAGGTGTGTATTTATCAAATTGATATTCATAATAAAAATCACTTATTTCGTATAAAGAGAAATAGCCAAATTCTCTGTCTCCATTAATTATTCCACCTCCATTAGAGTACTGTAATAATTCTTGTAATTCAGTTGGTAAGAAAAATTCAACAGGAAGTTTTTTATTCCAAATCTGCTCTGGGTTTGTTTCTGTAAATCCTTTTTGTTTATCAAAAAAAGTATAGTTGTCGTACCACATAGTTTTAAGATTTATTAATTTCATTTAAATCTACTTTTACACGAAGTTCTCCTGAATCTTGGTCAACATAACAATATGGAATGTTAGGGCCCAAGCCACGAAAAGGGCCGTCTTTGTGATTAGGAAAAGCTGAATATCTTCCGCAGCATTCTAATGTTATATAGCTAAAATCAGAATCACAACTACTAACTTGAACATTAATCCATTGTGGGACTTTACCATTTCGCCATAAATAATCAATTGCAGTTTTTTCTGTTGCTGGATTGATTAAACTTGATTCATCAATCATATCATCAGGATAAATTTCTTCATCCTCTTCTAATTCATTCCCATCATATGAACAATTGGTTTTAATTATGAATTTATAATTGAGCGGTAATTTGTTTACTACCATTTCCTGTGTAAAAACAATAAGACCATCAAGGGCTTTTTTTAAACTGATTTTAAAATCTTCTTTTGTCATAATTTATATTCTGAGAAGAAATAATTCAAAAACTATTTAAGTTTTCCTTTACGTATAGAAACACTTATTAATTGATATCCATTTTGGGTTCTTAAAAATTCAAAATGATCCTGCGTAGAATCTTTTTTATCACGGTGATTAATAATAATATTTTTCATTGGATATTTCCAGTCTTTGGATTCATTACAATTATTAAAGTACTGATTGTATTTGTCTGCTTCGTAGATAAATTGATTTAGGCCATCTGTCGTAACAAAGTAATCACAAGTAGGATTGCTAAGTTCTAGCAATTTATCTTTTATGAGTTTGTAGTTTTTATTAATGAACTTAGTTTTTTGTTCATTTATCCAGCCATTTGGTTCTTTCCAATAGAAAACTTCTTCATAGGAATGTTTTAGTAAATTCTCTTTGGATAAATCTGTGAGTAAATTGTTTTTTAGCCACAATTTAAATTCTTTGTCATAATTTATAAACGAATAATATTGCCCGTCTACACCAAGAAAGTTTTCTCTTATTGGGTCTGAATTTGGTTCTTTTGTTTTTTGTAAGGAGTAAAAATTTAATTCATCGTTGTATTCAAAATTCTCAATTAATATTTTATTATTCGTATCAATAAGATGTTCTTTACCTCCGCTCCAGCTAAAATGATTACAGCCTCCTCCATGGGTGTCATTAATCTTCTCAGCACCTTTCAGTACGATAATCATTCCGTTTCGTACCTTCGTTAGATTGTTGTATTCTGCAGGAATTGCAATTTCGCCCTCATTATTAAACATTCCCATCTTATCCGTTTTAGGATCATTAAACCGAATAAAACCTTCGTTCTCACAATCAGGACCATTGTCGAATATATATAAACTATCTCGACCAACTATTTTACCAGATTTTGTTAGATAATAATTTTTCCAACTTTGATTTTCTTCTTCTTCAGAAACGGCAATGATATCATCAAATTTATTGGCAATTGTCATTCCCATAAATTTAGGTTCTATTTTTACAGCACCGTTTTTATCTTTAAACCCGACAAGTGTAGTGTCCTTATTCCAGAAGGAAACCCACGTGTTTTTGTTTTGTGCGGATAACGTACAGCTTATAAAGAGAAATATATAAAGTAGGAAAATGCGTTTCATTGCTGTTAGTCTATTTAAAATCGTATTCGTAATTTATTTCTTTTAAATCTTCTTCTAGTAATTCCCAATCTTCAATTTCATCTACAATAGACAAAACCATTTCTTTGGTTAATGTTTTACCTTGATAAATTTCGGTTACGGTTTTTAACGGAATTCCTGTTTCTTTATAAGATTCATCAAAGTACTCACTTGCCCAATTGATGTATGTTTGTGGATCGCCGTCAAAAATAGCGAGTAAGTCTTCCGAATTATCGTTGAAATCTTTAATTTCTCCAACTTCCCAATTTTTGGTTTCATTTGTCCATAAACAAAATGTTGTGCCGTTTGTGGCAACTGGTTCATCAAAAATAAATTGATTGTAAATTTCGGGTAGATTTGTAGTTAAATGATTTTTTTGATTATGCTGAAATTCGTGTGCAAAACCATTAATTACACAATGGTTTTCAAGAAAAAGAATATCCATTAAATCTCCAGATCCATCTCTCATTCCAAAATATTCTTCATCTTCTGCCCATTTAGAGTTGTATAAATAATAGCGATATTCCCATTCTTGACAAATAATAGCATCTAGAACAGCAATTGCTTTGCAGATATGTTGTAATGAATTTTATTGGGTAATAGTTTAAAGTCTTTTGTAGTAATCATGTTCGTTTATATTTTATCAGTTTCGAACTGAATTTCTTTAGCTTCGTCATAACAATCGGAGCATAGTATTTTAAAATCGGCTAGGGTTTCAAATGCTTCATTCCATTCTTCTCCATTATCGAGTAGCCATTGTTCACATGATCTGCACCAAGCAATTTGCGGAAGATCTTCTTCGGCTTCTGAATAGAAAAAACCAACTTTTTCTTTTTGGTCTATTGCCATTGCAAGATGAATACAGGTAAAAGACATATCTTTTGATCCATGCTGTTCACACATAACTTTTTCAATCATATTCTAATTGTAATTAATCTAGTCGGATTTATTTACATTATAAGTGGCTGAGGTTTTAAAATAGTCAAGTTCATTATGTTGAGATCATCAACTAATTCCGGATTTAATTTTAAAGCATTTTTTATCCTATATAATGTTTCATAGCTAATATATAAATATAATCTAGGAATTACCTCTTGAATGTAAAAAGAAAGGCCTTAAATTAATTTGAGCTTTTTATTTGCGTGAGGGATAGGAGCAAGCTACCAAAGTAGCGCGGATAGCCCGACAGTATTAAATTAAAGAGCCAATGAACGTAATCCTCATCGGCTCTTTTATTTAATGGTGGCACGCCCAAATATTTTAGATTTCTGTCTTGATAGCTATCGGGATTAGATGTAGAAAAAGATATTCGATTTTATGATATTCTTTTAAGGATTGAGTGATAATCCGACACTAAAAAACAATCGCACTTTGTCAATAGTATTTATCCAGGAAGTATCAAAATGAATAGGACCTAAAATTGACTGATAAGAAATAGCGGCTCCTCCAGATATTACAAGACTAGGGTCAAAGCTATCATTCCATTTTCCTTTTGGACTAAATGCGTTGTCAATGTATTTATCAAAAGATTCAAATCCAACAGTAGCAATATTAAAATGGGGAGTTAGGTAAATTTTCCCCATAAGGTTTATCTGAGAAGCTATTTTTAAGCCCATGTATTGTGAAACATTGAGCTCGTCTTCATGCAGGCCTGGAAATGAGAAACGATTACTACCAGAACTTGGTATAATTCCTCCTAAGAAATATTTTGAAGCATAACCAAAATCCGAAAAAAGGATTTGATTGTCTTTAAGTCTATCCTCAAAAATAAAATAAGAATCAAAGCTAAAGATTCCGGTAATTTTCTTTTTTAAGAGGAGTCTTTTTTCAAAGCTGAAACCAAATTTTGTATAACCATTAGTAGCACCAGATATGCTTGTTTGTTCGGGATCGTTAAAAGAGGTATAGACATCTGTTAACAATGATCGGGTTACATTCGCTTTTATAATTGTTCCATTTTCAGCAAAGAAGACTTTATCCATATCATTGTAGGAATAATGCATGTTTAATTCTATACTGTTTAAAGAATAATTCTTAATATCGATTGAGTTAGGGTTGTATTCTCTTTCGTATTTTGGTTTTAAATGGGAATATTGATAATGTAAACCATATCCAAAATAACTTTTCAGTGAATTTAAATTTCTGTTGATCTCATTATTGAATTCTAAAGAATTATGGAGTACATTATCTGAAGCCTTACCGTTTAAATAAATCTCTTGTCTTAAAAAGGCTCCATAAAGTTCAGATGACCACCACCAATCTCGGTTTTTTCCAAAGTTTTTCTGAAAATTGATTCGTGCTTTTGGTTGTTCTGCAATATCGACTGTTACAAGAAGACGAGATGCTCTGGCAAGAACATTTCTTGCGGTGTAATTAAAAATGATTCCAACGCCACGGTAAGTGTCGTAATGTACTGAAGTATTCAGTTGGTTTTTGGCACGTTCATGTCCAAATATAGTAACGCCTAGTTTGTTATCATCTTTGATGAAATAGCTATACGTAATCTCGTCAAAAAGATTGGTCCCCATTGCTCTGTTAATGCCTGCTATTAAATCTTTGGTGGTATATTTTACATTAGTTTTGAGATTTATTCTTCCTAAAACCAAAGCAAGATTCTCCGGACTTATTCTTTTGTAAACAATAGTATCAAGAACAAATTCTGCAGGAATGTTAGGTAATTCGTGAGTTCGTTGTGTGTACCCTTTTAATTTTTCAGATAATGCAATTAAAGCTGGAAGATTTTCTACAGTTGCAATTTTACCATCTTTGTAGATTTCTTCGCTATCAGAAAAATCAGCCGTAGAGAAACGTAAGTTTGGTAGGTGATCTACTAAGATATTGCAGAGTTTTCGGTTTGCTGGGTTCTTAATATTACTCGGAAACATACTGGTTTGAGTCAATATAGTTACAAGATTTTTCAGTTTGTCTATTGGTTGCATTCCGCCTCCTACATCGCTTCCAATAATAATGTCCGCTCCCATTTGTTGAGCGATATCTGTAGGGAAATTATTTAATACTCCTCCATCAACTAACACCGTTTTTCCGTATGGCACAGGTTTAAAGATACCTGGTAAAGACATACTCGCTCTCATAGCATACGCTAAATTACCTTTGCTTAGAATAACCTCTTTTCCTTCGACCAAATCGGTGGCCATGGCTCTAAAGGGTATGGGCAGGCTATCAAAATCTTTAATATTATAGACCGGATAGGTTAATTCTGAGAGGTATTCTCTTAAATTTTGATCATTTAAAAGTGAGCCTACGCTGTTTAGTTTTTTATCTTTAATTCCTATTCCAACTAAATATCTCTGGAATTCTCTTTTTTCCTCTACGCTAGCAGATGCTAACGATTGGCCTCCGCCAAGTAGTTTATCCCAATTAATATCTCGGGTTAATTTTTCGATACTATCACCAGAATATCCCATCGAATACAAACCTCCAATAATGCTTCCCATACTATTTCCAACAATAAGATCAGGAACGATGTGTAAAGAGTCTAGTTTTTGTAGAAGCGGAATGTGTGCAATTCCTTTTGCGCCACCACCACTTAAGACCAAAACGACTTTGGGTTTCTTTTCCTGAGCAAAAATAATTTGCGGGAGAGCAAGTAAAAATAAGAAGACGAATAAATAAGAAGTTTTTTTCAAGAGTACAACGTTTATGTATTTGAGAAATTGAGACCTATTTTATAAAGGTATAATTTTTTTATAAGAAATGTTTTTGTGTATAAAAATAAACGATTTACTTATTTTAAGAATATGGCCTAAAGTAAAAACCCTCGCATTGCTGCAAGGGTTTCAAATATGTAATAGATAAATCTAAAATTTACTAGTATCTGTAGTATTCTGGTTTAAATGGACCTTCAACTGGAACACCAATATAAGCAGCTTGATCGTCACGTAAAGTTTCCAATTCAACTCCTAATTTAGCTAAGTGTAAAGCAGCAACTTTTTCATCTAAATGTTTAGGTAACATGTAAACGTCATTGTTATAAGCAGCACTGTTATTCCATAATTCCATTTGAGCTAAAGTTTGGTTTGTAAATGAGTTACTCATTACAAAACTTGGGTGACCTGTAGCACAACCAAGATTAACTAAACGACCTTCAGCAAGGATGATGATATCTTTTCCTGCAATAGTATATTTGTCAACTTGTGGTTTGATTTCGATTTTAGATGCACCGTGGTTTTTGTTTAACCAAGCCATATCAATTTCGTTATCAAAGTGACCGATGTTACAAACAACAGTTTTATCTTTCATTTGCTCAAAGTGCTCACCAAGAACGATATCTTTATTTCCTGTAGTAGTAATGATGATATCAGCATTAGCAATTACAGTATTTAATTTTTTAACTTCATAACCGTCCATTGCAGCTTGTAAAGCACAAATTGGGTCAATTTCAGTAACAGTTACAATAGATCCTGCACCTCTAAAAGAAGCAGCAGTTCCTTTTCCAACATCACCGTATCCACAAACGATAACTCTTTTTCCAGCTAACATTAAGTCAGTTGCACGACGTACAGCATCAACAGCAGATTCTTTACATCCGTATTTGTTATCAAATTTAGATTTAGTAACAGAGTCATTAATGTTAATTGCAGGCATTGGTAAAGTTCCCGCTTTTACTCTTTCGTAAAGTCTGTGAACACCAGTTGTAGTTTCTTCAGATAAACCTTTGATTCCAGGAACCAATTCTGGGAAACGGTCAATAACCATATTAGTTAAATCTCCACCATCATCAAGAATCATGTTCAATGGTTTTCTATCTTCACCAAAGAATAAAGTTTGCTCAATACACCAGTCAAATGATTGCTCATCAAGACCTTTCCAAGCATAAACCTGAATTCCAGCAGCA
This sequence comes from Flavobacterium sp. 140616W15, assembly GCF_003668995.1. Classification (NCBI taxonomy): domain Bacteria; kingdom Pseudomonadati; phylum Bacteroidota; class Flavobacteriia; order Flavobacteriales; family Flavobacteriaceae; genus Flavobacterium; species Flavobacterium sp. 140616W15. The sequence continues at coordinate 4,611,617 of NZ_CP033068.1, forward strand.
GCAATAGCAGCAGCAGCTTGATCTTGAGTAGAGAAAATGTTACAAGAAGACCAAGTAACCTCAGCACCAAGAGCAATTAAAGTTTCGATTAAAACTGCAGTTTGGATAGTCATATGCAGACATCCTGCAATACGAGCACCTTTAAGAGGTTGCTCATTTTTATATTCAGCACGAAGCGCCATTAAACCTGGCATCTCAGCTTCAGCTAGTTCAATTTCTTTTCTTCCCCAAGCCGCTAGAGAAATGTCTTTTACTTTGAAAGCCACAAAAGGCGTAGTTGTAGTACTCATTTATAGTATATTTGTAATTGTAATTTTTTTGCAAATTTACGCAATAACTTTATAATTTAACTAATTTCTAAAAGATTTGTGAAATGTTTAATTGCTTAATCTTTTGAACATTAGCTAAATGATTTTTATTCGAAGCTATTTACTGCTGTTCACTATATCTATTGCGGCGAACCCCGCCACAATAGGATGCCGTTGCCATCAGGGCTAGAAAGATCAGATTTATTTAAATGGACTTTTATCGCTTAAGTGGTTTAAAAACATAATGTACATTTTAGTGTTTTTAATACCATGTATAATTTATAATTAACAATTCATAATTAAAACGAATGCCTTTACATCAAACAATACAATTTAATCCCACAACACAAATTTTAGTTTGGAAGATAACCGAGTCTTTCGAAGAGTTGCTTGATAAAGTAGTTTTAAAAGAAAAAACGCAACTGAGGTTAAACGGAATGAAATCTCAAATGCATCAGCGTGCTTTTTTAAGTGTACGTATGCTGATTCAGGAAATGGGTTTTACAGATCATGATTTACATTACGACGAATTCGGAAAGCCCTATTTAAGTTGTCATAATTATATTTCAATTACACATTCTCATAATTTTGCAGCAATCATAATCAGTGAAGAAACGGTAGGAATCGACATGGAATTGCAACGTGAAAAAATCCTCCGAATTGCCGATAAATTTGTCGATAAGGAATTCGAATATTTAAAACCAGATTTATTAGAAGAATACATAAAAAAACTTACAGTGATTTGGGGTGCAAAAGAAGCTATCTTTAAAATCCGAAACGAAAAAGGAATCAGTTTCAAAGATCATATTCGTGTGAATCCTTTCTCTTTGAATGAAAACAAAACCCAAGCTAGTCTTCATTTTGATGATTTAGTAAAGAATTTTAATGTGTATTACCAAGAAATTGAAGATTTTACTTTAGTGTATGCGTTTGAGAAATAGTTTTTGTGGCAGTTTTTAGTCACAATATTAAACTTGAAACATTAAACTTGAAACAAAAAAACGGTAACAATTTTTAGTCACAATACTAAACTTGAAACTTGAAACAAAAATTAACAGTTACAACTTATAATAAAATTTAGCGCCCCTTCTTATTTCCTTTGTGAAACTTCGCGTAACAATTCCCTATCCCTTCGGGCGATTTTCAAACATACTTAAATAAAGAAACGTACTCATTTTTCGGGCTCTTCGTTTAAGCGTATCTACATGTTCTCCTTCAAAAAGTTCATCTAGAGTTTCAAACCAAATATTTAGCCAAATCCCAAATTCATGCGATGATATCTGATGGTTAAAATAAGCATCAACTTTATTATGTGCCTCAATGGGATTTCCTTTGTATTTTTTGCCACCAAATATATTGGTTTCCCAAAAATCAATTAGCTTATCTAAGTGTTCATCCCAATCCTTAATCATATCATTAAAATAAAAGCCAATTTCAGTATTGGCTCTTATTTTTGTATAGAAAGTGTTTACCAGAAGCGAAATGTCTTCTCTGTTTTCTATTTGTTTTTTCATAACTAAATGTTATTTATAATAATGAACAAGATACTAAAAAAGACGCTTGTTATAATTAGGTTGAAAACCGTTTTATGGCTCATTTGTGCTAAAATAGAAGTATTAGCTATAATATTAGTAAATACAATTATACCTAGCTGGATCATTTGTGTTACCGATGTTCCATTAGCAAGAATAAACATTGCCGCAACAGCACCAAGACAGCTTTGTCCAATTATTGCCATAGTTGCAGAACCGATGTAACTTTTATTAAAATTTTCGAATGTTGAGTTATAAAGTGTCATGATGTATAATTTTATAATAGCAAAATTACGTTCATCACTCCCTTCGTATTTATGATTCAAATCATAAAGGAATAATTATCGATATACTTTTCTGTTTATGATTTTTAATTCGCCTTTTTTCTCCAGTGATTTTATAGCACGTATAACAGTTTCAACTCGAAGTCCAGATAAATCTCCAATTTGTTGTCTCGTAAAATTGATGAGGTAGCCATTAGCATCTTTTTTGAAATTAAAATTGGCAATCGCATAATCTATTAATCGTAACACACGATGCTCGGGTTCATGAGTAGATATTTCAGCTGCCATTACTGATTTGTAATACAACCGTTGTGCTAAGTTTTGGATAATTTTAATGCTTATTGCGGGATTCTCATTCAATAATCTCATGAAACTTTCCTTAGGAACACATAGTATTTCGGCATCTTCTACAACAACTGCACTAGCAGGATATTTTTGATTTAAGAATAAAGGTGGTTCACCAAAAGATTGATTCTTATAAAATATTCCTTGAATAAATTCCCGACCGTCATCGTTATAATTGTTCATTTTTACTTCACCCGAAAGAATTTGATAGTAATGCGTAGGCAATTTACCTTCTTTAAAAATAGAAGTTGCCTTTGCATAAGATTTTTGTGTTGCATCATATTTCTCGAGCAATTCGATAGTAATCATAAATTTGTTTCTCTCTTTAGTGAAAGTGAATACGCAAATATAATTGATTCAAAATAGTTCTCCTGCATTAAAAAACTTTTACTTTTACACTCGTTATGGAACAAAAAGTACAAGACATATACAAACAAATACGATTAGCTAAAGCTGAGAATCGAAAATTACTAGCGATTCTTTTGGATCCAGATAAAATAAACTGGCAAAACTTGAATAATTTGATACTAAAAATAAACCAATCTCCAGCTACACATATTTTTGTAGGAGGGAGTTTAGTAGAAAGTACCATTTTAGAAGATTTAGTTTTTCAATTAAAATTAAAGACGAGTTTGCCAATCGTAATTTTCCCAGGAGACCCATCGCAAATTTCAGGGCAAGCCGATGCAATTTTGTTTTTGTCGTTATTGTCAGGTCGAAATCCAGATTATTTGATAGAATATCAGGTTCAAGCAGCACCGATTTTAAAAAAAATGAATTTGGAAATTATTCCAACAGGATATCTTTTAATAGAAAGTGGCAATGAAACGGCAGCGGCAAGAGTAAGTAAAACCAAGCCAATGGATAGAACAAACCTAGATTTGGTATTAGCTACTGCACAAGCAGGGGAGATGTTAGGGAATAAATTGATTTATTTGGAAGCAGGAAGTGGAGCAAAACAGACAGTTCCATTAGAAATGATTCAGCTGATTTCTCAAAATGTACATATTCCTATAATTGTTGGAGGTGGAATTGTAGCTTTGTCGCAAATTCAGAAAGCTTATGAAATGGGAGCCGATGTAGTTGTCATAGGGACAGCTTTTGAAAATGATATTCATTTTTTTGAATCATAAGTAAAGTATTATAAATGAAAATAAACAAACTCAATGATTGATTTTTTTCTTAATGCGTATAAAAATGTTCCACTTTGGCACATCGGACTCGAATTTCTTGTTTTTGTATTTGGGATATTAAGTGTTTGGTTTGCTAAAAAAGAGAATATCTGGGTATATCCTACAGGATTAATTGCTACAATTATTTCTGTTTATTTGCTTTATATTGCAGGCTATTTAGGAGACATGATGATTAATGGGTATTTCTCGATTATGAGTATTTATGGCTGGTATAATTGGTCAAAAGGAACTGGTCAGGAAGATAATTTACCAATTACGCGTACCAATAATAAAGAAAAGTTAATAGGAGTTATCTTGTTTTGTGTTACTGTTTTTGTAGTTTTCGGAATCTATAAGTTTTTTGATTATGAGCTACATAAAGATAACTATGTCGATATTCTAGCTTCAGGGATGTTTTTTACTGGAATGTGGTATATGGCAAAGAAAAAGATAGAGAATTGGACACTTTGGATTATTGGCGACATTATTGTAGTGCCTTTATATGCATATCGTGGGTTAGGAATGTTATCGTTCCAATATTTAATTTTTACAATTTTGGCTATTTCAGCTTATTTAGAATGGAAGAAAATCTTAAACAACAAGATACAAGAATATTAAAATTTGCTTTGTTTGGTCCAGAGAGTACCGGTAAAACAACTTTAGCTAAGCAACTTGCTTCGTATTATGAAACAGAGTGGGTGCCTGAGTTTGCACGTGATTATCTTCAGGAGAAATGGGAAGAAAATCAGCATATTTGTGTAGAAGAAGATATGATGCCAATTGCTTATGGACAAACCAAATTAGAAAACGATAAATTAGCTTTAGCAAATAAATTTTTATTTTGTGATACAAATCTTATGGTGACTAAGGTGTTCTCAGAGATGTATTATGATTATTGTAATCCATTGTTAAATGAAGCTGCATTAGAGCACGAATATGATTTGTTTTTTCTTACTGATATCGATGTGCCTTGGGAGAAAGATGATATAAGAGATAGTCCGAAAGAAAGAGAATCAGTTTTTTCAGTTTTTAAAGAAACATTAATAGAAACTAAAAAACCATATATAACCCTTTCGGGAAATAAAAAATTACGCTTGGCTAAAGCAGTAGAAATAATTAACAACTTAGTACTTGCTAAAGAATTAGGTTTTTCTTCTGCCGATTTTGTGCAAATTTATGAGTATGGTATCTCTTTTGAAAAGATAAAGGAACAATTGCAGATTTTTAAAAATGGAATTAACAAAAGCAATTTAATAAGCCCAGCTACAGTTTCAAATGGAATTTTGAGTTTGTCAGAAGCAGATTTTGAAGTAAAAGCTACTTTGTTTGATGCGAGTAAATCAAAATTAAAATTAAAAAAGTTTGTTCCTGCATCGGGTGCAGCAAGTAGAATGTTTAAGTTTTTGAATACTTTCTTAAATGATTTCAATATCGAAAAAGAAAGTATTAATGCCTACATCAACAGAAAAAAAGAAAGTCAATTGTCTCTTTTTATTATTGGAATGGATAAATTTCCTTTTTTCGAAATTGTAGATAAAAAATTAAAAGAGGTATACTCGGATTTTGATTCTCTAAGTGTAGATTATAAAAATTATTATTTTATAAAAATGCTATTGGCTTCGGATTATTTTGACTTTGCAAATAAGCCAAAAGCAGTTTTACAATTTCATCAATATAAAACACATATTGCAAATCCCATAGAAGAGCATTTGCACGAATGTGCTCATTATGGTAGCTCAAATTCTGTGTCAAATTTACATTTTACAGTCTCAGAAATACATCAAAGTCAATTTGAAGAATGTGTTGATGCAGTTAAAGAAAAATTAGAGGAAGAGTCAGGAACAAAAATAAATATTAGTTATTCTTATCAAAATAAAAGTACAGATTCAATTACTGTTAATTTAGATAATAAACCAGTTAGGACTGAAGAAGGGAAATTGATCTTTAGACCAGGTGGACATGGTGCCTTAATTGAAAATTTAAATAATCTTGATGCAGATATTATTTTTATTAAGAATATCGACAACGTAATTCAAAATCATATTGAGGAAATTTCTTTGTATAAAAAAGGATTAGCAGGCATATTAATAGAATTGCAGAGTAAGATTTTTGGTTACTTGAAGGAAATCGAAAATCAGAAAATTACAGCAGATAAGATAGTTGAGGTTATGCTATTTTTAAAGGAAAATCTTAATTTAGAAATAGATTTTGAAGATCTAACTTTAGAGAGTAAAATAGATAAAATAAAAGAAGCATTAGATAGACCAATTCGCGTATGTGGAATGGTTAAGAATGAAGGAGAACCAGGAGGAGGACCATTTTGGGTTCAGGATGAAGAAGGAGTAGTATCGCTTCAAATTGTTGAAACATCTCAAGTGGATTTAACAGATAAAAATCAAATTGCAATTCTAGCTAATGCAACTCATTTTAATCCAGTTGATTTGGTTTGTGGAACGAAAAATTATAAAAACGAAAAATTTGATTTAAAGCAATTTGTTAATAAAAAATCAGGTTTTATTGTAGAGAAAAGTATAGGTACAAATACTGTAAAAGGATATGAATTACCAGGGTTATGGAACGGAGCAATGGCAAATTGGCTAACCGTTTTTGTAGCGGTTCCAATAATTACTTTTAACCCTGTGAAAACAGTGAATGACTTACTAAAACCAGCACACCAACCACAATAATGGAAATAGGAAAAATTGTTACAGAACTATCTTATAAGGCAGTTCGCAGTAGTGGTGCGGGTGGTCAGAATGTGAATAAAGTGTCCTCAAAGGTAGTTTTGACTTTTGATTTAAGAAATTCACAAGCATTATCAGACGAAGAAAAGACACTTTTAGAAATAAAACTGGCGACAAGACTGACATTAGATGTAATTTTAATTTTAACCTGCGATGAGGATAGAAGTCAATTAAAAAATAAAAGTATTGTAACAAAACGCTTCTTAGAATTGATTAAAAATGCATTAATAATTCAGAAACCTCGGAAAGCTACAAAGATTCCTAAATCTGTAATTCGTAAGCGAATTAAGGATAAAAAAAATGTTTCAGAGATTAAGCAATCTCGTAAAAAGCCAAAATTAGATTAATGTTTTTTTGATTTTAATTAATTTAAAAAATCAAACAGGCAAACAGGTAGAAAATCTAAAAATCTTTTCTACTTTTGCCACGTCTCAAAGGGGTGCTCTAAATAACGAGCTGAGATCATACCCAAAGAACCTGAGCAAGTAATGTTGCTAAGGGAAAAAATGACAATTGTTGGCGTACATGCTGTATTTTGTCATGGAACAATCATTTATTAATTTAACAAAAGAATAATTCCCCCTTTTATTCGTAATTTTTTTACGGATGAAAACTATTTTTCAAAAAGGTACTTTTATAGGTACAAAGGTTCAAAGGTTCAAAGGTTCAGAGTTGAGCCGAAAACCTATTTTCTATTCTCTATTCTCTATCTTCTATTTTCTCTTTTCTTTTGCACAAGTACAAGATACTACCAAGGTTCAAAGGTTCAAAGGTTCAGAGTTGAGCCGAAAACCTATTTTCTATTCTCTATTCTCTATCTTCTATTCTCTCTTTTCTTTTGCACAAGTACAAGATACTACCAAAGTCAATAAGCTTGATGATGTGTTGGTTTCTGCTGTTCGTGTTACTATAAAAACACCTGTTTCCTTTAGTAATATGGATAAAAAAGAAATCAAATTCAGAAATTTAGGTCAAGATATTCCAATTTTAATGAACTATTTGCCCTCAGTAGTTACTACTTCTGATGCAGGAAATGGTATGGGATATACCGGAATTAGAGTGCGTGGTAGCGATGCAACGAGAGTTAATGTTACGATTAACGGGATTCCGTACAATGATTCCGAAAGCCAAGGTACATTTTGGGTTAATATGCCCGATTTTGCTTCTTCTGTAGAGAGTTTGCAATTACAGCGAGGCGTTGGGACTTCTACAAATGGTTCAGGAGCTTTTGGAGCCAGCTTAAATATGCTGACTGACAATTACGCTTCAAAAGGGAATGGTGAAATTTCAAATTCTTTTGGTAGTTTCAATTCTCATAAACATAATGTAAAGTTTAGCACTGGTCTATTAAATGATCATTTTGAAATCGCAGGACGTTTGTCTGTAATAAAATCGGATGGTTATGTGGATAGAGCAAGTTCAGATCTAAAATCTTATTTTCTACAAGGAACTTATGTAGGTAAAAAGACTTTAATTAAAGCATTGGTATTTGGAGGGAATCAAAGAACATATCAATCTTGGAACGGAATTGATGCTGAAAAACTAAATACAGATAGAACTTATAATTCTGCGGGAAAGTACAAAGATGAAGCTGGTAATATTCGTTATTATGATAATGAAACTGATAATTATAAACAAGACCATTACCAGTTGCATTGGAATGAATCTCTTACTGATAAATGGAGTACTAATTTAGCATTTCATTATACAAAAGGATTAGGCTATTATGAGAATTATAAATACGATACACCTGTTGAAGGTTATGGAGGAATTGAGCCTACTAAAATGGTTGAAAATGATAAAGGAGAATTAGTTCCAGGAACAGATTTAATTCGTCAGAAATGGTTAGATAATGATTTTTACGGAACCACTTTTTCGGCAAAATATAAAGAGGAGAAGTTAGATGTTATTTTGGGTGGAGGCTGGAATAAGTACGAAGGAGATCATTTCGGAAAAGTAATCTGGGCGCGAAATATGGGAAAGGTTGAGTTAGGAGATCATTATTATGATGATTATTCCGCTAAGACTGATGGAAATATTTTTGCGAAAGCCAATTATCAAGTTACAGAAAAATTAAGTTTTTACGGAGATTTACAATACAGACGAGTTACTTATAAAGCCAATAGTAATGAAACGGGTGTAGTAGATGATACTTTTAATTTCTTTAATCCTAAAGCGGGCTTGAATTATGAGCTCAATGAAAATAGTACTTTGTATTTTTCGTATGCAAGAGCTAATCGAGAGCCAAATAGAACCGATTACGAAGGCGGAAATGTCAAGCCAGAGAAATTGAATGATTTTGAATTAGGTTGGAGATTCAATTCAGAGAAATTCCAATTGAGTTCGAATGTTTATTATATGGGATACAAAGATCAATTGATTCTAACAGGAAGATTAGATGATGTTGGTGCGCCAATACGCTCTAATACTGATAAAAGTTACCGTTTAGGATTAGAGGTTGATGCGACGATTAAATTGTCTGAAAAATTCTTACTTCGACCTAACTTTACATTAAGCAGTAATAAAAATGTTGATTTAGCTGTTGAGGGACAAAATTATGGAACAACAGATATTGCTTATTCTCCGTCTGTAATTGCAGGGAATATTATTGTTTATAGCCCGATTAAGAGTTTGCATATTTCATTATTGCAGAAATTTGTTGGAGAACAATACATGAACAATATAGAATTGCGAGAAGCTAAACTAGCCGATTATTTTGTAAACGATTTTAATGTTTCTTATGAAATAAAGCCAAAATCTATTTTCAAATCAATTCTGATTACAGGGTTGGTGAATAATATTCTGGACAAAAAATATGTTTCAAATGGAGCTATGTGGGATATTTATCCGTCGTATTATCCTCAGGCAGGAATTAACTTCTTAGCAGGATTAACTTTGAAATTTTAAAGAAAATTTTAAGAAAAATAAAAAATCCTGAAAGTTTAAACTTTCAGGATTTTTTATTTTTAGTTGTAGATACGCAATACATTTCCAGCGGCATCGACACGATATTGTTTCATAGGATATTCTAAATCACCTAATCCTGTAAATAGATTGTACTTGCTTTTATCGCAAGAGCAAATTGCCATAATGCCATCAATAGTCATAGGTTTGCAACTTGCTAAGGCTTGATTAGGACATGCAGCATCAAAAGCATTATACGTTCCTTCACCTGTTCTCATTATAATTATACCTTTTGCACCATAGTTAGGAATGTAAACAGGGCTACTAGTGAATTTTAAGTTACTGTACAAAGGTAAATTTGTATCTATAGTAAGATTTACAGAATAATTCGGAATATTTGGGTTCTTACTTCTCTCGCGACTATTGCTGCAAGATACAAGTAAGACAATAAACAGGGGTAAAAACCAGATTTTTTTCATTATTGTAAAAAGAATTAGTGAAACAAAAATAATTTAATTAGATTTGAAATCTATATGATTAACATATAATTATGTACTATTAAAAATAATAGTATATTTGTAATAAGAAATCCCGTCCCGATGGGATTTTTTCTATTTATATAAACGATGAAGTTATGAGTAAAGTATCTTATTATACAGCAGAAGGATTAAAAAAGTTAAAAGATGAATTGGAGCACTTAAAAAGTGTAATGCGTCCAAAAGCATCTCAAGATATAGCCGAAGCAAGAGATAAAGGTGATTTATCTGAAAACGCCGAATATGATGCGGCAAAAGAAGCCCAAGGCTTACTTGAAATGAGAATTTCTAAGCTAGAAGAGGTGTATTCAAACGCTAGATTAATCGATGAGTCGCAATTAGACGTTTCTAAAGCATTGGTGCTTTCTAATGTGAAAATCAAAAACCAAAGCAACGGTATGGAAATGACCTATACTCTTGTTGCAGAAAGTGAAGCAGATTTAAAAACAGGAAAAATATCAGTTACTTCTCCAATAGGAAAAGGGTTACTAGGAAAATCTGTAGGCGAAGTTGCTGAAATCACTGTTCCGAATGGTGTTTTGAAATTTGAAATATTAGAAATCACAAGAGATTAAATTTTTTTTAAAGTTTAACCGTTAATTTATTTAATCGGTTAAACGGAAAAACGATTAAACAATTAAACAATGTCAACAATATTTACCAAAATAGTAAACGGAGAAATTCCAAGTTATAAAATTACTGAAGATGCTAATTTTTTGGCATTTTTAGATGTAAATCCAAATGCTAAAGGACATACACTTTGTATTCCGAAGCAGGAAATCAATAAGATTTTTGATATGGATGATGAATTATATCTTGGGTTAATGCAGTTTTCTAAGAAAGTTGCTATTGCTTTAGAGAAAACAGTTCCATGTAAAAGAGTTGGAATGGCAGTAGTAGGACTTGAAGTTCCTCATGCACATGTGCATTTAATTCCGCTTAACGAAATGGATGAAATGCGTTTCCATAATAAAGTATCACTTACTAAAGAAGAGTTTGAAGATTTGGCCAAAAGTATTCAGGCAAATTTGTAACCTAAGATTAGTAAGTTTTTAATAAAATAAAACCACAAATTCAATAAAAGAGTTTGTGGTTTTTTCTTTTTATGAAGGAGCGTTTACTTTGTAATTCAGTTGAATGATTGTTCCTTTGCCTACTTCAGATTGTAGAACTTTTATTTTTCCGCTATGATATTCCTCGACAATTCTTTTTGTTAATGAAAGACCTAATCCCCAACCTCTTTTTTTGGTTGTAAAACCAGGTTCAAATATAGTTTTAAATTGGTTTTTAGGAATTCCGATTCCAGTATCTGAAACATTTATTTTTACTATATCTCCGTCTTGTTCAATTTTTAATGCCAAATTACCTTTTCCTTTCATAGCATCAATAGCATTTTTCACCAAGTTTTCGATAGTCCAACTATGAAGAATTGGATTAATCATAACCATAATCGGAGTTTTTGGTATCTGAGATGAGAAATTAACCTGTTTTGAAAAACGAGATTGCAGATAATCGTATGTGTTTAATGTTTCCTCTACGATATCCTTGTTTTCAAGTACAGGAGTAGATCCAATCTTCGAGAAACGATCCGTAATAGTTTGTAATCGTTCAATATCTTTCTCAATCTCAGAAGTAATCGATTCATCAATATTTTCAGTCTTCAATAATTCGACCCAACCAATCAATGAAGATAGGGGAGTTCCTATTTGATGTGCCGTTTCTTTTGCCATTCCTGCCCAGAGTTTATTTTGGGTAGCCATTTTTGTACTTTTGTAAAAATTGTATACCAAACCTGCAAATAAGAAAATAATCAATAACAAAGCAACTGGATAATACTTGAGTTTATTCAATAATTCCGAATTGCCATAATAAAGTTCCTGATGTTTTCCTGGAGCATATTCGATTACAATTGCTTCGTTTTCCCGTTTCAATTTGTTTAAAATCGATGTTGCTTCCTTTTTATCTTTTATGATAGATTCATCAATATTTATGGCACTTATAATACTATCTTTTTCGGTTAAAATAATAGGAATTGAAGTGTTGTTACTAAATATCTGAAGGGGTAATTCAACATCACTATTTTCATCCGCATTAATCAAAGTTTTTTGAGCATTTGCCCAAAGATTCATTTTTAGCCGTTCTTCATTTTTAAAAATCTGAAAAAAGGTATAAGTGTTCCAAAGGATTAAGGAAATAATCAAAAAGGAAGCGCAAATAATGATCCAGCGGGTTGTATTTCTTCTTTCTGAAAAAAACATAAATTAAATTTTGAGGTATAAATATAACGAAATAAACACACTATATATTTTGTATGCAGACAAAGATTTTTATTTTTAAAATGAATAGACTTCTTTTGAAACTTAAACGATTTATGTACTTTTGTTGTCTTCTAAAACGATTAGAAAAATAAAAGTATGATTAGTATTGATCCAAAGGAAATTCCGACAGCAAAATTACAAGGCTATTTACAAAGTGCGGTTGGACCGAGGCCTATTGCTTTTGCAAGTACTATAGATAAAGACGGAAAACCGAATTTATCACCATTTAGTTTTTTTAATGTTTTTAGTGCCAATCCACCAATTTTAGTTTTTTCACCCTCTCGAAGAGTACGTGATAATTCTATAAAACATACTTTAATAAATGCTGAAGCAACACGTGAGGTCGTTATTAATGTAGTTAATTATGATATTGTGCAACAAACATCGTTAGCAAGTACAGAATATGCTGATGGAGTTAATGAATTTATAAAATCGGGATTAACACAAATTCCATCAGACATAGTAAAGCCATACAGAGTTAAAGAGTCTCCTGTACAGTTTGAATGCAAAGTAACTCAGATTATTCCGTTAGGAACAGAAGGAGGAGCAGGAAATCTAATTCTTTGTGAAGTAGTTAAAATTCATATTCACGAGGAGATATTAGATGAAAATGGAGCAATAGATCAACATAAAATTGACTTGGTTTCTCGCTTAGGAAGTAATTGGTATTCAAGATCAAATCAAGGACTTTTTGAAGTCGAAAAACCGCTTACAACCCTGGGAATAGGAGTAGATGCTGTACCTGATTTTGTAAAAGCAAGTTCTGTTTTTGATGGGAATGACTTAGGTAAATTAGGGAATATTGAAGCCTTGCCTACAACAGAAGAAGTTAGTATATTTGTGAAAGAAAACTTTTCTGTGAAAGGTGTGTTGAGTTCAGATGATGAGGTTAAAGTGCACCAAGAAGCTAAAAAGTATCTAAATGAAAACGATGTAATATCGGCTTGGAAAGTACTTTTAGCTAAAAAAATAAAAAAATAAATAACAATTAAATAAAAACGGAGATGGAAGTTACAGGAAAAGTAAAAGTTGTTAATCCAGAACAACAAGTTAGTGCATCATTCAAGAAAAGAGAACTTGTAGTTACTACAGAAGAGCAATATCCTCAACACATCATGATCGAATTTACTCAAGATAAATGCGATTTGTTGAGTAATTATAAAACAGGAGATCCAGTAAAAGTTTCAATTAACTTAAGAGGAAGAGAATGGGTTAATCCACAAGGAGAAACTAGATATTTTAATAGTATTCAAGGATGGAGAATCGAAAGATTAGATGCTGCTCCAGCTCAAACACCTCCAATGCCTGCTGCAGAAGCTTTTGCTCCAGCAACAAACTTAAACGAAGACGAACCAGATGATTTACCATTTTAATCAATAGGTTTTGATTTTATAATAAGCAAACCCGGCAATTTTTAAAATTTGTCGGGTTTTATATTTTATTTAGAGATGTATCATTTATCTGAAGTTTTATTTTTTCCACCAGTTTCAGAAGCCAATTATGATGGGGTTTTGGCAATTGGAGGAGATTTATCTACTGAGCGATTGCAATTGGCTTATTGTAGCGGAATTTTTCCTTGGTTTAATGAAGGTGAGCCTATAGTTTGGTGGTCACCTGACCCTAGAATGGTTTTGTTTTTGGATGAATTAATCGTATCCAAAAGTATGCGTAATATTCTTAACAGAAATAGTTTTAAGGTCACGTTCAATCAAAATTTTAGAGATGTAATTTCGAATTGCCAGAAGACTAAACGTGATGGTCAAAATGGAACATGGATTTCTAATAACATGATCGAAGCCTATTGTAAACTTCATGAAATGGGCTTTGCAAAATCGGTTGAGGTATGGGAAAATGATGAATTGGTAGGTGGCTTATACGGAGTAGATTTAGGACATGTTTTTTGTGGAGAAAGTATGTTCTCGAAAGTATCAAATGCATCCAAAGTTGCTTTTATTGCCTTAGTGACTCAATTAAAAAAGGAGAATTATAAACTTTTGGATTGTCAGGTTTATAATCCACATTTAGAAAGTTTAGGTTGTCGTGAAATTGAGCGTGAAGTCTTTATGGAAATTTTAAAATAATGGAAGGATTTAGCATTGAAAATCAGATTATATTTTTAAAATAGTATTTAATTGACTTTAGTCAAAAGCAATGAAGCATTATTAAAATCATACAAAGCGTTGACTAAATCTCGATATTCAGTATATTTTTCTTTCTCTAAATAAGTAAAATTATAAAATTCTTCGACTGTTATTTTTACAGTATTTCCTTCGACTTTTGCGCTAGATTTAAACAAACCGATAACTTCCTTGTTATCGTTTGTAATCTCTTTGTTAAAAGTCAAATTAGCAACATTTTTGACGCTAAAACCTGCTGGGATATTTAAATTGATATAGTTTATATTTTTCTTTGGATAAGATAATACGATTGGGTTTGTTCTATTGATTTCCTGATATAAACTGGCTTGCTTTCCTAAAACTTTTCCAATTGTAATTAAGTTATTTTTTCCTGCATTTTCTATCCATGATTCTTTTACTTTTACATCACTGTTGATAGTAAAAGGTTTTTCAGGAGTATAATTATTTTTATATTCTTTATTCTCAAAATTATATTTCTGGACTTCGACATCAATATCACTAAAAATATTGTTTTTAACAAAATCATTGATTTTATCTTGAGGAATATATTTGACAATATATCTAAAATAAGAAGCAAGATAGCCAGTAAATGTACTTTTTTTATTCACTAAAACCGTTTCCATATCATCGTCAATCGTAATACTACTAGTTATTTCTGTAATATTATCATCCATTAAAACATTTTCGATTTTCTTGAACTCATATGTAACCTGCTTACGAGGTTCTTGATTAAAATAAACAGCATCATTGTTGACAGAAAGAGCACTTGGCTGTCCATAAGGCATCCAGAATTGAAAAGGCGCGAGATATTTTTTTGTTTCGGGAATGTAGATTAAAATTTCCGATAGAGCTTCAGGAATAACATTTTCTTTATCAAATTTGTCGTCAAATTTATCTGTCGAAGCTGCAAATTGATATTTAATTTTAAGATAATCTAAAACATCTTTATAAAAATATAAAACCATATTTGATGTCATCTTTTTGGTTTCGATCACTTTCTTATAATTATACTGTTTGTCAATTTCAATATTCTCTTTTAAAAATGTATCTATGATTTCTATTTTTTCATCAGTTGTAATTGCTGAGTCATTTAATTTTAAATCTTCTACGAAACCTTTAATCATTGATTTAGCATTTACACCATCTGCAAAACTATAAAGAGAATTATAATAGCTGATATAATTATATGCTTTGGATGTGTTAATGAAATAATAAACTTTTGCAAGATTAGCCATATTTGTAGCATTTCTTTCAAACTTATAAGCAGGTAAATTAGATGCTGTGTAAATTGTAGTTTTATCTATACTTTGATTTTTCATTCCATTATAGGCCGCTGTGTATGTATATGCCTGCCCAATTTTATTGATTTGAAATTTAGCGTCAAGAACAGGAATGTCTCTTTGAAAATATTCTGAACCACTAAAATCTGGATAATCTTTTATTACATAATAGTATTCAATAATGTCACCTTTTTCAACACCTTCAAAAGCAAATTGCTTTTCGCTGGTTCCTTGCTTTTCTACAATTCTCTCTTTCGGAAGTTCTTCAATTTTTCCATTAGGTTTAATAACACGGACTCTTAAATCTCTGTAATCTCTTACATAACGATTGTTTATTGCTACTTTATTATATTCACTAATTCCTGTTTCAGATAAAATTTTTATAGCTTGATGTTTTACAATAAAAGCTTTGTAGGCATAGCCTCCCACTTTGTTTTCATAAAGTCTATAGTCTTTTAAAACAACTGCTGGATACGTAGCAAATTCAGCAGGAATTTCTTGAAATTTAGGGACCTCATCCCATTTGTAGTTTTTTACCTCTTCTTCTTGAGCGAATGAAATTTGTGCAAGTAATATGGTGATGAAGAAAATTAGTTTTTTCATTTTTTTATGAGAATAATATTTTGATTGTATTGTTTCGTAATGTTTTTGATAGCAATGTTCCATGTTTCAAAATTGTTTTTCTCAATTAGTAATGTATCCATTGTCATTTCTTGATTTATTATAATCGTATTATTAACTTTTTTGTAGGTTATACTTGCTGTAAAAAAGGCATTAGTGAAATTAAAATTTTCAGGTAAAAAATCTATAGTATATCCTTGTGGGATAACAAATTCATACTCGAAATTATATGATTTTTTGAAGTCATTTTCAAGAGGAGTTTTTCTTTTCTCAACATTAATTCTTGCATCTGAATAAGGGAAGAATAAGATTGGTTTAAAAAGTAGTTGATTGTCTGTTTTTTTAATCCATTTGTCTAATTCAAATTGATATCGGATTTCAAGTGGGATTTGAGATAAATCATCATTTTTAATATCAACATTTGATGTTTGAATATTCTGGATAAAACGTGCAAAATAACCTTTTAACATTTCATTTTTATCAGTTGAAGCTTTATATGTACTAATAAATTGCGTTTTCAAAAAACCATTTAAATTAAAATTTGCTTGACCAATTAATGAATTCGAATTAAATTCTATCTTTAGCTTGCCGTTCGTTTTATTTTGATCAGAAGGGATAACTGGAACGGTGGTAATTTTGTATTTTAAATCGTCTATTTTTGTTAAGGCTTCTTTTCCTTGTATGAATGGAGTTACATTTGGAAATAAAGAGTATTGGCCAGTTGCATCCAAGAACAAGTCTTGGTTGTTAATTCGGGCAACTGTAATCATATGATTGTCTACAATTGGGCTTGGAACATTTTTATAGGTATAATTATTATGGCGAGTTCCAATCCATGCTATATTAGACTCTATACCGGCGTAACGAAGCATTTCATTTAGTAAGTTGGCCATATCCTTACAATCGCCATACTTTTTTTGCAATACAGAAGCTGCTTCTCGCGGAATGTATCCTCCCATTCCGTCTTCAAAAGCAACATAGTTTATTTTACTTTGAACATAATCAAAAATTACTTTAGCTTTGTCAAAATCTTTTGTTAGACCAGTAATCAGTTCTGCTGTTTTTTCTTTTACCTGAGTTTGGTCTTGTTTGTTGATGTCTTTAATTGTTTGTGCGTAGAAACGATAAAGATTATCTATAGTTCCAACAACATTCTGAGTGCCTGAATTATTTTTGTAGTTTTTAATATAAAAAATCAAATGTGGGCTGTAATATGAAAAATTGGGAGAACTACTTTCTTTTTCTTCTTTTTCGATGTTTACCATTTGCCATGAGTAAATTGTAAAATCACCATTAATTTCTTTTGTAAATTCTATGTTTTCATTACTAGTATTACCCTGAATGATGTAGCCAATTTCTATGTCTTTTGAAACTTTTAGAATAACTCTTGATGATTTGCAATCGAGGTAATCTTTGAAATAATAGCTTTCTAAAAACTGAGGTTTTTGATATTCTTTTTTGTATAAAGAATAGGTTTGTGAGCCCTCTTCAATATTTGGAAAAGTGTAATATCTGAATTTCATGTCATGAACAAATATGTTGCCTATTTCACGATCTTCAGTTCCAATATACGAAACTTTATGCTTTTTATTGTTTGGAGAAATACTATAAGCTTCAATGTCAAAAACTTTTTCAAAAGAGTCTGCATAGTTTATTTTGTTTCCTAAAATAGATTTGTCATCTTTATCACCAACCCATCTTTTTTCAGCTGAAGAAAGAATAATTGAAGGAAGATTATTTTTTACAGTAATATTATAGGAAGATTGTTTTTCTGCTATATATGATTTTTGCTTTGTACTTTGGGCTGTACCTGAAAAAAAACTAAAAAAAAGAAAGGAAAGAAAGATTGTAATTTTTTAATCATTTAGGAATACAATTTGTGGCTTTTAAATAAATTTAACGACAATATTAGTAAATTAAATTAATTTAAAGAGTAATAACCAATAAGTTTTCTTAATTGATTTTTCCTGCTTAAAAATTCAGTTTAGTAAAGTCCCAGTTTAGTGTATTATAAAGGATTAATTCGTTATTTAAAGTTGGTAAATTTAGAATTAATTTTAATGTTTCGTGTGCCATCATAGTTCCAATTATTCCAGGCAATGTTCCTAGAACTCCATTTAAATTACAATTTGGAACGTCTTTAGGATTGGGCATTTCAGGAAATAAATCACGTAAATTTTTACTTCCATTATGGTTAAAAACGGCCACTTGCCCTTCAAATTTTAAAATACTCCCATAAACCAATGTTTTGTTTAAGCTCACACAAGTATCATTAACTAAATAACGGGTTCCAAAATTATCAGATCCATCTACTACAATATCAAAATCGTGTATAATATTAAATGCATTTTCAAGAGTTAGTTTTTCTTCAAAAGGGACAACAGTAATTAATGGATTTAGCTTTTTGACTACAGCTTTAGCAGTTGGAGTTTTGGCTTGACCAATGGTATCTTCAGTATATAAAATTTGGCGATGTAAATTATGAATCTCTATTAAATCAAAATCTACAATACCTATTGTTCCGACTCCTGCGGTTGCTAAATATTGTAAAATAGGACAGCCCAAGCCACCAGCACCAATGACTAGTACTTTAGCTTGTTTTATTTTGTCTTGTCCAATATCACCAATTTCAGGTAACATCATTTGGCGATTATAGCGTAAAAAATCTTGTATAATGCTCATTTTAATTTAGGTCTTAGAGTTAGAAAGTTATGATGTCAAAAGTTAAAAGTCAAACTATAAAGTAAAGTTGAGGGCTTTAAGACTTTTGGTTATATGTTCTATCCCAATCTTTCCAAACGGGTTCATAGCCTGATTTTTTTATGATTTGGGATATTTCTTCAGCAGAACGTTCATCGCTAATTTCAAATTGTTCTAACGATTGTGGATCAACGGCATATCCGCCAGGATTTGTTTTTGAACCAGCACTCATACTTGTTGTTCCAATCGGAATGATATTATTTCTAAATTTTTCATTTTCACGTGTTGATATCGAAATTTCTAAATCTTCATTCCATAATCGGTAAGCACAGATAAGTTGCGTTAAATCTTTGTCATCCATAATAAAGTTAGGCTCGATAATTCCTTCTGCAGGACGTAATCGAGGGAAAGAAACGGAATACTTTGTCTGCCAATATTTTTTTTGGAGATAATCAATGTGCAGTGCATTAAAAAAACTATCTGTGCGCCAATCTTCTAAACCTAAAAGAACGCCTAATCCAATTTTATGGATACCAGCTGTTCCAATTCTATCAGGGGTTTCTAATCTAAAGTCAAAATTTGATTTTTTGCCTTTGGTGTGGTATTTTTTATATACTTCCTGATGATACGTTTCCTGATATACTAAAACAGAATATACGCCAGCTTTATGAAGTTTTTCATATTCTTCAGTAGAAAGTGGTTGAACTTCAACAGAAATAATCGAAAAGTGTTCTCTTATTTGGGTAATTGCATTCAGAAAATAATTAATATTTACTGTATAATTTGCTTCGCCAGTAACCAATAGAACATGATCAAATCCAATGCTTTTTAAAGCTTCAACTTCTAGTTTAATCTCTGAGTCTGAAAGAGTTTTTCGTTTGATTTTATTGTCCAAGCTAAAACCACAATAGGTACAAATGTTTTGACATTCGTTACTTAAATAAAGAGGAGCATACATCTGAATCGTTTTTCCAAAACGTTTCTTGGTTAATTTATGACATTCTTGAGCCATTTGTTCTAAATAAGAAAGTGCAGCTGGTGAAATTAAAGCAAGGAAATCATCAAGATTTCGTTTGTTTTTAGTCAAAGCAAGTTCTACTTCCTGAGGAGAAGTTTGATATATTTTGGATTGGATGGTGTTCCAGTCGTATTGATTAAAAACAGATTTGAATGTATTCATTAGGTTGATTGGTTTCACGCAAATTAAATTTTGTTTACTACTCGATGTATATTGTCTAGAATATTTACGCAATTAAAATTGACTAATAATCCCAGTCTTTTGTTGGTTAATTTCAAATAAGTATTTAATTGTTTAAAATGAATGGATTTCAATTCTTCCACAGATTTCAATTCAATAATTACTTTGTCTTCAACTAATAAATCTAATCGAAAAGTGATATCTAATTCTACATTATCATATTTAACGGGTAAATTAATTTGTTTAACGATTTTTAATCCATCTTTATTTAATTGATAATATAAAGCACTTTCATAAATTGATTCTAATAATCCAGGACCTAAGGCGTTGTATACTTTAAATATAGCACCTCTTATTTTATATGAAATTTCATTTTCTGACATAATATTGGATTTTATTCTTAAATCAAATTTAATGAAAAATCTTACATTTTAAGCGAGCTTTTTCTCGCAGATTTTGCAGATTGAGGAGATTATTTTTGGGCATGTTTCTATTGAAATAAATCTGCTCAATCTGCAAAATCTGCGAGAGATTAAAAATTAATCATATAAAAAAGAAGTCAATGGACTCGAAGCTACTGCTTGATGATATTGCCTTCCTAGTTTAGCCTCATAAGCTTTTCGGCCGGCGATTACAGCTTCTTTAAAAGCTTCAGCCATTAATTCTGGATTTCCTGCTACAGCAATTGCAGTATTAACTAAAACTGCATCGGCACCAAGTTCCATTGCTTTTGCCGCATCTGATGGAGCTCCGATTCCTGCATCGATAATTACAGGAACATTGCTTTGTTCTATTATAATCTCTAAAAAATCTATTGTTTTCAGCCCTTTATTACTACCAATAGGAGAGCCCAAGGGCATAACAGCAGCTGTTCCTACATCTTCAAGGCGTTTGCATAAAACAGGGTCAGCGTGAATGTAGGGCAGAATAATGAAGCCTAGTTTTGCTAATTCTTCGGTAGCTTTTAGAGTTTCGATAGCATCGGGCATTAAGTATTTAGGATCAGGATGAATTTCGAGTTTTAGCCAGTTGGTTTCAAGTGCTTCACGTGCTAATTGCGCGGCAAATATTGCTTCTTTTGCATTTCTAGCACCCGATGTATTTGGTAATAAATTAATTCTCGGATGTTTTAAATGTGATAAAATAGCATCGGTTTCAGTTTCTAAATCGATGCGTTTTAAAGCAACCGTAACTAATTCACTTCCCGAAGCCAAGATCGCTTTTTCCATTTCCAGATTGGATCCAAATTTTCCAGTTCCTAAAAACAAACGGGATTCGAGGAGTTTATTGCCTATTTTAAATGATGACGTTTGCATATAATTTTTCGTTAAGTTGTGTAATAAGTTTTCCTTTCTCAGAGCTTTTAGTAATTACTCCAGAAACAGCAACGCCATAGATTCCAATTTCTATTAATTTGTCAATATCATCTATGATAATTCCGCCAATGGCATAAATTGGAATTTCGAGATGATTAGCTTTTAATTTTTGAAGAATTTCATAATAGCCTTCATAGCCTAAAATTGGACTTAGTTTTTCTTTGGTTTTTGTAAATCGAAGAGGGCCAAGGCCAACATAGTCACAGCCGTTTTGGATATGATTTAAAATATCTTCGAATGTATTGGCTGTTCCTCCGATGATTTTAGTATTCCCTAATGTAGCTCGTGCTTCTTCTATTTTTGTATCTAAAAGACCTAAATGAACTCCATCGGCTGCAATTTGTTGAGCTAGATAGACATTGTCATTTATAATGAAATTGGCGAGATACTCTTCGCATAAAAATTTTACTGCTTCTGCTAAAGCAAAAGAGTTTTTGACACTTTGATTTTTAAAACGCATCTGAATCCAATCACAGCCATTATCAAGAGCTTCATGAATATTGTATAATTGTTCTTCGATTGTGTTTCCTTGTGATATATATTGTAGTTTATTATACATGATGGTAACCGATTAAAGTTAAAGTTGAATTCAAATATTTTTCGATATAAATTTTAGCATTGGCACAAGCAAATCTCATTTCCTGACCTAAAGCTAAATTGGCAGTTATTGCTGCAGAGTGTACGCATCCTGAGCCATGTTTTGGATAACATTTGGTGTTATTTGGTGAAAGCTCAAAAATTTCATTTTGACTATATAGATAATCAGTTCCAATTGCCTTGGTATTATGTCCGCCTTTTAATAAAATAGCGGTTGGGATTTTTTTATCTAATAGATTGTCTTTAAAATCGAAATTGGGAAATAGTTTTTTTATTTCACTGTAATTTGGAGTAATCAAATCGATTTTATTAAGTATCTCGATTAAATCGGATTTGTTTTCGATTGTGATAAAATCAAATTCGGTAGTAGATTTTAAAACCGTATCCCAGATTATTTGCGTTGCAGGCGAAAGCTTTTTTATACAGAAAATAATTTCTTTTAAATAACTGAGAGAAGGAACAATTCCGATTTTTACGGTTTTTATATCATAATTTCCGAATAGTATTTTTATGGAACGTAACACAAAATCAAGCGATGTCCATTCTATTTCAAAGAATTCTTTTTCTGTTTGAATTGTATTTCCTGTATTTATGGCAAGTCCAGCCACATGATGTAGCTCAAAAGTTTTGCAATCTGCCAAAACTCCAGCGCCACCAGAAGGATCAAAACCAGCTATTGTAAGTACGAAAGGGCGATTCTCTGGCATGATTTAAAATTTTTAATTGGATTTTCAGTATTCCAAATAGTTCCTAATAAAGCAACATTGTCAAAACCATTTGTCAGCGGGGTTTCTATATTTTCAGCATTAATTCCGCCTAAAGCAATTAGTTTAGTTTTAGTATTGGTTCTGTCTTTTATGGATTCAAATAAATCAGTTTTAGGAAAATAGTCCGCCTTTGAAATACTTGGGTAAACTGGACTCAAAAAAGCATATTCAAATTCGGGAGCTAATGAATTAAAATCTGTAATTGAATGTGTTGAAGTTGATAAATGGATCTCTTTATTTTTATATTTTTCTAGAGTGATTCTTCTTCTTGTCTCTTCTGTAAAGTGAATTCTGTTAATCTTAAATGTTTCTATTAATTCATGATGACTGTGCAATACTAATCGAGGGCGGAATTCAGGATTTATCTGTGCTATAAATGAAATCATTTCCTTAAGTGAATATTCAGGTTTTCGAATATGAAACAATTGTAATCCTTCCTCAAGAAGAGAATGGATTACATTTATTTCGTTTGCTATTGCAGTTGGATTTGATAGAACTATCATAATCTTTCTTCTTTACTGTATTTTTTGTTTTTTCTATACTTCTGAAATTAAATATAAATCTCTTTTCCTTGTTCGATAAACTCTTCTGATTTCTCCTGCATTCCTTTTTCGGCGGCGGCCACATCACGAATTTCCTGAGATATTTTCATAGAGCAGAATTTTGGACCGCACATAGAGCAGAAATGAGCAATTTTTGCACCTTCGGCAGGAAGTGTTTCATCGTGAAATTCTCGTGCTGTATCAGGATCTAATGATAAATTAAACTGATCTTCCCATCGGAATTCGAAACGTGCTTTACTTAATGCGTTGTCACGATATTGTGCTCCTGGATGTCCTTTGGCTAAATCGGCAGCATGAGCTGAGATTTTATAAGTGATGACTCCATCTTTCACATCTTTTTTGTTTGGTAAACCTAAATGCTCTTTTGGGGTAACATAACACAACATTGCACAACCGTACCAACCAATCAGTGCAGCTCCAATAGCCGAAGTAATATGATCATAACCCGGTGCAATATCTGTGGTTAATGGCCCAAGAGTATAAAATGGAGCTTCATTACAATGTTCTAATTGTTTGTCCATGTTTTCTTTAATCATGTGCATTGGTACGTGACCAGGACCTTCAATAAATACCTGAACATCATGTTTCCAAGCAATTTTGGCTAATTCTCCAAGAGTTTCTAATTCGGCAAATTGTGCAGCATCATTCGCATCGGCAATAGAGCCTGGGCGAAGGCCATCTCCTAAAGAAAAAGCTACGTCATATTGTTTCATGATTTCGCAGATTTCCTCAAAATGAGTATATAAGAAGTTTTCCTTATGATGAAATAAACACCACTTTGCCATTATAGATCCACCACGAGAAACAATTCCTGTAACACGTTCGGCAGTAAGATGTATGTAACGTAATAAAACACCTGCATGAATGGTGAAATAGGAAACTCCTTGTTCTGCTTGCTCAATAAGAGTATCGCGGAAAACTTCCCAAGTTAAATCTTCTGCAATTCCTTTTACTTTCTCTAAAGCTTGATAAATAGGAACTGTCCCAATTGGTACTGGCGAGTTACGAATAATCCATTCTCTGGTTTCATGAATGTTTTTTCCTGTAGATAAGTCCATGATAGTATCGGCTCCCCAGCGACAAGCCCAAACGGCTTTTTCAACTTCTTCTTCGATGGTAGAAGTCACAGCGCTATTACCAATATTAGCATTTATTTTTACCAAGAAATTACGACCTACGATCATAGGTTCGCTTTCGGGATGGTTAATGTTATTTGGAATAATAGCACGACCAATGGCTACTTCACTTCGTACAAACTCAGGGGTTATTTTGCTTTTTGGAGTATTTGCTCCAAAACTATGACCAACATGCTGGCATTGCATAACTTTAGTCTGTTCATTTAATAACTCAATACGTTGGTTTTCGCGAATGGCGATATATTCCATTTCGGGAGTAATGATTCCTTGTTTGGCATAATAAAGTTGCGTAACGTTCGCCCCTTTTTTGGCACGTTTTGGCTGATGTAAATATTCGAAACGCAAGTGATTTAAACTCTCATCGTTTAATCGCATTTGTCCATAATCGGAACTAATTTCGTCTAGAATTTCTACGTCATTTCGATCTAGAATCCATTCTTCTCTTAAACGAGGCAATCCTTTTCGAATGTCGATTTGGATATTTGGATCGGTGTATGGCCCTGATGTGTCATAAATTGTTACAGATGGATTTTTTTCGATACCGCCATTAGAAAGTCTGGTATCGCTAAGTGCTACCTCACGCATGGCTACTTTTATAGGATGTATTTCTCCGTTTACATATACTTTATTGGAGTTGGGAAAAGGAGTTCTGGAAATTTGTTCTTCTGTAGTCATAGTATTTTGTTTCAAGTTTCAGGTTTCAAGTTTGGCCTTGATTGTGGTTTTTTTGCGTTTGTTTTTTCCGTAGAGGCACACAGCAGTGCGTCTACACATGATATATCAATTGGAATTTGGAATTTTAAAAAAAATGGAATTTGACTTTTATCCACCTTGAGTGGCAGAAATAATTAAAATTTCGTCAGTTTCTTGTACGTGAAATTCGTTCCAGTTGAGTTTTGGAACGACAGTATTGTTTACGGCAACGGCAATTCCGTTTTGTTTGTTCGGAATTTCGAGATCGAGCAATGCCTGAACGCTAAGAGTTTCAGTATTGAATTGTTTGGTTTGTTGATTGATTTTTAGTTCCATTCCTTCAGAATTTAGTATATAGTTATACTTTAGGAATGGCTACTATTACGCATAAAAATGCGCGCAGAAGTCATCTTACTTTTCCCTACGCTAGTATGAACTAGATCAGGTTCAGAGGGTAAAATCTCAGCCTACTTTATTGTAGACACCCCTAAAGTGTGAAGCAAATGTATGAAAAAAATGTTTTGGAACTATAAAAGTTTCAAGTCTCGAGTTTCAGGTTTATCAAAGAAGACTGAAAACGGCAACTGAAGACTCTTTTATTTTGTTCGCGTCCAGCAATCTTCGACATGGTCATTGATCATTCCAGTAGCTTGCATATGTGCATAAATAACGGTTGAGCCTACAAATTTAAATCCTCTTTTTTTTAAATCTTTGCTAATCGCATCAGAAAGTGGAGTAGTGGCTGGAACATCTTTTAGGGTTTTCGGATTGTTGTCGATGGGTTTTCCATTAGTAAATTTCCAGATATAGTCAGAGAAACTTCCAAATTCCTCTTGTATTTTTATAAACGCTTGCGCATTGCTAACCGCCGAATGTATTTTTAATTTGTTTCGGATTATTCCTGTGTCTTGTAATAACGATTCAATTTTATCTTCAGAATATTGTGCCATTTTTTTGTAATCGAAATTATCAAAAGCAATTCTAAAATTCTCTCTTTTGTTTAATATTGTTATCCAACTTAATCCAGCCTGAAAGGTTTCTAGAATTAAAAATTCAAATAATGATGCATCGTCGTAAACAGGAACACCCCATTCTTCATCGTGATATTTTTTATATAAATCACTTGCTGAGCACCAGCCACATCTTATTGGTTCCATTTTTTATTTCAAATGTATAAAAAAACCTCAAATTTTGTGAATTTGAGGTTTAGTATGATTGTATTTCGGGTGAAATTATTTTCTTTTTAATACTACAACGTATATTTCTACTACTTTTCCTTGAGGGTCGGTATGTATGTATTTTAATTTAAGTGTAGATTTATTTAGTTCTAAAATTTCTGCTATAACAGCTTCGTCATCATCATAAGCTGTGTATTTTGTTGTTAGTGAATTACCTTCTTTTGACCAAGTTCCACTTTCACTAAAAGTAGCACATTCCGAGTCATTAAACTCTGAATAGGTTTCTGTGTAAGTACCATTATTAAGGAATGTTATAGTGTTTTTATCGCAACCACCTTCATTGCTAATTGGCGTTAAAGTCTCTACACCATCAACGATTAATCCTTCATGTGTAGCTTCCCAAGTTGATTCAATAGAATTGTTGTCATCATCATTACTGCATGATGAAATAGATAGACTTAGAGTTACCATTAATAAAATTAAAATGTAATTTTTTTTCATTTTATCTTTTTTTATTGTTAAAATTAATGTGTAAAACTAGTATTTAAATAGGTAAGTTAAAATAAATAAACAGGTTTTTATGGGTTAATTTATTAAATAAAAGCTAGTTTATTGATTATGTGTGTGTTGTTTATTTTCCAATTTTCCAATGGTACCCTTTAACTGAAGGAATATAGGCCGAGGTTCCAATAATTATTAAGTCGTTATAGATTTTTTTGTTGTGTTTTATCCCAATAGCTTTTCCAGAGGTATGCATTTTATTGGCTTCAAATTTGATTTTTATTCGGGCATCGGCAAATTTGGCATCCGAAATCTTTTCGATAAACCAAGTAGAATTCCATTTGATATCGATTTCATCTTCGGCAGTTTTTGTTATGCTTTTGATTAATTTAACACCGTCTTTTGGGATATTATGATTCTCAATAAGTTCTTTTTGTGTTAGCGTTTCTCCTGTTTTGCAAGTTGATAATAATTTTTTGAAATAAGTAAAACCTTTAAGTTTTTCGGTTTCGATACTTTCTATTCCGATGCTATCTTTTGATGAGATTGTTTCTTCTGTGATCGTTTTATTATTTTTTATATTTCCTGATGCAACTATTGTTTTAGTAATTGAATCTTTAACAGAAGTTATAGTTTCTATTGCACTGTTAGAAATATTTTTTATTTTTTCAGTAACATTTGATGTTGATTGTAATAATTGTTTTCTATCATTTTTATTACAGCTAGACAAGAAGCATATAATTAAAATAAATAAAATGGTATTGTAATTTTTCATGCGGTTTAATTCTCTTTTTTTTCTTTTGGATGATCTTCTTCCAGGTATTTTTTAATTAAATGATGTCCAAGATAAATTAATGGAGTTAATAAAACTGCAACAGTAAGTTTAAATGTGTAACCAGTAAGTCCTGATGAAATAAAAGTGTCAAAATCTATTTTTCCGGGTAACCAAAACGCAATTCCTAATACAATAAAAGAATCGAATAATTGAGATATTACAGTTGATCCAGTAGTTCTAAGCCAAATTTTCTTTTCACCTGTTCTTTTTTGAAAAACCAGAATATCCAAACGTCTATTAGTTGTGATGCCATAAACGCAATAAGACTCCCTACAATAATCCACATGCTTTGTCCGAATACAGCTTGAAATTGTTCGTCATTTACAGGACTTATTCCTTTTGCGGCCGGAATTACTATTGCCATAAATAATATAATAAAGGCATAAGCAATTAAACAGGCTGTTATGAGTGACAGTTTTTTAACCCCTTTTTCTCCAAAATACTCATTGATTAAGTCGGTAGTTAAAAAAACGACTGGCCAAGGCAAAATTCCGATACTCATTACAAATGGACCAATTTGAATTAGTTTCCCTCCAATTAACTCAGCCACAACGGCATTGGTGATAAAAATTCCTGCAAGAATTACAAAGACAACCTCTTTTTTGGTCTTAAACATAAATAAAGTTTTACGTTTCAAATTTAAGATATTATTTGGAGTATTCATTTTTATGAAAAATATAGTTGATATCTGTTTTATGAGTGCTTTTTCTCTGTTTGTTAAAATCGACTGATAGTTGTATTTGATTGTTATATTTGCTTTTAATGTTTTAAATAATGCACATGAAAAAAATTGTAACAATTCTAATTATGGCTACTTCTTTAACTTCTATTCAGGCGCAAACAAATTCGACTAATCCATTATTACAAAAATGGACTGGCCTTTATGGTGGCGTACCTGCTTTTGGAGAATATAAAATTGCCGATTTTAAGTCTGCTTTTGATGTTGCTATTAAGCAGAAAAAAGAGGAGATTGATGCTATAGCAAATAACCCAAAGCCTGTAACTTTTGATAATACTATTGCTCAACTGGAGCGATCTGGGAAAACGTTGTCAAGAGTTATGACGGTTTATGGGATTTATTCTTCGAATATTAGTACTCCAGAATTTACATTGGTAAAAAAGGATATTGAGCCTTTATTAGCGATGCAATCTACTGATTTTTATCAAAATAGAAAGTTGTTTGGTAGAATTGAAAAACTTTATAATTCTTCTGATAAAAAGAAATTAACTAGTGAACAACAAAGACTTATTTGGGTTTATCATACAGAATTTAATAAGCAAGGAGCTAATTTAAGTGATGCTGATAAGGCAAAAGTTGGAGCAATCAACAAACAATTATCAACTCTGTTTTCACGATTCAGTCAAAACTTACTGGCTGAGGAAAATGATCAATATGTTGCATTATCAACTGAAACCGATTTTGATGGTTTGCCAGATGAAATAAAGAAAGCAGCTATGGCTCAAGCCAAAGAAAGAAAGCTTTCTGCAATGGGATGTATTGCAAATACACGCTCTTTTGTGGAGCCTTTTTTGACTTTTTCTACCAATAGAGAATTGAGAGAGAAGGTGTGGAGAATGTTTATAAACAGGGGAGATAATGGTAATGAATATGATAATAAATCGACTTTAGTCGAAATATTACAGCTCCGTGCTACAAAAGCAAAACTTTTGGGGTATCCTACTTTTGCACATTGGAATTTAACTAATCGGATGGCTAAAACTCCTGAAAGAGCGATGGCTTTAATGGAGGCTGTTTGGGAGCCAGCTGTAAATCAGGTTCACAAAGATGTTGCAGACATGCAAAAGATTGTTGTAGCGGAAGGTGGTAAGTTTGAAATAGAGCCTTGGGATTATCGCTATTATGCTGAAAAGGTTAGAAAAGCGAAATACGATTTAGATCAAAATGAGGTTAAAGAATACCTTCAGCTTGAAAAATTACGTGAAGGAATGTTTTGGGTTGCTGGTGAATTGTTTGATTTAAAATTTAAACAAATAACAGATGTTCCAGTTTATCATCCAGATGTAAGAGTTTGGGAGGTATTCAATTTAAAAACTGGTAAAGTAGTAGGTTTATGGTATTTTGACCCTTATGCGCGTAAAGGAAAACGTTCTGGTGCATGGATGAATGCGTATAGACAACAACAAAAATTAGATGGTGATGTTCTTACGATTGTTTCTAATAATAGTAATTTTATTAAGGGGAATGATAATGAGCCAGTTTTGATTTCATGGACAGACGCAACGACTTTATTTCATGAGTTCGGACATGCATTACATGGTTTATGTTCGAATGTTACTTATCCAACTCTTTCAGGGACAGCTGTAGCTAGAGATTACGTAGAGTTTCCATCTCAAATCTTAGAGCGCTGGTTAGAAACTCCAGAAGTGTTGAATAAATTTGCTTTAAATTATAAAACAGGCAAGCCTATTCCAAAAGACTTGGTAGATCGTATTGCAAAAGCGGCGACATTTAATGAAGGATTTTCTACCGTAGAAACAATTTCAAGTTCGCTTATAGATATGAAATTGCACTTAGCAGGAGCTGTCGCTATTGATCCTACTGTCTTCGAAAAAGAAACATTGGCAAAATTAAAAATGCCTAAAGAAATCGTGATGCGTCATCGTATTCCGCAATTCGGACATATTTTCTCAAGTGATGGGTATGCAAGTGGATATTATAGTTATTTATGGGCAGATGTTATTAGTGCAGATGCATATGAAGCATTTACTGAGGCAAAAGGACCATACGATAAAGAGGTAGCAAAGAGGTTACATGATAAGATCTTTAGTGTTGGTAATACAACTGATCAAGAGGAAGCTTATAAATCTTTCAGAGGACATAATCCTGAGATTAATGCTTTAATGAAAGCAAGAGGTTTTGATGTTTCTGTCACAAAATAAAAATAATGATGGATTTTGAGACTCCATCATTTTAATTCATATCAATATTGTGATATGGTTTAAACTAAAAAAGGTTGGAATTTCTTCCAACCTTTTTTATATGTAATTTAGAATATAGACTATCCTAAAGAAACTCTTTTGAAACCTGTAATTTCAACGTTGAATTCTTTAACATAATCACCAACTTTTTTACTATCATCTTTGATGAAATTTTGATCTAATAAAGCTTTTTCTTGATCTAAAGTAGTATTGTCAGAGATGAAACGTTGAATTTTTCCTGGAATAATTTTGTCCCAAATTTGTTCTGGTTTACCTTCAGCTTTTAATTCAGCTTTAGCATCTTCTTCAGCTTGCTTTAAAACTTCTTCAGTTAATTGAGAGAAAGAAATATATTTAGGAACATTTTTTAAAGTTTTCCCTAAACGTTTAGCTTCTTCATTATCTTTTTCGATTACAGCAATACGAGCAGCAAGTTCAGATTCAACGAAAGCAGGATCAAAATCTTTGTAAGATAATGTATCAGCTCCCATAGAAGCAACTTGCATAGAAACATCTTTAGTTAAAACTTCAGCGTTAGGAATTGCAGCAGAAATTGCAGTTAATGCAGCAATTTTGTTAACGTGAACATAAGATCCAACGAAAGCACCTTCTAAAATTTCAAAACCACCGATTTCGATTTTTTCACCAATAACTCCAGTTTGCTCGATTAATTTTTCAGCAACAGTCATTCCGTTGAAATCTGAAGCTAAGAATTCTTCTTTAGAAGAGAAATTGATTGCTTTTTCTACTAATTCTTTAGCTAAAGTTACGAAAGCCTCATTTTTACCTACGAAATCAGTTTCGCAGTTTAAAGTGATGATAACACCTTTAGTTTTGTCAGCATTAATAAAAGAAACAGCAGCTCCTTCAGAAGACTCACGGTCAGAACGGTTAGCAGCAACTTTTTGTCCTTTTTCTCTAAGGTTTTGTATAGCTTTATCGAAATCTCCTTCAGCTTCAACTAAAGCTTTTTTACAGTCCATCATTCCGGCACCTGTAACTTGTCTTAATTTATTTACGTCTGCAGCAGTAATTGTTGCCATATTGTATATTTTTTTATGAGTTAAAAGTAAAAATTCCAATCTTTAAATCTCAAATTCCAATTTTATCAAATTATCAACATAATGTTTCTAACTTTTTTATGGGATTTGGAATTTAAAAATTGGAATTTAAAAGTTTATTTATTCTTTTGTTTCAGCAGGAGCTTCAACAGCTTCAGCAGCTGGAGTTGCTTCTTCTGTAGCAGGCAATAAGTCAGCCTCTTTGTCAGAACCTCTGTCAGAAAGACCTTCAACGATTGCAGCTGTAACTAAAGATAAAATTTTATCAATTGATTTAGAAGCATCATCATTTGATGGGATTACATACTCTACTTCTCTTGGATCAGAGTTAGTATCCACCATTGCAAAAACTGGAATGTTTAATTTTTGTGCTTCTTTTATTGCGATATGTTCAGCTTTAATATCTACTACGAACAATGCTGCAGGTAGTCTAGACATGTCTGCGATTGAACCTAAGTTTTTCTCTAATTTAGCACGAAGACGATCTACTTGTAAACGCTCTTTCTTAGAAAGTGTCATGAAAGTACCGTCTTTCTTCATTTTATCAATAGTAGCCATTTTTTTAACAGCTTTACGGATAGTCACGAAGTTAGTTAGCATTCCACCAGGCCATCTTTCAGTGATATAAGGCATGTTTGCAGCTTTTGCTTTATCAGCAACGATGTCTTTAGCTTGTTTTTTGGTAGCAACGAATAATATTTTTCTACCTGATGCAGCAATTTTTTTCAAAGCTTCATTAGCCTCTTCAATTTTTGCTGCAGTTTTATATAGATTGATAATGTGAATACCATTACGCTCCATATAAATGTAAGGAGCCATGTTTGGGTCCCATTTTCTAGTCATGTGTCCAAAGTGAACACCTGCTTCTAGTAATTCTTTTACGTCTATTTTGTTTGCCATTTTTGTACTAGTTTACGTTCTGTTGATTAGCAATGCATAAATGGCGGTTTCCCAGGCTTTATACATTTAGATGCTAAACTATTTCCTACCTCGATAGGAGAGCAACAACAACTGTGTTTTTTAAATTCAATAATAATTGATATGTCTTGCTCGTAATGAACAAGACAGGTAATATTAACGTTTAGAGAATTGGAATCTCTTACGAGCTTTCTTCTGACCGAATTTCTTACGTTCAACCATTCTTGGATCTCTTGTTAATAAACCTTCTGGTTTTAAGATAGCTCTGTTTTCAGCATTTACTTCACACATAACACGTGCTAATGCCATTCTTACAGCTTCTGCTTGACCAGTTGAACCACCTCCGTAAACGTTTACTTTCACATCAAAGTTGTTTACATTTTCTGTCATAGACATTGGTTGTAAAACTTTGTATTGCAAAGTTGCAGTTGGGAAATAGGTTGCGAATTCTTTTTTGTTTACAGTGATTTTTCCTGTTCCTTCTGAAACATAAACACGTGCAACAGCGGTTTTTCTTCTACCGATTTTGTGAATAACTCCCATTACTTAAGATCGTTTAGGTTAACAGTTCTAGGTTTTTGAGCTCCTTGTTTGTGCTCAGATCCTACAACAACATTTAAATTTCTGAAAAGTTCAGCTCCTAATTTGTTCTTAGGTAACATTCCTTTTACTGCTTTTTCTACTAATAATGCAGGGTTTTTTGATTGCAATACTTTAGCAGTTAAAGTTCTTTGTCCTCCTGGGTAACCTGTATGACGCATGTAAATTTTGTCATCCATTTTTGTACCTGTAAGGTTAATTTTTTCTGAGTTGATAACAATTACGTTATCTCCACAGTCAACGTGCGGTGTGTAACTAGGCTTGTACTTACCTCTTAAGATCATTGCAACCTTTGAAGCAAGACGTCCTAAGTTATGACCTTCAGCGTCAACAACAATCCACTCTTTAGTTACAGTGGCTTTGCTAGTTGAAACCGTTTTGTAGCTTAATGCGTCCATAATATTATTTTAATTAAACATTCCATCCCCAATAAAGGGGTTGCAAAAGTACAATTAATTATTTTAAATACAAATACCTTAAAAGATTATTTTAACTGCTGAAAATCAGGAGGTATCTTTTTATTTAAAAGAATAAAAAAACCAGCTTTACAATTAAGTAAGCTGGTTTTGATATTTTAGAGTAAATTTTGTTAGACAATAAACAAATTTGCTATGTCTACAACCTGTTGCGTAGTAAGGGGTTCATCATAGGCTTCTGAGCCTGCAGCGGCTCCAAATAAGGTAGCAGTATTATATCCTGCTTGTACAGTTAACTCTTCTCCATTGTATACAGCTTGAGTTTCAACAGGCATCCCTGCGCCTCTCTCATTGCCACTTATCCATCCTTTAAGTCCACGTAATCGTCGTACTTCTGATGCATGACGTGCTTCTACGGAATGTATTTGCAGTGCGGCTGTTAATAAATCAGGTGTAGAAATTAAATTTCCTGCCTGACCTTTATAAGCTCTTACTCCTGTATCTTCAAAGGCTTGTGCCAATGCCAGAAATGTTGGGTAGTCATTAAATGGGTCAAATGCTCCGCCAACAGTAAAATCAAAAGTAGGCTTGGGAACAAAATTGGCACTTGCTGGTCCACCTAGTCCTGCAATCAAAAATTTAACGTGGTCTGATTCGTGTGCCGCAATTTGTTGAAAAACTTTTAAATCACGCCCACCATTTTCAGATGCTGGAATAACTCCAGAATCTAATGCCATGGCATAAAATTCGTCTTCTAAATATTCTAATGTTAATGCAAATTGTAGTGCACCTATAGGAGTTGCTGGAGTTGCAGTTATATCTTTGGCTAAAGCTTTATTAGCTAATGAAGATAATCCAAACGGAATTGAGGCGATCGCCAAGGTTTTTCCGATATTACCAAATTGTGTAAAGCTATCTCTTCTTGAACCTGTACTTCTCATTACTCTTTCGTCAGCAAAGGTTTCTATAAATTTTAATATATTCATAATTTCTAAGATTTAAATGGGTTTGGATTATGGTAAATACTTGGCTGTAAATGGAGTTGTTATAAAACTTCCAGCAATAGGTAAAATTTTAGATGGGTCTTTAGCTACATCTAATCCAGTTGTAGGATTTACAATATCGTCACCTGCAAAATCTGCAGAATTAGGGTTGATTAGACTTCTAATAGCCGATGCGTGTCTTGCCTCTACAGAAACAATTTTGCCTGCTAGCACTAAATAGTCAGGACTCTTAATTAGTTTTCCTGCACCATTATATGCAGCGACTCCTGTGTCTTCGAGTGCTTTGGCAGTAGCAAGTACTTCGGTACGACTGTTAAAGTTCATTGATCCATAATTAAAAGCCAAACTAGGAAGTAATTGTGTGCTTGGGTTAGGAAGGGCTCCTGTTAAAGCAGCTTTAAAAAAATCTCTATGAATTACTTCGTGATGATACAAGTCGGTAAGTACTTGTTTTTCGATATCGTTAAAAACAGAGTTAAAACTCGATGCATTTACAACTTTAGTGTAAAAGTCTGCTTCTAATTGTTCTAAGGCATATGCATATGTTAATACACCAAAATCTCCA
Organism: Flavobacterium sp. 140616W15; assembly: GCF_003668995.1. NCBI lineage: Bacteria > Pseudomonadati > Bacteroidota > Flavobacteriia > Flavobacteriales > Flavobacteriaceae > Flavobacterium > Flavobacterium sp. 140616W15. Next base: position 4,646,847 of record NZ_CP033068.1, read on the forward strand.
GAACCTAAGTCGAAGATGCCGTTTCTAATTCCGGGTAGTGTGGTGTCGTAAATAGGCATGTCTTCGTTGTCATCGTGGCTACATCCAGCCAAAAGTAAGCCAGTAGTAACAAGTGTTAGGCCACTGATCTTAAGGAAACTCCTTCTGTCGTTGAGTAAGGGGTTAACTTCTTGGATTTTAACTTCGTTTTTCATAATTCAATTTCTTTAAAGTGGTTATTAATAGTAATTATAATCATGCGTAAATAGTTATAAACGAAATTTTTAGGAAGGCGGTTTTAAAATATTGCTTTTTTTTATTTTTTATTTAAATTGTTTTACGGAGTAGGTGCAATTACTTGAAAGTTTAATACATGTTTTGTCTGTTTTTTGTTTTAATTTCCGTAATTCTACTATATTTGTATTAATTCAATAAAATTATCTTAAATGAAAGCTAAAGCAACTCTAAAACAAATCGCAAAAGAACTTAATGTTTCCGTGTCTACAGTTTCTAAGGCACTTAATGATAGTCCTGAAATTAGTGAGCAGACTAAAATAAAAATTAAAGAGTATGCCAAACTAAAAAATTACAAACCGAATGTTATTGGTTTGAATTTAAAAAACCGTAAAACAAAAACGATTGGGGTTATTATACCTAATATATTAAACTCATTTTTTGCCAAAGTTTTTAGTGGTATCGAAAAAGTAGCAGATAAAAAAGGATATAATGTAATTACATGTATTTCGAATGAGTCTTTGGAAAAAGAAATTCATACACTCGAAATGTTGAGTAACGGAACGATTGATGGTTTTATATTATCAGTTTCTGAAGAGGCACAAAAATTACAAGAATACAATCACTTTAAAGAAATTATAAATGACGGAACGCCAATTGTAATGTTTGATAGGATTGCAGAAGGTGTAGAGTGTGATAAAGTGATAGTTGATGATTTTGATTCCGCTTTAAATTCAACGCAGCATTTAATTAATTTAGGATGCAAAAATATCGCCTTAATTTCTTCAGTAGATAACTTAAGTGTTGGGAAGTTGAGAGCTGATGGATATCTAAAAGCTTTAGAGAATAATAATATTCCTGTAAATGAGAATATCATTCTTCGTACCGATTCAGAGGAAGATATGAAAAGTAAAATTGATGCTATTTTTGACCATAAAATCGATGCTATTTTTGCTTTAGATGAAAATGATTCAGTAGCAGCTTTAAGAGTTAGTTTGAAAAAAGGATATAGAGTTCCAGAAGATATATCAATAATAGGTTTTGCTGATGGAATTTTGGCTTCAAGACGTTTGTCACCAAGTTTAACAACGATAAGTCAACACGGAATAGAAATTGGGGAAGTTGCTGCCAAACGATTAATCTCAAGATTAGAAGAAAAAGAAGGGGAAAGCAGTGATTACGAAACGATAGTAATCAAAACCAAACTGAAAGAAAGGGAGTCATCAAGAAAATCTAAATAAAAAAAAATCCATTAGCTCAGCTAATGGATTTTTTTATTATTATTTAACTTTCCCAAGTAATTTGATCTAGATTTCCTTTTTCATTTGTTTTAACTACTAAAAGTTGATCACAAGGTTCTCCATCAATATCTATCGAATAGTCAAAGACTCCATAATAGGTTGTGTTGTATTTACCATCAGGATAAAGCCCAACTCTATTTAGTTTTAATTCATTGAGAAGTAAAATCTCTTTTGAAGTATTTGTGTTATCTAAGTCTATGATTTTTGATATCTCAACTTGCTCAAGTTCATCAAAATAAAAGTTTATATAGTCTCGAGTTTCCCCATCTTCTTCTTTTAAATCATCTTCAATATAAGACCTATTCTGTTTGTCAAATTTCTTGATGTTTTCAAGGAAAATTTTAATTGTTTCTATTGAGGGTTGGTCAATTGAATCATTTTCAAAGTTTAAATCAATACTTATTTTTGTATCGTTAAAATCAACTTCTACGGAATAGTATTCTTTTAACTCTTGTGAATTGATTTCTTCAAAGTATGGAAAGTTATAATTTATCATTTTAAGTTTTTAAAATATTAATGCGCCTCTAACCAATCTCTACCCATGCCTAGTTCTACTTCTAATGGAACTGCCATTGTAAATGCATTTTCCATTTCGTGTTTAATCATAGGCTGTATTTTTTCAAGTTCATCGTTGTGTACGTCAAATACAAGCTCATCATGTACTTGAAGTAGCATTTTAGATTTCCAGTTTTCGTCTCTTAGTTTTTTATGAATATTAATCATCGCAATTTTAATAACATCGGCAGCACTTCCTTGAATTGGTGCATTTACAGCATTTCTTTCGGCTCCGCCACGTACAATTGCGTTTTGTGAATTAATGTCTTTTAAATAACGACGACGGCCCAGGATAGTTTGAACATAACCATTCTCTCTTGCAAAATCTATTTGCTCCTGAATGTATGATTTTAATCTTGGATATGTTTTATAGTATGCTTCGATTAATGTTGCGCTTTCGCTTCTAGATAGCGAAGTTTGGTTACTTAAACCAAAAGCTGAAACACCATAGATAATACCAAAGTTTACTGTTTTAGCATGGCTACGTTGTTCACGGGTTACTTCTTCCAGAGCTACATTAAATACTTTTGAAGCGGTAGATTTATGAATGTCTTCATGATTCTGGAATGCTTTAATCATGTTCTCTTCACCGCTTAAAGCAGCAATAATTCGCAATTCTATCTGAGAGTAATCGGCAGATATTAAGGTGTAATTTTCATCACGTGCAATAAAAGCTTTACGTATTTGTCTTCCTCTTTCGGTACGAATAGGAATGTTTTGTAAGTTAGGATTGTTAGAGCTTAAACGACCTGTTGCAGCTACAGTTTGCATATAATCGGTATGGACCCTTTTAGAAACCGGATCTACTTGTAATGGTAAAGCTTCTACATAGGTATTCTGTAATTTCACAAGAGAACGCCAATCTAGGATTGCAGCAACAATTTCATTGTCTTTGGCTAAATAGCTCAGAATTTCTTCACCAGTTGCGTATTGGCCTGTTTTGGTTTTCTTTTGCTTAGCTCCACCAATTTTTAATTTATCAAATAAAATATCACCTAGTTGTTTTGGAGATGCAAGGTTAAATTGTTCTCCAGCAATTTCGTAAATTTTGGCTTCTAATGTTTTAATATCATTGCCTAATTCTTCTGATAATGATTTTAAGAAATCTACATCAAGACGAATTCCTTCAGTTTCCATAGCAGCCAAAACGCTAACTAACGGAATCTCGATTTCGTCAAATAACTTTTTGGTTTCAGTTTTGTCTAATTCAGTTGTAAATATTTCTTTCAGTTGTAAAGTTACATCGGCATCTTCTACAGCATATTCTTTTATATCTTCGAGTGCAACTTCTCGCATCGATTTTTGATTCTTTCCTTTTTTACCAATTAAATCTTCAATAGATTTTGGAGAATATTTTAAATAAGTTTCTGATAAAATATCCATATTATGGCGCATATCTGGATTAATCAGGTAATGTGCAATCATAGTATCGAATAGTTTTCCTTTTACCGAAACACCATAATTCAATAATATTTTTAAATCGTATTTTAAATTCTGACCAATTTTTTCGATTGCTTCATTTTCAAAAAACGGAATAAATTTTTCAATCAATGCTTTAGCTTCGTCTTGATTTTCTGGAAATGGAATATAAAATCCTTTCCCTTTTTCGTATGAAAATGAAATCCCAACCAATTCAGCATGTAAGGCATTTAGTCCGGTAGTTTCGGTATCAAAACAAACAGCTGTTTGCTTTTGTAAATTTTGTAAAAGCAATTTTAAGCCTAAATCACCTTGTACGATTTGATAAGAGTGAGGTGTGTTTTCTAAATTGCTATAAAAAGAAGTTCTTTGAGCTTCTGGATTTTCTTCATCAGTAGTAGCACTTCCAAAAAGGTCAAATTGATCCTCGTTTTTAGTCCCGAAAGCTTTCGGGAGTGGTTTCTTATATAATTTAGGGTCAGGAGTAGCTGCAGTAGCTGTTAATCCGCTTCCATCAGCTTTAAAAAGATTGTCAAATTGCTCTGCCATTCTTCTAAATTCCAATTCTTGAAAGATAGCATCGGTTTTTTCGATATCAGGACGAGTTAATTCGTAATCGGTTTCATTAAAAGTTACAGGGCAATCTAATAAAATAGTTGCCAATGTTTTAGATAATAAACCTTTCTCTGCGTTAGCTTCGATGTTTTCTTTCATTTTCCCTTTTAGCTTATCTGTATTTGCCAAAAGGTTTTCCATAGAACCGTATTCTTTCAATAGTTTTTTGGCAGTCACTTCTCCAACACCAGGAAGACCAGGGATGTTATCGGCAGCATCCCCCATCATACCAAGAAAGTCAATTACTTGTTCAGGACGTTCGATTTCAAATTTAGCTAATACTTCTGGGACACCCCAAATTTCAATTCCGTTACCCATTCGGGCAGGTTTGTACATGAAAATATTCTCAGAAACCAATTGCGCAAAATCCTTATCAGGCGTTACCATAAACACCTTGTAGTTTTCTTTTTCGGCTTGTTTAGCAATAGTTCCTATTAAATCATCGGCTTCATAGCCAGCGACTTCTATAATAGGGATATGCATTGCTTTTAATAATTCATGTATATAAGGTACAGCAATTTTTATAGCTTCAGGAGTTACATCACGGTTGGCTTTGTACTCTGGGAATATCTCGTTACGCAATGCGCTTCCTCCTTTATCAAAAGCTACAGCCAAATGATCTGGTTTTTCTCTTTTTATTACATCCAAAAGGGAATTCATGAATCCCATAATTGCAGAGGTATCCATCCCTTTGGAGTTAATTCGCGGGTTTTTTATAAAAGCATAATAACCACGAAAAATTAAAGCGTAAGCATCAAGAAGAAAAAGACGTTTTTGAGTTGACATAAAAAAAATATTAGTCTGTAAAAATAAACAATTGGGTTTTAAAAACGATTCGGTTCTTGAAAATTTAATCAGAGCAAACTCAAATTAGAATTGAAATGTTTTATTAGAGATGCTTTTTTTATCATCTGTAGCGGTGCACCGCAGTGTGTTTTAGGTAATGTTATTGTGTTACTTTGTTCGTAAATGCAATGTAAGGTTGAATAGTAATCACAAAACGTTAATGTCAAGTTAAAAATTTAATGTTACCAGTTTCTTCATTTTGTCTTCATATTACAGATGTACATTTGATCTATAAATAAGGAGATAATTAATTTAAATATTGAAATCATGAAAAATTTAGCAATGTTATTAGTAGCAGTTTTAGGAACAAGTGTAATGGTTAGCGCAGCTCCAACACCAGTAAAAGCAACTCCGGTAAAAGAAGTTAAAGCGACCAAACATCCAAAAGCAAAAGCAGATAAAAAAACAAAAACAGTAAAAACAACAGCACCTAAAGCTGAACCTATGAAAGCAAAAAAATAGATATCATTTTTGTTTTGCTTTAAATGAGGGTTGATAACGGTAGGCAAAACAAAAAGGATAATTATTGATAAGGCTGATAAAGAAATTTATCAGCTTTTTTATTGAGACGGGCGTTAATTTTTTAATAATTAAAAAATTGCGTTTTCATTATTTGTTTACTTTTAAGTAATAAAATACAGTTTATGAATATTCTTATAGTTGAAGATAATAAAGAACTGGCTATCGAGGTTCGTGATTTTTTGAGTGATGGAGGATATGTATGTAAAATTGCAAATACATGCAATGAGGCACTGGATGAAATAGGAGGAAATGATTATGATGCGATGCTACTCGATTTAGGTTTGCCAGATGGTGACGGATTTGATGTTCTAAAAGCAGTTCGAAAAACCAAATCTAAAATAGTAGTAATTGTTATTACAGCACGTGGAGAATTAGACGACAGGATAGATGGGTTGCATCTTGGAGCCGATGATTATCTTACGAAGCCTTTTGCATTGACTGAATTAAGTGCACGTTTGTTTGCGGTTATCCGCAGGATGCATGGTTATACATTGAATGATCTGGTTGTACATGGATTTTCGTTGCAATTGCAAGATTATAAAGTGAGTTATGATGGAACACCAATAAATCTAACGAAGAAAGAATTTGATATTTTTCAATATTTAGTACTGAATAAAAACCGAGTAATAACAAGGTTGCAACTAACAGAGCATATTTGGGGAGACATTCTGGAGATTAATTCTGATTCTAATTTTATAGATGTTCATGTTCGAAACCTTCGAAAAAAATTAGATAAACACACAACTATAGATTGGTTTGAAACAGTAAGAAATGTAGGATATCGTATTAATATCTAAATAAATTAGCGTGAAGATAAAACATCAATTAGCTATTTTTAATGCACTAACACGATTGTTGGTGATTTTAGTTTTATGGCTAATGTTGCCTATTTTGGTTGAAAATGTAGTTTATAGACACATTAATAATGGGCTTGTAGAGAAGAAAAAGAAGTTCATAGAGCATTTAAATCAAAGTGAAATAGATGATTTTATCCAAAATGCAGATGATTCTACCGAAACGTATTCACAGTTTTCGAGTTTGCATAGTGAGTTTTTGGTGCTTTCGAGATTGCCAAAACTGCCAAGCCAGGAAAAAACCACCTTTGTTAATGAAAATAGGATTATAGAAGGAGAAGAAAATGAATATAGAATATTACAATATCATTTTACTTACGAGAATATAGGATATGAGCTAGAAATAGGAAGCAGTTTGGCGGAGGTAAAAGACCTTACATTTATAATTAAGCTTTTTATAATTATAGTTTTGGTTGTGATAGTTTTGGTGACATTCTTAGCAGATACTTTTTATATAGAGTATTTACTCAAGCCTTTTTATAAAATAATTGACACAAAAATAAGAAGGGTTAACGAGCCAGAAGCTTTTGATCATACTCCAATTAAAGCACATTCAGCAGATTTTAGAGAATTAGATTCAGTTTTAAACCAGATGATGGATAGGATAGGAGAGTTGTTTAAAAAGAAAAACAATTTATATCCAATGTATCACATGAGCTATTAACACCGATAGCATTATTGAAAAATAAATTCGAAAATTTATTGCAAAATGAATCCTTGAACGATAATGCAGTAGATAAAATTGCCAGTTCGCTAAAGACACTGGATATGTTGAAGAAAATAATCAATAATTTATTATTAATCTCCCGAATAGAGAATAATCAATACGAAGCCAATGAGGTTATCAATTTTCATGAAATCGTTAATGGTCTTTATGAAGATCTTCAGGACAGAATAGATGATAAAGGATTAGTGTTTTCTAATAAAATGGAGCATGATTTTAATTTTACAGGTAATAAAACTTTACTACATATTTTATTGTACAATTTGGTGACAAATGCAATAAAGTATAATAAAGAAAATGGAAGTATTGTTGTAAGTGATGGTTTTTTAAACCAGCATTATTATCTATCTATTTCAGATTCGGGAATAGGAATGAATGAAGTTCAAATCGAAAATATTTTTAATCGATTTACCCGTATTAGTTCAGATCAGGATGGACAAGGTTTAGGCTTGGCTATTGCCGAAAGTATTGCTTCATTTCATCATATAGATATTAAGGTGACTTCAATACCAAATGAAGGGACAACGTTTTATTATTGCTCCCTATTAGTGAAAAAGCTTAATTAAAAGTTAAAAATTTCAGGTAGGACAAATCTTCATTTAATCTTCATTTAGCGGATATATCTTTGACCTATAAATAATGAGTTAATAATCATAAAAACTACAGTTATGAAAAAAGTATTAATGCTAGCTATAGCAGTTTTAGGAACAACAGCAATGGTAAGTGCGCAAACAACACCAGCACAAACAGCACCAGCAAAAGAAGTAAAAGCAACTAAACATACTAAAAAGAAAGCAGACAAAAAAGCAGATTCTGTAAAAATGGAAACAGCTAAACCAGAAGCTGCAAAAGCAAAAAAATAAGGGTTTGATTGGTGTTTTGCTTACTGTAAATTAGAGTTAATAATTTATATAAGGGGGTAAGCAGAATAATAGTTTAATAGGTGAAAGGCTGGTGAATTTATTCGCCAGCTTTTTTGTTATAGTTTGCGTTAAATTTTTGATAATTAAAAGTTTTTGCATTTTCATTCTTTGTTACTTTGCCTAAAAAATTACCAATGGTCATTCGTTTTATAATTATTTGCGCTCTTTTTTTATTTATAGAGTTGTATTCTTTTCAAGCTATTCGAACTTTAATTAAATTAAGATGGCTTTTGATAAGTTACCAAATAATAAGTTTACTGCTTTTTGTATTTATAATATATTCTTTTACGCAATTTGACCGTTCAGTTGGGCAAACCAAGCAAACCATGTTTACTATGGGGTTAATGTTATTGGTTTATGTGCCAAAAATTGTAATAACATTAGTGCTTTTGGGTGAAGATATTTTTCGTGCAGGAGTTGGTATAGTTAATTATTTTATCGAAAATCCAAACACAACAACAAATAGTGTGATTCCGAGCCGAAGAAAATTTGTAAGTCAATTGGCAGTAGGATTAGCGGCAGTTCCTTTTTTATCTCTGATTTATGGGATTTTTGAAGGAAGATATAATTTCAAAGTATTTAAACAAACAGTATTTTTTCCAGATTTACCAGATGCCTTTGATGGATTTAGAATTACACAAATTTCAGATGTACACTCAGGAAGTTTCGATAATCCAGAAAAAATAAGTTATGCCATTGATTTGGTAAACGAACAAAATTCGGATATGATTTTGTTTACAGGAGATATCGTTAATACACATGCTACCGAAATGCATCCGTGGCTAGAGACATTCAATAAAATAAAAGATCCTAAATATGGTAAATATTCTGTTTTAGGGAATCATGATTATGGAGAATATGTTACTTGGCCATCTGAAGAAAAGAAAGAAGAAAACTTTGAGGCCATAAAAAAATTATACGGACAAATAGGTTTTCAGTTATTATTGAATGAACATACTTACATCCAAAAAGGAGATGACAAAATAGCTTTAGTTGGTGTAGAAAATTGGGGGCATAATTTTAAAAAAGCAGGCGATTTAAATAAGGCATCACAAGATGTTCATCAAGATGACTTTAAAGTTTTAATGAGCCATGATCCAAGTCATTGGGAATATGAAATAAAAGATCATCCTAAGAATTTTCACCTGACTTTGTCAGGACATACCCACGGAATGCAATTTGGAATAGAAATTCCAGGTTATTTTAAATGGAGTTTGGCACAATATGTGTACAAACAATGGGCTGGTTTGTATGAAAATGCAGGTCGCTATGTATATGTAAATCGTGGTTTTGGTTTTCATGCTTATCCAGGACGTGTAGGGATAATGCCAGAAATAACCGTGATTGAACTAAAAAAAGGGAAGAATGTGGCATAATTAGTTAAAAATGCTACATTTGTATATAATAAATTCTTTTTAGCAATTTAAAAAGATTAAATTTCGGTTTTATGTCAAAATTTGGAGAACTTATAAATGCTCAAGTTCCAGTGTTAATAGATTTTTACACCGATTGGAACGAATCATCTGTGTCAATGCATCCTGTAATTAAAGATGTTGCAGCTGCGCTAGGCGATAAAGCCAAGGTGATTAAAATAGATGTGGATAAAAATCAGGAATTAGCCGATGCTCTTAGAATTAAAGGCCTTCCTACTTTGATGATATACAAAGAAGGTCAAATGATTTGGAGGCAATCCGGCGAATTAGATGCAAATACTATTATTGGGATTGTACAAGAACAACTCTAATTTCTTCTATATGCCACAAACTTGTGGTGTTTTATATTTTATTGGATGTTCTATGCCTAATAAATAACATCAAATATAAAATTGTTTTCCTTTAGATAATCTAATGTTTTTGGTAATGTAAATTTAAGATTTTGCGATGCTTTTATGCTATCGTGAAAAACAATTATGCTTCCAGATTTTACATTTTTGATTACATTCTGTAAGCATTTTTCAGGAGATATACTTCGATCAAAATCTGCGCTTAAAACATCCCACATTATTATCTTATATCCCAATTGGCGTAATTGAGTTGATTGTGATTTTGTTATTTTTCCATAAGGAGGACGGAAAATCTTTGGCTGAATGGTTTTAGAAGAAGATTCTTGAATTTGTTTATCGCATAAGAGGCTATTGTTTAAATAGGTCTCCGTGGTAGTTTTCCATCCTTTTAAATGGTCGAAAGTATGATTCCCTATACTATGACCTTCTTCGATTATTTTTTTGAAAATTTCAGGGTGTTTTTCTATATTATTCCCAATACAGAAGAAAGAGGCTTTGGCGTTTCGTTTTTTTAATTCAGATAAAACCCATTCAGTGATTTCGGGAGTAGGGCCGTCATCAAAAGTCAAATATATTTTGTTCTCTTTATTAGGGATGTCCCAATAATAGTTTGAAAAAAAATGTTTGATTAGCTTATTTGTTTTAATCCAATAAAAACTCATTTTCATAAATTTTAGATTATGTAAAAATAAAAAATGTAGCGGTATTTTTCAATAGCGCTACATTTTTTAATTATCATTTTTGAATATTATTTATTCCTTTTCACGACCAAATCGCTCAAAAACATTTACATAAGTGTTAAAGATAGCTTTTTGTTTATTGTAAAACGGTAAGTCTTTGCTTTCTTTCATTACTTGTAATAAGCTTCTGTATCTTTCGATATCAGTAATGATGTCGATAGCAAGACTTGATTGCTCAGAAGGAGTTAAATGACTGTAATAGTCAAGGTTCTCTTTGTATTTGTTTATTAATTTTTCAAGTAAGTCATGCGCTTTGGCTTTTTCACCAACATCATAATATCCTTTTGCAAAAGGTTCAACTAATGAGTAATAACCAAATTTGTCCAATGGCATTTTTGTCATTGCTAAATTGATGATGTTTTTGGCTTTGTCGATTTTACCTTCAGCAATTAATTGTTTCATTAATCTAGAAAGATTTGTACGGTATGTGATACTATTTCGTCTAGTTTCAGGATCATGATATATTTTATCGCTGTCGCTGTTACCCCAGTCCCATTTCATTACGATATCATACATTTTATCAGAGTCAATTTGTCCCATATCCATTGGTCCGCCTTCTTTAGAAGGAACGTTTTTGATAGGTACAAGTTTGTATGCCATACCATCAAGTTGAAGGTAATTTTTTAGCCATAGATAATCTTCATCATCAAAAGCGCCACCGCTAAAATAAATTGGTCTTTTCCAGTCGTTGTTTGCTAATATATCGAGCATCATCAGACGATTTTTGTATATGGCACTTCCTTTAATATCGATGTCGATATAAGGAACAATAGAGTCATAATACTTTGGAGCAACTACTTTATTCTTAATAATATTGTCTTTGTTTATAGTAAGACGAATTTTATTAGTTGGGTAAAAGTGAATTGTTTGTCCATTTTGCATTTCAACAGTTGACTTAGGGTTTTTTATAAAGTTTATAAAATCTTTAATATCCCATCTGCTGTCTATTTTAGGAATGTGAGCAACGTAATCACGTTTATCTCCCACGTATTGATCGTGTGTGAAAGAAATTGGTAACGGATCTGATTCGTAAGCTTTCATTTTCATTTGATCAATATACCAATCAGTCATGAATAAACTTGTGTTAACGATTTTCACATCAGTTCTAATATGTTCAATTTCTTGAGCATACCACAATGGGAAAGTGTCGTTGTCACCAATGGTATATAAAATAGCATTTGGATCACATGAATTTAAATAAGCTTTAGCCATTGCTACAGCAGTATATTTGTTTGATCTGTCGTGATCATCCCAGTTTTGAGAAGCCATAAGTATTGGTGCTGCAAGTAAGCTACCCGCAATAACTATTGGCCCAGCAATTTTTGGTGCCAAATACTTTTGTAAAGTTTCATAGAGGGCATATACTCCAAATCCAATCCAGATAGCAAATACATAAAAGGAACCTACTAGTGCGTAATCTCTTTCGCGAGGTTCAAAAGGTCTTTCGTTTAGGTATATTTTTAAGGCTAAACCGGTAAATAAGAATAAGACGAGTAGCACATAGAAGCTTTTTAAGTCTTTATTAGCGTGGTACATTAGTCCAATTAGACCAAGAATAAATGGTAAAAAGAAATAAGCATTTCTTCCTTTATTGTTTAGTACATCAGATGGTAAGTTGTCTTGAGAACCTAAATGTATAGAATCCATAAATTTGATTCCACTAATCCAGTTACCGTCTAAGTTGTCATATTTTCCTTGAACATCACTTTGACGGCCAACAAAATTCCACATTAAATATCTCCAGTACATATATCCGAATTGATACTCGAACATAAAACCAAAATTGTCTGCAGTTGTTGGTTTTTCAACTATTAAATAGTCTTGGTAGCTTCTCAAAAATTTCATATAACCGTCGTTATCAATCTGTTTTTGAGCGTATGCCTTTTTAAAATCCATGATGGTTTTTTCAACTTCATGTCTTAGTTGGGCAGTTGCTTTGTTGTATTCTTCTTCAGATAATTGACTAGGATCGATACCGTATTTTTGCAAATCATCTTCGTAAGGATAGTTTGTATTTATCTTAAATGCAGGAGGATTTGTAAAGTTTGCATAGTTCTCTGCGTGATCAGTGCTCCACATTCTAGGTAAAAATGCTTTTTGAGCATCATCCATATTTTGTACAGCATTTTTATAATTGTTGGTAATGATGTATTTACCTGTTGTGTAATCTCTTTCGTAATTTGGTTTTTTGTCAAGATAAGGAGTGTTCTTGTCTAATCCTGCAAACATTTCGGTATACTGAGGTCCGTAAAATAATGGGTTTACACCATATTGTTCACGATTGTAATAAGCAAGTACTTCGGTTGCATCCGAAGGTTTGTTTTCGTTAATTACAGTATTAGCATTGGCTCTAATAGGTAGCATTAACCAAGTAGAGAATCCAATTAAAATGAATAAGATACAAAGTATTATTGTGTTGTAAAAAACAAGTCCTTTTTGTCTAGTATAGCGTAATCCGAAATAAAAGAAAGCAATAAATACTAAGCTTACAAAAATAGTTCCTGAATTAAAAGGCATTCCCATTTCGTTAACCATGAAGATTTCGGTTTTACCAAAGAAAGCCATTGTTAACGGAAGTAATAATATGAAAATGAACAGTAAGACTGCTACCACCACAATATTGGCGATAATGAAGTTTTTGATGGTAACTTTTTCATAATTTTTAAAGAAATAAAGGAATCCAATTGCAGGGATCGTAAGTAACGCCATAAAGTGTACGCCAAATGAAAGACCAACTACTAATGATATAATTAATAACCATTTATTACCTCTTGGAGTATGCATGTCTTGTTCCCAACGTAATCCTAGCCAAAAAAGTAAAGCAATTAATAAGGATGCCATAGCATAAACTTCTGCTTCAACAGCATTAAACCAAAAGCTATCTGAAAAAGTGTAGGCTAGTGCTCCAACAAAAGAACTTCCTAAGATTACAATTGAATTGTTTGTATTGATCTCAGAAAAGCGAGAGATCATTTTTTTAAGAATAATAGAAGAAGACCAGAACATGAATAATATTGTGAAGGCGCTTGAGAATACCGACATCATATTAACCATTAATGCTACATGTTGATCATCCATTGCGAACATTGCGAAGAACGCACCCATCATTTGGTATAATGGAGCTCCAGGTGGGTGACCTACTTCAAGTTTAGCTGCTGTAGCGATGTACTCACCACAATCCCAAAAGCTCATTGTGGGTTCAACAGTAAGTGTGTAAGTTATTAAAGCGATTGTAAAAGTTAACCAACCAATAATTGTATTCCATTTATTAAAGTTGAATTGTGCCATATTTAGGTGTTAAAAATTTATCCTTATTTAATCATACAAAGAAAATGTTTTTTTGTGTAATCAAACGAGCATTAACATATTTTTCTAAAAAAGTAATTGATCGGAGTAATTCCTTGTATATGAATTGGTTTCGTATTCTCATTGAGATTGTTTTAAAAAAAAAGCATTTTTTTTAAAAATTTTTATTCAAAACGCTTGTGCAAACTAAAAAAAGCTTTAAATTTGCACTCGCTTAACAGCACTGCTGGTCTATGGTGTAATGGTAACACAACTGTTTTTGGTGCAGTCTTTCAAGGTTCGAGTCCTTGTAGACCAACATAAAAAGCCTCTCAATCGAGAGGCTTTTTTTTATGTAAAAAAGTTATTGAAAAAAAGTTTGTGTAAACCAAAAAAAGCTTTAAATTTGCACTCGCTTAACAGCACTGCTGGTCTATGGTGTAATGGTAACACAACTGTTTTTGGTGCAGTCTTTCAAGGTTCGAGTCCTTGTAGACCAACATAAAAAGCCTCTCAATCGAGAGGCTTTTTTTATGTAATAGACTTAAAGTTTTTTATTGCTCTTTATTGTGGTGTGGTTTTTATTGTTGCTTGCTTATATTTTAAAAGTTAGTATTGGGCGTACTGCATGATTTACTATGTCTTCGCTAATACTGCCATTAAAAAAATGTGCAAATCCAGTTCTTCCATGTGTGCACATCCCGATTAAATCTGCGTCAATACTATTGGAGAAGTTTATGATGCCATTTTCAATATTTGTGTCATTATAGATGTGAGTTGAATAATTGTTTAAATTAAACGGGGTGATAAAATCATTCATTATTTTTTGGGCAACATGAGTTGGTTTGAAGCTATTTGGAGTGCAAATCATGACTAAATGTAGTTTGGAATCAAAGAATTTTGCGAATTCGATTAATTTTTTGAAAGGTTTTTCGATTTCTTTTGAAAAATCTGAAGCGAAAACAAAATTCGTGGTTTTAAAATCTTTTGTGTGTTGTTTTATTACCAAAACAGGAACTTCAGAATGGCGAACTACTTTTTCTGTATTCGATCCAATGACTAATTCTTCGAATCCAGAAGAGCCATGCGAGCCCATGACAATCAAGTCTATTTCATGCTCGTTGCTAACTTTGGCAATTCCTTCTGCCGGCCTGTCAAGTTTTGCCATCTCAGTTATTGAAAGTCCATCTAGGTAGGGTCTTTCGGCGATTTTAGCAAGCATTTCGTTGGCTTTTTTCATAAAAAGCATAGTCTCGGGAATGCTAATTCCTCCAGTAATGGCATCGTTCATTTGGCTAGGTAATTCTAGTGTGTGAAGTAGGATTATTTCGGAATTATTTTTTTTTGCAATTTGAGCGGCGACTTTTAAAGCGTTTTCTGCGTGTTCAGAAAAGTCGGTGGGAACTAATATGCGTTTCATAACTTTTAGGTGTTAAATTATATGAAAAATGCGGTGTTTTAGTACTTATATAAAGATAAGAAAAATTTTTAGAGCAATCAATTTATTTTGATTTGTAAAAAAACACTATATTTGCACCGTTATTTATTAAAATCTAAATAATGAGGGGACTAAATGTCCCCTCTTTTTATAAAAGTATGACATTTAAAGAAAAAGTAAACGTATTAATAGCTGAGGGTCTTTTAGAAAAACCATCAATTTTTTTAATAGACTTGACCATTACCGATGCTTTCAAGATAATTGTATCTTTGGATGGAGATAATGGTGTGCTCTTGCAAGACTGTATTGATGTTAGTCGCGCTATCGAGAATAATTTAGACAGAGAGGAACAAGATTTTTCTTTGGAAGTTGCTTCGGTAGGAGTTGGATCCCCATTAAAATTGGTTAGACAATACAAGAAAAACATTGGTAGAACATTGATTGTAAATACTAATGGTGAAAAAATTGAGGCTGAATTGGTTGATGCTAATGAAGATTTCATAATTTTGTCTTGGGAAGCAAGGGAACCTAAGAAAATAGGAAAAGGAAAAGAAACAGTTCAAAAAGAGCAGCAAATACCTTATACAGAAATTAAAGAGGCAATTGTTACAGTAACATTTTAATTAAAGAATTCGCATGGAAAATTTAGCATTAATCGATTCATTCTCAGAGTTTAAAGATGATAAACTTATTGATCGTGTAACGCTTATGGCAATCTTAGAAGATGTATTTAGAAATGCATTGAAGAAAAAATACGGTTCAGATGATAACTTCGATATTATCATAAATCCTGATAAGGGAGATATGGAAATTTGGAGAAGAAGAGTAATTGTTGCTGACGAAGATCTTGATTTTGAAAATGAGGAAATTACTTTGACAGAAGCAAGAAGAATTGAAGCGGATTTTGAAATAGGAGAAGAAGTTTCTGAAGAAGTAAAATTAATTGATTTAGGTAGAAGAGCTATATTAGCTTTGCGCCAAAATTTGATTTCTAAAATACACGAACACGACAATACTAATCTTTATAAGCAATTTAAAGATATTATTGGTGATATTTATACTGCCGAGGTGCACCATGTTCGCCCAAGAGTTGTAATTTTGGTGGATGATGAAGGAAATGAAATTGTATTACCAAAAGAAAAACAAATTCCATCAGACTTTTTCCGTAAAGGAGATAACGTTCGTGGAATTATTGAAAGCGTTGAATTAAAAGGGAACAAGCCACAAATTATAATGTCTAGAACTTCAGAGAAGTTTTTAGAGAAATTATTTGAACAAGAAATTCCTGAAGTATTCGACGGATTGATTACAGTTAAAAATGTAGTTAGAATACCAGGAGAGAAAGCAAAAGTAGCGGTAGATTCTTACGATGATAGAATTGATCCTGTTGGAGCTTGTGTTGGTATGAAAGGTTCACGTATTCACGGAATTGTTCGTGAGTTAGGAAATGAGAATATAGATGTTATTAATTATACTAGTAACATTCAATTATATATTACAAGGGCTTTAAGTCCTGCAAAAGTATCTTCAATTAAAATTAATGAAGAAACTAAAAGAGCCGAAGTTTTCTTGAAATTAGAGGAAGTTTCTAAAGCTATCGGTAGAGGTGGTCATAACATTAAACTAGCAGGTCAATTAACAGGCTACGAGCTTGATGTTATTAGAGAAGGAGATGTAGCAAGCGGTGAAGACGACGATGTCGAATTAACTGAGTTCTCTGATGAAATCGAAGGATGGGTTATCGAGGAGTTTGCTAAAATAGGATTGGATACTGCAAAGAGTATTTTAAAACAAGAAGTAGAAGATTTAGTAAGAAGAACAGACCTAGAAGAGGAAACAATTCTGGATGTAATCCGTATACTAAAAGAAGAGTTTGATAGTTAGTCTATCTTTCTCACAACACAACGAATAGGTAATAATAAAAAGGTTTTATGTCTGAAGAGAGAGTAATAAGAATAAACAAGGTTTTAAGGGAATTAAATATTTCATTAGAAAGAGCTGTGGATTATCTAAAAGATAAGGGAATTGCTATTGATGCAAATCCAAACGCAAAAATTTCTAATCAGGAATTTAATATCCTACAAAGCCAATTTGCGGGCGATAAGGGAAATAAGGAGGCTTCTAAAGAAGTTGGAGAGGAAAAGAGAAAAGAGAAAGAAGCATTGCGTGTAGAACGTGAAAAAGAAATTGAAGACAAACGCAAGCAAGACGAAGAGCGCCAAAAACAACAAGAGGTTATAAAAGCGAGAGCTGTTGTAACTGCTCCAGTTCAAGTTGGTAAAATAAATCTAAATCCAAAAAAACCTGCAATTATTCCAAACACTCCTTCAGTAGCAGCAGAGCCAGAAAAAGTTGAAACACCTAAGGAAGTTGTAAAAGAAGAAAAACCTGTTGAAAAAGAGGTAGTTCAACCTGTACAACCACCAGTTGCTGTTACTGAGAAAAAAGAAGAAAAACCAGTTGTAGAGAAAAAAGAAATTAAGCCAGAAGTAGTGGTTCTTGCAGAAAAAGCACCTGTTGTAAAAACGGAGCCTGCTGTAGTTACGCCTCCTGTTGAAGAATCTATAACAACACAATATCAAAAATTATCTGGAACGACTCTTACAGGACAGACAATTGATTTATCTCAATTTAATAAGCCAAAAAAGAAAAAGGAAGATCCAAAGATAACTCCTAATAAACCAGGAGCTCCAGGAGCAGCTGCTAATAACGCTAATAAAAATAAGCGTAAAAGAATTGCTCCTAAGCCAGGTGCGCCTAGGCCGGCTGTGCCACCAGGAACACCAAATCCTAATAAAATTACTCCAAATACTGGAGGAGCAGGAGGAGGATTTAATGCTAACAGAAGTTCAAGACCAGGTTTCGTAAAAGGAAACCGTCCTGCAATTGTAGCTAAGGTTGAGCCTACTGAAGAGGAAGTAAAAAACCAAATTAGAGAGACGCTTGAGAAATTACAAGGTAAAGGTGGTAAATCAAAAGCTGCTAAATACCGTAGAGATAAAAGAGATACGCACCGTCAGAAATCTGATGATGAGCAAAGAGCTTTAGACGAAGGAAGTAAAACTATTAAGGTTACTGAGTTTGTTACTGTAGGAGAAATTGCTATCATGATGGATGTGCCAATTACTAAAGTTATTGGTACTTGTATGTCACTTGGAATCATGGTTACCATGAATCAGCGTCTAGATGCAGAAACATTAACAATTGTAGCTGATGAGTTCGGTTATGAGGTTGAATTTATTACTGTAGATATTGAAGAAGCTATTGAGGTAGTTGAAGATAAAGAAGAAGATTTAGTAGTTAGAGCACCAATTGTAACTGTAATGGGTCACGTCGATCACGGTAAAACATCTTTACTGGATTATATCCGTAAAGAAAATGTTATCGCTGGTGAGTCTGGAGGTATTACACAGCATATTGGAGCATATGGAGTAACATTAGAGAATGGTCAAAAAATTGCATTTTTAGATACACCAGGTCACGAGGCGTTTACCGCGATGCGTGCACGTGGAGCTCAGGTTACGGATATTGCTATTATTGTAATTGCGGCAGATGATGATATCATGCCACAAACAAAAGAGGCTATTTCTCATGCGCAAGCTGCTGGAGTGCCAATTATATTTGCTATCAATAAAGTTGATAAGCCAAATGCTAATCCAGAGAAAATAAAAGAAAGATTAGCAAGTATGAATTTACTTGTTGAGGATTGGGGAGGAAAAATCCAATCGCATGATATTTCTGCAAAAACAGGATTAGGTGTAAAAGAATTATTAGAAAAAGTATTGCTAGAGGCAGAGATTTTAGATTTAAAATCAAACCCAAATAAGGCAGCGCAAGGAACTGTTGTAGAGGCTTTCTTAGATAAAGGAAAAGGATATGTTTCAACTATCTTAGTTCAACACGGAACGCTTAAAATTGGGGATTATATGTTGGCTGGTAAACATCATGGTAAAATTAAAGCCATGCATGATGAAAGAGGGCATACAGTTTTACAAGCTGGTCCATCAACTCCAGTGTCTGTTTTAGGACTGGATGGTGCGGCAACTGCAGGTGATAAGTTTAATGTATTTGAAGATGAAAAAGAAGCGAAACAAATTGCTTCAAAACGTTCTCAATTAATGCGTGAACAATCTGTACGTACGCAAAGACATATTACGTTAGATGAAATTGGACGTCGTATTGCTCTTGGTCAATTTAAAGAATTGAATGTGATCCTTAAAGGAGATGTTGATGGTTCTGTAGAAGCATTATCTGATTCATTCTCTAAATTATCTACTGAAGAAATTCAAATTAATATTATCCATAAAGGAGTTGGAGCGATTACTGAAACAGACGTTATGTTGGCTTCTGCATCAGATGCGATTATTATCGGATTTAATGTTCGTCCAGCAGGTAATGCAAGACAATTAGCAGATAAAGAAGAAATTGATATCCGTTACTACTCTATTATCTATGCAGCTATCGATGACTTGAAAGATGCAATGGAAGGAATGTTGGCTCCAGAGATGAAAGAAGAAATTCTTGGTACTGCAGAAATTAGAGAGATATTCAAAATTTCTAAAGTTGGATCTATTGCAGGATGTATGGTAATGGATGGTAAAATAGCAAGAAACTCTAAAATTAGAGTTATCAGAGATGGTGTTGTTGTATTTACTGGAGAGTTATTAGCATTGAAACGTTTCAAAGATGATGTTAAAGAAGTTAGTAAAGGATACGATTGTGGTATTCAAATTAAGAACTTTAATGATATCGAAGAGCGTGATGTAATTGAAGCTTACCATGAAGTAGCAATAAAAAAGAAATTGAAATAATATTTTATAGATTTCATATTGAAAATCCCGACTTGTCGGGATTTTTTTTTGTTTAATACCGAAAGTTTTTTTTGAATCAAAAATGAATAAGTTGAGATGATTTATTGATCTCTTTTTTGGTGTTTGCAATGAGATTTAATATGAGGTAAGTTTTGAGACGGTTTCTACGGTTGTATAGAAAGCGGAGGTAAGGATGATATTTTATCAATGAGGCCGTTTTGTTTATAACTGTTGCCGATGTTGTAAAAGTCGAGTTTTATATAGTTTAGGTTGAGCTTTTTTTATGCCAGAAGCGAAAATGAGATTGTTCTAATCGTAGCGAACGTTGATTATGGAAATGTTTGTATTAAAGTTAATTCTTGATGTTGTGTTAAATATTTGTTTTAAGTGTGGGTTTGGTTGGTATTTTAGTTTGTTAGTTAAGTGAGTTGTATTTGTATGAAATGAGCATTTATTTGTATTTAATAAGGTGCTATTGTCTCCAACGGATAGGGTAGGTGTAGTTTTTTGAATTTGATGCCTTTTCGTGAATAATTCGGTGTAGATTAAAATAGTAAAGTTGGTTTTAGAAGTTGTTTTGATTCGTAGTTTGGATTTGAAGAATTTGATGAGGCAGGAAACGGTTGCATCCTTGTATTAAGTTGTATTAGTATAAGTGTTTTTTAATTTTGTTTGCTATGGGTGATTTTTTTGAATGTGAATTTTGGGTAGGCTGTTATGCTGTAAAATATAATATTAAAAAGTAGATTGTAATCTGGGTTCAGAGTAGTTAATGTGACTTTAGAGCAAGCGGTTTAAGGGTTGAATTTTATCAATGAGCAATGATAGTTTTTTGGGGTGATATTTAATGCTGACGCATCGGTATACACAGTATATCGATTATGATGTTGTGGTTGTCGGTTCTCTATTGTGATTGCTTTAGATTGTATTACTATTCACGTGCTTAGAAAGTGTGAAGATATTAGTTTGTTAGGAGGGTTGTTGTGATTGCCGCTTTCTTTATAGGGATTGTTTTTGGTTTGTATATTGTTTTTAAAATGTGTGAAAGTGGTATAATTGTATGTGTTTTTTGTAAATGTTTAACGCCACGTATAGCTTTATTTTTGTAAGTATGAAGTTTTCGTGTTGAGATTAATTTAGAGGAATGACTGAGTCTTGCTGTTAAGTGTGATAAATTTTATTTCGTTATGCGTCTTTAGTTGAATTTTGTACCGGTTATTTAATTTTAGATGTGTGTAGGTAGATGCTCTTCTTGTTTTATTTTTTGAATTTCTTAAGTATGGAATGATATTTTATTCAGGATTTAAGATGTATAATGCGATTCGGGTATTAAAAATATTTTTTTTGAAGTGTTTTTAGGTGATCTTATGGCTGAATAATAGCGTTAATTATTTGTCATTTTTTATTAAATACATTGTGATAAGTAATCTTGTATATGGAATAAGAAGGTGTTATTAGTTGGAAATAATTAACACGAAATTAAGTTGTTGTTAGGGTAATTTTTAAATTAAAAATTATCTTCTCTATGTTTGTTAATTGGTTGTTTTGTATTTCGTAATGAGTATGAAAATTGGGTGGTCTGATCTTTTTGAATTTGGCATTAAAATTAGTTTTGATTGTTTTTTTAATGTGTTTATCTTTAAATTATTTTCTGGAACGCATATCGATTTCGGTTTTAATTTTGGAATTAAACTAGATGATTATGTTGTTTTAGGAGCTTGTAATAAATACAAAAAGCCATTCAAATTGAATGGCTTTTTGTTTGTAATTGTATGATTGTTTTAATGTTTGTGTTTTTTATTTCCCTGGTTTGATGAGGAATACATTTTTGTATCTTCTTTTTATATCAACTAAGTTTCTTTCAGCTTCAATTCTGCTTTTAAAATTACCAACCATAACTTTGTAATTTGGTGTATTGAAAATTATGGTGCCATCTATGTTTTTGAACTCTTGTTTGAAGTCCATAAGTGTTTTTTTTGCTTCTTCACTCTTGCCACTAAAAATCTGGATTTTGTAGCTATCATTAACGCTAATTGACGCGTTAATTTTACGTTTTTCGTTTAATAATTGTTCGAATTTTGGGTCTTGATTTACTGTAATGTTTTGATCTTGCGCATTAATGTTACATGCTGAAATTAGTAGTAATAGTGTGTAAAGTGCTTTTTTTCTAGGAGTTAAAATTCTCATAATGTGATGGTTTTTATGCAAAAATAGTATTTAATATATAAATGGATATTGGAAAAATTATTTAGAATTGATATAAATTGGTATTTAAGGCTGTTTTAAGGTTTTGAGAATAGTTCTTAAATTGTATTTTTGTGCAAGTTTTAAAAGAAGGTATTCTATTTTGTGTAATTAATATACAGAAAAAACCGTACCAAATTTTAGTTGATAATCATTATACAATATGGAAAAGGTGGGTAACCATAATTCGATCTCAAGGAAATTATTTTTAAGCTTAGGGCTAACGTTAATTTTCTCGCTAAGTTCATTTGCACAAGATGCTGCTACTACAGCAGCGCCTGAAGCTGCTCCAGTAGCAACTCAAGGAGGTGATCCGGTAAAGGGTAAAGAACTTTTTAATGCAAATTGTGCTGCATGTCACAAACTAGATGGAAAATCGACAGGTCCTGAATTAAGGGGCGTGGCGGAAAAACATGATAAAGCTTGGCTTTACAAGTGGATTCATAATAGTTCTGACATGATTAAGTCAGGTGATCCTGTGGCTGTGAAGCTTTTTGCAGATCATAACAAGGCTGTAATGACTTCGTTTCCTCAATTGTCAGAGGGAGACATAGATAATATTATTGCTTATACATCTACTCCTAAAGCTGAAGCTCCAGCTGCAACTGCTACTACTGCTGTACCAGGAACAGGGGGAGAAAGCGGTTCTATCTCTAATAATGTTATCCTAGGAGCACTTGCTCTTGTAATGGGTATGTTGGTAGTGATGCTTTACTTAGTAAACAATGTTTTAAGAAAAGTTGCTAAAGCAAATGGAATCGATGTTACTCCTAAAGAGCCTAGAGTTTCTTTATGGAAAGCGTTTGCTAGAAATCAATTTTTGGTTTTAGTTGCTTCAATATTCTTATTGTTAGCAAGTGGTTATTTTGTTTACGGTTACTTAATGCAAGTAGGTGTTGATCAGAATTATGAGCCAATTCAGCCAATACATTATTCTCATAAAATTCACGCAGGAGATAACGAGATCAATTGTAAATATTGTCACTCTGCTTCACGTGTAAGTAAAACTGCAGGTATTCCATCTTTAAATGTTTGTATGAACTGTCATAAAAATATTTCAGAGGTTGCTGAAACTACTGCTACACCAGAGTACAGTAAAGCTTTTTACGATGAACAAATACAAAAATTATACAACGCTGTTGGTTGGGATAAAACAACTCAAACGTATACAGGGAAAACGCAACCAGTAAAATGGGTTCGTATTCATAATTTACCTGATTTCGTTTATTTTAATCACTCACAACACGTTACAGTTGCTGGTATTGAATGTCAAACTTGTCACGGTCCAGTACAAGAGTATGAAATCATGAAACAATATTCTAAGTTAACAATGGGATGGTGTATTGATTGCCATAGAAAAACTGATGTTAAGATGGAAGGGAATGAGTATTATACTAAAATACACGAAGAGCTTTCTAAAAAATACGGTGTAGAGAAATTGACTGCAGCGCAAATGGGAGGTTTAGAGTGTGGTAAATGCCACTATTAATCAAATTATTAAGATTTTAATATTTATATACAATGTCATCAAACAAAAAATACTGGAAAAGTGTTGAAGAGCTAGACGAAAATAGTTCTATTGTTGAGGCGCTTAGAAATAACGAATTTGTTGAAGAAATTCCTACTGATGAATTTTTAGGAAATGAAGGAGCTTTGGCTTCTTCTTCAACATCGCGTCGTGACTTTTTAAAGTACGTTGGGTTTAGTACTGCAGCAGTAACGCTTGCAGCTTGCGAAGGCCCTGTTCACAAATCGATACCTTATGTACTTCAACCAGAACAAATCATACCAGGAATAGCAGATTATTATGCTACTACTGTTTTTGATGGTTTCGATTTTGCTAATCTTTTAGTAAAGACACGTGAAGGGCGTCCTATTAAAATTGACAACAACACAATTTCAGGAGCGAAATTTTCAGCCAATGCTAGAATTCATGCGTCTATATTATCATTGTATGATAGTATGCGTTTGAAAGAACCAAAGTTGGAAGGAAAAAATGCAACTTGGTCTGCTGTTGATTTAAAAATTAAATCTAGTATTGCTGAGGCAAATGCTAAAGGTGGACAAATTGTTTTGTTAACAAATACTTTAGCAAGTCCATCGACTGAAAAATTAATAGCTGAGTTTATAGCTAAAAACCCTAATGCAAAACATGTTGTATATGACGCAGTTTCGTCATCATCTGCTTTGGATGCATTTGAAACGGTTTATGGTGAAAGAGCTTTAGTTAATTACGATTTCTCAAAAGCATCACTTATCGTTTCGGTAGGAGCTGACTTTTTAGGAGATTGGCAAGGAGGAGGGTATGACGCTGCTTACGCACAAGGACGTATTCCAAGAAATGGAAAAATGTCTCGTCACTTCCAATTAGAAGCAAACATGACTTTGTCTGGTGCTGCTGCTGATAAGCGTTTGCCTATGTCAACTGCAAATCAAAAACAAGCATTAGTACTTATATACAATATTGTAACAGGTTCTTCTGTTGCTGTTAGTTTAGACAGCCAGTTCAAAGCTGAAGTTACAAAAGCAGCTCAACAATTAAAAGCTGCTGGTTCAAAAGGAGTATTGGTATCTGGTATTCAAGATAAAAATGCTCAGTTATTAGTTTTGGCTATCAACCAAGCGTTGGCAAGTGAAGCTTTTACTACTTCTGAAACAAGACAAATAAGAAAAGGATCTGACGCTAAAGTTGCTCAGTTAATTAATGATATGAAAGCAGGAAGCGTTCATACTTTACTTATGAGTGGTGTTAATCCAGTTTATACATTAGCAGATAGCGAATCTTTTGCTACAGGATTGAAAAAAGTTAAAACATCAGTTGCTTTTTCTTTAAAAGAGGATGAAACTGCTTTGCTTTCTACAATTGCTGCTCCAGTTCCTCATTACTTAGAGTCTTGGAATGATGTGTCTATTACAAAAGGAACTTATGGTCTTACTCAACCGACTATCCGTCCTATATTTGATACAAAACAATTTCAAGATGTTTTATTATCTCTAACAGGAGCTTCTGGAACTTTTTATGATTATATCAAAGCTAACGCTTCTGGAATAATTGCAGGTTCTAGCTGGAATAAAGTATTACATGATGGTATTTTTGTAGGAAGCTCTACGGCACTTTCTGCAGGATCTGTTGATTATACTGCTGCTGCAAATGCAGTATCACAATCAAAAGCTTTAGGTGATTTCGAATTAGTATTGTATACTAAAACAGGAATGGGAGATGGACAACAAGCTAACAACCCTTGGTTGCAAGAGTTTCCAGATCCAATCACAAGAGTTTCTTGGGATAACTATGTGACAGTTTCTAACGCTGATGCTAAGTCATTGAATATGACTAATGAGATTGTTGCAAATGGTGGGTTAAACGGAAGTTATGCTACTATTACAACAGCAGATGGAGTTAAACTTGAAAATGTACCAGTAATTGTTCAGCCAGGACAAGCAGTAGGAACTATTGGATTGGCTTTAGGTTACGGACGTAAAGCGGCTCTAAAAGAAGAAATGATTGTAGGTTTAAATGCTTACTCTTTATATAAAGGTTTTAATGACATTCAATCTGTAAAACTTGCAAAAGCTAGCGGAGAACATGAGTTTGCTTGTGTCCAAGGTCAAAAAACTTTAATGGGAAGAGGAGATATTATTAAAGAAACCTCTCTTGAGATATTTAATACTAAAGATGCTGAATTTTGGAACGAACAACCAAAAGTATCTTTGGATCACAATGAAGTAAATGCTACATCTGTAGATTTATGGGATTCGTTTGATCGTTCAACTGGTCATCACTTTAATCTTTCAATTGATTTAAATGCTTGTACTGGATGTGGGGCTTGTGTTATAGCTTGTCACGCTGAAAACAACGTACCAGTAGTAGGTAAATCGGAAGTAAGAAGAAGTCGTGATATGCACTGGTTGCGTATCGATAGATATTATTCTTCTGAAAGTACTTTTGCTGGAGATAACGAAAGAAAAGATAATATTGCGGGATTGTCAAGTTCATTGTCTACATTTAATGAAATGGAAAAAGCTGGAGATAATCCACAAGTTTCTTTCCAACCAGTAATGTGTCAGCATTGTAACCACGCTCCTTGTGAAACTGTATGCCCAGTTGCTGCAACTTCACACGGTCGTCAAGGACAAAACCAAATGGCTTATAACAGATGTGTTGGTACTCGTTACTGTGCTAATAACTGTCCGTATAAAGTACGTCGTTTCAACTGGTTCTTGTATAACAAAAACAGTGAATTTGATTATCACATGAATGATGATTTAGGTCGTATGGTGTTAAACCCAGACGTAAACGTTCGTTCTCGTGGAGTTATGGAGAAATGTTCTATGTGTATTCAAATGACACAAGCTACAATATTAAAAGCTAAGAATGAAGGTAGATCAGTAGTTGATGGTGAATTCCAGACAGCTTGTTCTAATGCTTGTTCTTCAGGAGCTATGATATTTGGAGATGTAAATGATAAAGAAAGCCAAGTGACTAAATTAGCCGCTGATGATAGAATGTATCATTTATTAGAGCATGTTGGAACAAAACCTAATGTGATTTATCACGTTAAAGTTAGAAATACTTAGTACAAAAAATTATTAATTAAGAAACAATATAAAGGATTATGTCGTCTCACTACGAAGCACCCATTAGAAAACCTTTAGTTATAGGTGATAAATCTTATCACGATGTAACTGTAGATGTAGCTGCGCCTGTTGAAGGTAAAGCAAATAAACATTGGTGGATTGTATTTACAATCGCATTAACAGCTTTCCTTTGGGGATTAGGCTGTATAATTTACACCGTATCTACAGGTATCGGAACATGGGGATTAAATAAAACAGTTGGTTGGGCTTGGGATATCACAAACTTTGTTTGGTGGGTAGGTATTGGTCACGCCGGAACTTTGATTTCAGCAGTATTATTACTTTTCCGTCAACGATGGAGAATGGCGATTAACCGTTCTGCCGAAGCAATGACAATTTTCTCTGTTGTACAAGCAGGTTTATTTCCAATTATTCACATGGGACGTCCATGGTTAGCATACTGGGTATTGCCTATACCAAACCAATTTGGTTCATTATGGGTAAACTTTAACTCACCATTACTTTGGGACGTTTTTGCCATCTCTACGTATCTTTCAGTATCATTAGTTTTCTGGTGGACTGGTTTGTTACCTGATTTTGCAATGCTACGTGATAGAGCAATAACACCTTTTAATAAAAGAGTTTATTCTATCCTAAGTTTTGGATGGAGCGGTAGAGCAAAAGACTGGCAACGTTTTGAAGAAGTATCTTTAGTACTTGCAGGTTTAGCGACTCCACTTGTACTTTCTGTACACACAATTGTATCTATGGACTTTGCAACATCTGTAATTCCAGGATGGCATACAACAATTTTCCCTCCTTACTTCGTTGCAGGAGCGGTTTTCTCTGGATTTGCAATGGTAAATACATTGTTGATCATTATGAGAAAAGTTTCTAATCTTGAAGCTTATATTACAATCCAACATATCGAATTAATGAATATCGTAATTATGATTACGGGATCTATCGTAGGGGTTGCTTATATCACTGAGTTATTCGTAGCTTGGTATTCAGGAGTAGAATACGAGCAATATGCATTCTTAAATAGAGCTACTGGACCTTACTGGTGGGCATATTGGTCAATGATGACTTGTAATGTTTTCTCTCCACAATTCATGTGGTTCAAAAAACTAAGAACAAGTATCATGTTCTCATTTATAATTTCGATTGTTGTAAACATCGGAATGTGGTTTGAAAGATTCGTAATTATTGTTACTTCTTTACATAGAGATTATCTTCCATCTTCTTGGACAATGTTTTCACCAACATTTGTTGATATTGGAATTTTCATCGGAACAATTGGTTTCTTCTTCGTATTGTTTTTACTTTACTCTAGAACATTCCCAGTTATTGCTCAGGCAGAGGTGAAAACTATTTTGAAAGGAACAGGAGATAATTACATAAGAGAAAGAGCAAATAAAGATTCACATCATGAGTAATAAAGTTATATACGCCATTTATAATGACGATGATATTTTGATGGATGCTGTAAAGAAAACTAGAGCTGCACATCATCATATTGAAGAGGTATTTACTCCATTTCCGGTACACGGATTGGATAAAGCAATGGGCTTAGCGCCTACAAGATTAGCAATATGTTCTTTCTTATATGGATGTGTTGGTATCACTGTAGCGACTGTGATGATGAGTTACATTATGATTCATGACTGGCCTCAGGATATTGGTGGAAAACCAAGTTTCAGTTTCATTCAGAATATGCCAGCATTCGTGCCAATTATGTTTGAAATGACTGTGTTTTTCGCAGCCCACTTAATGGTAATTACTTTCTATATGAGAAGTAGATTATGGCCATTTAAAGAAGCAGAAAACCCGGATGTAAGAACAACAGATGACCATTTCTTAATGGAAGTTGCTGTTAACAATAACGAAGAAGAATTAGTTTCTTTTTTCCAAAACACGGGAGCTGTAGAAGTTAAAGTAATAGAAAAGAATTAATTGTAGCTATGAAAGGTATATATAAAATAACACTTTTAGTTGGTATAACTATTTTAGTTTCATCATGCCACAATATTTCGGCACCAAACTATCAGTACTTCCCTAATATGTATGAGTCTTTAGCGTATGAACCATATGCAGAAGCTAATGTATTTAAAGGAGGAAAGGAAGCTCAACTTCCTGCAAACGGAACTATAAATAGAGGTTTTGAACCTTATGAATATGAGAATTCTACAGCAGGTTATGAATTAGCAAAAGCTAATTTAAAATCACCTTTAGATTCTTTAGATAGAAATTCAGAAAAAGGAAAAGAACTTTTTGATATCTATTGTATGAGTTGTCATGGTGCAACTGGAAATGGAAAAGGTAAATTGGTAGAAAGAGAAAAATTTCTTGGAGTTCCTAGCTATAAAGATAGAGAAATCACTGAGGGAAGTATTTTTCATGTTGAGACTTACGGATTAAATGCAATGGGTTCTCATGCAAATCAATTAAGTACTCACGAACGTTGGTTAGTTGCTGACTATGTTCTAAAACTAAAAAGCCAATTATAATAATTGTTGAACAAACTGATCGTATTAGATATGTATACATTTTCAAGTAAATTAAAAACTTTTTCTTTCATCTTAATGGCCTTAGGTCTTTTGGGTATTGGGTATGGTTTTTTAAATGCACCTAAAGATATTCAAGAAGTTGAAAAAATTCTAGCTGCTGAATCTCATGGAGGTCACGGTGAAGCTACTCATGCTACTGCTGAGTCTGCTCATGGTGCACATGCTGTCGTAGCTCATGATGCTGCTGAGCCAGCTCATGAAGCACATGCTGAAGGAAAAAAAGAACACGCTCAAGTTAGTGCTGCTGATGAGCATAATAAGCATTTAAATCATGTTTTGCACCAATTGCAAAACAAACCATGGTCAGCATTATATGTTGCGAGTATCTTCTTTTTGCTACTTTCTATGGGGGTTCTTGCATTTTATGCTATTCAACACGTTGCACAAGCAGGATGGTCACCGGTACTATTTAGAGTTATGCAAGGTATAACTGCTTATTTACCTGTTGGTTCTGCTATATTTTTTGTAATTTTAGTACTTTGTGGACTTCACTTTAACCATATATTTGTATGGATGGCAGATGGAGTAACAGATCCTACTAGTCCTAATTATGATGCTATTATTGCTAATAAAGCAGGTTATTTAAATTTTCCTTTCTGGATTATTAGAGCAGCTATATTTTTAATTGGGTGGAATTTGTATAATTATTATACAAGACAAAGATGTTTGGCTCAAGATGAAGCTAATGATGATTTGAACTATAAGAAGAATTTCAAAATGACTGCGGGATTCTTAGTATTCTTTATCGTTTCTGAGTCTATTATGTCTTGGGATTGGATTATGTCTATTGATCCACACTGGTACAGTACTTTGTTTGGATGGTATGTATTTGCTAGTTTCTTTGTAAGTGGTATCACTACAATTGCATTAGTAACTGTATACTTAAAATCTAAAGGGTATTTAGAGTTCGTGAATACAAGTCATATTCATGACCTTGCTAAATTCATGTTTGGTATTAGTGTTTTTTGGACTTATTTATGGTTCTCACAATTCATGTTAATATGGTATGCTAATATACCTGAAGAGGTAACTTATTTTGTAACTAGAATACAACTTTATAATCTTCCTTTCTTTGGAGCGGTTGTTATGAATTTCCTTTTCCCATTATTGATTTTAATCAATACAGATTTCAAGAGAATCAGTTGGGTTATCGTTATGGCAGGAGTTATAATTTTATTAGGACATTATCTTGATTTCTTTAATATGATTATGCCTGGTACGGTAGGGGATAGATGGTTTATTGGTGTTCCAGAAATTGCATCAGTACTTTTCTTCTTAGGATTGTTTATTTTTGTAGTTTTCACTGCATTAACTAAAGCTCCTTTGTTACCAAAAAGAAATCCATTTATAGAAGAAAGTAAACATTTTCATTATTAATATTTAAAGAAATAAACAGATGACAAGTTTGTTGGTAATTATAGTTTTAGTTTTATTAGCTGTAGCATTATGGCAATTGACCAAGATATTTGATCTTACTCAGGTAGGTGCAAATTCGGACGATTCTCAGGTTGCATCTGATAACGATAATAATGTTCAAGGATATTTGATGTTCGGGTTTTTAGCATTCATATATATATTTACTATATATGGATTGATAAAATGGGGGCCATTAGTATTACATACACCAGCTTCTGAGCACGGTAGCTTGGTTGATAGTCTTATGAACATTACTTGGGTTTTAATTTTCGTAGTTCAATTTATTACTCAAGGTTTACTTTATTATTTTTCTTTTAAATATAAAGGAGATAAAGATAAAAAAGCATTATATTTTGCAGATAATAATAGATTAGAGGCACTTTGGAGTGTTATCCCAGCAGTTGTGTTGGCAGGATTAATTCTTTATGGATTGTATGCTTGGAATAATATTATGTTTGTTGATGAAGATGAAGATACAATCGTTATCGAATTATACGCTCAACAGTTTAAATGGACTGCAAGATATGCTGGACCAGATAATGTTTTAGGAAAAGCTAACGTAAGATTAATTGAAGGTGTTAACACATTAGGTGTTGATATGTCTGATCCATATTCACAAGATGATATTGTTGTTTCAGAATTGCATATCCCAAAAGGAAAGAAAGTGCACTTCAAAATGCGTTCTCAAGATGTATTACACTCAGCTTACATGCCTCACTTTAGAGCGCAAATGAACTGTGTTCCTGGAATGGTTACTGAATTTGCTTTTACGCCAGTTTACACTACTTCAGAATATAGAGAGTTACCATACATGGTAGAAAAAGTTGCTCATATTAATTCTATTCGTTCTAAGAAAAGTGTTGATTTAGTAGCAAAAGGTGAAACAGCTTTAGATCCTTATACTTTTGATTATTTGTTACTTTGTAATAAAATTTGTGGTACATCACACTATAACATGCAAATGAAAATTGTAGTTGATACTCCAGAAGATTATAAAAAATGGTTAAGCGATAAAGCAACATTAGCTCAGGATATTAAAGCGGCAGTAGCTCCAGCTCCAACAGAAGGTGCGGCAGGAAGTACTGATACTACTAAAGTAGATACTACTGCTAAAGTAGAAGCTCCTAAAGTAGCTATGAAATAATATTTATTTAAGAAATTTAAAGTATACATATATGTCAGCAGAAGGTCACGATCACGGACAAGATCACGAACACGAACACCACCATAAAGACACATTCATTACTAAATATATCTTTAGTATTGATCACAAAATGATTGCCAAGCAATACCTTATTACGGGTATTATTATGGGGGTAATTGGTATTGCAATGTCCTTGCTTTTTAGAATGCAATTAGCATGGCCTGAAGAGTCTTTCAAAATTTTCAATGTTTTATTAGGAGATAAGTTTGCACCAGACGGGGTTATGACTAATGACGTTTATCTTGCGTTGGTAACCATTCATGGTACCATCATGGTATTCTTCGTTTTAACTGCCGGTTTGAGTGGTACGTTTAGTAACTTATTGATTCCACTTCAAATTGGAGCACGAGATATGGCTTCTGGATTTATGAACATGGTATCTTACTGGTTGTTCTTCTTATCAGCAGTAATAATGTTGTCTTCTTTATTTGTTGAAGCTGGACCTGCTTCTTCTGGATGGACGATTTATCCTCCACTAAGTGCTTTACCACAAGCGATTCCTGGTTCAGGAACTGGTATGACTTTATGGTTGATTTCTATGGCAATATTTATTGCTTCATCATTAATGGGATCTCTAAATTATATCGTTACTGTTATAAATTTAAGAACAAAAGGGATGTCTATGACTAGATTACCTTTAACCATATGGACATTTTTTGTAACTGCAATTATTGGAGTTATTTCATTCCCAGTATTATTATCAGCAGCATTATTGTTGATTTTTGATAGAAGTTTTGGTACTTCATTCTTCTTATCTGATATTTATATCGCTGGAGAAGTTTTACATTACCAAGGTGGTTCACCAGTTTTGTTCGAACACTTATTTTGGTTCTTAGGACACCCTGAGGTATATATTGTTATCTTACCTGCAATGGGACTTGTTTCTGAAATTATGGCTACGAATTCTCGTAAACCAATTTTTGGATACAGAGCGATGATTATGTCAGTTTTGGCAATTGCTTTCCTTTCAACAATCGTTTGGGGTCACCACATGTTCGTTTCAGGGATGAATCCATTTTTAGGATCTGTATTTACATTTACAACTTTATTGATTGCAATTCCTTCTGCTGTAAAAGCGTTCAACTGGATTACAACTTTATGGAAAGGTAACTTACAATTTAATCCTGCAATGTTATTCTCTATCGGAATGGTTTCTACTTTCATCACTGGAGGTTTAACAGGGATCATTTTAGGAGATAGTACTTTAGATATTAACGTTCACGATACTTACTTTGTAATTGCTCACTTTCACTTAGTAATGGGTATCTCTGCACTTTATGGAATGTTTGCTGGTATTTACCACTGGTTCCCTAAAATGTATGGAAGAATGTTAAATAAAAACTTAGGTTATATTCACTTTTGGGTAACTGCAGTTTGTGCTTACGGAGTATTTTTCCCAATGCACTTTATCGGATTAGCAGGTTTACCAAGACGTTATTATACAAATACAAGCTTTCCTTTATTTGACGATTTACAAAATGTAAATGTTTTAATAACTGTATTTGCTTTAGTAGGAGGAGTTTTCCAATTGGTATTCTTGTATAACTTCTTTAGTAGTATTTTCTACGGTAAGAAAGCAGTACAAAACCCATGGAAATCTACAACTTTAGAGTGGACTACACCAGTGGAGCATATTCACGGAAACTGGCCAGGAGAAATTCCTCACGTTTACCGTTGGCCATATGACTACAGTAATCCAAACTATGACGTTGATTTTGTACCTCAAAACGTACCAATGAAAGAAGGAGAAGAAGTTCTTCATCACTAAAAATATTTAAAACCTCTACTCTTAGTAGAGGTTTTTTTTTGTCTTATTTTTTCTTTATCTATCTTTGCTCAATGAATGAGAATTTAGATCCAACTACGAATAGCTATAATCCAGAAGAATTTGATCTTGAGAAAAGATTAAGGCCACTATCATTTGATGATTTTGCAGGTCAGGACCAGGTTTTAGAAAATCTGAAAGTCTTTGTAGCAGCAGCCAACCAACGTAATGAAGCATTAGATCATACACTTTTTCATGGGCCTCCGGGACTAGGGAAAACAACTTTGGCCAATATACTTGCCAATGAGTTAGAGGTTGGAATTAAGATTACATCAGGGCCAGTTTTAGATAAACCAGGAGATTTAGCTGGTTTGCTAACTAATCTTGATGAAAGAGATGTTTTGTTCATAGATGAAATCCACCGATTGAGCCCAATCGTTGAAGAGTATTTGTACTCAGCAATGGAAGATTTTAAAATAGACATCATGATAGAATCCGGGCCAAATGCAAGAACAGTACAAATTAACTTAAATCCTTTTACTTTAATTGGAGCGACAACGCGTTCAGGTTTACTTACAGCCCCAATGCGAGCTCGTTTTGGTATTTCATCACGATTACAATATTATACTACAGAACTTTTAACTACAATTGTAGAAAGAAGTGCTTCTATATTAAAAATGCCAATTTCATTAGATGCTGCAATCGAGATTGCAGGACGTAGTCGTGGAACTCCTCGTATTGCAAATGCTTTGTTGCGACGTGTTCGAGATTTTGCACAAATTAAAGGAAACGGAACAATCGATTTGAGTATTGCTCAATATGCTTTAAAAGCATTAAATGTCGATGCACATGGTTTAGATGAGATGGATAATAAAATTCTTCTTACTATAATTAGCAAGTTCAAAGGAGGGCCAGTTGGATTGTCTACACTTGCAACGGCAGTTTCTGAAAGTAGCGAAACCATCGAAGAGGTATATGAACCATTCTTAATTCAAGAAGGATTTATTATGAGAACTCCAAGAGGGCGAGAAGTTACTGATAAAGCATATAAACATTTAGGCAAGATAAACACGAACATTCAAGGCGGATTATTTTAATTTTTTAAGCTATTTACTTTGGCAGTTCGCTCCGCTCTTGCCCTGCTGTTTACTATATTTTTTTCTTAAAATCCTTGCAAAGGAAGGATTTCAAGAAAAAGGATGTCGTTCTCATCAGTGCTAAAACCGTTTCTAGATAATTTCACGTTGATAAATTCTAAAAGTACATATTCACAATTTATTAAATCCGAAGCCAAAAGACTCGGATTTTTGTCTTGTGGTATATCTAAGGCTGGTTTTTTAGAGAAAGAAGCACCACGTTTAGAAAATTGGTTGAATAAAAACCATAATGGTCAAATGGCTTATATGGAAAACCACTTCGATAAGCGATTAGATCCTACTTTATTAGTCGATGATTCCAAAAGTGTTGTGTCGCTTTTACTTAATTATTATCCATCAGAAACTCAAGAAAAAGATAGTTTTAAGATATCAAAATATGCCTATGGACAAGATTACCATTTTGTAATTAAAGAAAAGCTTAAAGAATTACTTCATTCAATTCAGGAGCAAATAGGAGACGTTACTGGACGCGTATTTGTAGATTCTGCACCAGTTTTAGATAAAGCTTGGGCAGCAAAAAGTGGCCTAGGCTGGATTGGTAAAAACAGTAATTTAATTACTCAAAAAGTAGGTTCTTTTTACTTTATAGCAGAACTAATTTTAGATTTGGACTTAGAATATGACTATGCTGCAACAGATCACTGTGGTTCCTGTACTGCGTGTATTGATGCATGCCCAACAGAAGCAATTGTCGCTCCTTATGTTGTTGATGGAAGCAAATGTATTTCCTATTTTACAATTGAATTAAAAGAGAGCATCCCGCAAGAAATGAAAGGAAAGTTTGATGATTGGGCTTTTGGGTGTGATACTTGTCAAGACGTTTGTCCATGGAATAGATTTTCGAAAGCACACTCTGAACCATTATTTAATCCCAATCCAGATGTTATGGCAATGTCAAGAAAAGAGTGGATCGAGATTACCGAAGAAACATTTCGTGTAGTGTTTAAAAATTCACCAATTAAAAGAACGAAATTCGATGGACTTAAAAGAAATGTAGATTTTTTGAAATAAACTTTTTATTAATTTTTTTTGATAAATATTATGTATTCTGTGTTATTAATGTTAATAAAATTTGTTTTTTTATTAAAATGTACTCCAATAATGATGCAAAATAGTATTGAAATATGCCAAAGATGCAATTTTTAACTATGTCTTTTTTGTTTGTTTTAGTGTTTGAATTTAAGTTAGTTACGAGTTTTATTGTTCGATTTTTTTGATAAATATGTCTTATGTTGTTATAATTAAAACGTATTGTTATCCAAAAGTTATTTTTTTATCTATTAAAACAGAAAATCTTCCGCAAAAAGGGTATTTCATCGACAAAATAGGTAGTTTGACGACTAATCTAGTAATTTTTTTGTTGTTTATATACTTTCGCCCCACCAAACTACCTAATATATAAACTTTAAGACGAATTTGAGTCGAACCTAATTTATTTATGGCGCTTATTTTATATTACTTTTTTAAAGTTTCAGAAAATCTTGTTCTTAGATTTTCAGGTCAATGGTTCCTTTTTTTTAATTTAAATTTTTCGAATTCCTTTATTTGGTTTTCGAATTCCTATAGTATTACCCCTAAGAAAACTGTCTATGCAAAATTGTACTCTTAAAATGCTTAATTTCTTTAAGTACTTATTTTTTATTGTATTTTTTTTATTCTCAACCAACTTATTCTCACAAATTTGCGGAACTCCTGGAGGGGATGGACCTGTTACAGTAAATAGCTCTGTAAATACATATTATCCTATTGCGGGCGATATTACATTGAATGCAAGTGGCCAATCTGTAATGTTGGCTAAAGTACCTGATACAGATAGGCATGGAAATAATTTTGGTACAATTCCAATTTCTGTAGGAGATTTAGTCTTGATTATCCAAATGCAGGATGCTTCAATAAATTATGCTAATAGTAATTTGTATGGTTCTGGAATTTCCAATATTGGGCCTGGTGGCTTAGGAGCCACCGGATTTACAGCTATTGGGAATACTGGTATTTTTGAATATGTTATTGCTACAAATAATGTCCCACTTACTGGTGGGAATTTAACGTTTAAAGGTACTGCAGCTAATGGAGGTACTTCTAATAGTTATTTTAATGCTACAGCAACCACGGATAGAGGAAAGCGAACTTTTCAAATAGTTAGAGTGCCTCAATATTCTAATTTAACTTTAACAAAAGCTATAACAACCCCACCTTTTAATGGTGTTGCAGGAGGTATTATTGCTTTTAATGTTTCTGGGGCTTTCGATTTTAATAGATTCACTATAGATGGAACAGCAAGAGGTTTTAGAGGTGGGTATAGTCCTATAGCTAACTCAGGTATAAATAATTCAACTACTTATGTAGGTGATGCTTCACTGACTACTATTTCTGGAAAAGGAGAAGGAATTGCAGGTACACCAAGGTATATGTGGGATGGATATAATGCAGTAGATAATTTAGTAGAAGGTATGCCAGGAGGATCAGCTGGTAGAGGAGCCCCTGCCAATGCAGGTGGAGGTGGAAATGATCACAATGCCGGTGGTGGTGGTGGTGGTAACGGAGGTTATGGTGGTTTAGGTGGCTATGGATGGCAAGGTGGTGGTGGAGTACAATGGTCGCAAACGAATATTCAGAATACTGGAGGAGGAAGGCCTGGTTTTAAATCTTTTACAACAACCAATCCGGAGCTAACTAGACTTATCATGGGTGGAGGTGGTGGTGCCGGAGATGCTAATAATGCCACAGATGGAGTTAAAGGTGGTGTAGGAGGAGCTATTGTGCTTATTAATGCAGGGACTGTAAAAGGACCTGGTACGATTGAAGTAAATGGAAGTAATGGTGCTGCTGGTGTTTTCCAAAGTTCATCCGATGGAGCAGGTGGAGCAGGTGCAGGAGGGACAGTGCTTTTGAATATCTCTGGAGCTACTACAGATATAATTACAATTAATGCGAACGGAGGAAGAGGAGGACATACAGCAAATGATACTAAAAATGAACACGGACCTGGTGGTGGTGGTGGTGGTGGAATTATTAGACATAACATTGCGGTAGCAAATGTTACAACTTCTGTACTAGGAGGAGCATCAGGTTTAACAAATGGGACAGGGGGTACTAATCATGGTGCTGTGGCAGGGGAAAAAGGTATTGTAGCCGCTTTTGCTAATAATGCGCTACCTCCATATTTGCAAGTCAATTCCGATTGTTTTCCTATTCTTACTACTACAGTAAAAGCTTTGCCAACAGCATCAGCTTGTAACTCGATTGATGAAAAGGTTTCTTACGAAATTCAAATAAAAAATACTGGTGTTGGAAATGCAGCTGGAGTCTTTTTAGATTTTAGTTTTCCTGCAAATATAGGATTCGATTCTGCTACAGCTACATATTCAGTTGGTACAGCATCAGGACCTTCTGGAGCTTTGGTAAATACAGCTACAAGTAATAGACCTTTATTTGGAGGATTTAATATTGCACAAAATGGAGTGGTTACAATAACCTTAGTGGGGAAAGTAACAGGGACTATTGCTGCAGGAGTATATAGTTCTAATGCACAGGCCTTGTATTTGGATCCAACACGTTTATCGGGTAGTGATACTAGAAAAATAACAGCATTTAGAAATAATTCTGGCGGAACAAATACAACGTATCAAGGTGGTCAGGGGGATGTTCCAGGTTCAAATTTTAATGGTACAAGTACTAATCTAGATGATATAACAATTTTAGCCTTACCGGCAACACCAACAACTACGGTTACACCAACAAGTTGTACTGTACCAACAGGAACAATAAAGGTAGATACTCCTGTTAATGGCTCTGGAATCATTTATACAATTAAAGGGACAAATCCAGTAACGACACCAATAAGTAATACTTCAGGTATTTTTTCTGGATTGGCACCAAATACTTATGTGGTTACTACAACAAATGCAGATGGGTGTATTTCTCTCCCGACTAATGGTATAATTATCAACGCAGTTGCAAACGCACCAAGAACTACTGGTGCTTCCGTTTGTAAAGGGAATACCGTTGGAGCTTCATTAACAGCTACGTCTACATCATGTTCAAGTGGTAATATAAAGTGGTATCTTAATGCTACAGGTGGGACACCAATAGTTGGTGCTAACGGGACTTCATTTAATCCTTTTGAAATTTCAGATTCTGGTTTAACATCGGCTAGTGCTCCACAAACGAAAACGTATTATGCAGCTTGTGATGATACAAGTTGTAGAACTGCAGCTAATTTTGTTATTAATGCAGTACCTATTATTACTAGAATAACCCCAGCTTCACGATGCGATGCAGGAACAGTAATTTTGGAGGCTACGGCATCAGCAGGAACAATTAATTGGTATGCTGATCAAACAAGCACTACAGTATTGGCTACGGGAACGAGTTTTAGCACACCAAATTTATCCACAACAACTACGTATTATGTTGGTGTAACTGATAATGGCTGTACTTCAAATAGAACTGCTGTTGTAGCAACTGTAAATGCTTCCCCAACAATTAATTCTACTAAACAAGGTTCTATATGTGGAGCTGGAAGCGTAACACTAGAAGCTACGGCATCATCAGGCGCAACAATCAATTGGTATGCGAATCTGACAGATGTTACACCATTAGGAACAGGAACGAGTTTTACTATACCAAATTTATCAACAAGTACAACTTATTATGTTGGAGCTACTACAGCCGCTGGTTGTACTACGGCATCAAGAATTGCAGTTGCTGCAGTTGTAAATACAGCTTCTACAATTGTATTTACTAGTGGGGCACAAAATCCTGCAGTTTGTACAGTAACAGCGATTCCAACAACTGTTTATACTTTTGGTGGCAGTGCTACAAATGCTATAGTCACAAACATACCAGCAGGACTAAGATGGGATGTAGATCCAAATGCAAAAACAGTAACTATTTCAGGAACCCCAACAACAGGAGGTACTTATACAATAACTACTGTTGGACATACAGCACCTTGTACAGAAGTTACTATAGAAGGAAAGGTAACGGTGAGTGCGTCGATTCCACAACCAACAGCAAACATAGTAACACAACCAACTTGCGCAACAGCTACAGGAAGTTTTACAATCAACAATTATAACTCATCTTATACTTATACAATAGCCCCATCAACAGGAATATCTCAAGGGGGTAGCACAATAACAGCACCAGCAGGGAGATATAAAGTAACAGCAAAATCTGGAAGTTGTACATCAGTAGCATCAGCAGATGTTGTTATTAATGCACAACCAGCTACACCAGATCGACCAGTTGCAGGTGTGGTAACACATCCAACATGTGCTGAAGCAACAGGAAGTTTCCAGATTACAGGATTCGTTAGTACAAGCACTTATACTTTTACACCAGCAATAGCTGCTTCTAACATTTCGAGCACTGGATTAGTAACAGCTGTGGCAGGAACAACATATACATTTAAAGAAACAAATGCCGTAGGTTGTACGTCGTTGGCATCAGCAAATATTGTTGTAAATGCGCAACCAGCAATACCAGATCAACCAATAATTACAACTACGGCAGCTACGTGTTCAATAGCATCGAGTAGTAAAATAGATAATTATGTTACAGGTAATACCTATATTTTTAATCCAACAGGACCAGCGGTTTCTAATAGTGGATTAATAAGTAATATGACAATTGGAAAAAACTACACGGTTAGCTCAGGAAATGGAAAATGTACTTCATTAGCATCAGCATCATTTAGTAATGCCGCTCAATTAGCTACACCAGTAAAACCAATAATTACAACTACGGCAGCTACGTGTTCAGCAGCATCAAGTAGTAAGATAGATAATTATGTTGGAGGTAATACATACACTTTTGATCCAGTAGGACCAACAGTTGATACCTTAGGTCTTATTAGTGGAATGATAATTGGAACAGGTTATACGGTTACCTCAGGAGATTTAAATTGTACATCATTAGCATCAGCATCATTTAGTAATGCCGCTCAATTAGCTACACCAGTAAAACCAATAATTACAACTACGGCAGCTACGTGTTCAGCAGCATCAAGTAGTAAGATAGATAATTATGTTGGAGGTAATACATACACTTTTGATCCAGTAGGACCAACAGTTGATACCTTAGGTCTTATTAGTGGAATGATAATTGGAACAGGTTATACGGTTACCTCAGGAGATTTAAATTGTACATCAGTAGCATCAGCATCATTTAGTAATGCCGCTCAATTAGCTACACCAGTAAAACCAATAATTACAACTACGGCAGCTACGTGTTCAGCAGCATCAAGTAGTAAGATAGATAATTATGTTGGAGGTAATACATACACTTTTGATCCAGTAGGACCAACAGTTGATACCTTAGGTCTTATTAGTGGAATGATAATTGGAACAGGTTATACGGTTACCTCAGGAGATTTAAATTGTACATCATTAGCATCAGCATCATTTAGTAATGCCGCTCAATTAGCTACACCAGTAAAACCAATAATTACAACTACGGCAGCTACGTGTTCAGCAGCATCAAGTAGTAAGATTGATAATTATGTTGGAGGTAATACATACACTTTTGATCCAGTAGGACCAACAGTTGATACCTTAGGTCTTATCAATGGAATGATAATTGGAACAGGTTATACAGTTACCTCAGGAGATTTAAATTGTACATCAGTAGCATCAGCATCATTTAGTAATGCCGCTCAATTAGCTACACCAGTAAAACCATTAATTACAACTACGGCAGCTACGTGTTCAGCAGCATCAAGTAGTAAGATAGATAATTATGTTGGAGGTAATACATACACTTTTGATCCAGTAGGACCAACAGTTGATACCTTAGGTCTTATTAGTGGAATGATAATTGGAACAGGTTATACGGTTACCTCAGGAGATTTAAATTGTACATCAGTAGCATCAGCATCATTTAGTAATGCCGCTCAATTAGCTACACCAGTAAAACCAATAATTACAACTACGGCAGCTACGTGTTCAGCAGCATCAAGTAGTAAGATTGATAATTATGTTGGAGGTAATACATACACTTTTGATCCAGTAGGACCAACAGTTGATACCTTAGGTCTTATCAATGGAATGATAATTGGAACAGGTTATACAGTTACCTCAGGAGATTTAAATTGTACATCAGTAGCATCAGCATCATTTAGTAATGCCGCTCAATTAGCTACACCAGTAAAACCAATAATTACAACTACGGCAGCTACGTGTTCAGCAGCATCAAGTAGTAAGATAGATAATTATGTTGGAGGTAATACATACACTTTTGATCCAGTAGGACCAACAGTTGATACCTTAGGTCTTATTAGTGGAATGATAATTGGAACAGGTTATACGGTTACCTCAGGAGATTTAAATTGTACATCATTAGCATCAGCATCATTTAGTAATGCCGCTCAATTAGCTACACCAGTAAAACCAATAATTACAACTACGGCAGCTACGTGTTCAGCAGCATCAAGTAGTAAGATAGATAATTATGTTGGAGGTAATACATACACTTTTGATCCAGTAGGACCAACAGTTGATACCTTAGGTCTTATTAGTGGAATGATAATTGGAACAGGTTATACGGTTACCTCAGGAGATTTAAATTGTACATCAGTAGCATCAGCATCATTTAGTAATGCCGCTCAATTAGCTACACCAGTAAAACCAATAATTACAACTACGGCAGCTACGTGTTCAGCAGCATCAAGTAGTAAGATAGATAATTATGTTGGAGGTAATACATACACTTTTGATCCAGTAGGACCAACAGTTGATACCTTAGGTCTTATCAATGGAATGATAATTGGAACAGGTTATACAGTTACCTCAGGAGATTTAAATTGTACATCAGTAGCATCAGCATCATTTAGTAATGCCGCTCAATTAGCTACACCAGTAAAACCAATAATTACAACTACGGCAGCTACGTGTTCAGCAGCATCAAGTAGTAAGATAGATAATTATGTTGGAGGTAATACATACACTTTTGATCCAGTAGGACCAACAGTTGATACCTTAGGTCTTATTAGTGGAATGATAATTGGAACAGGTTATACGGTTACCTCAGGAGATTTAAATTGTACATCAGTAGCATCAGCATCATTTAGTAATGCCGCTCAATTAGCTACACCAGTAAAACCAATAATTACAACTACGGCAGCTACGTGTTCAGCAGCATCAAGTAGTAAGATTGATAATTATGTTGGAGGTAATACATACACTTTTGATCCAGTAGGACCAACAGTTGATACCTTAGGTCTTATCAATGGAATGATAATTGGAACAGGTTATACAGTTACCTCAGGAGATTTAAATTGTACATCAGTAGCATCAGCATCATTTAGTAATGCCGCTCAATTAGCTACACCAGTAAAACCAATAATTACAACTACGGCAGCTACGTGTTCAGCAGCATCAAGTAGTAAGATAGATAATTATGTTGGAGGTAATACATACACTTTTGATCCAGTAGGACCAACAGTTGATACCTTAGGTCTTATCAATGGAATGATAATTGGAACAGGTTATACAGTTACCTCAGGAGATTTAAATTGTACATCAGTAGCATCAGCATCATTTAGTAATGCCGCTCAATTAGCTACACCAGTAAAACCATTAATTACAACTACGGCAGCTACGTGTTCAGCAGCATCAAGTAGTAAGATAGATAATTATGTTGGAGGTAATACATACACTTTTGATCCAGTAGGACCAACAGTTGATACCTTAGGTCTTATTAGTGGAATGATAATTGGAACAGGTTATACGGTTACCTCAGGAGATTTAAATTGTACATCAGTAGCATCAGCATCATTTAGTAATGCCGCTCAATTAGCTACACCAGTAAAACCAATAATTACAACTACGGCAGCTACGTGTTCAGCAGCATCAAGTAGTAAGATTGATAATTATGTTGGAGGTAATACATACACTTTTGATCCAGTAGGACCAACAGTTGATACCTTAGGTCTTATTAGTGGAATGATAATTGGAACAGGTTATACGGTTACCTCAGGAGATTTAAATTGTACATCATTAGCATCAGCATCATTTAGTAATGCCGCTCAATTAGCTACACCAATAGCACCTTTATTAAGAGTAATGACAGCTCCTACTTGTGCAAATGTTTTAGGAAGTTTTAGTATTGATAATTATGATGCTAATTATACCTATACAGTAACTCCATTAATAGGTGTAACTCAAAACGGAGGTATAGTAACCGCACCGTCAGGGAGTTATACGGTTATAGCTACCTTGGGAAGTTGTTCATCGGGAAGTTCGAGTGATATTGTTATGACTAATGTTATTTGTGCAAATACAGAAACAGCCCCATCAATCAATGGAAATACCGGAGGAACTACAGCGACATTAGTATCGAATGATACGTTAAATGGTAATAACGTTGTAATTGGAAGCAACCCAGGAGAAGTAACTTTAACTGGGGTAAGCGTACCAGCAGGACTTACATTGAATCCTGATGGAACAGTAACAGTTGCTCCAAACACCCCAGCGGATGATTACGATGTAGAATATGAAATATGTGAAGTAACTAATCCGACAAACTGTGATAAAGTTATTTCAATAGTAGTAGTTGGTAAACCAGTAATAGATGCAGTAACAGAAACTACAGCATTGATCAATGGAAATACCGGAGGAACTACAATGACATTAGTATCGAATGATACGTTAAATGGGAATCAAGTTGTAATTGGAAGCAATCCAGGAGAAGTAACTTTAAC
The DNA here is from genome assembly GCF_003668995.1 of Flavobacterium sp. 140616W15. NCBI lineage: Bacteria > Pseudomonadati > Bacteroidota > Flavobacteriia > Flavobacteriales > Flavobacteriaceae > Flavobacterium > Flavobacterium sp. 140616W15. The sequence continues at coordinate 4,691,513 of NZ_CP033068.1, forward strand.
TGGGGTAAGCGTACCAACAGGACTTACATTGAATCCTGATGGAACAGTAACAGTTGCTCTAAACACCCCAGCGGATGATTACGATGTAGAATATGAAATATGTGAAGTAACTAATCCGACAAACTGTGATAAAGTTATTTCAATAGTAGTAGTTGGTAAACCAGTAATAGATGCAGTAACAGAAACTACAGCATTGATCAATGGAAATACCGGAGGAACTACAATGACATTAGTATCGAATGATACGTTAAATGGGAATCAAGTTGTAATTGGAAGCAATCCAGGAGAAGTAACTTTAACTGGGGTAAGCGTACCAACAGGACTTACATTGAATCCTGATGGAACAGTAACAGTTGCTCTAAACACCCCAGCGGATGATTACGATGTAGAATATGAAATATGTGAAGTAACTAATCCGACAAACTGTGATAAAGTTATTTCAATAGTAGTAGTTGGTAAACCAGTAATAGATGCAGTAACAGAAACTACAGCATTGATCAATGGAAATACCGGAGGAACTACAGTGACATTAGTATCGAATGATACGTTAAATGGGAATCAAGTTGTAATTGGAAGCAATCCAGGAGAAGTAACTTTAACTGGGGTAAGCGTACCAACAGGACTTACATTGAATCCTGATGGAACAGTAACAGTTGCTCCAAACACCCCAGCGGATGATTACGATGTAGAATATGAAATATGTGAAGTAACTAATCCGACAAACTGTGATAAAGTTATTTCAATAGTAGTAGTTGGTAAACCAGTAATAGATGCAGTAACAGAAACTACAGCATTGATCAATGGAAATACCGGAGGAACTACAATGACATTAGTATCGAATGATACGTTAAATGGTAATAACGTTGTAATTGGAAGCAACCCAGGAGAAGTAACTTTAACTGGGGTAAGCGTACCAGCAGGACTTACATTGAATCCTGATGGAACAGTAACAGTTGCTCCAAACACCCCAGCGGATGATTACGATGTAGAATATGAAATATGTGAAGTAACTAATCCGACAAACTGTGATAAAGTTATTTCAATAGTAGTAGTTGGTAAACCAGTAATAGATGCAGTAACAGAAACTACAGCATTGATCAATGGAAATACCGGAGGAACTACAGTGACATTAGTATCGAATGATACGTTAAATGGGAATCAAGTTGTAATTGGAAGCAATCCAGGAGAAGTAACTTTAACTGGGGTAAGCGTACCAACAGGACTTACATTGAATCCTGATGGAACAGTAACAGTTGCTCCAAACACCCCAGCGGATGATTACGATGTAGAATATGAAATATGTGAAGTAACTAATCCAACAAACTGTGATAAAGTTATTTCAATAGTAGTAGTTGGTAAACCAGTAATAGATGCAGTAACAGAAACTACAGCATTGATCAATGGAAATACCGGAGGAACTACAGCGACATTAGTATCGAATGATACGTTAAATGGGAATAACGTTGTAATTGGAAGCAACCCAGGAGAAGTAACTTTAACTGGTGTAAGCGTACCAACAGGACTTACATTGAATCCTGATGGAACAGTAACAGTTGCTCCAAACACCCCAGCGGATGATTACGATGTAGAATATGAAATATGTGAAGTAACTAATCCAACAAACTGTGATAAAGTTATTTCAATAGTAGTAGTTGGTAAACCAGTAATAGATGCAGTAACAGAAACTACAGCATTGATCAATGGAAATACCGGAGGAACTACAGTGACATTAGTATCGAATGATACGTTAAATGGGAATCAAGTTGTAATTGGAAGCAATCCAGGAGAAGTAACTTTAACTGGGGTAAGCGTACCAGCAGGACTTACATTGAATCCTGATGGAACAGTAACAGTTGCTCCAAACACCCCAGCGGATGATTACGATGTAGAATATGAAATATGTGAAGTAACTAATCCGACAAACTGTGATAAAGTTATTTCAATAGTAGTAGTTGGTAAACCAGTAATAGATGCAGTAACAGAAACTACAGCATTGATCAATGGAAATACCGGAGGAACTACAGTGACATTAGTATCGAATGATACGTTAAATGGGAATCAAGTTGTAATTGGAAGCAATCCAGGAGAAGTAACTTTAACTGGGGTAAGCGTACCAACAGGACTTACATTGAATCCTGATGGAACAGTAACAGTTGCTCCAAACACCCCAGCGGATGATTACGATGTAGAATATGAAATATGTGAAGTAACTAATCCAACAAACTGTGATAAAGTTATTTCAATAGTAGTAGTTGGTAAACCAGTAATAGATGCAGTAACAGAAACTACAGCATTGATCAATGGAAATACCGGAGGAACTACAGCGACATTAGTATCGAATGATACGTTAAATGGGAATAACGTTGTAATTGGAAGCAATCCAGGAGAAGTAACTTTAACTGGGGTAAGCGTACCAACAGGACTTACATTGAATCCTGATGGAACAGTAACAGTTGCTCCAAACACCCCAGCGGATGATTACGATGTAGAATATGAAATATGTGAAGTAACTAATCCAACAAACTGTGATAAAGTTATTTCAATAGTAGTAGTTGGTAAACCAGTAATAGATGCAGTAACAGAAACTACAGCATTGATCAATGGAAATACCGGAGGAACTACAGCGACATTAGTATCGAATGATACGTTAAATGGGAATAACGTTGTAATTGGAAGCAACCCAGGAGAAGTAACTTTAACTGGTGTAAGCGTACCAACAGGACTTACATTGAATCCTGATGGAACAGTAACAGTTGCTCCAAACACCCCAGCGGATGATTACGATGTAGAATATGAAATATGTGAAGTAACTAATCCGACAAACTGTGATAAAGTTATTTCAATAGTAGTAGTTGGTAAACCAGTAATAGATGCAGTAACAGAAACTACAGCATTGATCAATGGAAATACCGGAGGAACTACAGTGACATTAGTATCGAATGATACGTTAAATGGGAATCAAGTTGTAATTGGAAGCAATCCAGGAGAAGTAACTTTAACTGGGGTAAGCGTACCAACAGGACTTACATTGAATCCTGATGGAACAGTAACAGTTGCTCCAAACACCCCAGCGGATGATTACGATGTAGAATATGAAATATGTGAAGTAACTAATTCGACAAACTGTGATAAAGTTATTTCAATAGTAGTAGTTGGTAAACCAGTAATAGATGCAGTAACAGAAACTACAGCATTGATCAATGGAAATACCGGAGGAACTACAGCGACATTAGTATCGAATGATACGTTAAATGGGAATAACGTTGTAATTGGAAGCAACCCAGGAGAAGTAACTTTAACTGGGGTAAGCGTACCAGCAGGACTTACATTGAATCCTGATGGAACAGTAACAGTTGCTCCAAACACCCCAGCGGATGATTACGATGTAGAATATGAAATATGTGAAGTAACTAATCCGACAAACTGTGATAAAGTTATTTCAATAGTAGTAGTTGGTAAACCAGTAATAGATGCAGTAACAGAAACTACAGCATTGATCAATGGAAATACCGGAGGAACTACAGTGACATTAGTATCGAATGATACGTTAAATGGTAATAACGTTGTAATTGGAAGCAATCCAGGAGAAGTAACTTTAACTGGGGTAAGCGTACCAACAGGACTTACATTGAATCCTGATGGAACAGTAACAGTTGCTCCAAACACCCCAGCGGATGATTACGATGTAGAATATGAAATATGTGAAGTAACTAATCCAACAAACTGTGATAAAGTTATTTCAATAGTAGTAGTTGGTAAACCAGTAATAGATGCAGTAACAGAAACTACAGCATTGATCAATGGAAATACCGGAGGAACTACAGCGACATTAGTATCGAATGATACGTTAAATGGGAATAACGTTGTAATTGGAAGCAACCCAGGAGAAGTAACTTTAACTGGTGTAAGCGTACCAACAGGACTTACATTGAATCCTGATGGAACAGTAACAGTTGCTCCAAACACCCCAGCGGATGATTACGATGTAGAATATGAAATATGTGAAGTAACTAATCCAACAAACTGTGATAAAGTTATTTCAATAGTAGTAGTTGGTAAACCAGTAATAGATGCAGTAACAGAAACTACAGCATTGATCAATGGAAATACCGGAGGAACTACAGTGACATTAGTATCGAATGATACGTTAAATGGGAATCAAGTTGTAATTGGAAGCAATCCAGGAGAAGTAACTTTAACTGGGGTAAGCGTACCAACAGGACTTACATTGAATCCTGATGGAACAGTAACAGTTGCTCCAAACACCCCAGCGGATGATTACGATGTAGAATATGAAATATGTGAAGTAACTAATCCAACAAACTGTGATAAAGTTATTTCAATAGTAGTAGTTGGTAAACCAGTAATAGATGCAGTAACAGAAACTACAGCATTGATCAATGGAAATACCGGAGGAACTACAGCGACATTAGTATCGAATGATACGTTAAATGGGAATAACGTTGTAATTGGAAGCAATCCAGGAGAAGTAACTTTAACTGGGGTAAGCGTACCAACAGGACTTACATTGAATCCTGATGGAACAGTAACAGTTGCTCCAAACACCCCAGCGGATGATTACGATGTAGAATATGAAATATGTGAAGTAACTAATCCGACAAACTGTGATAAAGTTATTTCAATAGTAGTAGTTGGTAAACCAGTAATAGATGCAGTAACAGAAACTACAGCATTGATCAATGGAAATACCGGAGGAACTACAGCGACATTAGTATCGAATGATACGTTAAATGGGAATAACGTTGTAATTGGAAGCAACCCAGGAGAAGTAACTTTAACTGGTGTAAGCGTACCAACAGGACTTACATTGAATCCTGATGGAACAGTAACAGTTGCTCCAAACACCCCAGCGGATGATTACGATGTAGAATATGAAATATGTGAAGTAACTAATCCGACAAACTGTGATAAAGTTATTTCAATAGTAGTAGTTGGTAAACCAGTAATAGATGCAGTAACAGAAACTACAGCATTGATCAATGGAAATACCGGAGGAACTACAATGACATTAGTATCGAATGATACGTTAAATGGGAATCAAGTTGTAATTGGAAGCAATCCAGGAGAAGTAACTTTAACTGGGGTAAGCGTACCAACAGGACTTACATTGAATCCTGATGGAACAGTAACAGTTGCTCTAAACACCCCAGCGGATGATTACGATGTAGAATATGAAATATGTGAAGTAACTAATCCGACAAACTGTGATAAAGTTATTTCAATAGTAGTAGTTGGTAAACCAGTAATAGATGCAGTAACAGAAACTACAGCATTGATCAATGGAAATACCGGAGGAACTACAGTGACATTAGTATCGAATGATACGTTAAATGGGAATCAAGTTGTAATTGGAAGCAATCCAGGAGAAGTAACTTTAACTGGGGTAAGCGTACCAACAGGACTTACATTGAATCCTGATGGAACAGTAACAGTTGCTCCAAACACCCCAGCGGATGATTACGATGTAGAATATGAAATATGTGAAGTAACTAATCCGACAAACTGTGATAAAGTTATTTCAATAGTAGTAGTTGGTAAACCAGTAATAGATGCAGTAACAGAAACTACAGCATTGATCAATGGAAATACCGGAGGAACTACAGCGACATTAGTATCGAATGATACGTTAAATGGGAATAACGTTGTAATTGGAAGCAACCCAGGAGAAGTAACTTTAACTGGTGTAAGCGTACCAGCAGGACTTACATTGAATCCTGATGGAACAGTAACAGTTGCTCCAAACACCCCAGCGGATGATTACGATGTAGAATATGAAATATGTGAAGTAACTAATCCGACAAACTGTGATAAAGTTATTTCAATAGTAGTAGTTGGTAAACCAGTAATAGATGCAGTAACAGAAACTACAGCATTGATCAATGGAAATACCGGAGGAACTACAGTGACATTAGTATCGAATGATACGTTAAATGGTAATAACGTTGTAATTGGAAGCAATCCAGGAGAAGTAACTTTAACTGGGGTAAGCGTACCAACAGGACTTACATTGAATCCTGATGGAACAGTAACAGTTGCTCCAAACACCCCAGCGGATGATTACGATGTAGAATATGAAATATGTGAAGTAACTAATCCAACAAACTGTGATAAAGTTATTTCAATAGTAGTAGTTGGTAAACCAGTAATAGATGCAGTAACAGAAACTACAGCATTGATCAATGGAAATACCGGAGGAACTACAGCGACATTAGTATCGAATGATACGTTAAATGGGAATAACGTTGTAATTGGAAGCAACCCAGGAGAAGTAACTTTAACTGGTGTAAGCGTACCAACAGGACTTACATTGAATCCTGATGGAACAGTAACAGTTGCTCCAAACACCCCAGCGGATGATTACGATGTAGAATATGAAATATGTGAAGTAACTAATCCAACAAACTGTGATAAAGTTATTTCAATAGTAGTAGTTGGTAAACCAGTAATAGATGCAGTAACAGAAACTACAGCATTGATCAATGGAAATACCGGAGGAACTACAGTGACATTAGTATCGAATGATACGTTAAATGGGAATCAAGTTGTAATTGGAAGCAATCCAGGAGAAGTAACTTTAACTGGGGTAAGCGTACCAGCAGGACTTACATTGAATCCTGATGGAACAGTAACAGTTGCTCCAAACACCCCAGCGGATGATTACGATGTAGAATATGAAATATGTGAAGTAACTAATCCGACAAACTGTGATAAAGTTATTTCAATAGTAGTAGTTGGTAAACCAGTAATAGATGCAGTAACAGAAACTACAGCATTGATCAATGGAAATACCGGAGGAACTACAGTGACATTAGTATCGAATGATACGTTAAATGGGAATCAAGTTGTAATTGGAAGCAATCCAGGAGAAGTAACTTTAACTGGGGTAAGCGTACCAACAGGACTTACATTGAATCCTGATGGAACAGTAACAGTTGCTCCAAACACCCCAGCGGATGATTACGATGTAGAATATGAAATATGTGAAGTAACTAATCCAACAAACTGTGATAAAGTTATTTCAATAGTAGTAGTTGGTAAACCAGTAATAGATGCAGTAACAGAAACTACAGCATTGATCAATGGAAATACCGGAGGAACTACAGCGACATTAGTATCGAATGATACGTTAAATGGGAATAACGTTGTAATTGGAAGCAATCCAGGAGAAGTAACTTTAACTGGGGTAAGCGTACCAACAGGACTTACATTGAATCCTGATGGAACAGTAACAGTTGCTCCAAACACCCCAGCGGATGATTACGATGTAGAATATGAAATATGTGAAGTAACTAATCCGACAAACTGTGATAAAGTTATTTCAATAGTAGTAGTTGGTAAACCAGTAATAGATGCAGTAACAGAAACTACAGCATTGATCAATGGAAATACCGGAGGAACTACAATGACATTAGTATCGAATGATACGTTAAATGGGAATCAAGTTGTAATTGGAAGCAATCCAGGAGAAGTAACTTTAACTGGGGTAAGCGTACCAACAGGACTTACATTGAATCCTGATGGAACAGTAACAGTTGCTCTAAACACCCCAGCGGATGATTACGATGTAGAATATGAAATATGTGAAGTAACTAATCCGACAAACTGTGATAAAGTTATTTCAATAGTAGTAGTTGGTAAACCAGTAATAGATGCAGTAACAGAAACTACAGCATTGATCAATGGAAATACCGGAGGAACTACAGTGACATTAGTATCGAATGATACGTTAAATGGGAATCAAGTTGTAATTGGAAGCAATCCAGGAGAAGTAACTTTAACTGGGGTAAGCGTACCAACAGGACTTACATTGAATCCTGATGGAACAGTAACAGTTGCTCCAAACACCCCAGCGGATGATTACGATGTAGAATATGAAATATGTGAAGTAACTAATCCGACAAACTGTGATAAAGTTATTTCAATAGTAGTAGTTGGTAAACCAGTAATAGATGCAGTAACAGAAACTACAGCATTGATCAATGGAAATACCGGAGGAACTACAGCGACATTAGTATCGAATGATACGTTAAATGGGAATAACGTTGTAATTGGAAGCAACCCAGGAGAAGTAACTTTAACTGGGGTAAGCGTACCAGCAGGACTTACATTGAATCCTGATGGAACAGTAACAGTTGCTCCAAACACCCCAGCGGATGATTACGATGTAGAATATGAAATATGTGAAGTAACTAATCCGACAAACTGTGATAAAGTTATTTCAATAGTAGTAGTTGGTAAACCAGTAATAGATGCAGTAACAGAAACTACAGCATTGATCAATGGAAATACCGGAGGAACTACAGCGACATTAGTATCGAATGATACGTTAAATGGGAATAACGTTGTAATTGGAAGCAACCCAGGAGAAGTAACTTTAACTGGTGTAAGCGTACCAGCAGGACTTACATTGAATCCTGATGGAACAGTAACAGTTGCTCCAAACACCCCAGCGGATGATTACGATGTAGAATATGAAATATGTGAAGTAACTAATCCGACAAACTGTGATAAAGTTATTTCAATAGTAGTAGTTGGTAAACCAGTAATAGATGCAGTAACAGAAACTACAGCATTGATCAATGGAAATACCGGAGGAACTACAGTGACATTAGTATCGAATGATACGTTAAATGGTAATAACGTTGTAATTGGAAGCAACCCAGGAGAAGTAACTTTAACTGGGGTAAGCGTACCAGCAGGACTTACATTGAATCCTGATGGAACAGTAACAGTTGCTCCAAACACCCCAGCGGATGATTACGATGTAGAATATGAAATATGTGAAGTAACTAATCCGACAAACTGTGATAAAGTTATTTCAATAGTAGTAGTTGGTAAACCAGTAATAGATGCAGTAACAGAAACTACTCCATCAATTAATGGAAATACTGGAGGAATTACACGATCATTGACATTTAACGATACATTAAATGGAGCTTTTGTTGTAATCGGAACAAACTCAGGAGACGTAATTTTAACAGTAGTGAAAGTACCAACAGGATTGACATTGAATCCTGACGGGACAGTAACAGTTGCTCCAAACACACCAGCAGGGAATTATAATGTTGAGTACAGAATATGTGAAGTAACGAATCCATCAAACTGTAGCACTGTAACTTCAGTAGTTGTAGTAGGTGCAGCAGTAATTGACGCAACAGATGATAATGTAATTTTTGCGGATGGTATTAATGGATCATTAGAGGTAATCAATGTATTAGATAATGATATGTTGAATGGTATTAAAATTACTAACCCAGCGATTGTTACTTTGAAAGATTTAACAAATATACCAGGAATTACATTAAATGAAGACGGAACTATAGATGTAGCACCAAACACAGCAGGAGGAGTTTATGTACTTACATATCAAATTTGTGACGCTATAAATAGATTAAGTTGTGTTACGGCTAAAGTTACAATCTTTGTAGAAGTACCATCAATTGCAGTTGTTAAAACAGCAGTGTTTAACGATGAAAACAAAAGTGGTTATGCTAATGCAGGAGAAACAATAACGTATAAATTCAAAATTACAAATACAGGAAATACACCTCTTTTCAATGTTATTATTGATGATCAACTTCCAGGACTTATTATGTTAGGAATGCCGATATCATTAGCGGTAAATGAAATAGACGAACATTCTTTTATCGGTACTTATGTTGTTAAACAATCAGATATCAATGCTGGTAAAATAATTAACCAAGCAACAGTATTTGGAACAAGTGCAAATGGAATTACAGTTGAGGATAAATCAGATAATCTAAGTGAAGTAGATGATAATCCAACAGTTTCTCCAGTAGAAGGATGTGTAATTAAAGTATTTAATGCACTATCACCAAATGGAGATTCTGAAAACGATCGTTTCTATATCCAAGGTCTAGAGTGTTACCCAGATAATACTGTAGAGATATACAACCGTTGGGGAGTATTAGTTTTTGAGCGCGATGGATATAATAATGAGGATAGAGCTTTTAGAGGATTCTCAGAAGGACGTACAACAGTTCAAAAATCAGTTGGATTGCCAGTAGGAACATATTATTATATTCTAAAATATAAGGATAATGAATCTAATGCGCATCAAAAAGCAGGATATTTATACATCAATAAATAATAGTAAAAACAAATAGAAATGGCTTAGCTCTACAGAGCTAAGCCATTCTTTTAAAAAAAAGTAAATGAGAAAATTAGTTTTAGTTTTTATGTTTTTTTCAGCTGTGGGATATGCGCAACAAGATGCACAGTTCACGCAATATATGTACAATACCATCAATATAAATCCAGCTTATGCAGGTTCAAGAGGCGCAATGAGTATCTTCGGACTTTATCGTACACAATGGGTTGGACTAGATGGAGCACCTGAAACGAGTAGTTTTTCATTAAATACGCCACTAAATAACAGTAATTTAGGATTAGGAGTTTCGCTTGTAAATGATAAAATAGGCCCAACAAACGAGAATACTCTATCGGCTGATTTATCTTATACAGTACCAACTTCTGAAACTTTTAAGCTGTCTTTTGGGATAAAAGCAACCGCTAATTTATTCAATTTAGATATCAATAAATTAAATCCAGAAATTCAAGGCGACCCACAATTTCAAAACTTAAATAGTAAATTCACACCCAATGTGGGAGCTGGTGTATATTGGCATTCTGATAAAGCATATATAGGATTATCAGTGCCAAACTTTATCGAAACGAACCGATATAGTGAAAAGGATAAAGAAGTAGCAATTTTTAAAGATAAAATAAATTACTATTTAATAGCTGGGTACGTATTCGATTTAGATCCTTACATCAAGTTTAAACCGGCGATACTTACGAAAATGGTCGAAGGATCTCCATTACAAGTAGACCTTTCTGCAAACTTTATGTTTAATGATAAATTTGTTGTAGGAGCAGCCTATAGATGGAGTGCTGCATTGAGTGCTATGGTAGGATTTCAGGTTAGCGATGGATTATATATAGGATACGCATATGACCGTGAAACGACTAGATTGAATAATTATAATTCAGGATCTCACGAGATATTCTTACGATTTGAATTCTTTAATAATTACAGCCGAATAACTTCACCAAGATTCTTCTAAATCTCCTAAAGATGAAAATTAAATATACAATTTATACTATTTTTTTAGTTCTGATTGCATTAAGAGCAAATGCACAAGCTGGAGTAGAGAAGAAAGCAGATAAAGACTATGCTCAATATGCATATGTCGATGCAATTGCAACTTATGAAAGAGTAGCAGAAAAAGGATATAAAGACGAGAAAATGTTCCAAAAATTAGGGAACGCCTACTATTTTAATGGCGAGCTAATAAAAGCAGCGAAATGGTATGATGCGCTCTTTGCCATGAATGAAGAGCAGGAACCAGAATATTACTATCGTTATGCGCAAACTTTAAAAGCTACGGGAGATTATGCTAAAGCAGATAAAATTTTAGAAGCTTTCAATAAAAAAACGGATACAGATAAAAGAGGGATATTGTTTGAAAAAAACAAGAACTATCTCGAACAAATAAAAGCTAATTCAGGACGCTTTGAAATAGCTGATGCTGGAATTAATTCAACACAAACAGATTACGGAAGTGCTTATTATGATAATAAAATCGTATTTGCATCGGCAAGAGATACTGGAGGTGTAGTTAGAAATACATTTAAATGGACTAATAAAACCTTTACAAACCTTTATTCGGCAGAATTAAAAGCAGATGGAACAGTTGGAAAACCAGAACGATTTGAAAAGAAAATAAATTCTAAATTCAATGAATCTACACCAGTTTTTACAAAAGATGGAAAAACAATGTACTTTACAAGAAACAATTTTCTAGATGGTAAAAGAGGGAGAGATGAACAAAAGATTACGCTTTTAAAACTCTATAAAGCTGATTTTACTAATGGTAAATGGACAAATGTAACAGAATTACCATTCAATAGTAATCAATATAGTACAGCACATCCAGCATTAAGTAAAGATGAAAAAACATTATATTTTGCATCAGATATGCCAGGAACCCTTGGTCAATCTGATTTATATAGTGTAGTTATTAATCCTGACGGAAGTTTTGGTAAACCACAAAATTTAGGAGCAGCAATTAATACAGAAGGAAGAGAAACTTTTCCGTTTGTATCCTCAGACAACGAATTGTATTTTGCTAGCGATGGACGTCCAGGCTTGGGAGGACTTGATGTGTTTGTGTCTAAAATAAATAGTGACGGAACCTTCTCAGCTGTTCAAAATCTAGGAGCACCAATAAATAGCCAACAAGACGACTTTGCATTCATAATTAACAGCGAAAAAAGAAATGGATTTTTCTCGTCTAATAGAGAAGGAGGAATTGGAAACGATGATATCTACCGATTTACTGAAATCAAAAAAATACTTTGCGAACAATTATTAAAAGGTACAGTTGTCGATTTAGAAACTAATAAGATAATAGAAAATTCTAAAGTACTATTGTTAGACGAACAATTTAAAACTATTGGAGAAGTTATAACTGCAACAGATGGTAGTTATAAATTTAATATTGATTGTGGTAAAACCTATCATGTAAGAGCGAGCAAACAAGATTATGAAACCAAAGAACTTTCAGTTACAATCAAAAATGAAACAGGAGTAACTAGTTTAATGCTTCCTTTAGAGAAACGAATTAAGCCGATAGGAGTAGGAACAGATCTAGCTAAAACACTTGATATTCCAATTATTTATTTTGATCTAGATAAATCATTTATTCGTAAAGATGCAGCTTTTGAATTAGAGAAAATCTTAGCAGTAATGAAGCAATATCCAAAGATGAAAATTGATGTTCGTTCACATACAGATAGCCGACAAACAGCAAAATATAATATTGCTTTATCAGACAGAAGGGCAAAATCTACTATACAATGGCTAGTCAAAAACGGTATTGCTCAGAATCGTGTAACAGGTAAAGGATATGGAGAGAGTCAGTTAGTAAATCACTGTTCAGATGGAGTTCCATGTACAGAAGCTGAACATCAGTTAAACAGACGAAGCGAATTTATTATCGTTTCAATGGAATAATATTGTAGTACATCTAATTGAATACCACATTTATAAATAATACCTTTTCTTAATCAAGAAAAGGTATTATTTGTTTTAGATTAATCCATTTTCAATAAAGAAATATTTAACAAATGTGATATAAAAATAAGATAAACGCTTTGTTTTGCTGGTTTTTATGATAAATTGAATGGATTTTTGAGTCAAATTTAAAATTAATGTTATTTGTAAGTTGTTTTTCTTTAAATTTATAGTTCTTAAAATTATCAGATATGACTGTAAATCAAATACTAAGCACGAAAGGAAAAGAAGTTTATTCAGTACTTTCATCGACCACCGTTTACGAAGCATTGAAAGTAATGGGTGAGAAAAACATTGGTGCCATCTTAGTTATAGATGGAACAGAGTTAAAAGGGATATTATCGGAGAGAGATTATGCACGAAAAATTGTGTTGAAAGACAAATCTTCGAAAGAGACTTTTGTTCATGAAATTATGGAAAGTAATGTCATTACAATAAGCCTATCCGATAGTTTAGATTCGTGTATGGAATTAATGAGTAGTAAAAGAATTAGACATCTACCAGTAGTAGATAATGGTGTTGTGGTCGGAATTATATCTATAAGTGACGTTGTGAAATCAATAATAGAAATACAAAAAGACACCATTAATCATCTAAATTCTTATATATCACAGTAAAAAAACAAACTAAATGTAACAAAAAAATAACCCGATTAATTTCGGGTTATTTTTTTGTTGGTTATGATCAAATATCATTATTAAATAAAAGAACAGTAAAAAGCTTCCTTTTTAAACCAAGTCTTATATCTTTGTAAGCTAGAATAAAATCTAAAAACGATGAATAAAGATAGTAAAAGAAGCGAGGCGTTGTTGTATCATTCAAAGCCTACTCCAGGTAAAATTCAAGTAGTTCCAACCAAAAAATATGCAACTCAAAGAGATTTGTCTTTGGCATATTCACCAGGTGTTGCTGAACCATGTTTAGAAATTGCAAGAGATGTAAACGAAGTATATAAATACACTGCAAAAGGAAATCTTGTTGCTGTAATAACAAATGGAACCGCGGTTTTAGGTTTAGGAGATATAGGTCCTGAAGCATCAAAACCAGTAATGGAGGGGAAAGGATTGTTATTTAAAATATTTTCAGATATCGATGTTTTCGACATTGAGATTGGAACAAAAGATATTGAAGAATTCATTCAGACAGTAAAGAATATTGCTCCAACATTTGGAGGAATTAATCTAGAAGATATTAAGGCACCAGAATCTTTCGAAATAGAAAGAAGATTGGTTGAAGAACTTAATATTCCTGTAATGCATGATGATCAGCACGGAACTGCAATTATATCTTCTGCAGCTTTAATAAACGCGTTAGAGTTGGCTGATAAAAAAGCCGAAGATGTAAAAATGGTAGTTTCAGGAGCGGGATCAGCAGCTTTGGCTTGTGCTGATTTATATGTTCTATTAGGAGTAAAAATAGAGAATATTTTAATGTACAACAGTAAAGGGCTTTTAACAAAAAACAACCCTTCATTGTCTGCTTTACAATTAAAGTATGCTAAAGATATAGAGCCAATTGGTTTAGAAGAAGCTTTAAAAGGAGCAGATATTTTCCTTGGATTATCGTCAGGAGATATTATGACAGCAGATATGTTGTTAGGAATGGCTGAAAATCCTATTGTTTTTGCAATGGCAAATCCTAATCCAGAAATTGATTATAACCTAGCTGTTGCAACTCGTAAGGATGTTATTATGGCTACGGGTCGTTCAGATTATCCTAATCAAGTAAATAATGTATTAGGGTTTCCTTATATTTTTAGAGGAGCTTTGGATGTAAGAGCTACTAAAATTAACGAAGCAATGAAAATGGCAGCCGTTAGAGCACTAGCTTCATTGGCAAAAGAATCAGTTCCAGAGCAAGTAAATGTTGCTTATGGAGCAACCAAATTAGGATTTGGAAGAGAGTATATAATCCCGAAACCATTTGATCCAAGATTAATTACTATAGTTGCACCAGCAGTAGCCAAAGCAGCAATGGAGTCAGGAGTAGCTTTAAACCCAATAACAGATTGGGAAAAATATGAAGAAGAACTTTTGGCGCGTTTAGGGAATGATAATAAAATGGTTCGTTTGATTACAAATAGAGCAAAAATGGATCCAAAAAGAATCGTTTTTGCAGAAGCAGACCATTTAAATGTATTAAAAGCTGCTCAAATTGTACACGAAGAAGGCATCGGTTTTCCTATATTATTAGGAAATAAAGAAATCATTCTAGAGCTTAAAGAAGAACTTGGTTTTGATGCAGATGTAGAAATTATTGATCCAAAAACAAAAGATCAAGAAGAAAGAAGAAATCAATTTGCAGCATCTTATTGGTCAACAAGAGAGAGACGTGGGATATCTTTACTAGATGCTCAGAAATTAATGCGCGAAAGAAACTATTTTGCTGCAATGATGGTTAATGAAGGAGAAGCGGATGCATTAGTAACAGGACACTCAAGAAGTTATCCGTCGGTTGTAAAACCAATGTTGCAAATTATAGAAAAAGCGCCAGGAGCTTCACTTGTTGCAACTGCAAATATGATGATGACAAGCAGAGGACCAATGTTCTTATCAGATACTGCAATTAATATCAATCCATCAGCAGATGATTTGGCTAAAATTGCTGTTATGACTGCAAAAACTGCAAAAATGTTTGGTGTAGAACCAGTAATCGCAATGGTTTCATATTCTAATTTCGGATCTTCAACAAATCCAGGAGCATCAAAAGTGAGAGAAGCAGTAGCTTATTTGCATAAAAATCACCCTGAATTAGTTATCGATGGAGAAATTCAAGCAGATTTTGCTTTGAATCCAGAATTACTTCAAGAAAAATTCCCTTTCTCTAAATTAGCTGGAAAAAAAGTAAATACACTTATTTTTCCTAATTTAGAATCGGCAAACATTACTTATAAATTATTGAAAGAGTTGAATAAAGTAGATTCAATAGGGCCAATAATGTTAGGAATGGGCAAGCCAGTTCATATTTTCCAATTAGGAGCAAGTGTAGAAGAGATGGTAAATATGTCTGCTATTGCAGTTATAGATGCTCAAGAAAAGCAGATTAAAAAGAATAATTTAACAAAATAACATGATGTAAATAAGTATTGTTTTTAGTTGTCGTATTTTTACTTCAAATTTTGTTATATTTGGCAATTATTAACATTATATTATGATTACACATTTGCAAGGAAAATTGGTAGAAAAAACCCCTACCGAAGTTGTTATTGATTGCGGGGGAGTTGGGTATCACGTAAATATATCCTTGCATACCTATTCTTTAATTCCAAATAATGATCTTATAAAATTGTATACGCATCTTCAAATCAAAGAAGATGCGCATACATTATTTGGTTTTGTAGAGAAATCTGAAAGAGAAATTTTCAGAATGTTACTATCCGTTTCAGGAATTGGAGCAAATATTGCCAGAACAATGCTGTCTTCATTAGATCCGAAACAAATAATTAATGCAATAGCATCCGGAGATGTCGGTGTAATTCAATCAATAAAAGGTATTGGGAACAAAACAGCCCAACGAGTAATCCTTGATTTGAAAGAAAAAATTGTTAAATTGTACGATTTAGATGAAGTTTCGATGCTTCAAAACAATACAAACAGAGATGAAGCGTTATCTGCTTTAGAAGTTTTAGGATTTGTTAGAAAAACATCTGAAAAAGTGATTGAGAAAATCATTAAAGAAGATCCTGAGGCAACTGTCGAGTCATTAATTAAGAAGGCTTTAAAAAGTTTATAAAAACGTACATAAAAACATTCAGGATATATGCATAAAATTTGTATTTCTTTACTGGTTTTATTTTGTGGGTTTGTATCGAATGCTCAGGTAAAAGAAGAGACTCAAGATACAACGAAAACAGGGTATTCTGTTGGTAAAATACAAATAAAAGATCCGCAAAGCATTCTTTCGGCATATACCTATGACCCTATAACAGATCGTTACATTTATACTAATACAGTAGATGGATTTTCGATTAATTACCCTATTATTTTAACGCCAGAAGAGTATGAAAGATTAATCTTAAAAGAATCTCGTAGAGAATATTTTAAGAAAAAAGTAGATGCTATTGATGGTAAAAAAGATGGGGCCGAAGATGCTAAAAAAGATTTACTTCCTAGATATTATATTAAGTCTGGACTTTTCGAATCTATTTTTGGAAGTAACACTATTGATGTAAAACCAACTGGTTCTGTTGAAATAGATTTAGGAGCTCGCTATACCAAACAAGACAATCCATCTTTTTCTCCTAGAAATAGGTCAAATCTTTCTTTCGATTTTGATCAGCGTATTAGTATGAGTTTACAAGGAAAAGTAGGTACGCGATTAAATGTAAATGCTAATTACGATACGCAGTCTACATTTGCTTTTCAAAATTTAATAAAGTTAGAATACACTCCATCCGAAGACGATATCATTCAGAAAATTGAAGTTGGTAATGTAAGTATGCCACTTAATAGTACTTTAATTAGGGGTGCACAAAGTTTATTTGGAGTAAAAGCCCAATTACAATTTGGAAAAACCACGATTACAGGTGTTTTCTCAGAACAAAAATCTCAAGCTAAAAGTGTTGTAGCCGAAGGAGGAGGAACTGTTCAGAATTTTGATTTGTACGCCTTAAACTATGATAATGACAGACACTTTTTCTTATCTCAATATTTTAGAAATAAGTACGATTCAGCATTAAGAAAATACCCTTTTATCGATAGTCGTGTTCAAATAACACGATTAGAGGTTTGGGTAACTAATAAACAAAATCGAGTTAGTACAACCAATAATAATTTAAGAAATATTATTGCACTGCAGGATTTGGGAGAAGCACAATTAGCAGGAATTCCAGATAATGAAGTTGTAGTTTTAAACCCTTCAGCAGGAATTTTTCTTAAACAAATAGGTTCACCATCAGACAATGGGAACAATAAATATGATCCTAAATTAATTTCTGTAGGATCAGGTTTATTGAATGATAAAATACGAGAAATTGTTACTTCAAATTCAGGGTTTAATACTACAGTAAATGAAGGGCAGGATTATTCAAAATTAGAAAATGCAAGAAAGTTAAATTCTAATGAATATACTTTTAATGCACAATTAGGATATGTATCGTTGCAACAACGATTGGCAAATGATGAAGTTCTGGCGGTAGCTTATGAGTACACAATGGGAGATCAAGTGTATCAGGTTGGAGAATTTGGAAACGATGGTGTAGACGCTACATTAGTAACAGGAAATAATCCTTCAAATCAAGCAATCATAACACAAAGTTTGATATTGAAGATGCTGAAGAGTAACTTGACTAATGTTAAAAATCCAGTTTGGAACTTGATGATGAAAAACATCTATCAAATTCCTGGGGCATACCAAATAAAACAGGAAGATTTTAGATTTAATATACTATATACAGATCCATCTCCTATAAATTATATTACACCAGTAAATAGTTCAACGCCATTTCCTCCAAATCCTACTCCAGATATGAGAGTAACCGATACGCCTTTGCTTAAGGTATTTGATTTGGATAAATTAAATTATAATAATGATCCTCAAGTAGGGGGTGATGGTTTTTTTGATTTCATACCAGGAATAACAATAGACGCCCAAAATGGTAGAATTATATTTACGACTAAGGAACCTTTTGGAGAACGACTATTTACTAAATTATCAAATAACGCAGGTGAAGATTATCGTAATACAAGTACATATAATCCAAATCAGAGTAAATATGTATTCCGTAATATGTATTCCAATACACAATCGGGGGCTTTACAAGATAGCGATAAAAATAAATTCTTATTAAGAGGTAAATATAAATCTACTGGAGGTGACGGGATTCCTATTGGAGCTTTTAATGTTCCTCAAGGATCAGTTGTTGTTACTGCCGCAGGTCGTGTTTTGGTTGAAGGAATTGATTATAGTGTAAATTATCAGTTAGGAAGAGTTCAAATTTTGGATCCTTCACTCCAAGCATCAAATACACCAATTGAAATTTCATTAGAGAATAATTCTATTTTCGGACAACAAACCCGAAGATTTATGGGAGTAGATATACAACATAAAATTTCTGAAAATTTTACTGTTGGAGGTACTTTCTTGCAAATGACAGAGAAACCGTTTACACAAAAATCAAGTTACGGACAAGAATCTGTAAATAACATGATTTATGGTTTCAATACAAATTTCTCTACAGAAGTTCCTTTCTTTACCCGATTGGTAAATAAATTGCCATTTATGGATACTGATGTACCTTCTAATCTTTCGATAAGAGGAGAGGTAGCTTTCTTAAAACCAGGAACTCCAAAAGCAGATAATTTTGAAGGAGAATCAACGATTTATGTAGATGACTTCGAAGGGTCGCAATCTACTATCGACATGCGTTCGGCTTATGCGTGGAGCTTGGCATCAACACCAGAAGAGAATAGCTTAAGTACGTATAATTTTAATGCAAAAAATAATGATTTAAGTTACGGTTTTAAAAGAGCAAAACTGTCATGGTATACTATTGATCCAATTTTTTATGCATCAAAACCTTCTGGAATTTCTAATGATGATTTATCATTAAATACTACTCGTAGAATTTATAGTGAAGAGTTGTATCCATTAACAGATATAGCACAAGGACAATCTCAAGTAGTGAATACGTTAGATTTAACCTATTATCCATCAGAAAGAGGGCCATATAATAATGATCTAAATTATGCATTAAATCCAAAAGATAATTTTGGGGGGATAATGCGTGCTTTGAGTTCAACAGATTTTGAACAAGGAAATGTCGAGTATATCCAATTCTGGGTATTAGACCCATTTGTGGGTGCAGGTAAGACAGATCAAAGTAATACAGGTAAGGTTTATTTTAACTTAGGTGAAATTTCTGAAGACATCTTAAAAGATGGTAGAAAACAATATGAAAACGGTTTAGGGCCAAATCAGATATTAGCAAAGCCACAACCTATATGGGGAGATGTTCCAGCATCGCAATCTTTAATTTATGCATTTGATAATAACTCTTCTAACAGAGCGAATCAAGATGTGGGGTTAGATGGTTTACCAAATGCTAAAGAAGGAACTATTTATAATAATTTTGCTTCAGAAGCAGATCCCGCAGCAGATGATTATAGATATTATTTAAATACCACGGGAGGCGTTCTAGATCGTTATAAAAATTATAATGGATTAGAAGGAAACTCAGCAGTAGATATAAATGATGCCAATAGAGCTTCGACGACACTTCCGGATGTAGAAGATATCAATAGGGATAACACTATGAATACGATTAATGCCTATTATGAGTATAGCATAGATGTTAAGCCAAATATGAAAGAAGGGCAAAATTTTGTTACAGATATAAGAAATACGCAAGTAACAATGGCAAACGGATCAGTTACTGAAGCCAGATGGATACAGTTTAAAATCCCAGTATCACAGCCTCAAAATACAATAGGTACTATATCAGATTTTAGATCAATTCGTTTCATGAGAATGTTTATGACTGGATTTGAAAGCGATGTTACAGTTCGTTTTGGAGCATTAGATTTAGTAAGAGGTGAGTGGAGAAGATATACAAATACATTAGATCCAACAGATGTTAATGTAGATGATGACAATACTACTTTTGATGTTGCGGCAGTAAATATTGAAGAGAATGGTGCTAGATGTCCAGTGAACTATGTTTCGCCTCCAGGAGTAGCACGTGAACAATTGTATAATAATAATACTATCATCAATCAAAATGAGCAGGCATTAGCATTGCGAGTTTCAGGAGGTGGATTGCAACCAAAAGATGCTAGAGCTGTATTTAAAAATGTAAGTGTTGATATGCGTCAATACAACAGATTAAAAATGTTTTTGCATGCGGAGTCATTGCCAGATGAAATAGTATTAAGAGATGGACAAATGGTAGGTTTTATCCGTTTTGGAAATGACTTTACACAAAATTTTTACCAAATTGAGATTCCTTTAAAAGTAACAATTCCAACTTCTTTGTCAGGTTCAGGTTCAGATTGTTCCCCTTTAAGCCCTGAAGTTGTTTGGCCAGCAGAAAATAATATTGATTTAGACCTGTCGCTATTAACGAAGATGAAAATTGCGGCAATGAAAATTGATCCTAATACGCTTCCGTTAGACGGAATTTATTATCCAGATGATGATATATTAAATTCAGGTGGAGATGGAGACAATAATATGCGATTGGGTATAAAAGGAAATCCTAATTTTGGATTAGTTAGGAATTTAATGGTAGGTGTTAAAAATGCCGAGCTGCACCAAAATGTTAAAGGAGAAGTGTGGTTTAATGAGTTGCGCCTTGCCGGAATGGATAATAAAGGAGGTATGGCAGCAATATTAAATATTGATACTAATTTTGCTGATTTTGCAACTGTTTCTGCAACAGGTCGAAAAAGCACTATAGGATTTGGCTCTCTAGAACAAGGACCAAATGAAAGAAGCAGAGAAGATATACAACAATATAATATTGTAACTAATTTAAATTTAGGGAAATTATTGCCACCAAAGTGGGGAATTAACCTACCTTTTAATTATGCAGTAGGTGAAGAAACAATTACGCCAGAGTACGATCCGTTTAATGAAGATATTAAGCTAAAACAATTGTTGGATGTAACTAGTAATTCAGTCGAAAGAGAAAATATAAAAAATCGCGCTATAGATTATACAAAGCGTAGAAGTATCAATTTTATAGGAGTTAGAAAAGACAGAGCGCCAGAGCAAAAACAACATATTTACGATCCCGAAAACTTTACGTTTTCACAATCGTACAATGAGGTAGAGCGTCACGATTATGAGATAAAAAGTTATGAAGATAAACAATCGAGTACAACTGTAAATTATGCATACAGTTTTCAGCCAAAAACAGTTGAGCCATTCAAGAAAACTAAATATTTTAAGAAAAGTGATTATTGGAAAATGTTGAGTGATTTCAATTTTAATTATTTACCATCAAACATCACGTTCAATACTAATATTATAAGACAATACAACCGTCAGGAGTTTAGACAAGTTGAGAATGTTGAGGGTCTTGGATTGGATCCTATGTATAGAAGGAATTTTGCTTTTAACTACCAGTATGGATTTAATTTTAACCTTACAAAATCATTAAAGATAAATTATACAGCATCATCAAATAATATTGTTAAAAATTATTTGAATGCTGATAATGAGCCTATCGATAGCTTTAGTATTTGGGATAGTTACTGGGATATTGGTACGCCAAATCAGCATATGCAACAATTGGTTTTAAACTATGAAATTCCGTTATATAAAATACCAGTATTAGGATTTTTAAAAGCGAGTTATTCTTATACTGGAGATTATTCTTGGCAACGCACATCAGAGGCATTATCAACTTTTGAAGATGATAAAGGAGGGGTGTATGATTTAGGAAATACAGTTCAAAACGCAAATTCGAATACATTTACTGCAGCGATGAATATGAATACGCTTTATAAGTATTTGGGACTTACAAAAGGAGGGGCCAAAATGACTAAAGTAAAACCAACTGTGCCAAAGCCAGGAGAAAAAGTAGTAAATACAAATCAAGCATTAGCAAAAAATAGTATGTTTCAAGATGGTTTAATGGGGATCGTAACAAGTATAAAAAACATTCAGGTTAATTATACGGTTAATAGCGGAACTGTTTTACCAGGATATACACCAAGTGTTGGATTCTTAGGTTCGTCTCGACCATCATTAGGATTTATTTTTGGAAGTCAGGATGATGTGCGTTACGAGGCAGCTAAAAACGGATGGTTAACCAATTATCAGGATTTTAATCAGAACTTTTCACAGGTAACAAATAAGATGCTAAAAGCTACGGCCAATATTGATTTATTACCAGATTTAAAAATTGATTTGAATTTTGATCGTTCTTATTCAGCTAATTTTTCAGAGCAATATGATGTTGATGCTACAGGACAGTATCATGCAAGATCGCCATACAATTATGGAATGTTTTCTATTTCGACAATTTTAATAAAGACTGCATTTTCTACTAGCAATGAAATTTCTTCATCTGCATTTGATGATTTTAGATCTAACCGTTTAGAAATTGCAAATCGTTTGGCCGAAAGTCATTATGGTTCTGGAGCTGAGATTCCGAGATATGGAGACGTAAATAATCCGATTCCTGTACTCCCGACTGATCCTAATTATGCTAAGAGAGATATTTATGTGTCAAACGAGGGTTATCCTATAGGGTATACAAAAAGTAATCAGGCAGTTTTACTTCCTTCATTCTTAGCTGCCTATTCAGGAAGTAGTGCATCAAGTAGTCCAACAGGTATTTTTAGGAATTTCCCACTTCCAAACTGGAGTATAAAGTATAATGGGTTGATGCGTTACCGATACTTTAAAGAAAACTTTAAACGTTTTTCATTACAACATAATTATAGAGCATCTTATACAATTAATCAGTATCGTTCTAATTTTAAATATGACCAAAATGTAGGGAAACAAGACCCAGATAACGATAATTTTTATAATGCAACAATCATGTCTAATGTGAACTTAGTGGAACAATTTAGTCCATTAATCAGGATGGATTTTGAGTTAAAAAGTTCTTTGAAAGTGCTTACAGAAATTAAAAAAGATAGAGCATTGTCAATGAGTTTTGATAATAATTTATTGACAGAAGTTAAAGGGATGGAATATATAATAGGTCTTGGATATCGTATTAAAGATGTGATTTTTTCGTCGACATTGGCAGATAGTCCTACAGGAATAATAAAAAGTGATATCAAT
The DNA here is from genome assembly GCF_003668995.1 of Flavobacterium sp. 140616W15. Lineage (NCBI taxonomy): Bacteria > Pseudomonadati > Bacteroidota > Flavobacteriia > Flavobacteriales > Flavobacteriaceae > Flavobacterium > Flavobacterium sp. 140616W15. The sequence goes on from NZ_CP033068.1 coordinate 4,715,373, forward strand.
ATAAAAGGAGATTTGTCGTATAGAAATAACCAAACAATGGTTCGTTACTTAGATTATGATAACAATCAACTAGCTGCAGGACAAAATATTTGGTCAGTAAAGATCACGGCAGATTATTCATTTAGTAAGAACTTAACAGCTATTTTTTATTACGATCATTCTTTCTCTAAAGCAGTTATTTCGACTTTATATCCTTTAACGAATATCCGATCAGGGTTTACCATTCGATATAATTTTGGAAATTAAATTTCAGATTCAGAAGAGAATTTGATTAGAAGATTATTACATTTGCCCTATTAGAATTCAATTATCAATTATCAATAAGTATTTATTATGAATATACCAACAAATTTAAAGTACACAAAGGATCACGAATGGGTTAGCATTGAAGGTGATGTTGCAACAGTAGGAATTACTCACTTTGCACAAAAAGAATTAGGAGACATCGTTTATGTTGAAGTAGAAACTTTAGATCAAACACTTGATAAAGATGAAGTTTTTGGAACAGTTGAAGCTGTAAAAACTGTTTCAGATTTGTTCTTGCCTTTGTCTGGAGAGATTATTGCTTTTAATGAAAACTTAGAAAGTGCTCCAGAAACAGTAAATTCTGATCCTTACGGAGATGGATGGATGATTAAAATTAAAATTTCAAATACATCAGAATTAGATTCTTTATTATCTGATGAGGCTTATAAAGAATTAATAGGTGCTTAAAAAAATAATTTTTTTATGTTTGGCTTTATTCTGGACAGGAGTTATCATTTTTCTCTGTTTAACCGAATCAAGTAATATACCGGTTGTAAGTATTCCTCACATAGATAAATTAGTTCATTTTTGTTTTTATTTTGGTTTTAATTTTCTTTGGTTTTTGTATTTTAAAAAAGAATTTAAGAATGTAGATGATTTCAGACCATTATTACTCGCTTTTGTTTTTTCAACTTTTTTTGGAATTACAATTGAGATTTTACAAAGTGAATATACTTTAACAAGAAGTGCAGATATGATGGATTTTTTAGCAAATTCATTAGGAGCAACATCCGCAATAATAGCAGTGCTACTGTTTAATAAAATAGTCACTAAAATAGTAAATTAAATAAAATCCCACTTCAGTGGGATTTTTTGTTTTTAGGCTTTATTGATTGTTCGTTATAAAGATTTTGTTGTGTATAAACACGATTAAAAGTAGTTTTTAATTGGAGACTTGTCTCAATATAAAGCGTATTTTTGTTAATCAAGATTTAATGCAATTAATTTATTATTACTATGAATATTAGACAATACTTAGACTCAACATATTTAAAAACTGCTACTCAAGCAAATTTGAGCGAAGCCGAAAACACACAAATAGTTAAGAATATAATTATAGAAGCAATAGCAGAACAATTTAAATTAATAATGATTCGTCCTGACAAAGTAAGTTTAGCTAAACAAATAATTTCTGAGGCTAAATCGAATCTTTTAATAGGTACTGTAATTGATTTTCCTGAAGGAAAATCAAGTCTAGAAGAAAAGCTTGCAGAAGCAAGTAAAGCAATACAAGACGGAGCAAATGAATTGGATTTTGTGTGTAATTATGAGGCATTCAAAAATGGAGAAATTGATTTGGTTAAAAACGAAATTTTGCAGTGTACATTATTAGGACTAACTAATAATAAAGTTGTAAAATGGATTATCGAAGTTGCTGCACTCAATGATAAAGAAATTATACAATTATCAGCACTCATTAAAAATATAGTCATTCAGAATTTTGAAGAGAATGAATATTCTTCTGTTTTTGTAAAATCGTCGACAGGTTTTTATAAAACAGAAAACAACATGCCAAATGGCGCAACTATTCCGTCAATTCTTATGATGCTTGAAAATGCTTCACCGTTGCCTGTAAAAGCCGCAGGCGGGGTAAGAACATATGAAGAAGCTGTAGAAATGATTAAGCTTGGTGTAAAACGTATAGGAACATCAAATGCTAAAGCAATAGCTGACAGAGAAATTTCGAAAAATGAGTACTAATTTCACAACGTAAAACTATATGAATAAAGGATCCTTAACTTTTTTTATAGCATTATTCTCTCTATTAGGTTTTTCTCAGGTAACAAATAGTATAAAGGTAAACTCTAATTTTCCTTCGGAGGAGTTTCCGATTTTTCCAACTTGTGAAAGTTCAAAGGCGAAAGCCTTAGAAAAATGTTTTTATGATCAAGTTCAGGATCTAGTATTTAATAATTTTCAAGTTCCACCAACTTTAAGACAGAATAATTATTCTGGAGATGTTAAGGTGCTTTTTGAAGTTGATAAAAATGGTGAGTTCAAAGTAATTTATGTTAATGCAAATAATGATGAATTAGTTAAGGAAACCAAGCGTTTATTTGCTACACTCCCTAAAATCAAGCCTGCTACTTATAATGGGAGAGCTACGTATTCAAAATATACAATCGTAATTAATATACCATTAAAATCTACTGGTCAAATTTTGGAAGAGGCCCTCGCTAATGCTAAAATTATTAAACCTGCAGCTAAACCATTGACAGAGTTAGATAGCATTGTTTATAAAAAGTATACGAATCCTGAGTTTGAAAGTCAGTTAAATATTCCATTTTCTCATAGTTATTATGCTCAATTTGATGGCGCCTTGAATAAAGTAGGGAGTAATAATCATACAGGTTCAAAACCATATACTTATGCTGAAGTATCTAAGTATTATAATCTCAAAGCAGTAAATGAATCGCTTAAAAAGAATGTTTCAACTTGGTTTGGACGTAAACTTTGGAATGAAAGTTTAGTTGAAGTCGAGGGAGAAGGGTATTGGTTTACATTAAATGCTATAATGGACTTGCAATTAGGTAAAGATACAAAAAGTGATATTTCTCACACTTATGTAAATACCCGAGCATTAAATTTTAGAGGAGGATTGGGTAAACAACTTAATTTTACTACAACTGTTTTTGAAAGTCAAGGAAGATTTGCAGATTATTATAATAGTTATGCGCAATCTATAAAGCCTTCAGGGGGAAATCCTGGGGTTGTTCCGGGAATTGGAATAGGTAAGGAGTTTAAAACAAATGGTTTTGATTTTCCTTCAGCCGAAGCAAATTTGACTTATACACCAAGTAAGTTTTTTAATTTTCAATTGGGCTATGGAAGAAATTTTATAGGAGACGGATATCGTTCTTTATTAGAAAGTGATGGGGCAAGTCCATATCCGTATTTTAAAATGAATACAACCTTTTGGAAGATAAAATATACAAATACGTATATGTTTCTTAAAGATATCCGAGAAGAAGCAACAGTTGATAAAACATATGCCAGTAAATTCATGGCGAATCATTATTTAAGTTTGAATGTTACAAATAGACTAAACTTAGGCTTTTTCGAATCTGTAGTTTGGACCAATAGTAACGATAGGGGATTTGATGTGGCTTTCGCTAATCCAATTATTTTTTATAGATCAGTAGAATTTGCTTCCTCGGCTAAAAGTGGTAATGCTTTACTTGGTTTAACGGCAAAATACAAATGGAATGATCAAATAAATTTCTATGGACAATTTCTTTTAGATGAATTCTCAGTTAGCGATATGAAAAGTGGAGAAAAAAGCTGGAAGAATAAATTTGGATATCAGTTAGGAGCTAAATATTATAATGCTTTTCAAATTCCAAATTTATTAGTGCAGTTAGAGTATAATCATGTGCGTCCATATGTATATTCGCATAGTGCAGTTATTACAAATTATGGGCATAATAATCAAAGTGTTGGACATCAGTGGGGTGGTAATTTCAGTGAGCTTATTGCAATAGCACGATATCATAAAGGAAGGTATTTTGCAGATGCAAAAATTACTACAGGTAAGAGAGGTTTGGATTTTGATACAACAGAGGATTCATTTAACTATGGGGCGAATATCTATAAAAGCTATGATAGTAAAAGGCCTTATAATACTGGTGTGAAAGTTGGACAAGGAAATAAAACAGCAGTTTTTATTACTGATATACAGGCTGGGTATTTGGTAAATCCAGCAACTAATTTGAAATTATTCGGAAGTTTGATTTATAGAAGTTTCGATCCTACTAAAGACACTGAGGTTACTTTTAAGCAAAGTACAACTTGGTTTACTTTCGGATTAAGAGCAGATGTCTTTAATTGGTATTTTGATTATTGAAATATTTAGTAAGATTTTTTGCAAATGATTCGCTTTTATGGTGAATTTGAGGTGTATTTGATTGCTCTATTTAAAAAAATGTAATTTTATCATCCTAAATTCTGCAATCTAATTTGTACATTTGCACCAGTTTTGGAAAAACAAAAATAACAACGCATTGGACGCAACACAAAATTCACTTTCACTCAAATCTATATTTAATGATTTCAAAGAAATCACAAAAGCAGGACTCGCTGTTAGTGTTTTGTTTTCTTCAATAGCAGGTTATTTACTTGGTTTTGATGATAAACATCCTTTTCAATGGACCGTACTTCTAGTTTTAGCAATTGGAGGATATTGTATGGTAGGAGCTTCAAACGCTTTTAATCAAGTTATTGAGAAAGATTTGGATGCCTTAATGGATAGAACAAAGAATCGACCAGTTCCTTCTGGGAGAATGTCTTCAAGAGTAGCTTTGATTGTAGCAAGTTTACTAACAATTATAGGGTTAACTTTACTTTATACAATCAATCCTAAAACAGCAATGTTTGGTGCGATTTCTATATTTTTATATACCAGTGTTTATACACCTTTAAAAACGGTAACATCATTGTCGGTTTTTGTTGGGGCTTTTCCTGGCGCAATACCATTTATGTTAGGATGGGTTGCTGCTACAGGAGAATTTGGTATAGAAGCAGGGACACTTTTTTTAATTCAGTTTTTCTGGCAGTTTCCTCATTTTTGGGCTATTGGCTGGTTTTTATATGAGGATTATGAAAAAGCAGGGTTTTTTATGCTTCCTACAGGGAAAAAAGATAAAGGAACTGCATTACAGGTTATTTTATACACAGTATGGCTTATAGTGGCTTCACTTTTACCAGCTTTAGGATATACAGGTAAATTGTTTATTACACCAATAGCGGCGGTTTTAGTGTTTCTGTTGGGGATTTGGATGTTGATTTATGCAGTTCGTTTGTATAAGTTAAGAACAGCCAAGGCAGCAAGGACATTGATGTTGGTAAGTGTTTCTTATATCACCTTGTTACAGTTGATTTATATATTTGATAAATTTTTGAGATAATTATGGAAATGACAATGACAGCAGATGAATATAGAGCAAGGAGCGCTAAGTCATCTAAATTAATTTTATTGTTCGCAATGGTTAGTATGACCATGATGTTTGCAGGACTTACAAGTGCTTTTGTGGTTAGTAAGTCAAGAACCGATTGGTTGAAGGATTTTCAATTGCCACCAGCATTTTTTTATAGTACTTTGGTAATTATTGGGTGTAGTGTTACTTTTCACTTAGCCAAAAATGCAATGCAAAAGGATAATAGAAAAGCAACAACTAATTTACTTTTGACTACTTTAGCATTAGGAATCTTATTTGTGGTTTTACAATTTGTAGGTTTTGGACAAATAGTAGCAAATGGCTATTATTTTACAGGAGCTGAGAGTACAATAACTACAACTTTCTTGTATGTTGTAACGGTTACACACTTATTTCACTTAGCTGGAGGGATCATTTCTCTCTTAGTTATTATTTATAATCATTTTAAACAGAAATACAATTCGACTCAAACTCTTGGAATAGAACTAGGTGCAATGTACTGGCACTTTCTTGATTTCTTGTGGGTCTATTTATTTTTATTTTTATATTTCTTTAAATAAGAAAAAAACGTAAATTTGGGAACTTTTTAACGAATATCTTTTATGGAAGCGACAGTTACTACTGCAAATAACGAAGAAAAAACTTGGGGAGGCGGCAATGAGCCATTAGGGGCAAGTTATGGTAAAATGATGATGTGGTATTTTATCGTATCGGATGCCTTAACGTTCTCTGGATTTCTAGCAGCTTACGGTTTTTCTAGATTTAAATTTATTGAAACTTGGCCACTGGCTGATGAAGTGTTTAATCACTTCCCTTTTATGCATGGTGTATCTGCACCTATGTACTATGTCGCATTAATGACATTTATTTTGATTTTTTCATCTGTAACAATGGTTTTGGCTGTTGATGCTGGACATCAAATGAAGAAAAACAAAGTTGCAGTATATATGTTTTTAACTATTATTGGAGGTTTGATTTTCGTTGGATCACAAGCATGGGAGTGGAAAAACTTTATCAAAGGAGAATACGGAGCTATTGAAACAAAAGGAGGAAGTTTACTTCAGTTTGTAGATAAAGACGGAAAACGAGTTGCCCTTGCAGATTTTGCAGTAAAATTACCAGAAGGAAGAGAAGCATTGACTAGAGACAAAGGTAAATGGTTTATGAGCGATGCTGAAACATTGCCTTCATATTCAGTAGCCGAAGTACAAGCAGGTTTCAAAGCACATCCTGAATTGTTAATAAGAACGGAAAAGCTTACAGAGAAAAAGCAAAAAACTATTCTAACTAGAGAAGAGTCAGAGTCAAGATTAAGCCAAGCGCATTATGTTGTAGAAGGTGCTAATTTGACAAGAAACGAATACGGAAATAAATTATTTGCAGATTTCTTCTTCTTTATTACAGGTTTTCACGGTTTTCACGTGATCTCAGGAATTATTATCAATATCATTATCTTTTTTAATGTATTGTTAGGTACTTATGAAAAAAGAAAAAGCTATGAAATGGTAGAGAAAGTTGGTTTATACTGGCACTTTGTCGATTTAGTTTGGGTATTTGTATTTACGGTTTTCTACTTAGTTTAATTTTAGATTTATATTATTATGTCACACGAATATGTATCACATACAAAAAGAATCTGGTTTGTTTTTGCACTTTTATCAATTGTAACAACAGTGGAGGTTATCCTTGGTATTTACAAGCCGGGAGTATTAGAGTTTAATCATTTTATTGGTTTGAACTTATTAAATTGGATATTTTATATTCTAACAATATATAAAGCTTATTATATAGTTTGGGCATTTATGCATATGGAAGGTGAATCAAGTGGCCTAAGATGGTCAGTTGTTTCAACGGTTATTTTCCTAGTTTTGTATTTATTGTTTATTCTTTTGACAGAAGGACATTATATTTTTGGGGTTTTTAAAGATTCTACCATTAAATGGAATTTTTAACATGATATTAATTCAAAAAGAGGGTACGCATTGCGTACCTTTTTTTATTTTTGTACTTTAATTTTTTCCCTTGTATAATGAAAAAAAATATAGTTCTTTTTGTTCTCTTCGTTTTGCCTATAGTTGCTTATCTTTTTTTTGCATCTGGCGTGAATGGCTTTACTAAACTGCCTGTTGTAACACCTAAAATTGCCAACTTAGGAGATTGGAAATCTTTAAGAGGTGAAAAAGTTGGTTTGGATAATAAAATTACAATACTCGGTTTTTCAGGATCAGAAATTTTAAAAAATCGTGGTAATTATTTTAATCTAAATGAAAAAGTTTATCAACGTTATCATGGTTTCAAAGATTTACAATTTGTTGTAATTTGTCCATTAGGAACAGAAGAAGATACGCGTAAAGTTATAGATGCTTTAGCAGATTTTACTGATGTGTCACAATGGCATTTTGTTTTTGCTTCACCATCAGAAATAACTGCTTATTATGATCAATTGCATTTGGTTGGAAAATTAGATCAGCATCTAGGAACACCTAATGTATTTATCGTTGATAAAGAACGTAATTTAAGAGGGCGAAAAGACAAAGACAATTATAAAGAAGGATATAATACTTTTCATCCTTCTGAGTTAAGCAATGAAATGTTGGATGATTTTAAGATTATCCTATACGAATATCGTGCTGCTCTTAAGAAAAATCATAATGCAACAAAACAACTTTAAAATTATATTATCATGTTTAAGAACAAATCATATATCGGTATTTCATTTATAGTATTGATTTTTGGTATTTATGCGATACCTAAAATTATAGACAGGGTTAAAAATGATTCAGTCGTAAAAGGAAGCCGTTTAGATAGTGTTAATGGGAAAAACGTTAAGGACGATGGGAAATTAGTAAAAATTGGCCCAGCTCCTAAATTTGAATTAACCAATCAGGATAATGTTACAATATCAAATGAAACTTATAAAGGAAAAGTTTATGTTTTAGAATTTTTCTTTACAACCTGTCCTTCTATTTGTCCTAAGATGAATTTAAGTATGTTAGAAATAGAAAAGAAGTTTTTTGGGAATCCAAATTTTGGGATTGTCTCAATAACAATTGATCCTGCTCACGATACGCCTCAGGTTTTAAAAGATCATGCTAAAATGTTAGGAGTTAAGTCATCTAACTGGAACTTTTTGACTGGTGATAAAAATGTTATTTTAGATTTATCTAATAAAGGATTTAATTTGTACGCAGGTGCAAATAGTAAGGTAAGTGGTGGTTTTGAGCATTCTGGTTTATTTGCTTTAATAGATAAAAATGGAGACATTCGTTGTCGAAAAGATGAATTTGGAAACCCAATACTTTACTATGATGGATTGGATAAAAAAGGAGTTAGAGACATACAACAAGATATAAATATATTATTAGAAGAATAAAAATGGAGGATAATTCATTAGAAAAAAAATACAACAAGTATATTGTGCTTGTTTCAATTGTAATTCCAGTTGTAGTAGCTATTTTGTTTGGGGTTAAATTAAAAGATTTTGGGTATAATGTAGAACCACTTAATTTTTTGCCACCTATTTATGCTACAATAAATGGAATTACTGCTTTGGTTTTGATTATTGCAGTAATGGCTATTAAAAAAGGGAATCGAAAGCTACACGAGCGTTTGATGACTACAGCAATAGCTCTTTCGTTGGCTTTTCTTGTAATGTATATTGCGTATCACATGACGTCAGATTCCACTAAATTTGGTGGAGAAGGAGCAATTCGATATGTTTATTTTTTTATTTTAATCTCGCATATTTTATTGTCAATTGCAATCGTTCCTTTGGTTTTGATAACTTATGTTCGTGCAATTGCGAAAAATTTTGAAAATCATAAAAAAATTGCAAGAATTACATTTCCGCTTTGGTTATACGTTGCTATAACTGGAGTGATTGTTTATTTAATGATTTCCCCTTATTATGCTTAATACAAACAACAAGAAACGTTCTGTTTCTAGGCTGACAAAGATTAGTTTCTTATTGGTTATTTTTTTCTTTAATTTATCTGCTAGTGCACAATGTGCTATGTGTCGAGCTGCCTTAGGTGGTGATGAAAATACTAAGCAGGCCGAAGCAGTAAACGATGGAATTGTTTATCTAATGGTAGTTCCTTATTTGCTAGTTGCTGTTATTGGTTACTTGATTTATAGAATGTATCAATCTAAAAAGAAAAGCGCGTAAGCTAGATTTATTTCAATCCGTTTACGGAGACATTTACAGTTCCATTAACTTTTATAAAAGCAATAATGGCCTGATTTGTTAATTCTATCTTTTGAAATTCGATATCTTCCATTTTTCCATTTACAAAAACACCAGGCATAGGAGAGTAGTTTTTAAGATAAGTTAGCATGCTTTTCTTACCTTCTTCTAAGTTTGGTTGTATCGAGTAACGGCAACTTTCTTCCATTTTCTTTAAGATGTAACCTTGCATAAGCCAGTTCGCAGTGCGGGTTAGTTTACTTTTTGTGTCAAGAACATAGTCAAGTTTGTCAAAATAAAGTTCTTTAGTTTGTTGATTATATTTCGGGAAACCGTTTAAATATAATGTTCCGTTTACTGCTCCTAAAACATCTAAAGCAATAATCATTTTCCCTTCTTTGTGCCAGATTTCAACGTTTTTTACGGTGATTTTTTTACTTCCAGAACCAAATTCTTGTCCAGCAAAATTTTTAGTCATGATTTTAGAAGCATCTTTATAGCTCGAAATGGCAGCGATATTAGCTGTGATTTGTTTAGGGATTTTTGTAACTGGTTTTAAAACAATTTTGGAAGCATTGAATTTACTCTCAGGTTGTTTACCAACTATTGTTTCCATGTTGCATTTCATGCCCATTTCTAATAAAAAGAATCGTTTTTAAGTACCGCATCGGTAGAGTATATTTCTATAGGGACAATTCTAAGCCAGCTTTCATATTCTTCATTCATTTGAAAAGGAGTACATATTTTTTCTAAAGCAGCTAAAACATTAGGTTTGAAATCCATTGATTTTTCGATTGCTGCATCGATACTTTTTTCTATTTTTGATTTGAAAATTGAAACAGCTGGATTTATAAGATAAGTTACAGGCATGTTTTTTCCAAAAACACTCATTGTTGGGCTCTCATTCCAATCTAATGATTTTAATTCCGTTTTAGTGTTAAGTTTCCAGTTGGTTAATCCTACTGAACTGTTTAATGTAATTACTCCATTTAAATTAAATTCTCTTGTGTCGTATAATTCAACACCTAGACGTTTAGTTCCTATTCGGTACTTTACGAGCGCTTTTAGTGGTAAAATGGTTTTTATTTTTTTTCCAGGATTACTAGGATCAGTCTCGATTTTTATAGGAGCCAACTTCCATATTTTGATTTCGATATCGTCATCTTCAATGTTATTGTCTTCGTAAATTAAGCCATTAAGAATAGTATTAGTTTGGTTTTCAATATCCTTTAGTTTTATAGTAATAGGTAAATTAATAAATGATGGAGCATTGTCATATAGTAATGGACTGGCATCATCGGGTTCAGGTTTTAGTGTTGCTAATTTTTGAGAAGAAGAGCAGCTTGTTATGAATAACGTAACCATTGAAAGTGCTAGAAACGAGAATAATTTCTTCATTATTTTTTTTTAAGATACAAAATTAAGAAAACAAATATATTTTAAGATTAAAGTGTAACATTTTGATGAGAATTTAGTCTTATTGATATAATAGGTTAAAGCTATTAACATTTTATTGTAGTAAATTGCTAGGCGAAATAGGTATTATTGTTTTAAAATTAACAAACCATGATTGAAATTAAAGACTTACATAAATCCTATAAAATGGGAAAATCTGAATTGCATGTTTTAAAAGGGATTAATTTCAATATAAAAGAGGGAGAATTGGTTGCTATTATGGGGTCTTCTGGTTCTGGAAAATCAACATTACTTAATATTTTAGGAATATTGGATGAAGCAGATTCTGGAGAATATATATTAGATAATGTACCGATTAAAAATTTGAATGAAACTATAGCGTCTAGATATCGAAATAAGTTTTTAGGTTTTGTATTTCAATCTTTTAATTTGATTAATTATAAAACGGCTTTAGATAACGTCGCTATGCCTTTATATTATCAAGGAGTAAAAAGGAAAGAACGTTACGAGATTGCATTGAATTATTTAAAAAAAGTAGGTTTAGATTCGCATTCTCACCATTTGCCAAGTGAGCTTTCTGGTGGGCAAAAACAACGTGTAGCGATTGCTAGAGCATTAGCATCTAATCCAAAAGTTTTATTAGCAGATGAGCCTACGGGGGCCTTAGATACAAAGACTTCTTATGAAGTAATGGAATTGATTCAAGGAATTAACGACGAAGGAAAAACAATCTTGATCGTAACCCACGAACCAGATATTGCAGCAATGTGTAAGAGAAATGTAGTCTTAAAAGACGGACTAATTATCGATGATAAATACGTAGAACAAGTTAGAGCATCAGCTTATGTTTAATATTGAGCGTTGGCAAGAAATATTTGAGGCAATTGCTAAAAATAAATTAAGAACCTTTCTTACAGGTATCTCTGTGGCATCGGGGATATTTATATTAGTCATTCTTCTTGGAGCAGGTAAAGGCCTTCAAAACGGAATCGAAAAACAATTCGAGCGTGATGCCGAAGGTATTATAGAGGTTTGGTCTGGTACTACTACAAAACAATATAAAGGACTAAATCCTGGGAGACAAATTCAGTTTAGAAATAGTGATTACTCACAATCAATTCAAAAATTTGAGGATAAATTAGATAAACGTGCATCAACTTATAACTTTTGGGGAGCTTCAGTGAGTTATGGAAAAGAATCTTCAACGTATCAATTTAGAGGAGTAGATCCTGACTATTTAGGGATTGAAAATGGTACAGTTGTTATGGGGAGATTCATAAATAACAAAGATTTAGCTAATTATGAAAAAGTAGCCGTTATCGGAATGAAAGTAAAAACGGACTTGTTTAAAGATAAAGATCCGCTTGGTGAACAAATAGCAATTAATAATATCAATTTTAAAGTTGTTGGTGTTTTTACAGATCCAGCTGGCGAAAGAGAAGAGACAAGAGTTTATTTACCAATGACAACAACACAAAGAGCATATGGAGTTGGAGATAAAGTGAGTAATTTGTTTTTTACTTTAAATAAAAAAGCTACTTATGAAGAAGCTTTGGCCGAATCTGAAAAATTTAGTGCAGACTTAAAAGCGCTTTTGAAGAGTAAAAATATTGTAGCTCCAGATGATGATAGTGGTATTGGTTTGTACAATTCAGTTAAAGATGCAAAACAGGTATATGATTTAAATCTTTACATCAGATTGTTTTTTTGGTGGGTAGGAATTTGTACGATTATAGCAGGTGTTGTAGGAGTTAGTAATATTATGCTAATTATTGTAAAAGAAAGAACTAAAGAAATTGGTATAAGAAAAGCACTTGGAGCTTCTCCAATTTCTATTATTGGAATGATATTACATGAATCTATTTTTATTACTACAATTGCAGGTTTTATTGGCTTGCTAGCAAGTTTGTTATTGCTAGAGGTAGTAGGTCCAATGATAAAAAGTGAATTCTTTTTAAATCCTGAAGTTGATTTTAGTGTGGCATTGACCACTCTTGTTTTACTTGTTTTTGCGGGAGCAATGGCTGGTTTTTTTCCAGCATACAGAGCAGCAAAAATAAAACCTATTGTAGCACTTAGAGACGAATAATTATGTTTGATAGAGATAATTGGGAAGAAATTTTAGAAGCTTTAACTGCTAATGTATTTAGAACAGTACTTACAGCCTTTGGTGTGTTTTGGGGGATATTTATTTTAGTAATATTGCTCGCAGCAGGAAATGGTTTGGAGAATGGAGTTAAAAAAGGATTTGATGGAATCGCAACGAATACAATGTTTATGTGGAGTCAAACCACATCAAAAGCATATAAAGGATTGCCTAAAACCCGTCGTTATGATTTTAAGAATAGTGATGTAATGGCTTTAAAAGAAGCTTTGCCTGATTTGCTATATGTTTCACCTCGAAATCAATTAGGAGATTCTAATAATGGGACTAATAATGTGGTTCGTGGTACCAAAACATCTGCTTTTACTGTATATGGAGATTATCCAGAGCTTATTAAGCAACAACCAATGGATATCATAAAAGGGCGTTTCGTAAACCAACAAGATATTAAGCATAATAGAAAGGTTGCTGTTATCGGAAAAGGAGTTATAAGTGGACTTTATGATAAAAATGAAGATCCTATTGGAACTTACATTAAAGTAAACGGGATAAATTTTATGGTTGTTGGGGTGTATTATTCCAAGAATCAAAATAATGGAGGGGCAGAAGCAGAGCAAAAGAACATATTTGTTCCTTTTACAACATTTCAGCAAGTGTTTAATTATGGAGACAAGGTGGGTTGGATGGCAATTACAGCAAATGATAAAACTTCTATAACAGATTTAAAACCTAAAATTATAGAGATAATAAAGGAAAGACATTCAGTTAATCCTAAAGATGATAGAGCAGTAGGGAATTTTGATTTGTTTGAACGATTTAACCAAGTACAAGGATTGTTCACAATCTTAACATTTATTGCTTATTTCGTGGGGACATTGGTTTTGATTTCTGGAGTTATTGGAATTTCTAATATTATGCTTATTGTAGTGAAGGAGAGAACTAAAGAAATAGGAATTCGAAGAGCGTTGGGAGCGACTCCTGGGGCAATACGAAGACAGATACTTTCAGAATCAATATTCTTAACAATTATTTCGGGTATGTTAGGTATTGCAGTTGCTACAGGAGTTATAGCAATACTCAATATGGTGCTGGCTTCGATGCCTGCAGATGGTGATACAATGTTTGCTAATCCGACTGTAGATTTAGGAGTCGTATTTGTAGCGTTATTAATTTTAGTAGGATCAGGTTTGCTGGCAGGATTTATTCCGGCTCAAACAGCAATAAACGTAAAGCCTGTAGATGCCTTACGAGCAGAATAAATTATCAATCAATAAAATAATCGATTAAACAAAAAAACAAAATGAAAAAAGGAGTAACCATAACCATTTTAATTTTTATTGCAGTAGTCTTCTTTGGTGCTTTGTATTATTTGTATGCAAAAAATCAAGAGTCGCCAATTGTCTATCAAACGGAGAAAGCGGAAATAAAAACGATAGTTAAAAATACAATCGCAACGGGTAATATTCAGCCTGATGAAGAGGTTCTTATCAAGCCAAATATTTCAGGTATTATTGAAGCTGTTTACATTAAAGCAGGAGAAAGTATTAAAGCAGGAGATATGATTGCAAAGATAAAAGTTGTTGCAAACGTTTCGAATGTAAGTAATACTCAGAATCAGGTTCAAACAGCAAAGATTGCATTGGATAACCAAGAAAAATTATACCAGAGACAAAAAACATTGTTTGATAAAGGAGTGATTTCTGCAAACGATTTTGATGCAACACAACTAGCTTACAAACAGGCAAAACAAACTTATTTGTCATCAAAACAAAGTTTTGATATTGTAAAAACAGGAACTACTTCAGGATTAGGAAATTATGCTAACACCTTAATCCGATCTACAGTAACTGGAATGGTACTAGATGTGCCTGTGAAAGTAGGAAATCAGGTTATTGAGAGTAATAATTTTAACGAAGGAACAACAATTGCTAGTGTAGCTGATGTTGGAAAGATGATTTTTGTTGGAAAAATTGATGAATCAGAAGTTGGTAAAATCAAAGAAAAAATGCCAATCGAAATTACAATTGGTGCTATCGAGAATAAAAAATTTGATGCAGTTTTACGTTATATTGCTCCAAAAGGAGTAGTGGAAAATGGAGCAATTCAATTTCAGATTAAAGCATCACTAGAAAACAGAGATGATACATTTATTAGAGCAGGTTTAAGTGCTAATGCATCAATTATATTAGAGAAAGCAGAAAAAGTTTTGGCTATAAAAGAATCATTAGTTCAATTTGATAAAAAAACTCAAAAGCCATATGTTGAAGTAGAAACAGCACCACAAAAATTTCAAAGAAAAGATGTTGTTTTAGGAGTTAGTGATGGAATTTTTGTACAGGTAATAAAAGGGATTACAGCCACAGACAAGATAAAAATCTGGAATCAGGGCTTGATAAAAGAAGAAGAAAAAAATAAGTAAAAGTTAAAAAATAAAAGAATTTTTGGTTTTTAGAGAATGTTAAATTTGTATAGTATCTTTGCTATGCTTTGATTCAAAGTTTATGAAAAATAATAAATATATTTATCTTGTTTTTGTCTTATTATTAGGAGCGTCAATGCAGGCGCAATCTAAGAAATGGACTCTAGAAGAATGTGTACGATATGCGTTAGAAAACAATATCTCGATAAAACAATCGGAATTGGATGCACAAAGTATTTCTATTGATAAAAAAGATGCTTTTGGTAGATTTCTACCTACTGCTAATGCACAAGTTTCACATTCATGGAATATCGGTTTAAATCAGAATATCACTACAGGGTTATTAGAAAATCAAACAACTCAATATTCAGCTATAGGTGCATCAGTTGCAGTTGATATATATAAAGGATTACAAAATCAGAATGCATTACGAAAAGCTAATTTATCTATAGTAGCTTCCAAATATCAATTGTTAAAAATGCAAGAAGATATTTCGCTTAACGTTGCGAATGCTTTTTTACAAGTGTTGTTTAATAAAGAAAATTTAAAAGTACAACAAGAACAATTAGCAATTAGTGAAAAACAATATACTCGTTCTGATGAATTGGTGAAAGCAGGAACGATTCCTAGAGGAGACTTACTCGACATTAAAGCAACTGTAGCTACAGGTAAACAAAATGTTGTTATTGCTGAAAATACGTTATTAATATCAAAACTTAGCTTAGCGCAGTTATTACAATTAAAAGAATTTAATGATTTTGATGTAGTAGATGATACAAATATTGATGCTGGAGAAACTATTTTGGCACAGACACCAACAGCAATTTATGAAAAAGCTAAAGAAACGAGGACAGAATTAAAAATAGCTAAAACCAATCTTGAAATTGCTGAGAAGAACGTTTCTATCGCCAAAGGAGCTTATCAGCCAACTTTAAGTGCTTTTTATAATTTTAATACAAGAGCAAGTTATTCAGATATTGTTAAAGGTGCAATCCCAGATGCTGCAAATCCTACTAAACAAATTGGTTACGTACAAGGAACCAATCAATCGGTTTTGCAAGATAATTATGCTCCAGTTTTAGGAAGTGCAGCGCCAATTTTTGATCAGTTTAGTGATAATAAAGGACAGTCTTTTGGGGTTCAATTAAGCATACCAATATTTAATGGGTTCTCAACAAGAAATAATGTAGAACGTAACAAAGTAAGTTTAGAGAAATCTAAAATTGATTTAGAACAAAAAAACTTAGATTTGCAACGTAATGTTTATACTGCTTTTACTGATACTAAAGGAGCATTAAATGCACATGAAGCTGCGGTTGTGGCTTTGGAAGCAAGACAAGGAGCTTATGATTATGCAAAAGAAAAATTTGCAGTAGGTTTAATGAATGCTTTCGATTTTAACCAATCGCAAACACTACTTACCAATGCGCAATCAGAAGTAATTAGAACAAAATACGATTATATCTTTAAAACAAAAATATTAGAATTCTATTTTGGAATTCCTATTGTTCCGATAGTTAAAAACTAGTTTATTATGTCAAAAAAAACAATTTATCTTTTATTAGGAGGTGTCGTTATTGTTATTGTAGCCTTAATTGGATTTTCGAAAGCAGGTGTAATAGGAAATAAAGATGCAGGCACTGAAGTAGAAGTTGCAAAAGTAGTAGCGTCGACTATTGTAGAAACTGTTTCGGCAACAGGAAAAATTCAGCCAGAAATAGAAGTGAAAATCTCATCAGAAGTTTCGGGGGAAATTATTGCACTTAATGTAAAAGAAGGACAAGTTGTTAAGAAAGGAGATTTATTGGTAAAAATAAATCCTGATTTATATACATCTAGTTATAATCGTACAGTTTCTAATTTGTCAG
This sequence comes from Flavobacterium sp. 140616W15, assembly GCF_003668995.1. NCBI lineage: Bacteria > Pseudomonadati > Bacteroidota > Flavobacteriia > Flavobacteriales > Flavobacteriaceae > Flavobacterium > Flavobacterium sp. 140616W15. The sequence goes on from NZ_CP033068.1 coordinate 4,732,606, forward strand.
GAACTAAAGCTAGTTTGAGTCAAGCAGATGCCTCTTTTAAGGAAGCAAAAGCGAATTATGAAAGAAATAAAAAGTTATTTGAGAAGGGAATAATTTCTAAGTCTGATTGGGATAAAGCAGTTGCTTCTTTTGAAGTAGCAAAAGCGACCAAACAAAATGCTTATTTTGCAGTACAAAGTGCTTCGGCATCTGTAATTGAAGCCAAGGATAATTTGGGACGTACGACTATTTATGCTCCTGCAGATGGAACAATTTCAGTACTTAATGTTGAGCTTGGAGAGCGCGTTTTAGGAACACAGCAAATGGCAGGAACCGAAATTTTACGAGTAGCTAACTTAAACAACATGGAAGTTGAAGTAGATGTAAACGAAAATGATATTGTAAAAATTAAAGTTGGAGACGAAGCAAATGTAGAAGTAGATGCTTATCTAAAAAAGCAATTTAAAGGTATAGTAACTAGTATTTCTAACTCAGCAAGTAGTACTTTAACAGCAGATCAGGTAACTAATTTTAAAGTTAAAGTTAGAATTTTAAAAGAGTCTTATAAAGATTTAATCGAAGGAAAACCAGAAGCATATTCTCCTTTTAGACCAGGAATGACCGCTACGGTTGATATTATAACAAATACAAAAAAGAATGTTTTGGCAGTGCCAATAAGTTCAGTAGTTGTAAAATCAGATACAACAGCAGTAAAAGAAATTAAAGTTGAAGACCCAAATGATAAAAAAATAGCTCCTAAAAATGACAAAAAATTTGAATGCGTTTTTGTTAAAGAAGGGGATAAAGCTAAAATTAGAATTATAAAAACAGGAATTCAAGACGACACAAATATCGAAGTGATGTCGGGACTTAAGGCTGGTGATATGGTAATTACAGGACCATACACAACAGTTTCAAAAGATTTGAACTCAGGTGATAAGGTTAGCCTCAAATCTGAAAAAGTAAAAAAATAACAATGACAAGACAATCTAGTTCTGTGATAGGATTAGATTGTTTTTTGTTCTCATAAAATATAAAATTAGTTTGGCTTATATTCTTAATATTGAAACTGCTACAAAGAACTGTTCTGTTGCTTTAGCAAAAGAAGGGAAAATAATTTTGTGTAAAGAAATCTCTGAAGAGGGGTACTCTCACGCCGAAAGATTACATGTGTTTATCGAAGAATGTGTTCGTGAAGCTGGAATTTCTTTTCAAGATTTAGTTGCAATTGCGGTTAGTCAAGGTCCTGGTTCTTATACAGGATTACGTATCGGAGTTTCGGCGGCAAAAGGATTGTGTTTTGCATTAGAGATTCCATTAATTGCTGTTGATACATTACAATCGTTAGCTTCACAAGCAAAGATTAGCAATGGTTTAATCGTTCCGATGTTAGATGCCAGACGTATGGAAGTGTATAGTGCAGTATTTGACTCAAAGTTTGAAAAGCAAAGAGAGATTTTAGCTGAAATAATTACCGAAAATTCTTTTGAAGAATGTAGCGAAACACTTTATTTCGTTGGAGATTGTGCTGAAAAATGTAAAGCAGTTTTAACAAAAGAAAATTTTATTTTTCTGGAAGATATTAAATATCCTTCAGCAAAAGAAATGAGTGTTATAAGTTATGATAAATACAAAAAAGCGACACTGTAGATGTCGCTTATTTTGAACCTTATTATTTGAAAGACTTTATGGTTACAACTTCAAAAAAACAATAAAATACACACTCTTATTTTTGTAATGTGTAAGGTTGAATAGCAATTCCAGCTTCGTCTAAAGCAATTTTGCAATCTTCTAGTGTCTGAGAAAAAACAGTTCCGTAATTTTCGTTTTTTGCCCAAGGGCGTACTGCAAATTCTACAGAGCTACTTGTTAAGTTTTTCACGAAAACTTCAGGTGCAGGATTCTTAAGCACATTTGGATTGTCCTTTAAAATTTTCTCAAGAATATCTTTGGCTTTTTTAATATCGGCATCATAGGCAATTGCAAACGTCAAGTCGGCTCTACGTTGTCCTTGCATTGAGTAATTAATAATTGTGTTATTAGATAAAGCCCCGTTTGGTATAAATACAGTTTGATTGTTTGCAGTATATAATTTAGTTACAAATATCTGTATTTCAGCTACAGTTGCAACTATGCCTTGTGCTTCAATAGTATCACCAACTTTAAAAGGTTTGAAAAGAATAATAAGCATGCCTCCTGCAAAATTAGAAAGAGATCCCTGAAGTGATAATCCAACAGCAAGACCCATTGCTCCTAAGATGGCAACAAATGAGGATGTTTCTATTCCTAGTTTAGAAATGAATGATACAAATAGTAATATTCTTAAAGCCCATAATAAAATATCAGCAAGAAACTTAGTTAAGGTAGGGTCTAAGTTCCTTTTTTCCATAATACGACGTATTAATCTATTGACAACGCGAATAATATAAAGCCCCACAAATAGAATAAGAAAGGCAGATATTAGTTTAGGGGAATAATCAACTAGTACTTGGATAAATTGGTTAACGTAACCGCTAATTTGATCGGGATTTAGATTCATTTTTTTAGTATAAAAAAACCCTCTCTATGAGAAGGTTTGAATTAGTTAAGCAAAGATAAAAATTAATTAATTTATTAATAAATATTGCTGTTATCTTTAACTATTTATTTAATGCTTCATCAGAAGTTTTATCGAGAGCATCTGTAGCAAGTGATTTAGTTTCTTCAACAATAGCATCTGTAGTTTCTGCAGCTTTCTCTTTAATTGAATCAACCACTTTGATTAAATCATCTGATACTTTTTCAGTATGATCAGTAGCTACATCTTTTGCTTGATGAAGATGATTTTCAGTACTATCTAATATTGGGTTAGCTATTTCTTTAACTTTCTCTATTGTTTCTCCGGTTGATGTTTCCGCTTTTTCAAGATATGGAGCAGTTACTTCCTTAACTTTTTCAATAGTCTCTTCTGCAAATGTTTCGGCTTTTTCGAGATATGGTGCTGATACTTCTTTAACTTTTTCTATCGTTTCTCCAGCTAGTGTTTCTGCTTTTTCAATATATGGAGCAGATACTTCTTTAGCTTTGGCAATGGTCTCTTCAGCAAATGTTTCTGCTTTCTCGAGATATGGAGTAGATACCTCCTTAACTTTTTCTATTGTTTCTTCAGCAAATGTTTCTGCTTTTTCAATATACGGAGTTGCAGCTTCTTTAGCTTGCTCAAACGTGTTTTCGGCTTGGGTTGCTAATTCAGTAGCAGAATCCTTAGCAGTGCCAAATAAATTCTTAAAAAATGATGATAATCCCATAATAGTTCTTGTTAGTTAATATAGATTACAATATTAATCTTTTTTTAAGAATTAAGCTAACTGTGTAGTTATAATTTATTGATAATAAGTAATTTGTGATTGTTTTTTTATTTCTTAGATAATAAAAAAGCGCTTCGTACGAAGCGCTTTTATTTGATTTGTTTATAAAAGTTGTTTAAGCATTTACAGCTTCTACCTTGATGTTTTCATCATTTAACATACTTTTTAGCATGTTCTCTATACCACTTTTAAGAGTAAATGTCGACGAAGGGCAACCGCTACATGCTCCTTGTAAAATTACTTTTACAGTTTTGTCAGTATCATTGTAAGAATCAAAAGCTATGTTTCCACCATCTGCAGCTACAGCAGGTTTCACATATTCTTCTAATATATTAATAATTTGTTGCGATGTAGTGTCTAATTTATCAAAAGCTTCATCTTTAGTAACATCATTTTTAGTTGCCACTTCGATTAAACTTTCGTCTAGAACAGTTCCTCCATTTTCAATATATTGTTTAATGAAAGTTCTTAGTTCAAGAGTGATTTCTTGCCAATCGTTAATTTCGTATTTAGTTACCGAGATATAATTTTCATCGATAAAAATCTCTTTAACGTAAGGAAATCTGAATAATTCTTTAGCTAGTGGAGAAGATGCAGTTTGATCAATGTTTTTGTATTCAATTGCATTTTTTGTCAACATTCTGCTAACAACAAATTTTAATGCTGCTGGGTTTGGTGTTGATTCACCATAAACAGTTATAGGTTGTTTTTTAGGTTTGTTCTCATCAATAGAAATGATAACGCCACCATCGTTTACAAATGATTCGATTTGCTCTACTACAGCATCTTTCACATCGTCCCATTCAACAATGTTATATCTTTCGATAGCAACAAAATTCCCCGAAATATATACTGTTTTTACGAACGGTAAATAAAACAGCTTTTGTGCTAGTGGAGAGTTTTTAGCTTCATCAATATTTTTAAATTCAAAGCTCTCATTCTTAGTAATAAAGTCAGGAAATTCAAATTTTAATATGCTTGGGTTTTGCGTTTCTTTTATAGTGAGTTTTGTCATGATTTAGTAATTTTTTACAAATTTACTAAAGTTATTTTCTACTAATAGTTATATTTGATTTTTAATATAAAAATAACGTATTATTTTCTGTATCGTAGTAATATTTACCAAAGTATATTACTGATATACGTTTTTAACATCTATTTAAACAAAGCTACCTTTAATGTATTCCAAAATTAAATATTCAGTTTTTTTATTATTTATATTTTCGTACTCTTATGCTCAAGAAGGTATTCCAGTTTATTCAGATTATTTGTCTGATAATTATTATTTGATTCATCCTTCAATGGCAGGCGCTGCAAATTGTGCAAAATTAAGATTAACAGCACGCAAGCAATGGTTTGGTCAGGATGATGCACCAGCACTTCAGACTTTAAGTTTTAACGGCCGTATTGGTGATAGATCAGGGGCAGGAGTTATACTTTTTAATGATAAAAACGGGTATCATTCTCAAAAAGGAATTAAACTTACTTATGCTTATCATATTCTTTTTTCGAGAGATGAAATAGATTTGAATCAGCTGTCATTTGGTATTAATGCAGGAGTAATTCAGAACCAGTTAGACGAAACTTCATTTGGTGAATTTGACCCAATTGTTTTTGGTAACATACAGAAGGATTCCTATTTTAATGTGGATTTTGGGGCTTCATATAATTTTTTAAATTTTTATGCTCACGCTACAGTTCAAGGAGCAGTAGAAACAAGAAGGCAAATTTATACAGATTTTGAAAGTGATAATCTCAGGAAATATCTTTTGAGTGCAGGATATGTTTTCGGAAATAAGAGAAAATTATTATGGGAGCCTTCAGTGCTTTTTCAATTGTTTGATAAGACAAAAGAGAAGTTGGTTGATTTTAATTTAAAAGCGTATAAAAATATGGATTTTGGTAGCCTTTGGGCTGGATTATCTTATAGAAGAAGTTTTGATGGCGCTCAATATTATAATGGTTCAGGAATTTCTACTCAAAAATTACAATACATAACACCTATTTTAGGGGTTAATTATAAAAACTTTATGTTTGCTTACACTTATTCTCAAGTTACAGGTAACGTGAAATTTGATAATGGCGCATACCATCAAATTACTTTGGGAATCAACTTATTTTGTAAGCGTGAAAAATACGATTGTGATTGTCCTGCAGTAAACTAATTAGAATTCATTTTAAAAAATAAATAAACTCATGTTGATAAAATCTGTAAACGGAAAAACACCTAATATTCCAAATGATTGCTACGTAGCCGAAAATGCTACAATTGTAGGAGAAGTTTCTTTTGGAGATTCATGTAGTGTTTGGTTTAATGCTGTAATTAGAGGAGATGTTAATTTTATTAAGATAGGGAATAAGGTTAATATCCAAGATGGTGCTGTAATTCATTGTACTTATCAGAAACACCCAACGATAATAGGGAATAATGTTTCTATAGGACATAATGCAATTGTTCATGGTTGTACAATTCATGATAATGTATTGATAGGAATGGGAGCGATTGTAATGGATAATTGTATTGTCGAAAGTAATGCTATTGTCGCTGCAGGTGCTGTGGTAACTCAAAATACAATAGTAACTTCAGGAAGTATATATGCGGGAGTGCCTGCTAAGAAAGTAAAGGATATCGATCAATCTGATTTTGCTGGCGAAATCGAACGCATTTCTAATAATTATGTAATGTATTCGAGTTGGTTTAAAGAAGAGGAGGAGTAGTTATAATGCATTTTATAGCTTCGCTATAGGAATTCTTTTATCTCCAATCAAGGCTTTGTTTCTTTTTGGATGGATTTTACATGTTTTATATTAGTAATCGATTGGTGAATTCTTGAAGGCGATAATCAGTGAGTTAGCGATATGCCTTTCTCGTTAGGACTAAGCCTTCTTCTGGAGTGTAATACTTTTTCAGCTTTGAATATTTTTTACTCTTATGGGTCAAAAAGGTAAAATTGGTGATGGTCTTATGAAAGAAAATTATCATAAATTATCACTCAATTTATCATTAGATAAAATATAGTTTGTTAGGAGGGAATTTGAATAATTACTAGAAATCTTTTTCAGAAACGTTGTATTTGTTTCCTAGTATGTCAGACAAAACTTTTGGATTGCTATTGCTATAAAACACAGGTTCATTTGCAGGTTTATTATTAAAGCCGACTTTCTCACGTAGTATGTTTTGAGTTTGCTTAGCAACAGCTTCTCCTGAGTCAATAATATGAATGTGTTCTGGAAGGATTTTTTTTATCTGCGGAATCAGATAAGGATAATGACTGCATCCTAGTACTAAATAATCAATATTAGCCTCAATCATTGGTCTGAGATAAGATTCCAGAAGTTGTGTCATCTCAGGAGAGTTTAGATCTCCATTTTCAATTAATTGTACTAAGCCATGACCAACCTGTTCAATGATTTTAGTGTCTTGATATATTTCAGTTGCTTTATTAAATAATTCACTATTTAGAGTGCCTTGAGTAGCGAGTATTCCAATAGTGTGCGTGTTCGATTTTATTGCTGCAGGTTTTATTGCAGGTTCTATTCCTATAAATGGAATAGAATATTGTTCTCTTAATTCTTTAATTGCATTTGTGGTTGCGGTATTGCATGCAACAACAATCAATTTACAATCCATGCCTAGTAAAAAATCTACATTCTTTTTGCTTAAAACTACTATTTCCTCTTTGGTTTTTTGACCATAAGGGGCATTTTTACTGTCTGCTAAATAGATAGTTTTTTCATTTGGAAGTAATTGATGAATAGCGCTCCAAATAGAAGTACCACCAATGCCAGAATCGAAAACGCCTATTGGATTATTATTTGTCATAAAAACAAAGTTAAGTATTTTTTAGAATCAAAAAAAAGACTTTATTTAAGATTTTTGAGTATAAAAAAAAACTGCTCGAACCATTTTATAGGTGAGCAGTTTTTTTAAACTTTATTAAGACAGTTTTTTAGAAACCTAAATCTTTTTTCACATCAGCAGTAACGTTTGGACCATCAGCTAATAAAAGAGTAGAACCATCTAATACATATTGGTATCCTTTTGCTTTACCAACTTTTTGGATAGAAGCTCTCACTTTTTCCATTAATGGTTTTACAATATCAGATTCTTTTTGTTGTAATTCTTTTTGAGCATTGTCTCTATAGTCTACAATTCTTTTTTGCATATCTTGAACTTCTTTAGAACGTTCTCCATTAACTGCATCTGTTACTGTAGCTGATTCAGCTTCGTATTTTTTTAATTTTGCTTGGTATTCTTCAACCATTTTTTTGTAATCGGCATCATATGTACCGCTTAGTTTTTCAAGCTGTTTTTGTGCTTCTATCATTGCTGGCATTTTAGACATAATTTCGCTTACATCAACGTGAGCTACTTTAGCTTGAGCATTCATTTGGTTTGCTCCTAAAACTAGTATTGCAGCAATTAGTAAAGTTTTGATTTGTTTCATCATCATTTTAAAATATTAATTAATTATTGGTCGTATTATCCTTGTTTTTCTTTCTCTTCTTTTGCCTTTTGCTCTCTTGCTTTTTTGGCAGCTTCTCTTTCTTCTAAAATTTTATTTCTTCTTTCCTCTAAAGCTTTTTTGCGTTCGTCGTAAAGCTTTTGTCTTTCTTCAGCTTGTTTGGCTCTCGCATCGTCAGTTACAGTTGTTTTAGCTGTTTCTGTAGTTGGAGTAGTTACTGATGGTGTGCTTTCCTTTTTTACTGTTTCAGAAACCGTGCCATTTTTTTTAGCTTCCCTTGCATCACGAATTGCTTTTTTGTTTTCTTCGTATGCTCTTATCTTTTCTTCTTGAGCTGCTTTTCTATCTTCTAGTATTTTATCCCTTGCTGCTTTTCTATCATTTAGGATTTTTTGCCTTTCCTGTAAAGCAGGACTTTCGTCAATCGCAGTTTCTTTATTTTCTTTTTCTTCTTCTATAGCAAGTTGTTTCTTTGTGAGTTGCTCTCTCTTGTCGGTTCTGGTTATAATTCGTAAAACCTGATCGCTTACGTCAAATCTTTTTGCGGCAAAAAGCATCGTTAAATCAGATGATCTATCAAATATGAAATCATATTTTCTAGCTTCTGCAATATCTTGAACAGCAGTAAAAACCTGATCTTGTATTGGTTTTGCTAAAGCAGATTTTTGCCTAATTAAATCGCCATTAACACCAAAACGTTGTTGTTGGTAATCTAATGTTTCTTTTTCAAGGAACTTGATTTCTGTTTCTCTTTCATCGATTAACTCATTCGTTAATAACGCTTTTTCAGCTTTCAAAGCGTCTTTAAGTTTATTGATGTCTAATTTCTTAGTTTCAATTTCTTGTTTCCACTTTTCGGCCTTCTGTTCTAATTGCGTCTGAGCCTCTTTATAGTCAGGAACATTTTGTAGGATATACTCCATATCGATGTATCCTATTCTTGTCGATTTGGTTTGCGCTTGACTTGTATTTACTACTATCAAAGCCAAAATTATAAATAAAAATTGTTTTCTCATAACATTAATTTTATTTGAAATTTTTTTTACCAATACGATTAAAATTGTTGACCAATAATAAAATGCGTTTTAAAACCGCTTGGTTTTGATTGTCCTGGTAATGTATCAAATCCGTAACCAAAATCGATACCTAATAGTCCAAATGCAGGCATGAATACACGTAAACCAGCACCAGCTGAACGATTTAAATCGAAAGGATTATAGTTTTTGAAATTTGCATAAGATGAACCTGCTTCAGCAAATGTAAGTACATAAATCGAAGCTGATTGTTTTAATGTAATTGGATAACGTAATTCTAACGAGAATTTGTTGTAAATCGTAGCTCCAATTTGTTCACCATTATTATTTACTGGCGTTAATGAGTTATTTTCGTATCCTCTTAATGCTATTGTTTCTCTACCATCCATAGAATAATTTGCCATACCATCTCCTCCTAAATAAAATCTTTCGAAAGGAACTACGCCTCTTGATTGATCATAAGCACCTAAGAAACCGAATTCAGTTAACGTTCGGAGTACTAATTTACCATAAACTTTGGTATACCAATCAGCTTTGAACTTAATTTTATAGTATTCTAACCAATTAAATTTCTTTTGATCAACTTTTCCTTGATCTGTAGCTGCAAGAGTATAGTCATCAACCTTGTTTCCTTTTGCATCAACATAGTCTCCAATCTTTACTATATTATCATTATCATCCAGCTGATTTGATCTGTCAACCGTATTCTTTAATTTGTACTCTTTTTGATTTGCTAAATCTCCATAGTTAATTCCATTGAATAATGAATAAGGAGGAGTAAGTTTAGCTGAAAGACTAAATTCTGAACCGTATGTTGGGAATATTGGATTTATACCTTTGTTGCTTCTTGTTAATCCTATAGTATAGGCTAAGTTTCTAGATGTACCGTTTCCAAAAGTAAATAATCCTGTATTGTAATTATGTAGGTCATAGTGTTGGTAACTAACTGATTGAGATAATACGAAGTAATCATCTGGCACAGATAATCTTTTGGCTAAACCAACAGATAATGTTAAGATATTAAAGCTTTTGCTTTTGTCTACTCTTTGTGTAATGTAGTTATTTAAAAACTGTGTACTATATGATATAGAAGAACTGAATTGTACTGGTTTTTTTCCTCCAAACCAAGGTTCTGAGAATGATACACTATAAGTTTGAAAATAAGTACTTCCTTGTAAACGAAGAGCTACCTTTTGTCCATCACCCATTGGTAAAGGTTTGTATGCTTTTTTGTTAAACATATTTCGAGCAGAGAAGTTGTTAAACGAAAGCCCTAAGGTTCCGATGAAACCACCACCTCCATAACCACCTTGAAGTTCTATCTGGCTAGATCCTTTTTCTACAAGATTGTATTCTATATCTACAGTTCCTGCACCAGCATCGACATTTTTAAATTTAGGATCAATTGCTTCTGGATCAAAGAATCCTAATTGTCCGATCTCACGAATTGTTCTGACTAGTAAATCTTTGCTATATTTTTCACCTGGTTTAGTTCTTAACTCACGGTAAATTACTTTGTCATTTGTTTTATCATTACCTACAACTGATATTTTGTTAAAATATGCAATTGGACCTTCGGTAACTCTAATTTCAAAATCAATAGTGTCATTTACAGTTTTTACCTCTACAGCATTAATGTTAGAGAATAAATAACCATTATTTTGATATAAATTGGTGATGTCTTCTGCATCAGGTTTCGTCTTATCGGAAATCCTTTTCTCTAAAAGTACACCATTATAAGTTTCTCCTTTTTTAATGCCTAAAAAACCATTTAATTGTTGGTCAGAGTATACCGTATTCCCTAAGAATTTGATATCACCAAAGTAGTACTTGTTACCTTCTTCAACATCTACTTTTATAGCTAGTGTATTTTTCTTTTTATCGTACGTAATAGAGTCATGCAATATTCTTGCATCTCTATATCCTTTTTCTTTGTAGCTAGCAATAACTTTTTCTAAATCGGCTTTGTATTTGTCTTTAATGAATTTTGAAGCTTTAAAAATACGAATAGGATTTTTTTGCTTAGTGTCTTTCATTGCACCTCTTAATGAAGCATCAGATAGGGCTTTATTGCCTTCAAATTCGATTTTGCTAATTTTTACCTTATCTCCTTTATCTACACGAACCAGCATGTTTACTTGGTTTGTAGATGTGGTGTCTGCAGTAGTGGTGATGGTTACTTTGGTATTATAGTAGCCTTCTTTCTTATATTTGTTTTCGATATAATTTTTAGTAGTCGTAATTAAATTTTCGTTTACAATTTTGTTTTTTGTTAAACTATTGTCTTTAATTAGTCCTTCAACTTTACTCTTCTTAACGCCAACAATTTTAACATCATTTAGTTTAGGAAGTTCAATGATATCTAGGTCTAAATATATGCTATCATTTTCAATTCTATTTACGTAGAATGTAATCTCGTCAAAAAGACCAAGCTTTCCAAGTTTTTTTATAGCTCCACTTATTTCTTCACCAGGAACTGTTATTTCTTGTCCTTTTTGTAGGCCTGAAAAAGTGACAACAGTTTGCTCGTTGAAGCTTATTTTACCAACAACAGATACGTCGGCAAGAATATATTTTTTCCCTTGGTCAAATGGAATTCTTTCTTGCGCTTTTATTTGTGAAAAACTACTAAAAACCAATAAAGTAAGTACTATTTTTATTCTTTTTTGTAACACTAAAAAATTATTTAATTTGTTCACTTGTTTTTCCAAATCTACGTTCTCTTTTTTGATAACTAATGATAGCCTCATATAAATCCTTTTCTTTAAAGTCTGGCCATAACACATTAGTAAAATATAGCTCTGCATAGGCAATTTGCCATAACAAAAAATTACTTATTCTATGTTCTCCACTTGTTCGTATTAATAAATCTACGTCGGGTAAATTTTGCGTGTAAAGATGCTCATTTATAATTGAATCGTCAATAGTGTCTATTGAAATTATATTATTTTTAACTTTATTACTGATGATTCTAACAGCGTTTATAAGTTCTTCTCTTGAGCCATAACTTAAAGCTAATGTGAGCGTAAGCCTTGTGTTATTTTTTGTTTTTTCAATAACATCCAAAAGCTCTTTTTGAGCAGATTTAGGTAGTTTCTCTAAATTGCCAATTGCATTAAGTTTGATATTGTTTTTCTGTAATGTACCGAGTTCTTTTTTTAATGAATTGATGAGTATCTTCATTAAAGTTTCAATCTCTAATTTAGGTCTATTCCAGTTTTCTGTAGAAAAGGCGTATAATGTTAAATACTCGATTCCTATTTTGGCACAGGATTCGATGGTTTCTTTAACAGATTTTGTTCCGTTTTCATGACCAAAAGCTCTAAGAAACCCTTGTTGTTTAGCCCAGCGTCCATTTCCATCCATTATGATGGCTAAATGTCTTGGCAAGTTTGTTTTATCTATTGTGTCTAAATTCATTTTTTTAATATGGGCAATAGCAAGGTTTGTTTCCAAAGGTATACGTTAAAGTTATTCCTGAGAAGACATACCAGTCATTATTATTTAAATCTCCAAAACGCAATGATTTTAAATTATCATTATCCGGATTGCTACCATCAAGATTATCTGTAAAGGTATATCGTGCACCTACTTCTAGTCCTAAAACAAAATTAGTAGTTAAATTTGTTTTTACGCCAACTATCATCGGAATTGCAATTGAACCTGTCTTTTTTTCTTTTTCTGTTTCTCCAGATTGAATGTATAATGAATCATATCTGAAATAACTTAGTCCTGAAAATACATAAGGTGTGACTTTTCTTTTGGATTCATGTAAATTGAAGTCAAAAAAATTGAATTCAAGTCCAGCAGAAAGCTCTCTTATTGTGTTGTCAAAACGATACCCTCTTAGTTTTCTTCCTCCTTCTTTCGAATCTAAATCATTTGCAGTGATTGTCGATTGAGTATATGAAAATCGATAGGCGTGTCTCGGACTTTTATTCCATCGGTATAATAGCCCAAAAGCAGGCTTGTCTGGTGAAATGTAAGTTGTACTTCCAACATCTCCAATATAATTGCTCCCTCCTAAAAAAACACCAACCTCATGTATCTGAGCATTCATGCTTGTAAAGAAAAAGAAACATAACAATAAATTAAAAATTTTGTTCATTTAATTAAAAATTGCGTGCAAATATAATAATAATCAATACGAATCAATGCTCATTAAGTTAAAACTGTCATTTTTTGAATTATAGATGATATATCTCAACAATTACTGAATATTCGACACTTGCAAAACGAGAAAAACATTACAAATAGTATAAAGGATACTTAAAAAAGTGATTAATTTCTTTTGTCTTCTCCCCAAAGTAGTTTATTACGTAAGGTTTTTAAGAATGTTTCTCCGGGAATTTCAACCATATTTATTTTGAAATCGGTTTTCTTTATTGTTAAAATAGATTCGTTTTTTATTGAAGCTATCCTCGAATCTAAAGAGACAAGATAATGATCTTCTCTTCCTGATACTCGAAGTTTAATCTCTGTATCATCTGGTATTATAAGTGGTCTTGCTGTTAAATTATGCGGTGCAATAGGTGTAATAACAAGACTATTTACATCAGGAGTTAATATTGGGCCACCACAGCTTAATGAATATCCTGTTGAGCCTGTAGGAGTTGATATTATTAATCCATCTGCCCAATATGAATTTAAGTACTCGCCATTTAAATAAGTGTCTACTGTTATCATCGATGTAGTGTCTTTTCGGCTGACCGTAACTTCATTCATAGCAAAATTAAGTTCTTCTATGGCTTCATTTTTTGGTTCTGTAGTTAAGCTTAATAATGATCTTTGTGATACGGTATATTTTTTGTCAATTACAAATTGCATAAATGCTGCTATGTTTTCTTTTTGAACTGTAGCAAGAAATCCCAATCTTCCTGCATTGATGCCTAAAATGGGTACACCGGAATTACGGATTAAAGTTGCAGCTCTTAATATGGTTCCGTCTCCACCGATACTTATCAACATTTCAAAGCTACTGTCTAATTCAGTATGAGTTGAGAAAGTTTTGTATTCTTTTTCGATTATCTTTTTTTCATGGAGCATCTTCAAGAAATTGGCTTCGATAACCATTTCGACATTATTCGAGGTAAAAAAAACAAATATGTCTTTAATAATTGGGTCTGTACTATTTAGATAGTATTGTCCGTAGATAGCTACTTTCATTCTTTTTGATTAAATAATGTGTCAATTAGATAATTTGTCAATTGCATAATGTGAAAATTATCTAATTGACACACCGCCTAATTTTTTATATATTAAGGTATTTGTCTAAATAATCAGAGCGTTCCTTTAAATTGTTAATGTATGTGTCTTCTTGGTGTTCTGATATGATTTCGTAATTGTATCTTCGGAAGGTTTGAATGATTTCGTTCATCGCTCCTAAGCTAATTTTAATGGTTATTTCAATACTATCTGAGTTGGCATCAGAAACAAATGCGCCTAGAATTTTACCATTGTTGCTTTCTACAATTTGAGTGATCTGACTCATAGAATAATCTAGAAGCCCTTTTTTTACGATTATTACTCCGCCCGGTTCTTTTAAAAAAGGGGTTTCGTGAAAGAATTTAATGATATCGCCTATTTCATAAAAGCCAAGATAAATATTGTTTTCGTCTAAAACTGGGATTAAATTGGTATGGTTTTTAGCAAAAACTTCCAATACATCAAGCCAGATCATATTGCTTCTAGCAAAAAAATGTTCGAGAGTATATTTATAATCAATTACTTTTTTGTCGCTATCAAAAGTTTCAATGTCATCGGAAGCTATGCAACCAATATAGACTCCATCTTCCAGAACTGGAAAATGCGAATAGCTTAAATCAGTAAAGAAGTCCTGTGCTGAAGCAATGGTTTCTTGACTGTTTATAGCTCTATAGTCATTGGTAATATAATTAGTAATATCTGTCATAATACAATTAGCAATATTTGATGCAAAATAATCAAAAAATAGCAAAAACTCCTAAGTTTTACTTTGTATTTTTGTCGTAACAAATATAGTGTTACTAGAATTAATATCCATTTATATGACAAAGTTAAGTGTAAATATCAATAAAATTGCAACGTTACGTAATGCACGTGGCGGAAATGTGCCAGATTTATTAAAAGTTGCAACCGATATTCAAAAATTTGGAGGGCAAGGAATAACGATACATCCACGTCCAGATGAGCGCCATATTCGTTATCAAGATGCGCGAGATTTAAAAGCAATTGTATATACCGAATATAATATTGAAGGAAATCCGCAACACAATTTTATTGATTTGGTTTTGGAATGCAAGCCAGATCAGGTAACATTGGTTCCAGATGCAGTTGGAGCTATTACCTCTTCAGCAGGTTGGGATACTATAAAAAATCAATCGTATTTGACAGAAGTGATACAGGAGTTTCAGCGTAACGGAATAAGAACTTCGATTTTTGTAGATCCAGTTCTTGAAATTATTGAAGGAGCTAAAAAAACAGGAACAGATAGAATCGAATTATATACAGAGGCTTTTGCGCATCAATATAGTTTAGGAAACGAAAAAGGAATCGATTCTTATGTAGAAGCTGCTAAATTGGCCAACGAACTTCATTTAGGGATAAATGCTGGTCACGATTTGAGTTTGGATAACATTGAGTTTTTTAAACAAAATATCCCAGGATTATTAGAAGTTTCTATTGGTCATGCCTTAATTTCGGAAGCACTTTATCTTGGATTAGACAATGTGGTTAATATGTACTTACGTAAACTAAAATAACAAAGTAATTAAAACAATTATAACCTGATGTAATTGGGTTATAATTGTTTACTTTCGCACTTTTCTTATTAAAATTAAGTGTTGAGACTAATTATTTTATTTTGTTTACTCTGTTTTTCTAACCTATTTGCACAGTCTAGAGCTACAATAGCAGGAACTGTGAGAACAGTAGAGAATGAAAGCCTAATTGGAGTAAACATTTCTTTTGAAACGAATAATAAATACTATTATTCTACAAGTGATACTTTGAGTCACTTTGTCCAAAATCTTCCGGTGGGATTAGTAAAAATTACCGTTAACCATTTTGGGTATATAGAAAAATCTATCAGTTTTGATTGTAGAAGAGACACAATAATCACTATTGAGCTAGAAAATGACAGCTCACTTTTAAAAGAAGTTCTGATAGCTAATAATAAAAAGACTGTAATAACAAATCTTTCAGGAAGTAAATTATCTTTTAATCCTAAGGAGCTATCTACAGTTCCAACTATTTTAGGGACAACCGACATAGTCAAGATTTTACAGCTTACACCTGGAGTGCAGAATTCTGGAGATGCAAATGGATATCTGTATGTAAGAGGGGGTGATCCTGGGCATAACTCTATGTTATACGATGGAACTCCTATTTATGGAATGTCACATTTATTAGGCGTTTTCCCTTTTTATAATACAGATCATATACAAGATGTTGAATTTGATAAATCAAGTTCGAACTCTAAATATGGAGGACGTTTAAGTTCAACAACTTTATTAATTCCTAATAAAAAAATCCCTTCAGAACTTACAGTTGATGGAAATATTGGTTTGCTGGCGTCACAGGTTACATTAGGTATCCCGATTAGTGAAAAAACAGGAATTAGGATATCAGGAAGAAAAACATATATAGATGAAATAGTTGCTCCATTATTAAAATCAGATCCCAATAACGAGGATGTTCAGGATATGAAATACGGGTTTTCGGATGCTAACTTAACTTTTATTACTGAAATTTCTAAAAATAATTTATTGACCGTTTCAGCTTTTTCTAGTGCTGATAAATTGAAAATAAAAGACTCCGATTTGGCTTTGAATGCAAATTTAAAATGGAGTAATTTTAATGTTTCGCCTACTTTAGTCTCTAAGTTGTCTCCAGATGTAACAATGACTAATGCTATCTATTATACAAGATACACAAATGAATTAAAAATGGAGCAATCGACAATACAAATGGGGGTTTCTTCATTTGTCGAGGATTTTGGCTTTACAAATTCAATAACTCATTCAATAAAAGGAATTCCATTTGAATCGGGACTGCAATATGTTTATCACAATTTGCAACCACAAAAAATAGAAATAGAAAACTTTAGTGGTGTCAATAATTCAAGACAAAACGGATTAATTACTGCTAATGAACTGGCGATTTTCACAACAACTAAGCCAAAATTAGGAGATAATTTAATTGCAGAATTAGGTTTGAGAGTCAATTATTATAATTCAGGTTCAAAATCTTTTTTGCATTTTCAGCCACGTGCAATTCTTAATTACTATATGCACAAGAATCTTTCATTTTACGCTTCTTATAACAGGCAAAATCAATATTTGAATTTAATAACAACTTCGAGTGTAGGTATTCCTACCGATTTTTGGATCGCAAGCACAGATGGAATTCCAGCGCAATCTTCAAACGAGTTTGCTTTAGGTTCGAATCAAACTATTTCTAAAAATTTCACTTCTTCATTTGGGGCATTTTATCGTTCTATGAAGCATTTGCTTGAATATCCTTATGGAGTTACACAGTTTAATGAGATTTCGATGTTAAAAAATGATTTATTAGAAGGGAATGGGAAAGCATATGGATTAGAGTTTATGTTGAAAAAAAGCAGTGGCAAGTTTAAAGGTTGGATAAGTTATACTTTGAGTTGGTCAGATAGAAGTTTTGATAAACTTAATAATGGAAATACCTATTATGCTAAATATGACAGACGCCATAATCTAGCTTTGGTTGGAACCTATGATTTAAACTCTAAATGGAATTTTGGAGTTACTCAAATTTTTAGTTCAGGGAATCGTTTTACAATGCCAACATCTTGGTATTTTGTAAATAACAATCCAGTAAAGGAATATTCGGAGTATAATAATGCGCAAATGCCAAATTATATCCGAACAGATTTTTCGGTTAATTATTATTTTGTAAAAACGGCAAAAAAAGAAAGTGCTCTTAATTTTTCCATTTATAATACTTTCAATGTTGAGAATCCTATCTATGTGGTGATAAATGTACTAATGAATGACGATAAAAGTAATGTAATTGTTAAACCAGAAAAAAAAGTTTTGTATCGAATACTTCCTTCTATAAGTTGGAGGTTTAAATTTTAGATGATGAAAAAATACATTTTATTTCTTTTGATGATTGTGGTGTGGAGCTGTAATGATGATATTTTTAGCGACGGAATTAAATTGGAATCAAAGCTGGCTGTCGAAGGTTGGATTGAAGAAGGAGATGGCCCGCAAGTAATATTATCGAGGACGATACCAATAAATGACGTTGTTGATTCGACCAATGTCCTAAATCATGTGATACGTTCAGCAAAGATAACAGTGTCAGATGGGGAAACAACAGAAGTTTTAAGAGTTAAAAAGGATAATGATAGAATTCCTCCATTTATATACTTTGGTAGCGAAATCATAGGAAAAGCAGGAAAGACTTATACATTAAAAATTGAATATTTAAATAGAATAGTAGAAGCTACTACAAGTATTCCTAATACGGTACCAATTGCAAGTGCTATCTACGAAAAGAAGAATGTAGCTGATACTACTGGATATATTTTTATAAAGTTTGACGATCCTGTAAATGAAAAGAATTATTATCAAATAGCTACGAAAGTAGATAAGAAGGAACCGATTTTTGTTCCTGCTTTTTATGGAAATCTAGATGATGATAATTTTGATTCGCATTCGGTTTCTATGCAAGTAAATAGGGGAAGATTGTTTTTTCCAAAATCTAAATTTACACCTTATTTTACGGATGGTGATTTAATTTTTGTGAAATTGAGAACAATGAATAAAGAAGTATTTAATTTTTGGAATAGTTGGCAAAACGAAATTGTAAACAGTAAAAATCCAATCTATCCCTCTAATACAAGTTTAAAATCGAATATTAAAGGAGGTGTGGGTATTTGGGCTGGTTACGGACAAAGTACTGTTCAGGTCAAAACGGTTCCAAAAAAATAAAGCCGATTTGAATTATTTTCAAATCGGCTTTAAATTATTTTTATTTTTTATCTGTAAAAGACTTTACGAAATCGTTGAATTTAGTTTCAAGTTTTTCAAAATCTTTTGAGAAATAAACACTCATTTCTACTTCGGTTTTGTCATTAAATCTTAAGTAATATATTTCTTCAAGGTATGGTTGTGAAAATGATTCACCTTCATCATTACCCCATGACCAATATTTATATTGAGAATCCCAAACAGGTAATTTAAAAACATAATCAGCTCCTCTTTTTTCTGATTGTTGAATAATGTCTGCGATTTTAGTTCCGTCTTTTTTAGATACTAAAATTAATTTCATATTTTTATTAAAGTTGGCAGCAGACCCTTCAGAATACTTTTTTTCGTATGCATTCAATGCAGTAAAATATGCTTTGTAGTTATTATTAGGATTGTTGTATTCAAGATCAGCAGGTCTTGTTTTTTCTAAAGTTGCGTTATCAGCTGCCTCAGTTGCTAAGTCCATATCGGCAATAATAATAAAGTTGTCCATTATTTTTGCTAATCCATTCGCTTTACCTTTGTATTGAGCAAGCGGTTCTTCTTTTAGTAAACCATCAATATCTGCGGTGCTTCCTGCAGTAAATTCTACTAAATTCTTTCCGTTATAGGTAAATGAACCTTTAGTTGTATTGTCTGTAGCTTTCTTATTACCGCTAATTTCAAGAGTATAGCCATCGTTTAATACCATTTTGTAACTGGCTTGATCTGGAGAAATACTTCCGTTAGAGTATTTAGCATTGGAAATAATAGTTGCTGCTTGAGCACCACCAATTGTTAAAGTAGCGTTAGCTGATGTTGGTAAAAAGTAGTAGTCATTTATGGTTGGACTTTGTACGTATTCTTCATTTATAGGGTCATATGACCAGCTTCCGTAAGTGTCTGTAAGTTCTACTTTTATGTCAGAAGAAACACTTTTAGCAGAAAATGTTGCGTTGTTTTCTTTTCCATTTGTTTTAGCAGGGAAAACAAATTTTAAATCTGTACTTGAAGGTGCTTTAGTCCAAATTTTTTCAGCATCGTTCCAAGTATAAATACCGTAAACATCAGCTACTTTTAAAATGTCTTCTGCTTCATTGCCATTTTTTCCGCCAAAAATATCAGTTGGACTAAGACTTAGTAAACTTCTTAAATTTTGGATAGCTTCGATTGCACCAGATGTTTTGGTTTTTTCCATTTGCAGAAGCATTTCATTTGCTTCAACCTCTAGTTTAACTTTTTGGTCAGCAGGAGTTAAAGAAGAGTAAGGAAGTTTGCTAATTCTTGCAATTTGTTCTTGTAATGTTTCTTCTTTTGGAGTAGTTGTAGTGGGTTCATTAGCAGGTTCGTCGTCATTATTTGAGCACGAAATAGCCAATTGTGAAATAATCACAGAAGCCATAATGATTTTTTTAATCATAGTAAAAGAGTTAAGGGTTAGTTTAGTTTTTATAAGAAAAGAACTAATATTTTTTGCGAAAATAGTCTTTATTAATTGGATATACAATACCTGTTTTTGATGATTTTTCGTTTGCTTAAATTAGTTTTTTACCTTTGTAAGGTGATTTAGTCAATTAAAATAAAATTATTATTAAATGTTATACTCAAAAATAGAAGGGGAGGGCAAGCCATTGCTAATTCTTCATGGATTCTTAGGAATGTCTGATAATTGGAAAACACTTGGGACTCAATTTGCTGCTGATGGTTTTCAGGTTCATATTTTAGATTTACGTAATCACGGACGTAGTTTTCATTCGGATGTATTTACTTATGAGGCGATGGTGCAGGATGTTTTCGAATATTGTCAAGCGAATAACTTGGATAAAGTCGATGTCATAGGACATTCGATGGGTGGTAAAACGGCTATGTTTTTTGCCGCAACACATCCTGAAAAAGTTAATAAACTAATTGTAGCCGATATTGCTCCTAAATATTATCCGCAACATCATCAAGATATTTTGGCTGGATTAAATGCAGTTGATTTTTCGGTAAAACCAAGTCGTAATGATGTCGAAGCTATTTTGGCGACGTATATATCTGATTTTGGAACAAGACAATTCTTAATGAAGAATCTATATTGGCATGAACCAGGGCAATTAGCATTTAGATTTAATTTACCAGTCTTTAATACTAATTTAGAGGCTATTGGTAAAGAGCTAGACTCTGATTTAGTTTTTAATAACCCTACATTATTTATTAGAGGAGGTGCATCGAGATATATTTTAGATTCAGATTTTGAGAACATCAAACAGCATTTTCCAAATTCAAATATTGAGACGATTCCAAACGTTGGGCATTGGTTACATGCCGAAAATCCTAAGATGTTTTACGAGTTAGCTATCGATTTTTTGAAGAAATAATTACTTTGTTTAATGAAAATTTTATTACTTTTAAATAAATTTTAAAACAAAAAAATATGAAATTACTACTCAGAATATTGATTACCGCAGGCTTAGTATTGCTAATAGCTCATTTTATGCCAGGCGTTCATGTAGCTAGTTTTACTATTGCTTTAATTGTTGCTGTGGTGCTAGGATTACTTAATGTTTTTATTAAGCCGTTGTTAGTATTGTTCACATTGCCAGTTACTTTGATTACGTTTGGATTGTTTTTGTTGGCTATTAATGCTATAATTATTTTGTTATGTACCAAAATTGTTGGTGGGTTTACTGTCGATTCGTTTTGGACAGCGCTAATATTTAGTATTGTTCTGTCTATTCTACAGTCTATTACGTATAAAATATTAGGAGAAGATAGATAAAATAGTAAGGAGGAAGAGTCTTAAAAAGCACTTCTTATCAATATATTAAAAAGCTTGGTTGGGTTGCAAAAATTTTATAATTTTGCAACCCAATTTTATTATGTAAATTAAAGAAGAAGATGGATATTAAAAGAGTAGCAATAAACGCAGTAAATGAGACAATTGTATTGAACGTTGTTCATATGGATTACAAAGGTCAAGTTCAAAAAAGATTAAACGAAAAAATGCCTTTGGCAACTGTAAAAGGTTTTAGAAAAGGTCAAGTTCCTAAAGATCTTGTTGAAAAACAATACGGAAAAGGAATAAAACAAGAAGAAGTTAAAAAGTAGTTGATTTGGCTTTGGAGCGTTATGTACAATCTGAAAGATTAAATCTTCTTGGGACTCCTCTTGCTAAAGAAAACGAAAATTTTGATTGGGATGCTGAAGAATTAGTATTCGAATATGAAATTGGTTTAGTACCAAACTTCGAAATTGATCTTGAAGCTAAAAATGATATCGTAAAATATATCGTTACTGCTGATGATAAATTAATCGATGGTCAAGTAGAGCGTATCCAAAAACAATTTGGGAAAGCAATTCCTCAAGATGTAGTTGTAGCTGATTCTGATATTACAGGAACTTTTACAAACGAAGAAAAAGGAATTAACAATACTACAACAATCTCACTTTCTATCTTTAAAGATAAAAAAACTGCTGATAAATTTATCGGTAAAAAAGTTGGAGATGTTGTAACTGTAAATACTAAAGGTTTATTCGAAGATGATCACCAATTAATGGATTACTTAAAAGTAAGTCATGATGATGTTCACGGTTTAGATGTAGATGTTAACTTTACCATCGAAGCTATCAATGGTGCTGAATTGGCAGAATTAAACCAAGAATTGTTTGATAAACTTTTCGGTGAAGGTAAAGTAGCTTCATTAGAAGATTTGAAAGCAAAAATTAAAGAAGATGCAGAGCTTCAATTTGCACAACAAGCAGATCAAAAATTATTAGCAGATGTTCAAGATTTCTTAATTGAGAGCACTAAATTTGAATTGCCAGCTGAATTCCTAAAAAAATGGTTGCAAACTGTAGGTGAGAAAAAATTATCTCCAGAAGAAGCAGAAGTTGAATACGCAAGATCAGAAAAAGGATTACGTTTTCAATTAATTGAAGGAAAAGCAATGGCTCAAAGTAATATCCAAATTACATTTGAAGATTTGAAAGCATTCACAACAGCTGCTATCAAACAACAAATGGCTCAATTTGGACAAACAAATCCAACAGACGAAGAAGTTCAAGGAATTGTTGCAAGAGTATTGTCAAACCAAGAAGAAGTAAAAAGACTTTCTGAGCAAGTTGTAGCTGAGAAGTTATTGGAGTTGTTTAAAGAAAAAGCAAATCCAACAACTAAAGAAGTAACTTACGGAGAATTTATTGCAGCTTCTTACGGAGAATAATTTCTAAAAAAATAAGTATATTTGAGCGTCAAAAGAATTTATTCTTTGACGCTCTTTTTTTAGGTTTCAAATTTAAAATAAGACATATTGGCATTGTTTATAAAGAGGTATGACCTTTGATTAAATAAAATATATAATATAGTAACGTACAACTTAGAACAAAAAAATATGAACTACGGTAAAGAATTTAAAAAATTTGCTACAAAGCACCAAGGAGTAAATGCTATGTATTACGATAAAATCGTAAGTGCAATGACTCCAACTAATATGACTCCATATATTATAGAAGAACGTCAGTTGAATATTTCACAGTTAGACGTTTTTTCAAGATTAATGATGGATAGAATTATTTTCCTTGGAACAGGAATTGATGATCAAATTGCAAATATTGTTCAAGCGCAATTGTTGTTCTTAGAAAGTGCAGATGCATCTAAAGACATTCAGATTTATCTAAATTCTCCAGGAGGAAGTGTTTATGCAGGATTAGGAATCTATGATACAATGCAATATATTAAACCAGATGTAGCTACAATTTGTACAGGAATGGCTGCTTCAATGGGAGCTGTTTTATTATGTGCAGGAGCAGCAGGAAAACGTTCAGCATTGCCACATTCAAGAGTAATGATTCACCAGCCATCTGGAGGAGCACAAGGAGTTGCTACAGATATGGAAATTAATCTACGTGAAATGTTGAAACTGAAAGATGAATTATACAACATCATTTCTCAGCATTCAGGACAAACTTTTGATAAAGTACATAAAGATAGCGAACGCGATTACTGGATGATTGCCGATGAAGCTAAAGAGTACGGAATGATTGATGAAGTTTTGAGAAGAGGATAAATTTTGAAGGTTCAAAGTTACAAAGGCACAAAGTTTTAAAGTACATTGCTTTGTGATTTTGAAAAGAAGAAATTTAGGTTAAAATAAAATGAAGTTATAGGTTGATTTAGTTATGAGCTTTCGATATTGGAAACTCAGAGCCTTAGAACCTTTGTAACTTTGCAACTAAAAATAGATGGCAAAAGAAGTATTAGAGTGTTCGTTTTGTGGAAGAAAAAAGCCAGAGACCAATTTATTAATTGCTGGTATTAATGCACATATCTGTGATAAGTGTATCGAACAAGCACACGGAATTGTTTTAGAAGAGTTAAAATCAAGCGGAAGTTCAAAATTAGTTGGTGATTTAATATTAAAGAAACCAAAAGAAATTAGAGCATTTTTAGATCAATATGTAATAGGTCAGGATCAAACTAAAAAAGTGATGTCGGTTGCTGTTTACAATCATTACAAACGTTTAATGCAACAACAGTTGGATGACGAAGTAGAGATTGAAAAAAGTAACATTATTATGGTTGGACAAACCGGAACAGGAAAAACATTAGTAGCAAAAACTATTGCAAAAATGTTAGATGTTCCTTTGGCAATTGTTGATGCTACTGTTTTAACAGAAGCTGGATATGTTGGAGAAGACGTAGAGAGTATTTTGACACGTTTGCTTCAAGCTGCCGATTATGATGTGGCCAAAGCCGAAAGAGGAATCGTTTTTATTGATGAAATAGATAAAATTGCCCGTAAGAGCGATAATCCATCAATTACACGTGATGTTTCGGGAGAAGGTGTGCAACAAGCATTATTAAAATTGTTAGAAGGAACAGTTGTAAACGTACCACCAAAAGGAGGACGTAAGCATCCAGACCAAAAATTTGTTGAGGTAAACACCCAAAATATTTTGTTTATCGCTGGTGGAGCTTTTGATGGAGTAGAACGTATTATTTCAAAACGTTTAAATCGTCAGGCTGTTGGTTATAGTACATCAAAAAATGTGGATAATATCGATAAAGACAATTTATTGCAATACATCATTCCAAAAGATATTAAAGATTTTGGATTGATTCCTGAAATTATCGGTCGTTTACCAGTTTTGACACATATGGATCCTTTAGATAGAGAAACATTACGTGCTATCCTTACCCAGCCTAAAAATGCATTAATTAAGCAATATCAAAAATTGTTTTTAATGGATGAAGTAGCGTTTACAATTACTGATGAAGCATTAGATTTTATTGTTGATAAAGCATTAGAATATAAATTAGGAGCACGTGGATTACGTTCGTTATGCGAAGCAATCTTAACAGATGCTATGTACGATTTGCCAAGTTCAGATGTTAAAACATTAGAGATTGATAGAGAGTACGCTAAAGAAACATTGAATAAAAATTTATTGAAACGATTAGAAATCGCTTCGTAATGTTTTTGAAATAACTTTGACAAGTATAAAACTTTGGCAAAGATTCATCTTAACCTGCTCATTTAGTTGAGCAGGTTTTTTTTATCTTACTCTAAATCTTTCTCGATATTCTATCGGTTTCATTCCAACCATTTTGTAAAAAACTTTTCTAAAAGATTTAGGGTCGTTATACCCCGTTTTTTCAATAATCTCTGATATAGAAAGTTGTGTCTGCTCTAGATACTTTTTAGAACTTTCTACACGAATGTTCTGCAAATATTCTATAGGAGGAATGCCAACTACTTGTTTGAATCTCCGAGTCATATTACGATTACTAGTCGGAATGTCTTTAGTGATCTCCTCCAGTTTTTCTATTGTACTGTATTCATTTTCTATCTTGTGTTGTAATTGAGCAACAAGAGAATCATTGTGTAAATGATTAGGACGAAAAGTGCTAAAATAACTTTGTTTATGGCGATTTAAATCAATGGAAAAAATCTTAGCAATTTGTACAGCAACTTCATTTCCACAATATTTCTGAATCAAAAGAATCAGTAAATGAAAAGAAGAAGTTGATCCGCCACTAGTATATAGAGTTCCGTCGGCGGTTAATGTTTCTTCGGGTTTTAAATTTACTAAAGGAAACGATTGGTTAAAAGCACTACAGGCATCAACATGAGTTGTAGCTGATTTTTCATCTAGTAATCCCGAAGCACCAAGCAAGAAAGCTCCTGTACAGAAACTAGCTATTTCTGCCCCAAACAAATGTTGTTTTTTTAGCCAAGGAAGGAAATTGCTGTTTTTTGCAATCATTCCTCTCATATCATCTGTGGTAAACGCAGGAATTAAGATCAATTCGAGTTTTTCCTCAGAAGATTGGATAGAATTAACTTTATAGTTAAATAATTTTTCTTGCTCTATTTGTTCGGACGATTGAAAAACGAATATTTCAAATGGTTTTTCATTTTCAGAATGTAGCTTATTAGCAGTTTCAAAAACTTCAAGAATAGCTGCAATACTCAATAATTTATAGTCATGCGGAACGATTAACCCAACTTTTTTACTCATTATTTCTCTTTTTTAATGAAAATGGCTTATACAAAAATAGTTTTTTTGTCTTAAATGACCCTAAAAATGACTTTTATTGTAGCCTAAAGACTAGGTGATTAGTATAAATTTACTTTAAATAATTTGTAAATTTATATAAAAATGAAAACAGAAATTTTCTTAAATCTTCCAGTAAAAGATTTAAAACGTAGTATGGCTTTTTTTACGGAATTAGGTTTTACATTTAATTTAAATTTCACAGATGATAAAGCAGCTTGTTTAGAAATCGGAGAAAATATATTTGCAATGCTTTTGTTAGAAGAGTTTTTTAAAACATTTACACAAAAACAAATTTGCAATACAGCAACCACAACCGAAATCTTAATGGCGTTATCTGTTGATAGTCGGGAAAAAGTAGATGAAATAATTGCAGCAGTAGTAAAAGCTGGTGGAATCGAATATATGGAAGCTAAAGATTATGGTTGGATGTATCAAAAAGCTTTTTTGGATTTAGATGGGCATCATTGGGAGGTATTTTTCATGGATGAAAGTCAGGCACCAAAAAATTAAAAGTCAATTTAGAAAATACAATTATTAAACGATTCAATATGATAACAATTAAAAGTACAATAAAAGCGCCAATAGCTAAAGTTTGGGAGATATGGACAGATCCAAAACACATACAAGAATGGAATAGCCCATCTCCAGAATGGCATACACCATACGCTGAGAATGATTTAAAAACAGGAGGAAAATTTAAATCTACAATGGCGGCCAGAGACGGAAGTATGAGTTTTGATTTTGAAGGAGAATATACCTTAGTAAAAGAAAACGAAATTATTGAATATGTAATTGGAGATGGGAGAAAGGTGGAAATTACTTTTAGAGAAACTCCAAACGGAGTAGAAATAATAGAAAGTTTTGATCCAGAGACAGAAAATTCAGAAGAGATGCAACGTGGTGGATGGCAGGCGATTATAGATAATTTTAAAAGTTATGTAGAGAGTAATTAAAGAAGAGACAAAGGTTCAAAGAGATAAAGGCTCTAGGGCTTCTCTCAAATATGAATAAAAAAACTTTGTGACTTAATGTCTTGGCGATAAGTATATAACCATAGTTTAAATTATCTTCTATGGTTTAAAAATAATAACTTAAAATATCAAAAAATGGCAAAACAAATATGGCTTAATCTGCCAGTAAAAGATGTGGCAAAATCGAAAGTCTTTTTCTCGAAAATAGGTTTTTCATTTAATGAAGAGCACGATACGTCAAAATCAACTTGTATGCTAGTTGGAGAAGGTAAATTTGTAATAATGCTTTTTGAAGAGAATATGTTTACAGATTTCTCTCAAAACAAGTTGACAGATACAAAAACAAGCTCGGAGGTATTAATTTCTATAGATGCTGAAAGTAAAGATGAGGTAGATACACTTGCTAAAAAAGTTCAGGAAGCAGGAGGAAATGTTTTTGCAGCTCCAAGTTTGAATCAAGGTTGGATGTACGGTTGTGGTTTTGCAGATTTAGATGGACACCGTTGGAATTCTTTATTTATGGATTTTAGTAAATTATCATAAAAAACAGATTATGGAAACATTAGAATTTAAGATCAACATTAAAGCACCGAGAGAAACAGTTTGGAATATTTTATGGACAGACGAAACATATAGAAAATGGACAAGTGTTTTCTGTGAAGGGACTTATGTGGTAAGCAATTGGAACGAAGGAGATAAAATCCATTTTTTAGATCCAAATGGAGAAGGAATGAACAGCATTATCGAAAAGAAAATACCAAGCGAATATATGGCATTCAGGCATATAAGTGCATTGAAAAATTTTAAAGAAATGCCAATCGATGAAGAAACAAAAACATGGACTGGCGCAATGGAAACGTATCGATTGACTCTAGAGAATGGTTATACTATTCTTGATGCTAAAGTTGATACGCTCGAAAAATATATAGATTATTTTAAAGATGTTTTTCCGAAAGGATTAGAAAAGGTAAAAGAATTATCAGAAGAAAAAGAATAAAAACACTAACAATAAAAAAAAATATCATGGCAGCAGTAAATCCTTATTTAATTTTTAATGGAAATTGCGAAGAAGCATTTCTATTTTACAAATCAGTTTTTGGAGGCGAATTTGCATACATTGGAAAATTCAAAGATATGCCTGCAGACGAAAATTGTTCTCAAGTATCAAGCGACAGCGAAGAAGCAGAAAAAATTATGCATGTTAGTTTGCCTATCGGACAAACCATTTTAATGGGAAGTGATAGTACCGAACAATCAGGTGCGGTAACTTTTGGAGGAAATTTTTCTGTTTCAATTAATGTCGAAAGCGCAAAAGAAGGAGATAGAATCTTTAACGGACTCTCAGCAGGAGGAAATCCATTTATGCCAATGGGTAAAACCTTTTGGGGAGCTTATTTCGGAATGTTTACCGATAAGTTTGGAGTAAACTGGATGGTGAATTTTGATGAAAATATGCCAAGCAGCTAAATTAAAATAATTACTAAAAGCTAATTAATTCAGGAGATTATTTAGGGTGATTTTAGAACAAGACTTATTTGTTTCTTCAGTTATTCTAAATAATCTTTTTTTATTAAAAGTTGTCCCAATACAAGTTATATTAAGCATTAGAACAGAACATTAAATTATTTAAATAAATCATATCGATTTGTGTTTTTTCTTTATAAGAAAACAAAGCATATTCTTTTTTATCAACAATAGATT
Organism: Flavobacterium sp. 140616W15; assembly: GCF_003668995.1. NCBI lineage: Bacteria > Pseudomonadati > Bacteroidota > Flavobacteriia > Flavobacteriales > Flavobacteriaceae > Flavobacterium > Flavobacterium sp. 140616W15. The sequence continues at coordinate 4,761,617 of NZ_CP033068.1, forward strand.
GCCGATTTTTGTCACTTCTAAATCAATAAAGATAAAATGACAACAGAAGATAAAGAGATTATTTTATTAAAAGTTTCAGGTCATGATAAACCAGGAGTTACAGCAGGATTAACAGCAGTATTGGCTACTTATGATGCCGTTATTTTAGACATTGGGCAAGCTGATATTCATGATACGCTTTCTCTGGGGATTTTGTTCGAAATCCAAGCCGGTTCAACTTCAGGACCAGTTCTAAAAGACTTATTGTTTAAAGCTTATGAATTAGAAGTAAAGGTAAAGTTTATCCCAATTTCTATTGAAGATTATGAAAAGTGGGTAAAAACACAATCCAAGCAACGTTACATAGTTAATATTCTAGGAGAAAAATTAGCAGCTTCACAATTAGCAGCAGTTGCCAAATTATTATCCGATCAAAATTTAAATATTGTATCTATAATACGATTAACAGGAAGAACATCTGTTGTTGAAACAGAAGAATATCCACGTTCATGCATACAATTATCCCTAACAGGAGATGTTGTAGATAAGATTGCAATGACAGCAAGTTTTATGGAAATTTCCAGAACCCTAAATGTAGATATCTCATTTCAGGAAGATAATATTTATAGAAGAAACCGACGCTTAGTTTGTTTCGATATGGACTCAACACTAATTCAAACGGAAGTAATAGACGAATTGGCAGAGCTGAATGGAGTAGGAGAGCAAGTAAGAGCAATTACAGAATCGGCTATGAATGGCGAAATAGATTTCAACGAAAGTTTCAAACAACGTATGGCATTGTTAGAAGGTTTGAGCGAAGACGTTTTGCAATCGGTTGCTGAAAAGTTACCAATAACCAAAGGAGCACATCGTTTAATGAAAGCCTTAAAATATTACGGATATAAAACCGCTATATTATCGGGAGGATTCACTTATTTTGGAGAATATTTGCAAAAAGAGCTAGGCATCGACTACGTGCATGCCAACCAATTAGAAATTAAAGATGGGAAATTAACTGGTAAATATTTAGGTGACATCGTCGATGGCCAGAAGAAAGCCGAATACTTAAAAGCAATTGCCGAAAAGGAAGGAATTCACATCAATCAAACTATAGCAGTAGGAGATGGGGCCAACGATCTGCCAATGCTAAATTTAGCAGGTCTAGGAATCGCCTTTCACGCAAAACCTACCGTAAAAGAAAATGCATCAACCTCGATTTCAAGTCTAGGACTCGACGGTGTTTTATACCTATTAGGATATCATGACCGATATATCGACATGATGTAGTTTATTTACAATAATGTCAGGCTGAGCGGAGTCGAAGGATATACGGGGCTTCGACTCCGCTCAGCCTGACAAAATCGCGTAAACAAGTAGGATGTTTACGCTAACCCTAGAAATTAAACAAAAAAACCTCGATTTTTTAAAATCGAGGTTTAATAAAAATATGCGAATTAAAACTTATTCTACATTCAAATAAGGATTTAAAGCTTCGGCTAATTCATTGAGCCAATAAAAGCTGTTTTCGAAGTTGATCATTTCGTTCTGAAGGCATTGATTTTCCCTAATAGCACTTATAGCAAGAAGATAATTTGCTTGCCTAATTATCTTAGCCATATCTTTTGGTTCTATCATATGGCTGAAAAAATTCATAAGCCTTGTTTTGGCTTCTTCTGAAAGGTTGTTTGTGTTTGTAATCATAACTCTGTAATTTTAGGAAATATAAAACCCGTGTAGCTAAGGTGTCCTACACTTACAGAAGTGTTACGGTTGTTTCCAATACCGTCACCATACCGCACGGGCAAAAGTTTTTTAGATGTCATGATTTTGTAATTTAGGAAAAGCAAACATAGCAAAAAACCGTTGTAATCAAAGGGTTTTCCCTTTCAATAAAAAAGTAGTTAATTTTGATTTTTCCTCCTAGTGCGAGTGTCTCACTCGTGCATGTAGCGATATGTTTTGGTAGATTATCTTAAAAATAGAGTAAATACTCAATCTGTTTTTTCGCAAACTTGTCATTCTGAAGAATGAGGAATCTCCACAAGAAACTTACGTAAAATATTTCTAGATTGTCGAGCAACTAATGGAGATTCCTCATTCTTCGGAATGACAAATAGTGGTTATTTTTCGACAAAATCTATGGTTAAATTAAACGATATTTAAACCTGCATCCTCTTCAACTGCTCCAAATAATCTCTTTGGTTTGAAAGTCTAGGTATTTTATGCTGACCGCCTAATTTGTCTTTTTCTTTTAACCAATCATAAAATAAATTCTCTCTGGCAACATTAATCACCAAAGGATTTAGCGTCATATTATTATAACGTTTGGCTTCGTAATCGGAGTTTAGGAATTGTAAGGTTTCATCAAGAGCTTTTTGGAAAAGTCCTATATCAGCAGGTTTTTTCTTAAACTCAATCATCCATTCGTGAGCGCCTTTTTCTTTGTCTTGCATAAATATCGGAGCTACAGTGTAATCTATAACTTCAGTATTTGTTAACTGACATGCTTTGGCAATAGCCTGATCCGTATTTTCAACCATAAGCTCTTCACCAAAAACATTAATATGATGTTTGGTTCTTCCTGTAACTCGAATTCGGTATGGATTTAAAGAAGTAAAACGAACCGTATCACCAATTAAATAACGCCATAAACCAGAATTGGTAGTAATAACGATAGCATAATTTTTATTCAATTCCACATCTGCCAAACGGATTACTTTTTGTTCCGGTTTCCCGAAAGTCTCCATCGGAATAAATTCGTAGAAAATTCCGTAATCTAACATTAGTAATAGATCACTAGAATTATTTAAATCCTGAATGGCAAAGAAACCTTCAGAAGCATTGTATATTTCGTAGTATTTAAAATCTTTTTTAGGCAATATGTTTTTGTATTGTTCTCTGTAAGGAGAAAAACTCACGCCACCATGAAAATAAACTTCAAGGTTGGGCCATATTTCAAATAAATTTCCTTTTCCAGAATCTTCAAGAACACGATTCATTAAAACCAACATCCACGAAGGGACACCAGCAAAACTGGTTACATTTTCATTTTTTGTTTCATTAATAATAGCAGCAATTTTCGTTTCCCATTCGCTCATAAGCGAAGTTTTATTACTTGGCGTACTACTAAATTCAGCCCAGATAGGCATGTTTTCAATTAATATAGCCGATAAATCTCCGAAGAACGTATTGTTGTTTTCATAAATCTGTGAACTTCCGCCTAAGCGAAGGCTCTTACCCAGAAACAATTCTGAATCTTCATTATTATTCAGATACAAACACAATAAATCTTTACTTCCTTTATAATGACAATCTTCTAAAGCTTCATTACTTACAGGAATAAATTTACTTTTAGCGTTGGTAGTTCCGCTAGATTTTGCAAACCATTTTATCGGAGTTTCCCAAAAAACATTTTGCTCGCCTTGGCGTGTACGCTCAATCAAAGGTTGCAATTCTTCGTAAGTAGCAATAGGTAATCTTTCAGAAAAAGTCTTATAAGAATTTATCGAGGCAAAATCGTATTGCTTTCCAACAATAGTATTTTCGGCAGCCAATATTAAATTATGAAGAAGCTCTTCCTGAACTTCATTTGGATATTTAAGAAAAAGCTCTATTTGATGAATTCTTTGTTTGAGAACCCAAGAGGCAAATGAATTGATTATTGATAGAGGCATGAATGAATTTAGATTTTAGATTACTGATTTTCTTACTAACATAAAAAGTCAGGAATTTAAGATTTGAATATCGATAGACAAATACTAACTTTGTCGTTGTATCAAAAATAGTGTTTTTTTATAAATGACAATTCTATTTATGGCAAAGATTCCAATTCAAAAATAGAGTTTTAACAGTATCGAGACTTAAAATCTTAAGAACGAATCTAAAATCAAAAAAAATAAAATCAGCTTCCGATAGCTATCGGGACTAAAAAATAAAATCTAATGCAATATCAAGGCGTACTTACAAAGATGCAAACCGAAATAGGGAATCCAATTCAATATTATTTGGTTTTTGAAGACAGTTTTATAAATGTCAATCAATTATTGAATAAAGAAATTGAGCTTAATTTTGTAGGGTATCAATGTTTGAATTGTGGTAAAAAGAAAAAAATATTCCGTCAGGGATTTTGCTATGATTGTTTTTACTCAAGTCCAGCTGTTGGAGATTGGATTATGAAACCAGAATTAAGTACGGCACATTTAGGAATTCAGGATCGAGATTTGGTATATGAAGAAAAAGTTCAATTACAACCACATATAGTATATCTGGCTTTATCCAGCGAAGTAAAAGTAGGGGTGACCAGAAAGACACAAGTACCTACACGTTGGATAGATCAAGGAGCAACACAAGCATTGGCAATCGTAGAAGTTCCGAATCGTTATTTGGCAGGAATTACCGAGGTGGCATTAAAGAGCCATTATGCTGACAAAACAAATTGGAGAAAAATGCTTCAGAATAATATCGAAAGTGTTGATTTGATTCTAGAGAAAGCTAAAGTCGAAAACTTGATTCCAGATGAAGTTCGTGATTATTTCTATGCAGAGAAAAATGATTTGTACGAACTGCATTATCCAGTTCTTGAATATCCAAAGAAAGTAGCAAGTTTAAGTCTGGATAAAACGCCAACTTTTCAAGGAAAGCTTACAGGAATAAAAGGACAGTATTTATTGTTTGAAGATGGAACAGTTTTTAATATCCGTGGTTCCGAAGGTTATGTAGTAACAATAAATGTATAAGAAATATTAATTTCTTATCGTTGATTCCCTCTCTATAATGAGTGTTGGGAGTTCGATAGTTTGATGAATAACCGGAAGATGTTCTTTAATTTGAGCAATTTCATTTATTAATATAGAAGCAGCACGTTGACCAATATCATAACCAGGTTGGTCAATCGTGGTAAGCTTTGGCGAAATTACGGTAGACATAAACCAATTGCTAAAACCAAAAACGGCAATTTGCTCTGGAATCTTAATATTCATATCGTTGAGGTATTTTATAATGCCAATAGCTACCAAATCAGTGATGGCAAAAACAGCATCAACGTCTTTATGCTCAGCAACTAGTTTTTGTGCATTGGCATAACCATCTTCAAAATCGGAGTTGTGATCACATAAATAAACCAGTGTAGGATCATAAGGAATATTATGATCTTCCAGCGCTTTTTTATATCCGAGAAAACGATCAATAGAATTTTGAGGAGTATAAGAACCTCTAAAATGAGCAATCTTTTTATATCCCTTATTTATTAAATATGTTACAGCATCGTAAGCTGCTTTTCGGTCATTAATAACAACTTTAGAGCAATCTACCAATTTGGCAATTTTATCAAACAATACTACAGGAGTATTCTTTTTTATGGCATCGTTTATATGGGAGAAATCATCCGTTTCATTGGATAACGAAATCAAAATTCCATCCACTCTTTTTTGCTGTAACAAAGCAATCTGCTTTTTCTCCAGCTCATACTTTTCATTAGATTGCAAAATGATTACGAGGTACCCTCTATTTTCGGCTTCGTCTATAATTCCGTTTAAAACACTCGAAAAGAAATGATGTACCATAGTGGGAATAACAACGCCAAGAGTTTTGGTTTCGTTAGTTCTTAGATTTACTGCATTGGCATTGGGTTTGTAATTCATAGTAGCGACCATTTCAAGAACTCTTGCTCTGGTAGTATCGCTAATATCAGTGTACCCTTTTAATGCTTTTGAAACTGTAGTAACAGAAATTCCTAAAGCAACGGCAATGTCTATAAGTCTGGTATCATTCATAGAATAAATGTAATAAAACTAATTGATAATTAATTAAATTTATTGAATCGAAAACGTTTTCGGTTAAATCGAAAACGTTTTCGATAAAATTCTTCATTGATATAAATAAATAGGCAATAGTTTTACCCTAACTAATAACCTAACCAAATAATAAATCATGAAAAAGTTTAATTCTAGCACAATAACCTCATTCTGGATGTTATTGCTATTCATTCTTCCGGCAATGGTTTTTTCACAAGAAAAAAGCAGTATTTCTGGACAAGTATTCGATGAAAACGGGCAAACAGCACCGGGAGTAAATGTTGTTATTCAAGGAACTTCACAAGGAGTGAGTACAGATGCAGATGGAGGATATACATTTCTTAATCTTTCAGGAGGAACTTACATTATTCTAGTTACAAACGTAGGATATAAATCAACTCAAAAAAGTATTACGATTAAGGACGGAGAAAATTCAAAAAACGACTTTCATTTAGAAGCCGAATCACAAAGTTTGAAAGAGGTAGTTGTTACAGGATCGTCAAATCCAAGGTCAAAACTAGAATCGAGTATTGCAATTACGACATTAGGAGCAAAAGCAATCGAAAATAGAGCGCCAATAAGTACAGCAGATATTCTGCAGACTATTCCGGGATTTGTTGTAGAAACATCGGGAGGAGAAGTAGGGAATAACCTTTTTGCAAGAGGGATTCCGTCGGCAGGAGCCTATGAATATGTACAAATACAGGAAGATGGTTTAGCCGTTTTTGAAGATGGAGCTTTGCAATTTGCCAATGCAGATAACTGGTACAGACTAGATGAAACAGTAAGCAAAATGGAAGCCGTTCGAGGAGGTTCAGCATCGATTTTTGCATCGAATGCACCAGGAGGAATTGTCAATTTTATTTCGAAAACAGGACAAAATGAATTTCAGGGAAGAGCTAAACTCACTGTAGGAGATTATGGATTGTTTCGTACCGATCTTAATTTAGGAGGTGCATTGGTAAAAGATAAATTGTTTTTTAATGTTGGAGGGTTTTATAGAGCCGATGACGGAATAAGAAAAACGGGTTTTACTGCAAACAAAGGAGGACAAGTAAAAATGAACCTTACCTATAAGTTTGATGACGGAGGTTATTTGAGATTAAATTACAAAAAACTAGATGACAGAAATACGTTCTATTTACCAATTCCATTAAAAAGCAATAACGGAAAAGTAGAAGGTGTAGCTGGATTTAATCCAAATTATGGAACGTTGACTTCAGCAAATTTTTCACATTTAAGTGTACCCCAATATGGAGGAGGAACTTTTAAAGCTGATTTAGAAGATGGAGTTCATCCAGTTGTAGACGCTATTGGAGCGGAATTTAAAAAGAAAATAGCCGACAAAGTCACTTTAAAAAATGCATTCAGAAATACTAAAATCGATTTGAATTATAATGCGATTTATAGTAGTGGAGGGCCTTGGACACAGGATGGTTATGCAACAGATGTACAAAAATTAGCTTCAGCAAATACGGGAGATTTAAGTTATACATACGTAGATAATAATACAGCATTAGATCCAAATGCATTAATAATGAGAGCAGATCATTGGTATATTCACAAACAAATGGAAAATTTCGCCAATAACCTGTCTTTTAATTTCGATTTAAAACCTGTTAATCTTACAGTTGGATATTATTATTCAAATTGGAAATCTAAGCAATACTGGAACTGGAGTAATTACCTAGTAGATGTTACTGATAACCCAAGATTGGTAAATGTAAATAATACTGCAAGCGGAATTGCGCATACCTGGAACGGAATTGAAAGAATTACTTGGCTTGAAAGAGATGCAGAAACAAAAGGAAAATTAAATGATTTTTATGTTGATGCCGAAATTCAAGCTACAGAGAACCTAACATTTAATGCTGGCGTGAGATACGATAAAAATGTATATTCTGGATATAGAGATAATGCGCGTTTTGGAGCCGAAAACCTAGGAGTTTTGGATAATAATACAGCAGATGATGCAGTAACTACAATACAAGGCAATCCATATACGTATTGGAGATATGATGTGGGTGAACTCTCTTATACAGCAGCAGGGAATTATAAGTTTAACGAAAACATGGCTTCTTATATAAGATACAGCCACGGTTTTAGATCACCAATCGAAGAGTCATTTTATGACAATGCCAAAGATTTGAGCAAACTAGAAAATACTTTTGTAAATCAATTAGAGTTGGGGTATAAATATGCGAATTCATTCCTTTCGGTAAACGCCAATTTATTTCATATGAATTTAAAAAACGTTGCCTTTACAGATATATTGGCTGACGGAACATCTGAAAATAAATTTGCTGATGTAAACAATTTAGGGTTAGAAGTAGAAACTAATCTAAGATATAGTATTGCTAGGTTGAATTTTAATTTTACAGTTCAAAATCCAGAATATGATAATTTTACTGGTAAAAATGCGGATGGAAGTACATTTAACTTTAACGGAAACACAGCTCGTAGAATCCCTAAATTTTTCTGTGTTATCAGACCAGAAGTAGATATAACTAAAAGATTATCAGGATATGTTCAGTATTCTTATTTTGATAAAAAATATACAAATCAGGATAACAAACAAGTTTTACCAGCCTTTAAAGAAGTTGGAGCTGGTTTAAGCTACACTGTTAATAATTTACGATTTGCTGTAGATGGAACTAATTTGTTCAATGAGATTGGTTTAACAGAAGGTAATCCTAGACAATCAACATCAGATACAGATGTGTTTTTGGCAAGACCGATTTTAGGACGCGCTTTCAGATTTTCTGTAGCAATTAACTTTTAGATTTTTATATTAATTAGTTCGGCCAAATGCTGTTTAAATAACGGCATTTGGTTTTTTGTTACATTCGTTAGTAAATCAATATGTTAAGATGAAAAAAGCAGGAATAACAGCAGTATTATATCTCAATTACTTTGTATTTGCAATATTACTGAACAGCGTTGGGATAGTAATTTTAAAAGCGCAAAAAAATTATGGCGTAAACGAATTACAAGCTAGTATTCTAGAAGCTTTTAAGGATTTACCAATCGCAATTGTTTCATTTTTAATAGCTTCATTTTTACCAAGAATAGGCTATAAAAAAGCAATGCTTATTGGATTAGGATTGGTAACTTTTGCCTGTATTGCGATGTATTATGGCAACTCTTTTAATTATGCCAAATTGCTTTTTGCAACCGTTGGAGTTTCTTTTGCCTTGATAAAAGTATCTGTTTACTCCCTTATTGGTACAGTAACTAATAATCAGAAAGAACACAATGCTTTGATGAGTAGTGTCGAAGGCGTTTTTATGATAGGAATTGCGCTGGCCTATTTTTTATTTCCAGCTTTTAATACTGATACTAATCCCGATTCATGGCTTAATGTATATTGGTTTTTAGCTTTATTGACCTTATTATCATTTGGTTTTTTGTTTTTTATAAAAATAGAAAAACCCGTAGAAATTCCGGGAGCCAACCTTGCTGATGATTTTGTGCAAATGATAAAACTGATGGGAAAGTTGCTTGTAATAGTTTTTGTAATAAGTGCCTTTTTGTTTGTAATGATTGAGCAAGGAATCATGTCTTGGTTACCAACATTTAATGATAAAGTACTTCATCTATCAGAAAACAATAGTATAATGATGGCAAGTATTCTGGCTATTTCATTGGCAATAGGAAGAATTTTGGCGGGAGAAATTACCAAAAAGATAAACTGGATTTGGGTATTGAGTTGCTGTATTATATGCGCTATGCTTATTGTGATTTTTGTATTGCCAAAAGCAGTAGGGCTAGAGGTAAAAACGATCCATTCCTTTAGTGAAATTCCATTAATAGGTTTTGCATTCCCGCTAGTAGGATTATTTATTGCACCTATTTATCCGTTGCTCAATTCGGTTATATTAAGTGCTTTGCCTAAAAAACTGCATAGCTCCATGACAGGATTAATCGTAGTGTTTTCGGCACTGGGAGGAACAATAGGCTCAAGAATAATTGGATGGTTATTCCAAAATCAAGGGCCACAAAATGCATTTTATTACACATTGATTCCGATGTCATTATTATTGGTGTCATTCTTTATATTAAAAAAAATAACGACTAAAAATGAAATTTAAACTAAACATAAATCAGACGCTACAACGGTTATTGGCACAAGAAGATACAGATGGAGATAAAAAAATTACGATAGACGATAAAGGGCCTAAAAGTTTTTTATTGGAAGACGAAAAAGGAAATTCTCTAAATGTTGAAGGAACTTATTATCTGTCTAATTTATTACAGGAATTGGCATTGTCTAAGAAAAGCAATTCAGAATTTGCAGAAATAAATAGTTCCGAAATAATAGAGAATCCTGTAAGCCGTATTTCGAGAAAAATAAAAGATTTGTATTGGAACGGATTAACGAGAACTATTGATGCAAAAGGCGTGGCAAAAATTGTAGAAGACGAAAAGATAGAAAACGCAATTTCGTATTTATATGTTCCCGCAACAGATGCTGTAGCTTTTGAATATTTTAAAGAGTTAGAGAAAACGATTCCTAAATTAAAAGTGGTTCAGCTAGCCGAGGATATTTCATCAGAATACGTATTGACTTTAAATAAAAAGCCAGGGATTTTGGCTCTGGCATTGCAACAAGATAATAACGAGATAAAAGGGATTCCGTTTGTAGTTCCGGGCGGTAGGTTTAACGAGATGTACGGTTGGGATAGCTACTTTATCGCTATAGGACTTTTACTAGATAATAAACCAGAGCTTGCTGTAGGGATTGCTGAGAATTTTAAATATCAAATCGATCATTATGGCAAGATACTTAATGCAAATAGAAGTTATTATTTAACACGAACACAACCCCCATTATATACTTCTTTAATTGTCGCCATTACCGAAAATTCTAAGCCAGAAAGAGACTGGATTGCAAAACATCTTCATACGGCGATAAAAGAATATCAAACTGTTTGGATGCAAGAAGGGAAGAGGCTTACGTCAAATGGACTAAACCGATATAAAGCAGAAGGAATTGGACTACCGTTTGAAGTTGAGGTAGGGCATTTTGATGATGTTTTGGAGAAGTACGCGTTGTTGTATAATTTACCTTTAAGAGAATTTGAGAAAAAATATCTTGATAGAGAAATCACCGATGCTAGCCTAGACGCTTATTTTGTTCACGATCGCAGTATGCGAGAAAGTGGTCATGATACAACAAATCGATTTGTAGATGTTTGTGCCGATTTAAACACTATAGATTTAAATAGTTTGCTCTATAAGTATGAAATTGATATTGCTTTCTTGATTGAAACAGAGTTTGATAATCATTTTGTAGATGAAAAACACACAACATATTCTAGTGAATATTGGAAAGAAAAAGCAGCTTTAAGAAAAGAAAAAATTAATGAATTGCTTTGGGATAAGGATGCAGGGATTTATTACGATTATAATTTTATAAAGAATGAATCACACCAATTTGATGCAGCAGCAACATTTTATCCGCTTTGGGCAAAATTATGCAGCAAAGAACAAGCAGAAGTTTTAGTTAAAAATGCATTGCCGAAATTTAAATTAAAAGGAGGAATTGCAGGAAGTACCAAAGAAGCAATAGATGATCTAGATGTAAACTCGCCGCAACGACAATGGGATTACCCTTTTGGATGGGCGCCACATCAAATGTTTTTATGGGAAGGATTACTGAACTATAATTATGTAAATGAAGCTCAGGAAATGATTTATCGATGGTTATGGCTTATTACTCGCAATGCAGTAGATTATAACGGGACTATTCCGGAGAAATTTAATTTAGAAACCAGTTCCCTAAAAATATTTGCTGAATACGGAAATGTAGGTACAGCATTCGATTATATTACTGAAGAAGGTTTTGGATGGATGAATGCTTCCTATCAGGTTGGATTGAGTATTTTAAAAGCAGAACTAAAAGCAGAATTAGAAAAACTAACAGATCCTGATACATTGTTTTAGAAAGAAAAATTTAATAGCCATCAATAAAAAAGCCTAAGAATTAATATTCTTAGGCTTTTTTTAAACGTAATGATGATTTATGGAGTCGTTGTAGGCTCTTCTTTTTTCTTTTTCTTAAACAAACCATTTAATAATTCACTCGCTTTATTAGTTACCTCCTGAGTGGTTTTTTCTTTATTTGCAGCACCCGCTTTTGTAGTATCTTTTGATTTGGTGTTTTTATTAATCAAATCAGTTAAAGCACTTGTTCCTTGTTTAGTAAGTTTATCTTTTTGTTGATTAACCAATTGTGTGGTTAAACTTGTAACAGCACTTTTCATATCTGTAGAAATTTTTGGGTTAGAGAAATTTCCAGTGATTAATGCATTAATCGGAATATTATCTAATTTGGCAGCATCTGCAGGAGATAATTTAGCAATAAAAGCATTGGCTTCAGATCCAAGATATTTAGCAGGAACATCAAGTTTTAGGTTGTAGTTCATCGTTTGGTCAAAACCATGTGTTCCGCCCACAGTAATTTTAATGTCTTGATATTTAATGTCAAACGGTTTTACGTTAACCTTTCCGTTGTCAAAAGTTAAGGCTGCTTTAATATCGTTCAAATTTACTTTATTCATATCAATGAATTTAATGTTTGAAGTCAAAGCATTTAATACCGTCGAATTTTTAGCATTTACAGTAGTTGAAAGTAATTGACCTATCAAATCTCCTGAAATTGATTTTAAATCAGGAGTTAGTTCAGTGGCATTTAGATTTCCGTTAAGTTTTATAGTCGAATTTAATTTACCATTGATGATTCCCGCAATAGGAGCAATTTTTTTCATCATGTCTAATTGCGTAAAAGTTTGCGCAATATCAACCTGATTAAAGCCTAAATTCATATTAAAAGTAGGGACTTTTTCTTTTGTAGAAACAGCTCCATTTAGCCCAATAGTTCCACCAAAAATAGATGTTTTAAAGTTCTCTAAAGTTGCTTTTTCATCTTTTACAATTATCTTTCCAGCAACATTGGTTAGTTTTAAATTGTCATACAAAACCGTATTTGCTTTTGCAGTCAAAGTACAATTTAGGAAAGCGGGAATTTTCATTGCCTCGGCTGGTTTAGCTTTGGCTTTACTATCTGTTTCGGTTTTAGCAGGAGCAGGTTCTCCTGTAGTCATAAAGTCATCAACAGCTAATTGGTTTGAACTCATATTGAAATTTCCTCTTAACTCTTGTTTTTTAAACATAAAACCATAGAAGTTTTCAAGAACACCATTAATGCTAATATCACTTTTTCCAGTGGTAGCATCAAATTGTTTTAAGTTGATTGTACTTGGATTAAATTGAACCAAAGCAGTGCTAATATTCATTGATTTATTGTTCTCATCTGTATATTTAAATCCAGATAAGCTCATTGTACCAGCATTTTTTATGTTTTGATATTGGCTTTTTTCAACTGAAGCCATATCAAAATTAGTAGTTACATCAGCTTTTAAAATTCCAGCTAAGGGTTTGTCCATTTTTATTGGATATGCTTTAGAAAGATTAGCTAAGTTAATCGTTCCTTTTAAGGCAGCATCTACAATAGGGTTAACAGTAATGTTTTTGATATTTGCTTTAGCATTAAAAACATCTTGATCAATCTTGAACGAAAGTTTATCTAAATTTACATAAGTGTCATTTAAAATTCCAGTTTCGTTTATGATTTTAGTATCGATTACAATGTTCTGAACTGATTTAGGTAAGTTTGGATATTTAAATGAAGCATTGTTGGATGCAATTTCAATATTGAATTTAGGAACAGTAGTGTCCGAAAATAAGCCTTTGGCAAATCCAGCAACAGAAAAATCTCCTGTAGTTTTTACACCATCCAATCCAGAAGAATAGGCAGATGGAATTAACCCCAAAAAGTTAGTAAACGATGAGGTAGGAGTTTTAAACTTTAAATCATATTGTTGACCACCTTCAACCATTTGAATAAAACCATCAAATTCTAATGGTAACTGATTAATCAACGCTTTGTTTTCTTTAAAGGTGTATTTGCTTTTTTCTAAATCAATACCTAAAACAGCATCAAGAGTTAGTGATACATTTTTCATGTAATTTATCTTGTCCATATCCAAAGATACTTTGGCAGTCGATTTTGTAGTTAAGTCCAGCTTCGAAGCTGTAAAATCACCTTTTCCTTCATGGTTCAAGCTATCAATAACCATTTTTATTTTGGAACCTTGGTCAAAATATCTAAAAGTAAAATTTTCAATTTTGTACCCTTGGATTTTTAAAGAAAGTGGTTTGCTAGCAGTTTCGTCTTTTTTAGATTCGTCTTTTTTTAGTGCAATGTCAAAATTTCCAACACCATTTTTATCGAATATAATATTGATTAATCCATTTTTAGTATCAATTCCTTGAATGCTCAGAGGTTCATCTTTTCCTTTGAAAAGTTCTTTAATACTCATTTTTAAATTCAATTCTCCTAATGAAACTAAAGTATCACCTTCAAAAGGAGCTTTGTTTATAATCACTAGTTTTTCTATAGAAACATTGGCATTCGGGAAGTTTTTAAATAAACTCAAATCGGCATCGACAAAACTAACTTTGGCATCAACGCTCTCATTGATGGCTTCGGATATTTTGGTTTTAATTTGGTCTTTAAAAAAAAACGGAATGGCAAATAAAGAAGCAATCAGTAAAACGATTACTATTCCTGCGATTTTCAGAACTTTCTTTAGCATATGTATAGTTATTTGAATTCAGTTATTACAAGCAATTTTTATGCCTGCTTATTGCAAAAATAAACTTTTATGAGTTATTCTTTTTGAATTTCCCTTATAAAAAGAAATTCAAGTATGCTCTTTTGTAAGTCTTGTATTAAGTTTAATCAAAAAAAAATAGCCTACAACATATCGAGGGGATGATATGAGTAAGCTATCCAAAAAAATAAACAGGGTTATTATCGTTATGAATTCTACTAGCTTAAAATGTCTTAAATGCTTGTATAACCTCCCTTGTAATATTTTGCTAAAGTAGCTACAAGATGCACTTATATGTGTTATCGCTAAATTAAACCTGAGTTAACTTTAATGAATTTTATAAGTTAGGATTGTTGTTGGTATATGTTGAAAACTTTCCATCGCATTTTTCGAATCTCAAAGCAGGGTTAATAAATTAATTGATGGGAATCCGCATAATTCGTGGTGAAAAAACTTCTATTGTTGCATAAAACAAAAAATCCGTTTAAGTCTGACTTAAACGGATTGTGATTGTAATGAAGTTATATTTATTGAATATTAATTTCGAATGGCATCATGGCTTGTACGCCTTTTTTATTTTGTAATCTTTTTACCTGTTCGATAATAAAATAATTTTCTTCACCTATTTCTTCTTTAATAAAATTCTCTTTTGATTTTGCAAAAGGCAAGTTTTGCAACATATCATTGAATTTCTTTTCGTATTCTGGATAGTTTTGTGTGCTGTAGTCTTTTATTTTGGCAAGAGTTGCAGCTTCAGCTATAGCGTCATTTAATCCACCAATTTTATCTACAAGACCAATTTTAAGGGCTTCAGAACCAGTCCAAACTCTTCCTTGTGCAATTGCATCAACTTGCTCAAAAGTCATTTTTCTTCCTTCGGCAACATGGGTTACAAAAGTTCTGTAAATATGTTCGACACTTTCTAAAGTTACAGCTTTGAAGTTCTCATCCAAAGGTACGAATGGACTATAGTTGGCAGCATTTGTATGAGTTTTTACTTGCTCAGTATTAATTCCTAGTTTGTTTGCTAAAGGAGTGAAATTTGGTAGTACTCCAAAAACTCCAATAGAACCAGTTATTGTATTGCTTTCAGCAAATATTTTATTAGCATTACAAGCAATATAATATCCTCCAGATGCTGCATAATTCCCCATAGAAACAACAACAGGTTTTACTTTTTTAGTTAACTCTACTTCTCTCCAAATCAAATCTGAAGTTAAAGCACTTCCTCCAGGGCTATTAATTCGTAGTACAATTGCTTTTACATCTTTATTTTTGCGAGCTTCCTGTAAAGAACGACGCATAGATCCTTCACCAATAACTGTAACGTCACCTTCGCCACTTTGAATTTCTCCTTGAGCATAAATAATAGCTATTTGGTCACCCGAAGTGCTAGAACTAGTAGCAGTAGTAATGAAGTTTTGAGTGTAATCAGAAATAGAAATTTTATTATAGTCATCATCACCAGTTACCTTCAGGACTTTTTTAATAGCATCATGATATACATCTTCGTAAGCTATAACATCTACAAGGCGTTCTGCTTTTGCCATTTCAGGTGTTCTAGCTAAAAGACCGTTGGCGATTTCATTTAATCGATCAACAGGAATGTTACGACTTTTAGAAATGTCGGCAACAACAGTATTCCAGATTGAGCTTAATAAAGCGCCAGTTTGTTCTCTGTTGGCATCACTCATTTTGTTTTCAAGAAATGGTTCAACAGCACTTTTATATTTTCCATGACGGATTACTTCCATATGAATACCTGACTTATCTTGAAAATCTTTGAAAAACATAATTTCAGAAGACAATCCTTTAAAATCTAAATCACCGACAGGATTTAAGTAAATTGTATTTGCAACAGAATTTAAATAATATTCTTTTTGAGAATACCCATTAGAATACGCCATTACAAACTTTCCTGATTTTTTAAAACTTTCAAGAGCATTTCGTAAATCTTTACTTTGAGCCATTCCTAAAGAAGAGGCATCATTAAGAATAGAAATCCCTTTGATGTTATCATCAGTTTTTGCAACATCTATGGCATTAATGATATCTGTTAGCCCAATACCTTTTTGCTCAGAAAAAATAGTTACCCAAGGGTCTTTATATTTTCCAGCATAATCATTTTGTATTTTTCTTAAATCAAGTTCAATTACAGAGTCACTTTTTACGGTAACAGCATTACTATCGCCTCCAAAAAGCGCTGCTAATAACATCATTCCAAAAAAGGACAGCATGAAAAAAACAAAAATACCGATTACGGTAGCTATTACATTTCCTAAAAATTTCATAATTACATTTTTTTAATAAGTAGCTTAAAGTGCTGAATTGTTACAAATCTTAAGATGAAATAGCCAATAATTGCATAGCTCTAGCTTGATTAAGATGATTTATTGTTGTTTTGTTTTAAAAATAAAATAAGATCCTCTTTGTCTTTAAGACGGGATTCATATTGTTCTTTTACAAAGATAATTTTTTCTTTTAAAGTACTTACATGTTCTTTGAGTTCTAATACTAATTGTTCAGAATAATGTAGTGTCTGTGAAGATTGGATACTAATTTCTTCGTTGTAATCATTAAAAGTTAATGTTGTATTTTTATTTCTTAGTTGGTTTTTATCGACCTCTAATACTTTCGCAAGAATATCCCATTCATGCTCTTGTATTTTACTACTTCCTCTTTCTTTTCGATAATATTGAGGTTGAGAGATCTCCAAATATTCTGCCATTTGTTCTTGAGAGAAGCCTCTGCTTTCTCTAATCTGTCTTAATTTAATTCTCATACCCATTTTCTTTTAATATTAAATTTATTTATTATGCAGTTATTATGCGATTTTTAATAAGAAAGAATAAAATTATAAAATAAGTTTGAAAAATAGAACTATTCTTACTTTATTTTTAAAATCTTAACGTATAAGGATTATAATTAAGGAGGTGGTTTTTGTAGATTAGTTATTAATTAAAAATTTAAAACCAATTTTTAAGAATGTAGAAAATCAATTACCAGAAGGGTTTTTAGAAAAAGAAAACCAATTGCTTGAAAAATTTCAAGTTGAAGAATTAGAGAAGAGATACGAATTTGCTTGGATTGATGAAGTTGTTATAGGGCCATCAGAATCGGGAGCGACATTCTAGCATTTAGTGATTAATCACTTCAAATTTTGAAAGAAGCACATATTTTGAGTGCTTCTTTCTTTTTAGAATTTATAAAAAAGATTAAATATGAAGCAGATTTTTAAACTTTTATTTTTTTTATTCTTGCTATCTTTTCCATTGCAAGGCCAGGAAATAGTGCTTAACAAAGTTGTTGCAGATATCGATACAAAATTACCTTTGAAATCTGTAACTGTTTTTAATGACAAAGACAATTCGATAACAAACGAAGAAGGAGTGTTTGTTTTTGTTTCAAGTAAGAATGAAATAAATTTTAGTGCAATAGGGTATAATGATATAAAAACCACATTTGATTTGCTTATAAGTAAGGACACAGTTTTTATGGAAAGAAAAGCAATTGTGTTGGATGAAGTTATAGTGAACAATGCCAGTGCTTATATGAGAAAAGTGTATGATAATATCAATGTAAATTATCCTATAGAGCCTTATGGAGAGAATTTTTTTCTGAGATGTCTGTTAAAAAAGAATGAAGCAATTGTAAGATTACAGGATATTTCGGGGAAAGCATATAGAGAAAGACTGTTTAGAACTAAAGAAAAGAAGAATAGTGTTTATACGATTGAAATTGTAAATATGAGAAAAACAGGTATTTCGGAAACGAATGATGCTACGAATTTTCAATTCCAAAGTTTTAAACAAACACTCGATAGAACATCTGCGATATTGTTAAATGTAGAAGATAAATATTCTTTTACGGAAGTTATATCGACTGACTCAGACTATAGAAAAATTAATTTTATCGCAAAAGAGAAAACTGAAAAAGGACAGGTTGCTGATGGGTATTTCATTATAAATAGGAGAGACTATGCTATAAAAGAGGTATTTATAGATGAATATTCCGATGCAAATAGTGTTCCATATGTGGAGAAAGGTATTTATAAATGGAGAACTACATTTTTTCAATCCTTAGTGCAATATGCTAAAAATAATGAGAATAATAAATATTATGTAAGTAATGCTAAGATAAATGGGAATGTAGAGGTTTTAAAAAATAATTTAGAAGTAATAATTTATGATTTTACTACAGATTTATTTATCACGAATAGCTTTATAGCTGAAAAAGTAAAATCTAATTTTTCTGAAGATAAAGATATTTTTAAGGCAAAGTCTTCTTATTCCAAAGAATTTTGGGATAATCAAAATCAGTTGCCATTGACCAGTGAGTTAAATGCATTTTTAAAAAAAGTATCTGAGGATAAGAATAAGAAAGAATTTGAGGTTGTAGGGAATTTTTAAAATAGATACGAGATGAGATTAAAATTTAATAATTACATACAAAACTTGTCTATTTTAGACAATTTTAAATTGGTAATTTTGGACACTATTTCTTAGCAACCAACCCTGAATATTATCAAAAGTATCCAGAGCTTTTTGCAAAAGTATTTGTTATTGTTTTATGGTTTAGTTTGTTATGGCTTTATATTGTTTTTTTTATACTTTGTTTTAATCAAAAATCCAGATTCAATTCTATATTTCCCACAAAATTCCTGGAATTTTATCAGGACTCTTTTAAAAACTAATTCAGAATTTTCATTAGCTGAATTGGGGGAATTATTTATACCAATATTGTTTTTTTTCCTAGTTTTTAAGTGGTTTAAAATGATTTTAATTAAAAACAAATAAAGAAGAACAGTCCTAAAGATTCTTATTTTCTAAAATACTTTTAGTTAATTTGCATCTAATTATGAAATCACAATATCAGGTCGTTTTATCCCTAGGAAGTAACCAAGGAAATAGGTTAGGAAATATAGAAAACTGTATTAATTTGATACATCAGGAAATTGGTACTGTTGTTCAAGTTTCGAAGTTATATGAGACGCCAGCTTGGGGTTTTGAAAGTGATGCATTTTATAATTGTGCCTTGGTTTTGCATACCAATGCATCGGCACAAAAAATATTAAGTCAAGTTTTAAAAGTAGAAAAGCAATTAGGACGTATTCGTTCAGAACAACAAGGATATCAATCTCGACTTATAGATGTTGATGTGATTATTTATGAAGATGAAATTATCAATACCGATAAACTTCAGATTCCACATCCTTTGATGCAAAATCGAAATTTTGTCTTGATGCCCATTCAAGATCTAAATTTGAATTGGAAGCATCCAATTTTTCAAAAAACAATTCCAGAATTAATTGCAATAACACCCGACGATAGTATTTGTACGGTTGTTCAGGATTTGAAAAGTCCGTTGCAGGAAATTCCAATGCAACGATTTAATTATATTGCTTTTGAAGGAAATATTGGAGCTGGAAAAACAACTTTGGTTCATAAAATAGCCGATGATTTTAATGCTAAAACAGTATTAGAACGTTTTGCAGATAATCCTTTTTTACCTAAATTCTATAAAGATCAAAATCGATATGCTTTTCCGCTAGAAATGTCTTTTTGGCAGATCGTTATCAGCAATTATCAGATGATTTAGCGCAATTTGATTTATTTAAAGATTTTATCGTAGCCGATTATCACATCTTTAAATCATTAATATTTGCCAAAATAACACTTGCTGAAGATGAATATCGCTTGTATCGAAACTTGTTCGATATTATCTATAAGGAAATGCCAAAGCCAGATTTGTATGTTTATTTATATCAAAATACAGAACGTTTATTACAGAACATAAAAAAGCGAGGCAGAAGCTACGAGCAGAACATTGAGGCTGAGTATTTGGATAAAATCAATAATGGATATTTAGAATACATTAAATCACAATCTGATCTGAATGTTCTAATTATTGATGTTTCAGATCGTGATTTTGTGAAAAAGCATGAAGACTATCTTTTTGTTTTAGAGGAAATTAAGAAAAAAATAGGATAACTATTCTTTTCTTAACCAGCCCAAAATTCGGTCATTGCCAATTATCCATTTGCCTTCTTTTTCAATTAAAGAAAAAACCTCTCTGGATTTGCTAAATGGACCAGGATTTTGCTGGATTATTTCAATCTCTTTATCAGTAACATTTGAAACAATGGCAACATGTCCAAATCGATTAAAAATAGTTCCACTATAAATTAAAAGATCATCAGCTTTTGGTTTGCTTTTGCTCGGATTCGTATATTGTACCAAATCTCTTTTTTCGTTTCTCTGGCCATCTTTAAGATTTGAGTTAAAAAAGTCTTTGGCGTGACCATAACTGTCAGGCATTTTATGATTAAAATGTTCATAATAATATCTCTTTACAAATTCTACACATTGGTATTTTAATCCAAGATTATAATTGTCTGCAGTAAGATTTCTATCGGTAACATTATTAACTCCGCCATTGTAATAAACACTAACCCCATTTAAACTGTCTAGCGGTTGTCCTATGGAGTGTTCAGTATTAAAATTGAATTTTTTAAAGGCCCATATTCCTGAGAAAAGAAATATTGATAAACCAATTAAGAGATAAGTCCAACGCTTGAATTTCATTATGATAGAGCTAAAGTTGTTTTATTTTGGCCAATTCATTTTTTGGAATAAATCCCAAACAACAATTCCAGCACTTACAGATATATTAAGAGAATGTTTGGTCCCTAATTGTGGAATTTCGATGCAACCATCGCAAATCGCAACAGCTTCCTGAGCAACACCATATACTTCATTTCCAAATACTAGAGCATATTTTTTGTCCTTCTCTACTTCAAAATCTTGTAGAAAAACAGCGCTTTCTACCTGTTCGATAGCTAGAGTTGTAATGTTTTCTTTTTTAAGATTTTCAATTACTTCTAATACGTTCTCGTGATGTTCCCAAGTAACAGTTTCAGTGGCACCAAGTGCGGTTTTATGAATCTCTTTGTTCGGTGGAGTAGCAGTGATACCGCATAAAATTATTTTTTCTATCAAAAAAGCATCTGCAGTTCGAAACACAGAGCCTATATTATGTAAGCTGCGAATGTCGTCTAAGACTAATATAAGAGGTGTTTTTTCTGATTTTTTAAAATCAGTAATAGATTTTCTTTCGAGTTCGCTGTTTTCGAGTTTTCTCATAAATATTTAAATTCTAGTAATAAAAAAAGCTTCCAAATAGTAAGGAAGCTTTTCGTTTATTTTTGTGGTTGTTTTACGATTTAGCTTTTTGGAGCTTCATTTGCCGCTAAAACAGTACCTTTAATAGTAAGTATTTTTGTAGGTTGTCCAGCTGCATTAGATGTAACTGTTACAGTTTTAGTAAAAGCACCTACTCTGTCAGTAGCGTATTTTACACCAATAATACCTTTTCCACCTGGAGCGATAGGCTCTTTTGGAGAAGTTGGTACTGTACATCCACAAGATCCTTGTGTGTTAGTAATGATTAATGGTTTGTTTCCGTTGTTAGTAAATACAAATTCACGTTTTCCATCTGCATTTTGTGCAATTGTTCCGTAATCGATAACTTCATTAACAAAAACCATCCCAGCACCATCAACTTTAGCAGTTTTAGCTTTAGCTTGGGCATTAGATGTAGCAACGCTTAATACTGTAAACATTACAAGTAGAATTATTTTTTTCATTTTCAGTTTAATTTTTAATTATTAACAAATTTATGGAAAATAATGAAAGTGTAACTTAAAATTGCCTTAAAAATATTTTAATTTTTTCAGGGATTCTTTATTCGCTTTAAAATTTATAAATTCGCTGTCATAATTTTTCATTTAAAAAACACAGTAATTTGGCAGCGAAAGAGAAAGTGGTGAAAGAAACACCGTTAATGAAACAGTACAATGAAATCAAGAGAAAATATCCAGATGCATGTTTGCTATTTAGAGTTGGTGATTTTTACGAAACCTTTGGAGAAGATGCTGTTAGGGCTTCTAAAATCCTTGGTATAACATTAACAAAACGTGGAGCAGGTTCAGAAACAGAAACGGCTTTGGCAGGATTTCCGCATCATTCTATTAATACGTATTTGCCAAAATTAGTAAAAGCGGGACTTCGTGTAGCAATCTGCGATCAGTTAGAAGACCCTAAAATGACTAAAACAATTGTTAAGAGAGGTGTTACTGAGCTGGTAACTCCAGGTGTTTCTCTTAATGATGAGGTGTTGCAGTCTAAAACCAATAATTTTCTTGCGTCAATCTATTTTGCTAATAAAAATATAGGAGTTTCATTTTTGGATGTTTCTACTGGAGAATTTCTACTGGCTCAAGGAAACGCTGAATACATTGATAAGTTATTACAGAATTTTAGGCCAAGTGAGGTTCTGGTTCCAAAACATAATAAAAATGATTTCAAAGAAGCTTTTGGAGAGGATTTCCATAGTTTTTATTTAGAAGATTGGATTTACAAAGAGGATTATGCTTTAGAGATTTTAACGAAGCATTTTCAAACTGCTTCTTTAAAAGGTTTTGGAGTAGAAGAATTAAAAGAAGGAATTATTGCTTCGGGGGCTATTTTATATTATCTGTCCGAAACACAACATAATAGAGTGCAGCATATAACAGCGATTCAGCGAATAGCCGAAGATGCTTATGTGTGGATGGATCGATTTACGATTCGAAATCTGGAATTGTATCACAGTTATAATCCAAATGCAGTTACACTTTTAGATGTTATAGATAGAACGCTTTCGCCAATGGGAGGACGTTTGTTAAAGCGTTGGCTGGCATTGCCTCTTAAAGATAGCGATAAGATTAAGAGTCGTCACGAAGTGGTGTCTTACTTAAAGGAAAATCAAGAGGTACTGCATGATATTCAGTATCAAATTAAGCAAATATCAGATTTAGAGCGTTTGATTTCTAAAATTGCTGCAGGTAAAGTTTCTCCACGTGAGATAGTTTATCTGAAAGAATCGCTAGATGCAATTATTCCTATAAAAGATCTTGCACTTAAAAGTTCACAAAAAGCAGTAAAAACAATAGGTGATAATTTACATAGTTGTGATTTATTGCGTGAAAAGATTAAAACAACTTTAAATCAAGATTCAGCACCAGTATCTATTAATAAAGGTAATGCTATTGCAAAAGGTATTAGCGAAGAGTTAGATGATTTACGAGCAATTTCTACTTCAGGGAAAGAATTTTTAGAGGGGATTGAAAAAAGAGAGTCGGAGCGAACTGGAATTACTTCTCTAAAAATTTCTTTTAATAATGTTTTTGGATATTATATCGAAGTTAGGAATACACATAAAGATAAAGTACCGTCAGAATGGATTCGTAAGCAAACTTTGGTAAATGCAGAACGTTATATTACCGAAGAGCTAAAAGAGTATGAAACTAAAATTTTAGGAGCCGAAGAAAAAATTCATAAAATAGAATTAGAGCTTTTCGAGGGATTGGTTTCTTGGATAACAACATATATTAAGCCAGTGCAAATGAATGCAAGCCTGGTAGCGCAACTAGATTGTTTGTGTTCGTTTACACAATTGGCAATCGAGAATAAATATGTTTGTCCGCAAATTGATGATACTTTCGAATTAGAAATTAAGAATGGAAGACATCCTGTTATCGAGAAACAATTACCAGTTGGTGTGCCGTATATTGCTAATGATGTTTTCTTGGATAGAGAAACGCAGCAGTTAATTATGATTACAGGACCCAACATGTCTGGTAAGTCGGCTATTTTGCGTCAAACCGCTTTAATAGTACTACTGGCTCAAATGGGAAGTTTTGTTCCTGCAGATAGTGTTAGAATGGGGATGGTAGATAAAATATTCACTAGAGTAGGTGCTTCAGATAATATTTCGATGGGAGAATCGACTTTTATGGTCGAGATGAACGAAACGGCTTCAATCTTGAATAATATTTCAGACAGAAGTTTGGTTTTACTAGATGAGATAGGAAGAGGGACTAGTACGTATGATGGAATATCGATTGCATGGGCTATTGCTGAATTCTTGCATGAACATCCGTCGAGACCAAAGACATTATTTGCTACGCATTATCACGAGTTAAATGAAATGACAGATTCGTTGCCTAGAATTCAGAATTATAATGTTGCAGTAAAAGAATTAAAGGATACGGTTCTTTTTGTTAGAAAGCTTGTAAAAGGAGGTAGTGCACATAGTTTTGGAATTCATGTTGCAAAAATGGCTGGAATGCCTCAGATTGTGATTTTGAAAGCACAAAAGCTTTTGAAGAAATTAGAGAAAGATCATTCAAGTGATGCGTTAAATGGGATAAAGTCGGATAGTGATGAAATGCAGATGAGTTTCTTTAATCTAGACGATCCATTGTTGGAAGAGATTAAAGAAGAGATTTTAAATCTTGATATTAATGCGATAACGCCAGTGGAGGCGCTTATGAAGCTTAATGAGATTAAAAGAATGATTACAAGAAAATAATTTCATATTTAAAGTTTAGGATATCAGTTGATTATAAAATAAGTGAAATTTTTTTTTAAAAAATGCTTGTGTAACTCAATAAATGTCTTAAATTTGCACTCGCAATACGGCACAATTCAAGTATTGTAGTTCTTAATTAGAATTTGAAAGGCGAAAATAGCTCAGTTGGTAGAGCGCGACCTTGCCAAGGTCGAGGTCGCGGGTTCGAGCCCCGTTTTTCGCTCAACACCATATAATGCTCGGATGGTGAAATTGGTAGACACGCTGGACTTAAAATCCAGTGAACAGCAATGTTCGTGCGGGTTCAAGTCCCGCTCTGAGTACAAGAAACCTCTTCTTTTTGAAGGGGTTTTTTTATTTTACAAAAGTCTGTAATTGTAGATGAGCTTGTAGTACTTGATCTTGGACTTTGAAAAAATCTTTAGTTGATTCTAGAATCGGCAATCTAAAAAAAAATCTAAAAAAATAAATGGGGGCTTTCGTAATAAGTAAGAGGTTTAATGATGAGTATAAATTTGTGTTTACTTCCAGAAAGGGGAAGGTTATCTTTACAAGTCTTAGTTATGAGCTTAAATTTGAGTGTGAAGAAGAGATTGAGAAGTTTAAGGGTAGTATAGACTCGGCTAAATTTTTGAAGTTTAAATCGTCTGGAGGAAAGTATTTTTTAAGTTGGTTTTTAATGATAATCATTTTGCAACAAGTAGAAAATATACGACCGAGTTGCTTCTTCAAAAAGGAATAAAAGAAATTGTTACTTATGGTTCTAAAGCTGAGGTTTTGGATTTCTCTGTAAATGATTTTGTTTTTGAAGATTAGGTGGTGGGATTGAAATGAAAAAAGAGAGCGCATTTTGACTTGTCAAAATGCGCTCTCTTTTTTTTGCTTAAAATATAAGCTAGAGTTTGATTCAATAAAAAAGCCATCTCGCTATGCGGATGGCTTTAAAAATTTTAGAATTTAAGTTCTAATTATTTTTTTGCAGCTTCAGTTGCAGTTTTTGCAGCTTCAGTAGCAGTAGCAGCAGCAGAATCAACTACAACAGCAGCAGAATCAACTACAGCAGCAGCAGAATCAACAACAACAGCAGCAGAATCAACTACAGCAGCAGCGTCGTCAGCAGGTGCAGCGTCAGCTTTTTTACAAGATACAACAGTTAAAACAGCAACAACAGCTAAACTTAAAAATACTTTTTTCATCTTACTTTATTATAAAAGGTTAATTATTAATTCGTGGCAAAGATATAAATTTTTTAATATGTAAAATATTTTT
The DNA here is from genome assembly GCF_003668995.1 of Flavobacterium sp. 140616W15. NCBI lineage: Bacteria > Pseudomonadati > Bacteroidota > Flavobacteriia > Flavobacteriales > Flavobacteriaceae > Flavobacterium > Flavobacterium sp. 140616W15. The sequence goes on from NZ_CP033068.1 coordinate 4,787,748, forward strand.
TTATTTTTTTTTAAAATATTCTTCAATGCCTACGTTTATCTTATTATCAATTAACGTGCCAAAAACGTTAAAAGGCTTTTTTGTATGGTAAATTAGTGTTTAATTAAATGTTTTTTTGAGGGGAGTGCTCGGTAATGCTAGTAAACACGGTGTTTTTTAATTTTTTTATTGAATCTACCGTATTAAAAAAGAGTTGGAGTTAGTTGTGTGAAATTAAAATTATAAATCGATTTTCATTGCTGAACAATAAAAAATTATGATTTGGATAACATATTTTATGGTAAATTAGGGAGTGAGATTAAATTGCACTCATAATTGTGTCTGTTGCTCCCTTTTTATTTTGGACATAAGACTTGCAAATTAAGCCTTTTTCATTGAGGTAATTTTGATTCGAAATGAGGCTGTTAAATGCAGTTTCTAATTCTGTTGCATTGGCAATAGAAATACAACCTCCTAATTGAACAAGTTCAGTAGCTTCGGCAAAATGAGAGTAATTTGGACCGATTACAATAGGAAGACCAAAAGTTGCTGGTTCAAGAATATTGTGAACGCCAGGGTTTCCAAAACCACCACCTACATATGCAATTGTTGCATAACTGTATATCTTGGTTAATATTCCAACAGTATCAATGATGAATACGTCATAATCTGCTAAGTTTTTGCCTTCTTTTTCAGAAAATAAGATTGTTTTTTTAGTAATAGATTGCTGTAGCGTAGTAATTTGTTCTGGTTTGATATTATGAGGAGCAATAATAAATTTCACTTGCTCTTGAGTGGTATTGATATATTCGGTTAATAAAACTTCATCCTTTGGCCATGAGCTACCAATAACAATAGTAGTCGAGCTGTTTTTAAATTCAGCGATAAAATCTAGAGTATTGTTGCGTTCTAAAATAGCAACCACACGGTCAAATCTAGTATCGCCTGAGATAATTACGTTTTTGTAACCAATAGATTCGATTTTATTTTTGGAGCTTTCGTTTTGAACAAAAAAGAAAGTAAATGCATCAAGTGCTTTTTTGTAAAAACTACCGTACCATTTAAAGAATATTTGATTGTCTCTGAATATTCCAGAAACTAAATAGGTAGGCGTGTTGTTCTTTTTTAATTCGTTAAGGTAGTTTAGCCAGAATTCATATTTAATAAAGAAAACCATTTCTGGATGTGCTAATTTTAAAAACTGTTTGGAATTTTGCTTTGTATCTAATGGTAAATAAAGAGTTACATCAGCAACAGTATTGTTTTTTCTAACTTCATAACCTGAAGGAGAAAAAAAAGTAACAATGATTTTATGTGAAGGGTATTTTTCTTTAATTTTTTCAATAACAGGTAAGCCTTGTTCGTATTCGCCTAGTGAAGCAGCGTGAAACCAAATTGTTTTATCAGTGGGCTTTATCTTTTCATGTAGGGTTGTGAAAACGCTTTTTCTGCCATCTACAAAAAGTTTGATTTTACGGCTAAAAAGTGCCACTATTTTTAATAAAAAGCTTACAATAATTACGATTAGATTGTATAAGAAAAGCATAGTTGGATATTTGGGGCTAAAATACGTTTCTTTCAATTATTTTCATTGGTTTAAACTCATTAAATAACTATTTTTGTTCCTCGTTTTCGGAAGTATTATTTTGAAAGTCAATTAAAATTGAACTTTCTTTATTCGAGAATGCAAACTTTAAATTAGAATATCACAATGAAAAAAATTCAAATGGTTGACTTAAAAAGTCAATATGATAAAATAAAAGTAGCTGTAAATGCTTCAATTCAAGACGTTTTAGATACGAATACATATATTAATGGACCATTGGTTCATCAGTTTCAAAAAAATCTCGAAACGTATTTAGGAGTAAAACATGTTATTCCTTGTGCAAACGGTACTGATGCATTGCAAATTGCAATGATGGGATTGGATTTAAAACCAGGGGATGAGGTTATTACTGCCGACTTTACCTTTGCAGCTACTGTAGAAGTGATTGCTTTGTTGCAATTAACACCGGTTTTAGTAGATGTTGAAATGGATAGTATGAATATTTCTATCGATGCAATTAAAAAAGCTATAACTCCAAAAACTAAAGCAATTGTTCCGGTACATTTGTTTGGTCGTGCTGCTAATATGGATGCAATTATGGAACTTGCAGCAGCGCACAATTTGTATGTGATCGAAGATAATGCACAAGCAATAGGAGCTGATTATATTTCTAAATCTGGAGCAAAAACTAAAGTAGGAGTGATGGGGCATGTAGCTGCAACTTCATTTTTCCCATCTAAAAACTTAGGTTGTTATGGAGATGGTGGTGCTATTTTTACCAATGATGATGCTTTGGCGCATACGATTCGTGGAATTGTAAATCACGGAATGTATGAGCGTTATCATCATGATGTTGTGGGGGTAAACTCACGTTTAGATAGTATTCAGGCAGGGGTTTTGAATGTGAAACTTCCGTTATTAAATGAGTATAATAAAGCACGTCGTGAAGCTGCGGCTAAGTATAATGCTGCGTTAGCAGGACATGCTAATATTATTACACCTTCATTTAATCCTGACGAAAATGATCACGTTTTTCATCAATATACATTGCGAATTATAAATGCAGATAGAAACGGATTGTTACAACACTTACAGGATAAAGGAATTCCTTGTGCAATTTATTATCCAATTCCGTTGCATTCGCAAAAAGCATATGTTGATGTTCGTTATAAAGAAGAATATTTCCCAGTAACCAATCAATTGGTGCAGGAAGTGCTTTCATTGCCAATGCATACAGAGCTTGATGATGAGCAAATTAAATTTATTACGGATAGTGTAATTGAGTTTTTGAAATAAACCAAATCAAATAAATAGCCAAAAAACAACCAAGAAATGAAAGTATTAGTAACAGGAGGATTAGGATTTATCGGATCACATACCGTAGTCGAATTGCAAAATGAAGGCTTTGAAGTGGTGATAATCGATAACCTTTCTAATTCCTCAGAAGATGTTTTAAAAGGAATCGTAGCCATCACAGGTAAAACTCCATTATTCGAGAAATTAGATTTAAGAGAAAAAACGGCAGTACAAAATTTCTTTAAAAAATATAATGATGTTACTGGAGTAATTCATTTTGCGGCTTCAAAAGCTGTGGGTGAAAGTGTCGAAAATCCACTTCTGTACTACGAAAATAATATCAGTAGTTTGGTGTATCTTTTACAAGAACTACAGCAAAAACCAGAAGCTAGTTTTATATTTAGCTCTTCTTGTACAGTTTACGGTCAAGCCAAAAATATGCCAATTACAGAAGATGCTCCTGTGCAACAGCCGATGTCTCCATACGGGAATACCAAAAAAATAGGAGAAGAAATTATTAGAGATACTGCGAAAGCAACTAATATTAATGCTATTTTATTGCGTTATTTTAATCCAGTTGGAGCACATCCGTCAACAGAAATAGGAGAATTGCCAATTGGGGTTCCTCAAAATTTAGTTCCTTTTATTACACAAACTGGAATTGGATTGCGTAAGGAATTATCTGTTTATGGAGATGATTATCCTACAGCCGATGGAACTTGTGTACGGGATTATATTCATGTGGTCGATTTAGCAAAAGCGCATGTCGTAGCACTGCAAAGATTATTGAATAAAAAAAATCTGGAAAAAGTAGAAACATTTAATCTGGGTACAGGAAAAGGAAGTTCTGTTCTTGAGGTGATTACGAGTTTTGAAAAGGTAAGTGATAAAAAATTACCATATAAAATTGTAGCACGAAGAGAAGGTGATATTACCGAGGCCTATGCAAATACAACCAAAGCTAATGATGTGCTGGGGTGGAAAGCCCAATCAACGCTTGATGAAGCGATGAAGAGCGCTTGGAAATGGGAAGAAAAGATAAGAAACAAAGTTTCTTAGTTTAAAATAGATAGTATTTTAAAAATCCCAAATTATAGCATTATAATTTGGGATTTTTTTATTTAAAATGGATAGTATTAGCGATGCAACAAAAGCCAGATTATAAATTATACCTCTGCATGGCGACAGTAGGGATTGTGTGGGGAACGACTTTTTTAGGAATCAGGGTTGCGGTAGAAACTATTCCGCCGTGGTTTGTAACTTCTATTCGTCAGGGTTTAGCAGGATTAATAGCGATGACTATTTTACTGTTTAAAAAAGAATTAAAATGGATTGGTTGGGAGAATTTTAAACACCAATTAATTCCAGCTTTATTAATGATTGTTATTGCAAATGGTTTTACTACTGTCGCCGAACAAACTTTACCAAGTGGGTTAGCATCTATAATGAGTGCTTTGTCGCCTGTACTAATCTTTATAGGTAGTGTTTTGTTTGGATTGCAAAAACCAAGTTTAAAAGGTATTATAGGAGTTATAATTGGTTTCACAGGAGTTGTTTTTATTTTTAAAGATGGATTGGGTTCATTTTTAGATTCTAATTATCAACACGGACTTATATTTATGAGTTTAGCAATTTCAGGTTGGGCAGCAGGAACAATTTATACAAAGACCCATACTCATAAGTCGAATAATATTACACTGAATTTATTTTATCAGTTTACAATTGCTACTTTGGTTCAGTTGGTTTTAGCATTTATTTTTTCTCCAAATCCAGATGTAAGTTTATGGAGCGCGAGAAGTATTTTTGCGTCTTTATATTTATCTGTTTTTGGGTCGATACTTGCTTTTTTCTCTTATCATTATGCTTTAAAACGAGTAACGGCTATACAGGTTTCTATTTTGTCTTACTTCAACACTATAATTGCGGTTTTTCTGGGTTGGTTGCTGTTAGACGAAGTAATTACTGTCGATTTTATTATTGCAACAGCACTTATTATATCAGGAGTTTTTATTATCAATTATAAAAAGAAAGAAAAAAAGATTGCGTAAAATCTTATTTCTAATTGTATGGAAATCTCAAATTATCATCTTGATAGTTTGAGATTTTTTGTTTGGTGTAAAATGTTGTAAATTGGGCTGTTAAATAAATTCGTCATGAATGCTAAAAAAGAAAATTCTAAAATAAATAAAGTAGAAGAACCTTCGGTTACTTATGAAGCTTCTCCAGCTAAATTTAAGGGAATTGATAGGGCTACTTTTGATTTTGATGAAGAGATGAAAAAGGGATTTACACCTGAGGAGGCAAAAGCCCAGTCTATTAAACGAATACGTCAATGGTGAGGAATAATTTTGAATATTTTGATAGTTTTTTTTAAGTAAAAAAGCATAACTGATGCTTAACTCAGTACTAATATAAATTGATGTAAAATTGTATTTATTTGCTAAAAATATAAACTATGAATTCATTTCAAATTTTTAAAAGTACAATTTTCTTAAGCGGTGTAATTTTGTTATTGGCTTGTAATATGAATGATGGTAATCAAATTCTCGGAAAAGGGAAATATCCTACTTTAATTGGAGCAAATCCCATTGTGATTGCTCATCGTGGTGCATCAGGTTATTTACCAGAACATACTATTGAGGGATATACTAAAGCTATTGAAATGGGAGCTGATTTTATAGAGCCAGATTTAGTAATGACGAAAGATGGGCAACTTGTAGTGCGCCATGAACCAATGTTGTCTGGAACAACAAACGTATCAGAAGTTCCGGCTTTTGCTTCTAAAAAAACGACTAAGAATATTGATGGCGCAATGATAACCGATTGGTTTGTTTCTGATTTTACTTTAGCAGAAATTAAACAATTAAAAGCAAAACAAGCTTTTGCGGAGCGTTCACAAGAATATAATAATAAATATGCGATTCCAACATTTGTAGAAGTAATTGCTTTGGCAAAACAAAAATCGAAACTACTAGGTCGTGTAGTAGGGATTTATCCAGAAACAAAACATCCCTCTTTTCATGAGGCTTTGGGTTTAAAAATTACCGATAAATTATTAGAAATGTTAGCTGTCGAGGGATGGAATAATGTTTCGTCTCCAGTTTATATTCAGTCATTTGAAGTTTCTAATTTGCAATACATAAGAACTAAATCAAGTGTGAAAACAATTCAGTTGTTAGGTTGTTACGATGTAGCTCTAAATGGAGATTTAGTTTTTGCAGTTCCAGACGGAGGAATGATTTCTGATGGAAAACCATATGATTGGCACTTAAAAGGCGATACTAGAGATTACGGATTTTTTAGAACTCAGGAAGGTTTAGATTTTGTTAAAACCTATGCAACAGGAATTGGTCCGTGGAAGCCATTTATTATTCCGTATAAAGGAGTAGATGCCAATAATGATGGAAAAGCAGACGATATTAATGGAGACGGAAAAGTTGATGATGCCGATAAAGTAGCGTTGCCACCAACGACTTTAATCTCAGATGCACATAAAAAAGGATTACAAGTGCATGCTTATACGTTCAGAAATGAAGGAAAGCGATTGTTGAGTGGCTATAAAAATAATCCAACTTTAGAATATCAGGCTTTTTATAAATTAGGGCTGGATGGCGTGTTTTCCGATTTTACAGATACAGCGGTTCAAGCAAGATAATTTTGCTTTAAGTAATAGAAATCCCATACTATCAAATTTGATGGTTTGGGATTTTTTTTTGTTTTACAGCTTTGTTTACTGTGGATCGAAAGTTTGAGGGATTTTCCTGTCCTCTTTTTCTTTGTCAAAAGTCCAAGATGTAATCCACCATCTACCTTCGTTGTAATAAAGTTGTATGCTATTAATTCCTCTTCGGGCAACAGGACCATTTTTTGCTAATCTAGTTTCATAAGTGCTCCAAACGTGGGCGATATTCCCAAATACGCGAACTTCTCTATTTACTTCATTTTCATAAAAGGCAGTTTTTGCAACCATAGTATCGGTTTCTTTATGAAAATCTTTAAGAGGCATTGTGGTTTGTTGCGTTTTGCCAGCAGTATTTTCTAGCGGAAAAGAATAAATCGCATTTGGGTCATGAAGTGAAAGGTCACGTTCCCATTGTCGTTTTTCTCCAGCTTCTCCCGAAACGGCTTCGTAAGTAGCTTTTATAATTCCGTTAATAGTAGCTACATCCTCCTTTAAAGGATATTTTTGTGCATTTGAAATTTGTGTAGACATAATAATAGTTAATATGATTTTTAAAATTACTTTCATCATTACTGAATTGTTTAATATTCAGGCAAATGAAAACAAAGTATAAAGCACATGAAACTATTTTATACAAACGTGTGTAAATACTACACACACTGTTTGTTTTTTTATGTGGGCGGTTATAATATAAATTTATCCAGAGCGGTAGTAAGGCATTCTTTGTAGGTTTTGCCAATGGTAATTTTATTTCCTTTGGCCATAATATGATTGTCTTCGATACTATCAATATTGGTTAAATTAACTATCGAAGAATTGTGAACTCTCATAAATTCATTGGGTAATACATCTATTAAATCTTTCAGGGATTTGTAATAAGTGTATTTTGTATTATCTACAGTTATTATTTGTACATAATTACCTAAACCAGTAATGACAGCAATAGTATCAAAGTATAATTTGATTATCTTTTTATCGGTTTTAATGAAGGTAAATTTTTCAGATGTCATTGTTAGTTTTTGGTTTTTACGGTTTTAAAATTTAAAACTGTTTAAACATGGACTTACATCGAAATAAAATCCTTTTATTTTATATTCATTTTCTTTTAAGTCAAGAAAATCATAATGTTCAATTAAGCTTTGACTTCCTCCAAACTCAAAGCCTAAAGCATTTAGTAGGGCGTATTCATTAGACGTGTTGATAACATAGAAAGCTGTTTCTTTAGTTACGCCGTCTCCAGAGCTTAAAATGGTTTCAAATATAATGTTAGTTTTTATGATATTATTTTCGAGCTCTTTTTTACGTTCTAATTTGTCTAAGCAATAAGATTTATAATTTCTTGTTCTTATGTCAAATGGATTTTCTGATAAAATTAAATTACAAAGTTCAGTTGCTTTTTCGTATTCTTTTTGGGTAAGGTTTTCTTTTTTCTGAAAGTCTTCTAGTTTTTCGGAATGTTTAGACTTAAAATATGGAGCATATTCTTTTTGAAAAGTATAGCCATAATAGTAATGTCTTTTTTCTTCAAGGGTCATTGTCGAGTCTGCAGCTTCAAACTTTAATTGTAATTTTGGATAATATAAAGTTGATTTTTTGTCTTTAATAGTGTTCTCAATTTTTTTATAATCAGGAGCTTCAAATTTAAATTCTTGAGAAAAAATAGTAAAGCAATTAAAAAGTAGAACTAATAGAATTATTCTTTTCATCGGGAGAGGGTTCAATGTGTGAAACAAAAATATTAAAAAAATCCCCACAAACATATGCCTGTGAGGATTCTATTTGTATTGACAATTTTTAGACTGAAAAATTGAAAACTGTGATTGATCTTGATAGCTATCAAGATAAAAAATTATGCATTTGCAGTAACAGCTTCTTTATCAATTTTACCGATTAAACCAGCTAAAACTTTTCCTGGGCCTACTTCTGTGAATAAAGTAGCACCATCAGCAATCATTTGCTGTACAGATTGAGTCCATTTTACAGGAGCTGTAAGCTGAATGATTAAATTCTTTTTTATTTCGTTTGCATCAGAAATGGCACTTGCAGTTACGTTTTGATATACTGGACAAATAGGAGTAGAGAAAGTTGTTGCTTCAATCGCAGCAGCTAATTCCTCTCTTGCAGGCTCCATCATTGGTGAGTGAAAAGCACCACCAACAGGAAGTATTAAAGCACGTTTAGCGCCAGCGGTTTTCATTGCTTCACAAGCTTTTTCAACAGCAGTTGTTTCGCCCGAAATTACTAATTGTCCAGGACAGTTATAATTTGCAGCAACTACAATTCCGTCTATTGAAGCGCAAACTTCTTCAACAACATTATCTGCTAATCCTAAAACTGCAGCCATTGTAGATGGAGTGATTTCGCATGCTTTTTGCATTGCCAAAGCACGTTGAGAAACTAATTTTAATCCATCTTCAAAAGATAGAGTTCCATTTGCAACCAAAGCAGAAAATTCTCCTAATGAGTGTCCTGCTACCATTTCTGGTTTGAAATCTTCTCCCAAAGTTTTAGCTAAAATAACCGAATGTAAAAACACTGCAGGTTGAGTTACTTTGGTTTCTTTTAGTTCCTCGGCAGTACCTTCGAACATGATATCTGTAATTCTAAAACCTAATATTTCGTTAGCTTTCTCGAATAATTCTTTGGCTAAAGCCGAATTCTCATATAAGTCTTTACCCATTCCTGTAAACTGTGCTCCTTGACCTGGAAATACGTATGCTTTCATTTGTTTTAATTTAAAAATTTAGTGATTCTAAAATTGAAAAATTAGTTTCAATTGAAACCCACATTAGAAAAATTTTTCCGATAAAATAAAAAGTGGGTTCCTGACCGCCAAAATTAAAACACTTTTTTGGAAGAAAGGCAAAAATAGTATTTTTTTAGCTTGAATAATTCTTAAACATATAAATCCATAGCAATCTCGAAAGTCGGATATTAAAAAAAGAAAAAGCAATGATTACTACAGCGATAATTGGAATAATTCTTAAATCGAAATTTTTTTCAAAGAAAAACTGAGCAATGCAGTAAGTAGCAATACCTTGTGCAACGGTTAGTCCATAACTCATGTACATGGCGCCAAAAAAGAAACCAGGTTCTTTCTCGAATTTAAAACCGCATTCACTACATTCTTTGTGCATTTTTGGAAATTTGAAGGTGAAAAATATATTTTTCTCATCAAGAATTTTTCCTTTGTGACAATTAGGACATTCATTTCGTAAAACGTGGGTGATCATATATGACATAATTGATTCATTTTTTATTATATACAAAGATACTTTGCTAGTTTTCAATTCAATTTTTATATCTTCGCTTATTATAGCACAATAAAGACATTTGTAGCCGTGAAAAAATACCCAATTTATAGTGTTGCCAATTTTAGTTGTAATGATACTAGAAGTGATTTTTATGTAAATTCTTTTACTGAACATTTAAAAACACATAGTTTTGTCGAAAAACCACATCGCCATGACTCTTATTTAATGGTTTTTTTTACAGCTGGTTCAGGAATTCATGAGATTGATTTTGATAGATTTGATATAAAAGAGGGAAGTTTGTTTTTGCTTCAGCCTGGGCAGATTCATTTTTGGAGTCTGTCACAAGACGTAGAAGGATTTGTGGTAATCTTTTCTCAGGAAATGTACAATCTGTATTTTGGTCAAAAAAAAATCAATGATTATGCTTTTTACAGTTCAATAAATAATAAGCCACAAGTTTATTTCGATGCGAAAGCGACAAAAGGAATTACGCCTTATTTTGAATTGCTAATGCGAGAAAGTAAGCAAAAAAACAAATATCAATTGGATAAGATGCTCAACCTATTAGACTCCATCCATATTGAAATCGCAAGAAAATATAATGATTCTGAGATCCATGAGGTTCATTCGTATAATGTTAAAATAAAAAAGTTTGAAGCGCTTTTGGAATTGCATTACAAGACAAATAAATCGCCTTCATTTTACGCACAACAATTGCATATTACTTTAAAGCATCTCAATAGAATATGTAATGATATCTTGAAAAAAACTGCAACAGAAGTAATTACAGATCGTGTTGTTTTGGAAATAAAAAGAATGTTAATCGATAAGCAACTAGCTGTAAATGAAATTGCAGAAGAAGTTGGCTATGATGATTATTCTTATTTCTCTCGAGTTTTCAAAAAATACACTAATATGTCACCAACAGAGTTTAGGAATTTGAAGAAATGAGTTTTTGTGAGAGGTGAGAAGCAAGATGAGAGAAGTAAGATTGGAATTGAAAACTAATTGCCCGGCTGTGGTGAGTCGAAGCCTCGTAATAGGAGTAGCTGACCGAATTGCAATCGTAAATCTCATGGTAAATAGAACGCAGATTAAACAAGTTCACAAAAGTAAAGACACAGATAAAAACAGATTTTTTAACAATAATAAGTAATGGTTGTTAGTGTCATGTTTGTAGAGGTGCACAGTAATGCGTCTTCATAATATAATTCCACAACTTTGGGAGGCAAAAAAAACAAAACCCCATACTTCTTTCAAAGTACAGGGCTTCTAACCAAATTAAAAGCTAAATTTATGATAGGATAATTATTGTTTTGCAAATTGTAGTTCAATGTTCAAGCGAACATCATCGCTTACTAATACGCCACCAGCTTCTATAGCAGAATTCCAGTTTAATCCCCAATCTTTACGATTGATTTTTCCTGTAATATTCAAGCCGATTTTTGTGTTTCCCCAAGGATCAGTCATGATTCCACTAAATTCTACTGGAAATTTTACTTCTTTTTCAACACCTCTAATGTTTAATTTACCAGTAAGTTCATAGTTTCCATCATCTATTTTTGTAAAAGAACTTGATTTGAAAGTCATTTTTGGGCTGTTTTCAATGTCAAAGAAATCGGCACTTCTTAAGTGATTGTCTCTGTCTGTGTTTCCAGTATCGATAGATTTGATATCTGCAGAAAAATTAATCGTTGCATTCTCGAAGTTATTCTCGTCGCTAATAATAGTTGCTTCGTATTCGTTAAATTTACCTGAAACATTAGTAAACATCATGTGTTTAACTTTAAAACCAATTTCTGAGTGAGTTGGGTCAATTGACCATTTTGTAGTTGCCATAATTTTTTTGTTTTTATTTAAATAATAATAATTTCATTTTGATAGTACAAAGTTACTTCGGGAGTATCGTAATCGCACTTAACCTAGATTAAGAAATGACTTTTGTTATTTAGCTTTTGTTATTCAAGTAAAATGTCAAAGCTCCTGAAGGGCATTTTTTTACTGTCTCTATAATTTTGTCAGTATTCGAATTTTCAGGCTGTATCCATGGTTTTTCTTTGGGATGAAAGACATCAGGATTGTTTTTGACGCAATTTGCAGAATGAATGCATTTTCCAGATTGCCATACTATGGTTACTTCACCATTGGTATATTCTTTTATTAGGTCGTTTGGATTCATTATAGGAAGTTTTTGCGGTTTATTTTGTTTCTGATAGATCAATTAGTCTCATAAAGTTAATCTTTCTTTTGAGTTGTTAGAATGATAATAGAAGAAAAATGGGGCTAATAATTTGAATTTTAAATTATTAGCCCCATTGGGAAGATTTGTTTATTATGGTTTGAATTAATAATTCATCGGAATTTCCATTAATAGAAACTCAGTGTCTGTGTTTGCTTTGATACTTACAGTTTTAAAATCTGTAATTCCAATAGCATCACGAGTGTTTAATTCTTGATCATTTATTGTTACATTTCCTTTTAAGATAAATGCATACAAGCCATTTCCTTCTTTTTTGATTGAATACTCTGTTGTAGTACCTGCATCAAAATTCCCCATGTGAAACCAAGCATCCTGATGAATCCAAACGCCATCATCATCTGGATTTGGAGATAGTACTTGTTGTAATTTATTATGTCTATCTTCTGTGTTTAAAGAAATTTGCTGGTAGCGAGGGGTAACATTACGTTTGTTTGGAAACAACCAAATTTGTAATAATTTAGTTTGTTTATCTGCATTTGGATTGAATTCGCTATGTTGAATTCCTGTTCCTGCACTCATTACCTGAATATCTCCATGTTTGATGATTTCGGTATTCCCCATACTGTCCTTATGTGCTAAATCACCTTCAAGCGGGATGGTAATAATTTCCATATTATCGTGAGGATGTGTACCAAAGCCCATTCCTGCTGCAATAGTATCATCGTTTAAAACACGAAGCGCTCCAAATTGTATGCGTTCCGAATCGTAATAAGCAGCAAAACTAAAACTGTGGTAAGCATTTAGCCAGCCGTGATTAGCATTTCCTCTTGTTTCTGCTTTGTGAATTACTATATTTTCCATGATTGTGTGTGTTAATTGTTATTTGATAGTGCAAATTTACAACCAAAGGAAAGGGAAAGCACTTAACCTAGATTAAGAAGTGATTTTTTAAGGTTCTTGTTTTTTAGGTTAAAAGTTGCAAAGGTTCAGAGGAAAATAGGCTCTGAGTTGCTGAGGTTCTAAGTTACTAAGGTTGTGTTTGAGATAATTATAACGTAACCACAATCTTGTCCTTCTGAGCGGAGTCGAAGAATCACCGTCCCTAATTCGACAATGTAGGGAGGTTTTGTATTAGAAAATAAATAGAGTATTTACTCTATTTTATAGCTAATCTAATCACAATCTTGTCATTCTGAGCGGGGTCGAAGAATTATTGCTGTTTAGAAATGTATTGTGTTCGTTTCTCGTGGAGGTTCTTCGTGCCTCAGAAAGACAAGATTGACTACAAAGCTTGTCTAATGATCTATAAATCTATAAAACTAGCTATACTTTGCAATATATTGTTGTACAACTAAATCGGTGTTCTCGTGTCGTTTTTTGCTTTCTAATTGTTTAGGAGGAGAAGCTCGCTCCATACAATTTTTAACAGCACAGGTTTCGCAAGTAACGCCAACAATTTGTTTTATGATTGGTTTAGCTTCTATAAACTTGAATTTCTTTTTCATGGTTGGAGTAATTAAAATTCCAACCGAAATACTTCGCATACAATTTTCTACAAAGGGATCTTTGGTAGCTGATGAAAAAACCAAATATTCGTTTCCGCTATTTTCATAACTTGAAATTTGAGCGTCAAAAAAATGAGCTTTGTTTTGTTTGATAGCTTCGTCAATTGTCTTAATAGAAACCCATCGGCGGCAATAATGCTCATTCATCTCATTGGCATGAGGTTCTTGTTGATTGGTAATATGGAGTTCTTTTTTTATCTGATATGTGCCAGAGCCTATTTGGTGTGACATTCTCAGAAAGAATAAGTTCTTTAGATGAAAATCTTTTGGTAAAAGATTGGTTAATCTTTGGTAAAAAGATTCAGGAGAAACATTAAATTTTTCGATTAATGCAACAAACTCTTCCGGTTTTGGATTCTCTTTGGTTAAAAAAAGATTGATATCATCTATTAATAGTTTTCTTGGTAATAGAAGGGCACCGGCAAAATAAGAAGCGTAAAAATTATGCAAGACCTGATCAAAATTGTCAAATTTTATCCAGCTGAATGTTAATAATCTATCGGTTATTTCTAAATAGTTGTATGCTATTTCTTTGGCTAATATAAAGGCTCTTTGAGGATCATCTATTTCTTTGGAAAGTAATAGTGTTTTGCTTTTTGGAACATAAATAGATCGTAAATCACCCAAAGCTTCCTGGTCCTTAAAGAGAAGATCTTTAATGGTATAGCCATATTCTTCTTTTAGGATAGCACTCAATTCTAGTGTCGAAATTTGATTCTCAAGATTAATCTGAAATGATTTAGAGAAAGCGATTACTTTGTTTTCTAGGTCTTCAAAGTAATTGATGTGTGCTTCCTGATAAGAGCGCAATGATGCTAAGAAAAAACTCTCTCGGCTTAAATTATAATGTTGAGCAATTTCTATTATGGTACTAATAAAGGCATTGACTTTTGCAGGAGCATTAGCAATAATATCAATTAAATCATTTTCATGGATGCCAAAAAGTTCTAACGGAATTTCTTTTAGAATACCAGATTTTAAAATTTCGCCTATCGGTGCCAAGTTGTTATCTAGTTTCAAAGAAACCATTTGATCGTAACTAATGTCAAGATTTTCGCACAAGAGTAAAATCTTATCAGTCTTTGGATATTTCTTTCCTTTTTCTATTTCGTTCAAATAAGATTTGGAAAGATTCGTGAGTTTGGCTAAGCCAAATAACGAAAGGTTTTTTTGAGTTCGGACTTGCTTGAGTTTTAGCCCAAAAATAAGCTTGATGTAGTCTTTTTCGATATCCATAATATCAAATGTAACCAATAAAAAAATAATCGCCAAAAAAATATTTTTAATATTTAGCGAACGTTCGCTTGTTTTGTGTTGAACTTTTTTATAACATTGTAGTGTAAAACGAATTAGCTATGAAAAATCAATTAGAAACTACAGAGTCGGCAATGGAATTTTTAGCCGAAAAAAACAATTCTTATGCAGCTATCTGGACAGATGAGGCGATTGCATTTATTACAGAATTGCATTTAAAATTTGATTCTGAACGAAAATTATTGTTGGCACAAAGAGGACAACAACAAGTTTTATTTGATAAAGGTGTCATGCCAGTTTTTCCATCCGAAACGAAATTGGTCAGAGAAGATACTTGGACGGCTGGAGCTATTCCGAAAGATTTATTAGACAGAAGAGTAGAAATTACAGGACCAGTGGATAGAAAAATGATTATCAACGCCTTGAATTCTGGAGCAAAGACTTTTATGGCTGATTTTGAAGACAGTACATCACCAACTTGGGCTAATCTAATGAGTGGACAGGTGAATTTAATTGATGCTGTTAATAAAACAATCAGTTTAACAGATGCTGTTAAAAATAAGACATATCAGTTAAATGAAAATATAGCAACCTTAATTGTTCGCCCAAGAGGATTACATCTTACAGAAAAGCATGTTTTGGTAGAAGGTCAGGTAGTTTCGGGATCATTGGTTGATTTTGGCTTATATGTTTTTCATAATCATAAAAAATTACTTGAAAACGGAACAGCTCCATATTTCTATATTCCAAAATTAGAGCATTATTTAGAAGCGCGCTGGTGGAACAATGTTATCGAGTTTACTCAGAATTATTTAAGAATACCTCAGGGAACGATTAAAGTTACCGTGCTCATTGAAACAATAACTGCAAGTTTTCAGTTGGATGAAATTATATTCGAACTAAAAGAGCACATCGTTGGATTGAATTGTGGCAGATGGGATTATATATTTTCATACATAAAAAAATTCCACAAACATCCTTCGTTTTTGGTTCCAGACAGAGATCAGGTAAATATGACTTCGCCTTTTATGAAAGCGTATTCTAATTTGGTGATTCAGAGATGTCACAAAAGAGGAATCCATGCGATTGGCGGAATGGCTGCACAAATTCCGATAAAGAATAATGATGAGGCTAATGCTATCGCTTTCGCGAAAGTAAAAACGGATAAAGAGCGTGAAGTACGTAATGGTCACGACGGAACTTGGGTAGCGCATCCAGATTTGGTTTCATTAGCAAAAGCTGTATTTGATGCAGCAATGCCAACACCAAACCAGATTCATGTAGCAAGACCACATCTTACTATTACTGAACAAGATTTGCTTGAAGTACCGATTGGGACTATAACTGAAGAAGGAGTTCGAAAAAATATTAATGTAGGAGTTTTGTATTTGGCTTCATGGCTTAACGGGCAAGGTGCGGCGGCGATACATAATTTAATGGAAGATGCGGCTACAGCAGAGATCTCGAGATCGCAATTGTGGCAATGGTTATATAATAAAGTGGTTTTGGATAATGGGAAACAGTTGAATCTGGCATATTATCACAAATTAGCTTTAGATGAATTCAGTAAAATTAAAAAGGAATTGGGCGAAGAAGATTATGAAAAACGCTGGTTTCCTCTGGCTGAAAAAGTACTGGAAAGATTAGTTGTAACGCTCGACTTTGAAAACTTTCTTACCATTCCGTGTTATAAATATTTATAAAAATTGCTTACTAACAACCCAAATAACGATACGATGAAAACAACAGAAGACAGAATTCAGGAATTGATCAACGATTGGTTAACAAACCCAAGATGGGCAGGAGTAGAACGACCTTACACAGCAACTGAAGTGGTTACTTTACAAGGTTCTTACGAAATAGAACATTCTATTGCCAAAATGGGAGCTCAAAAATTATGGAAAAAACTTAAAAGTCAGGATTTTGTAGCAGGATTAGGAGCCTTAACAGGTAATCAGGCAATACAAGAAGTTGATGCGGGTTTAGAAGCTATTTATTTGAGTGGATGGCAAGTCGCTGCTGATGCGAATTTGGCTGGCGAAATGTATCCTGATCAATCTCTTTATCCTGTAAATAGTGTGCCTATGGTGGTTAAGAAGATAAATAATGCTTTATTAAGAGCAGATCAGATTCAGGTTGTTAATGGAGTTGAAGATAAAAAAGATTATTTAGTACCTATTGTTGCCGATGCCGAAGCTGGTTTTGGAGGAAACCTAAATGCATTCGAACTAATGAAATCTATGATTGAGTCTGGAGCTTCTGGAGTTCATTTTGAAGATCAATTGAGTTCTGCTAAAAAGTGCGGACATCTTGGAGGGAAAGTTTTAGTGCCAACTCAAGAAGCTATTAATAAATTGGTAGCGGCAAGATTAGCAGCAGATGTTATGGGAACACCAACGCTTATTGTAGCAAGAACAGATGCTGATGCAGCAAATTTATTAACAAGTGATGTAGATCCTAGAGATGCGCCGTTTATTACAGGCGAAAAAACGAATGAAGGTTTCTTTTATGTAAATAGCGGTATCGATCAAGGAATTGCTAGGGGATTGAGTTATGCGCCTTATGCTGATTTAATCTGGATGGAAACTAGCAATCCAGATTTGGTATATGCTAAAAAGTTTGCTGATGCTATGCGTGAACAATTTCCCGATAAAATGTTGGCTTATAACTGTTCTCCATCATTTAATTGGGCCGCTAAATTATCTGTTGCTGAGATGGAAACTTTTAGGGAAGACCTAGCTGCAATGGGGTATAAATTCCAATTCATCACTTTAGCTGGTTTCCACGCTTTAAATACAAGTATGTTTGAGTTGTCTAAAGCATATAAAGAAAGAGGAATGGCTGGATATTCTGAATTGCAAGAGAAAGAATTTGCTTTGCAAAGTAGCGGATTTAGAGCTGTAAAACATCAGGCTTTTGTAGGAACTTCTTATTTCGATGCAGTACAAAATACAGTAACGATAGGGAAATCAACTACCACAGCAATGAAACATTCTACTGAAGTAGAACAGTTTTAATTCAGTAAAATCAGTTTAACATTGAACGGATTTTAAAATTTAAACCATTAAGATATTAAGAAAAATTAAGCTTTGGACTTAATAAAACTTAATGTCTTAATGGTTAAGTAAAAACTATTTCTTTAAAAGTCTTGCTTTCATTTTGCTAAAAAACTCGGGTGTAACTCCGATGAAAGAAGCTATTTGTTTTTGAGGTACTTTCTGGATTAGTGTTGGATATTTGGTACAGAATTTTTCAAAGCGTTCTTCGGCAGATAAACTTAAGTTATCCATTAAACGTTGCTGATTAGCAACTAATGAATTCTCGGTTAAAATCCTGAAAAAGCGTTCTAATTTTGGAATATCAAAATATAATTGTTCTTGGTTTTCTTTGCTAAGTACTACTACTTCAGAATCTTCTATAGTTTCGATAAATAGCTGACCTGGTTTTTGTGTAATCAAGCTATACATATCGCTAATCCACCAGCCTTCACACGAAAAACTTAGTACATGTTCAACAATATTGTCATTGATGTTAAAGCTTCGAATAATTCCTGAGTTTATAAAATAAGATTCTTTGCAAACATCTCCTGCATTCAGCAAAATAGTTTTGGCTTTATAAAAGCGAGTTTCTGTTTTTGATAAAAAATGTGCCTCTTCTTCAGGTGTTAGCGAAACGTGTTTGGCAATGTTCTCTAGAATTAAAGCCATTATTTTTCTTTTATCAATGTAAATGAAGTCACTTTGTAACGGTTGTTTTCTATTTTTCCAGTAACAGCTGCTTTACGGATTGCATTACAAAAACCATCTTTTGCATGAGCATCTCCATGTTCGTCAATTTTAGTTCCGTCTACAAAATAGGGTTTTCCATCAATACGAATAGCTAAATCACAACTGTTACCTTTCATTCCAAATTGGCATTCACCACAGGCTGCTTCTACAATTTGAGGTTTTTCGGTAGTTTTTTTGTCTTGTGCATTGATTGTAATGCTCATGAATAGAAATGCTAAGAATACTATTTTTTTCATCTTTATAAATTTACGGTTATTAATTGTGCAGTTTTTTTTGCTCTTTCTACCACTTCTTCAATAGGAGTTTCTAATAGGTCATGTGATAAAATGACTCCCATACGGCGATAAGGTCTTGAAGTTGGTTTCCCAAAGATACGGAAGTCAGTTTTAGGTAATGCAGCTACTTTTTCTATTCCGGTATAAGTTGGGCTGTTTGACTCTCCTGAGGCTAGAATTACAGCACTTGCAGCTGCTTTTTCTAATGTGATTTCAAAAATTGGTAAACTTAAGATCGCTCGTAAATGCAATTCAAATTCGTTGAAGTTTTGTGTTCCTGCTAAAGTTACCATTCCGGTATCGTGTGGACGAGGAGAAAGTTCGGAGAAATAAACACCTTCATTAGTTAGAAAAAATTCTACTCCAAAAAGACCTGCTCCTCCTAAAGCTTCTGTGATTTTTTCTGCCATGTCTTGAGCTTCGTACAAATCTTTATCAGAAATTCTAGCAGGTTGCCAGCTTTCTTGATAATCGCCACGTTCTTGGCGGTGGCCAATTGGAGCACAAAAAAGTGTTGGATTGTTATTTTGTGTAATCGTTAAAAGGGTAATTTCTGAATTGAAATTTACAAAAGCTTCCACAATTACTTCGATAACGTCTCCACGAGAGCCTGCTACAGCATAATCCCAAGATTTCAGGATGTCATCTTGATTTTTTATGGTTGATTGTCCTTTTCCAGAAGATGACATTAGTGGTTTTACTACACACGGCATTCCTACTTCCTGTACGGCTTTTTGTAGTTCTTCGGCTGAGGTTGCGTATTGGTATTTGGCGGTTTTAAGTCCGAGTTCTTTAGCAGCCAAATCTCGAATTGCTTTACGATTCATAGTGAAGTTTGCTGCTTTTGCAGAAGGAACAACCGTGATACCTTGTTTCTCGTAATCGTAAAAACGTTCGGTACGAATGGCTTCTATTTCGGGAACTATAAAATCTGGTTTGTGTTTTGCAACAATGCGATCAAGTGCTTCGCCATCGAGCATATTAATGACTTCAAAGCCATGAGCAACTTGCATTGCTGGTGCATTCTCGTAATTATCAACAGCAATTATGGTTTGTCCGATTCGTTGTGCAGCGATGGTAAATTCTTTGCCTAATTCGCCTGAACCTAGAAGTAGTATTTTCATTGTGTTTAATTTAATGTTTGAGGGTCTTGACTTAGTTTTACAATTATCAAACTACTAATAAAAGTCATTATCATTAATAAAAAGGATAAAAATAATATCATTAGTATCGAAAAAACAATTTGATCGTAGATCTGAGAATGTAATACAACTGAAATTCCATTAACAAATTGTCCGATTATATAAAGTGTAAAAAGTGCTATAATGATTTTTAAGCATACAGCAAATGAGAATTGTGAACAAGCCTGAAAGTATGTTATTTGATTTAATGAATGACTTATTTTTTTACCAGAACTCCAGAATAGAAAGATTAGGTATAATGGAAATAGTACGCCCCAAAAGATAGGATTCCAAAAAACACCAAAATCAGATATTTTGATGCAAAGGTCAACAAAATAGCTTTCTGAAAATATTAATAACGGAAATATAGCACACACACAAAAGCCAGCAATAATCGAATGTTTTGTTATGCTATTGTTTAATGCCATTTGGATTTAGTTTTGAGAGTAAAGATAAAAAAATGGAATTTATTCTCACGTAGATTTTGCAGATTCGGCAGATTTAATTGTTGGCTGTAGGTGATACTGTGTAGAGATAGATTTGTTTTGTATGTGTTTTAATTATTGACAATCAATGAGTGTATAGGCGCACCGCAGAGCGTCTACGTAATCAGAATCTAATAATTTATTTTTGGGATTGTGTTGATTTGCCCGTAAAGATTTCATGTGGATTTTGTAGATTCGATTATTGGTTGTATTGATTTAACCGCAAAGTTCGCAAAGATTTACACGAAGGATATAAAATTTTTATGGTGTAATTTTTTGTTAATAATTATACTTATAGCTGATTTAAAACTTGTTTTAAAGCGATACTATATTTATATATTTGCCAGCTTATAAATAAAACCCCCAAAAATGAAATTTAAATTTTTTTTAGTGATGAGTGTCTTACTCATTACAGCTGTTGCAAATTGTCAGATCGTTATTTATAGATTTGGACTGGGCCAGCAGAAAGCTGAAGCTGTAATTTTTAAAAAAGACAAGCAAACAGTTAGTGGTATACTTCATTTTCCTGATTTTGAAGATAAGAAAGTGAAAATTAAAGTAGGAGATACTAATGAAAAATATACGGCTAGTGAAATAGATTCAATTCAGATTTTTGATGCAGAGAAAAAGTTGTCGTATACTTTCTTATGGACGAAAACAAAAGAATATAAAAAGAAAGGTACAGATTTTAAGGTTATTAAAGAAAGATGGTTGTGTAAAACGATTAGTGGAAAAGTATCTTTGTATTTAGGTGGTGAAGAATATGGAATAAAAGAAGTTAAGGTAAAGGATGAAGAGACAAAAGAAAAGATAAAAGAATCTAAAATGGAAGTGGTTAGCAAACAGGTTAATCATTATATGAAAAGGAATAATGAGGATTATCCTATATTGGTTTCTGTAAGTTCGAATGGAGCTTCTATTGGTTATAATGCTTTTTTTAGGCAGTTTGGTGTTTATTATTTTAGTGATAATCCGGATATAGCTAAAAAAATCGAAGAGAAGGAATATAAATATGATGACATTGAAAAAGTTGTCAATTTGTATAATGCGAAACATGCGAAGAAACGTGAACCGAAAACAGAACAAAAAGCGGATCAAAAAAACACGAAACCAAAGGCGGTAACAAAGCCAGTACCAAAAAACACGAAGAAAAAATAAATAAAAAAAAGCGATACTTGGTAAAAGTATCGCTTTTTTTAGTTTTAATGAAAATGATCTTCTTCGATTTCAAATTCGGCATCTTTCTCCCAAATTTCCATTTCGCAAGGTTTGCAGTTGAATTTCAGTTTGTATTCAAGTTCACCTTGTTTTAATACCAATGGTTCTTTTACTTTAACACCCATTATGTCTTTTTGGTGTATTGGGCATTTTTTTAATTCGTATTTAATACAATATTTGGTTGTCATTACGCGTGATTTTCCTGGATCCCATTGCAATTCAAATGCTTTTTCGATTTCGGTTACACCATGACGTTCGTAAAATTTACGTGCCGTTTTGTTTGAAACATTGTACATAAAGTCCAATTTGGTTTCTGGGTATGGATGTGATGTTTTTACCAATTGGTGTTCTTCACGCTTATAATTTGCTAAACGAATTTCAGTTAATTGATCGTAAACTGTTCTTCTCATTTCGTTGATTTTTGAAATAGGAAGGAACCAGTTTTGGGTAAACATTACATTGATTTCATCGGCTGTATAAGGTGTAAAACCTGTTTTTGCCAATTGTGTTTTGATGTTTTCTTCTATTGATTCGCCAGTTTTAGTTTGTTCTTTTGAATGTTCTAAAGTAACAACGCTTACATTTCCGTCTTCGTCGGTTGCGATTAATTCAAAACCAGTTTCGTTTTCAGTAAGTAGTAAAGTGGTGCTTAGTTTACGAACAGCACTGTCTTCTCTTTCTACAATTTTGATGAAAGCAGCGTCGTTATTACGGTAAATAAAAGTTCCGTCTTTTACTTCTTTTAAAACGTTTGGATATATTTTTCCGTTTTCGGCTTTGTTTACATAAATTCCATCGGCTTCATTGTTTTCGTTGATGAAACAAAGTCCATCACCGTTGTTTAACAATTCGCCATTTTCGATTTCGTAAGCGTTTCCGACAGTTCGGATTAGTTTACCAATATATTGTCCTTTTGATTTTGGGCTTTCCCAAGATCCAATACTATGATTTCTATCGTTTACAAAATAATCGGTGTAACCACGATTAAACGTTCTGTTTAAAGAAGAATCAAAAGTATAGGTACACTTTCCTGAAGAAGCTTTGATGTATTTGTCATTTCCTTTTGCTTCTAGAAAACTGTCTAGTTTTTGACGTAAAAAAGACACATTGTTTTTTACGTAAACTACATCTTTTAATCTTCCTTCGATTTTAAAAGAAACGATTCCTGCTTCAATTAAGTTCGGAATTTGATCTGATATATCTAAATCTTTAATCGATAGTAAGTGACTATTTTTGATTAATGTTTCTCCGTTTCCGTCGATTAAGTTATAAGGCAAACGACAGTTTTGAGCGCAAGATCCACGATTGGCACTACGTTCTCCGTTTGCCACACTCATATAGCAGTTTCCGCTAAATGATACACATAGAGCTCCAGTTACGAAAAACTCTAGTTCAACATCAGCTTCGTCATATATCGTTTTGATTTGATGTAAGTTTAATTCGCGGGCTAATACCACACGTTTTATTCCTGCATCTTTTAAGAATTTAATTTTATCAGCATCACGATTGTTAGCTTGTGTACTAGCATGAAGTACGATAGGAGGTAGCTCCATCTCCATGATAGCCATATCCTGAATGATTAATGCATCTACACCAATATCGTATAACTCATAGATCATTTGGCGACAAGTCTCAAGTTCATTATCGTACAAAATGGTATTCATTACCACAAAAACCTGAGCGTTAAATAAGTGGGCGTATTTTACTAAAGCAGCAACATCTTCAAGAGAGTTATTTGCATTAGAACGTGCTCCAAATTGTGGTGCACCAATATAAACTGCATCGGCTCCACTATTTATAGCTGCCATTCCTCCAATTAAATCTTTAGCCGGAGCTAATATTTCGATTTTCTTCTTCATTTTTAAGACTTTAACATTCTATGGTATTCACGGAAAAAAGTTTGCAAATGTCTTATAAATTATTTGAGATTGCTAGTGCTGAGGTGACTTTTTTTCGAAATAGTTAAGTAATAGCGGTTGATGATGGTTTATGTTTTTAATTTATTGATGTAAATTCTTGAAAATGTCCCTTTCCTTTTCATAAAAATAAAATTTAACTCCAGTTTGTCTTACTTCTATGTCAAAATCTCGTTTGATTGAAAAACTTGGTTCAAAAGCTACTGCAAATAAAATTTCAATAGCTAATAATGCCCCTGTAATTATGTAAATGAATATTAGTAAACTTCTTTTTATTTTAATTTCAGATATAAATCTATTTATCAAAAATAATATTGCTGATAAGACGGTAAAATAAAAAAGAAAATCAATTAAAAATTCCATTATAAAATATTGTTCTGCTAAAGAAGTATGAAATGCAGGTGATTTATAGATTAAGGGGAATCCATACATAACAGCATCTGATCCATCGACAATATCAACTATCCACCATTTTGTAAAAAGAATAAATATGATGATTGTTAATGGTAATGTTAGATTTAATATTGCTTTTTTGTTTACCATTTTTTTAATTCAAATTTTTATTTGAGATTATCTTTGTATTAATCTATTGGAAAAGTATATCCTAGAGCAAATACCCCCGTAGATTGTTTAGCCGTTGGGTGAAAGTAGCCAGAAATACCAATTTCTAGACTTTTATGTCTGCCTACAGCTAATCCGATACTAAATGGGATATGTAATAAAATAGTACTTTTATTAAAATTAACGTTGGGTGTAAACGTTTCGAATTTACCTATTGAAGCTCCAATACCACCTTCAATGAATGGGGCTACCCAAGGTATAGGTGCACAAATACGGACTTTACCTCCCATTAAAAAGGCATTCGTCGTAACTTTATATAGCGGTTGATTTTGCACGTTTTGATTTTTATCAACAGATTCAAAAATTGCACCCGCGTATGCTCGTAAACTATACCATGATTTTATTCCTACAATATACTCACCTTGAAGGTATAGTCCTCCTCCCATAACATCTAATTCATCTTGACTTCCATAGTTCTCGATGTAATAAGAGCTGCTTGATCCATAACCGATTGATGCTTTGATGTAATTGCCAGTTGTTTGCGATTTTGCCCGATTTGATGAAAATGTTATAAAAATGATAATGATAAATGTTTTTCGGAATAGAGAGGTCATAATTGGATAATTTTTGGTTTGCAATGTTTTGTTAAGACTAATGTCTGTAACTAATTACTATTGAGTTTTTTTAAGTGCTACAAAGTTTTTTTGGCTAAAATACTAATAAAATAATCTAAAAAGCAATGCTTGCTTGAAAAGGGATGTCAGAAATTTAGAATTCATGATTTTAGATATGTTATGTTTTATGCTTTTTGTTTTGTAACCTAATGAGTTATAATGTCGTCAGAATAAACATCAATCATTAAATTAACAATCAAATGAAATTAGTTCTTAGAATTTTTACAGTGATATTTTTAATATCTCATTCTGTTGTTTTTTCTCAAACTTTAGAGAATCGAATAGATAAATTGTTGAACGAAAACTTTAAGTTAGAAGCGCCTGGTGGAGTTTTTTTAGTTGCGAAAGGGGGTAAAGCAATATATAGGAAAGCTTTTGGTATGGCTAACTTAGAATTGAATGTTAAAATGCAACCAGATTTTGTTTTTGAAATTGGTTCAATGACTAAGCAATTTACAGCTGTTTCAATTTTGATGTTAGTTGAAAAGGGTAAGCTTAAATTGGATGATGAAATCACAAAGTTTATTCCTGATTATCCAACTAACGGGAATGGTATTACAATACATCATTTACTAACACATACTTCAGGAATTAAGGATTTTACAAGTATGAAATCAATTAAAAATATCGCTCGAAGTGATTTGTCACCTAAAGAATTAGTTGATTTTTTTAAGAATGAACCAGTAGATTTTAAACCTGGGGAACAATTTAAATATTGCAATTCAGGTTACGTTTTGTTAGGATATATTATTGAGATTGCATCGGGTCAGACGTATCAAGAGTTTGTTAATCATAATATCTTTGAGAAGTTAGGAATGACTGATACTTATTATGCAAGCCATGAGAGAATAATAAAAAACAGAGTTTTTGGTTATCGAGATAAAGAGGGGTATATAAATGCTACTTATATCAGTTTTTCTATTCCTTATGCTTCAGGTTCGATAATGTCAAATGTAGATGATATGTTAAAATGGCAAAATGCCATTGATGCTAATGTGCTGCTTAATCCTATTTCTACTAAAAAAGTGTTCACCAATTATAAATTAAATAATGGTGCTAATATTGATTACGGATATGGATGGCATATAAAAGAGTTGAATGGAAAACTTGTGCGTGAGCATGGAGGTAGTATTTTTGGTTTTAAAGCTATGGGAGTTTATGAGCCAACTGAGCAGATTTATGTAATAGGTTTGAGTAATTGTGATTGCAATTCCCCAACCGCATTTACAAGAAACATAACATCCTTATTGATTAATTAGAAGAATAAAAAAAGCCTCAAGAAAATTTCCTTGAGGCTTTAATTTGTATAATTTGAATCTTGATTAAGCTGTTAAAGCTTCTTTGATTCTGCGTAAAGCTTCTTTTAATATGTCTTCGCTTGTTGCGTAAGAAAAACGTATGCAGTTTGGATTTCCAAAAGCGTCACCTGTTACAGTTGCTACGTTAGCTTCTCCTAAAAGATACATTGATAAATCGTTTGCATCTTTAATTTCTGTTCCTCTAAGAGTTTTTCCGAAGAAAGAAGAAACGTCTGGAAATACATAAAATGCTCCTTCTGGAACGTTGATTTTTACACCTGGAATTTCTTTTAATAATCCAACTACTAAATCTCTACGTGTATGGAAAGCTTGTACCATGTGGTTTAATACACTTGGGTCAGCATCTACAGCAGTAATTGTAGCGCGTTGTGCTACAGAATTTGCTCCAGAAGTAACTTGTCCTTGAATTTTGGTACATGCTTTTGCAATGAATTCAGGGGCTCCGATGTAACCAATTCTATATCCTGTCATAGCGAATGCTTTTGCAACTCCATTTACAGTGATTGTTTTTTCTAACATTCCCGGAATTGAACCGATGCTACAGAAAGTTCCTGAAAAATTAATGTGCTCATAAATTTCGTCAGCAACAACGTATATGTTTGGATATTTTTCTAAAACTTTTGCTAGAGCTGTTAATTCCTCTCTACTATAAACCGATCCAGAAGGATTACAAGGAGAGCTGAACCACATCATTTTTGTTTTTGGTGTGATAGCAGCTTCTAATTGCTCAGGTGTGATTTTAAAATCAGTATCTACAGATGTTGGAACTTCAACAGGAACTCCTCCAGAAAGTTTTACGATTTCAAAATAAGAAACCCAGTAAGGTGCAGGTAAAATAACCTCGTCACCATCATTAAGCATTACTTGTGCAATATTGTATAAAGATTGTTTTGCACCTGTAGAAACTACAATTTGTGAAGGTTTATAATCTAATCCGTTATCTCTTTTGAATTTTTTGCAGATAGCTTCTCTCAATTCTAAGTATCCTTCTACTGGAGAGTATGTGCTATAATTTTCGTCAACAGCTTTTTTAACTGCTTCTTTAATGAAATCAGGTGTATTAAAATCAGGCTCCCCTAAACTTAAACTGATAATGTCTTTTCCTTGGGCTTTTAATTCGCGTGCCAAAGCAGCCATTGCTAAAGTTTGTGATGTCGCAAGGTTGTTGATTCTGTCTGAAAGAATATGGTTCATTATAAAATTTTTGAATGTCCTTAATTTTAACTTTAATTAAGGAGGGTTAATTATTAATAGTTTTTTTTAGTTTAAGCAGATAATCCAGGTTTCATTCCTAAGTCGCGTAAATGTTTAAAGTGAGCAACAATAGCACTTCCCATTGTTTTGTATTCGTAATAAGGTAAGTTGCACTCATTTGCAGTCTCTTTTACAATTTTTGCAATTTTCCCATAATGAATGTGACATATGTTTGGGAAAATATGATGCTCGATTTGGTGATTTAATCCACCAGTGTACCAATTTACAATAGCATTTTTAGGAGCAAAATTGGTTGTAGTAAATAATTGGTGTATTGCCCAAGTGTTGTCCATTTCTCCTAATTCATTTGGAGATGGATTTGTAGTTTCTTCCACAACGTGTGCCAATTGAAACACGATGCTTAAAATTAATCCAGCTGTATAATGCATTACAAAGAATCCGATAAGTACTTTCCACCATGTAATTCCAATCAAGATTGGTAAAACAATCCAAATTGATACATATATGATTTTAGTTATAATTAGTGTTGTCCAAAGAATTTTTGGGTTTTTTGGTTCACCATAAGATAATTTTCTTTTTAAGTAGTTACGCATTTGCTTAAAATCAGTCGTAATGGCCCAATTAAATGTCAATAAGCCATATAAGAAAACAGAATAATAATGTTGAAAACGGTGAAACTTATGCCATTCTGCGTGTTTTGTAAAACGTATAATTCTTCCAGCATCAAGATCCTCATCATGTCCAGGGATATTTGTATAAGTATGGTGTAAAACATTATGTTGTACTTGCCAGTTGTAAACGTTTCCTGCCAGGACATAAATTGTTCCTCCCATGAATTTATTAATCCAGTTTTTATTAGAAAAAGAACCATGATTTCCATCATGCATTACATTCATTCCAATACCTGCCATTCCGATACCAATTACAATTGATAAAAGGAGCATTACCCAAAACGGCATGTCAAGTGTAAGGATTAAAAAATAAGGAGTTAAAAAAACAGCAAAAAGAATAACAGCTTTTAAGTGTAATTTCCAGTTTCCAGTTTTCTGAATGTTATTCTCTTTAAAGTAATTGTTTACCCGAGAGTTAAGTGTTCTGAAAAACTTCAGATTGTCTTGTCTTGCAAATGTAGGAGCAGTGTTATTCATAATGAAATTAAATAGTTTTCAAAGATAATTATTATAAATTTTCAATTTACAAAATTGAGTTAAATATTTCAATCGTAAAGTAGTACTTTTGTTAAAAAAATAGAACAATGGATGAGATATTGAAATATTTTCCTGATTTGACCGATCTTCAAATCGAACAATTTCAAAAATTAGACTTTTTATATCACGATTGGAATGAAAAAATCAATGTTATTTCTAGGAAAGACATAGATTCATTATACACAAAACATATTTTACATTCGTTAGGGATTGCAAAAATCATGAAATTTGAACCAGGAACTTATGTTCTTGATGTGGGTACTGGTGGTGGATTTCCGGGAATTCCTTTAGCGATACTTTTTCCTGAAACTCGTTTTTATTTGATTGATGTTATCGCAAAAAAAATAAAAGTGGTTCAAGGAGTTGTTGATGCTCTAGATTTAAAGAATGTTAAAGCTGAACAGCTTCGTGCTGAAAATGTGAAAGGCGATTTCGATTTTATTGTAAGTCGTGCTGTAACTAACATGCCTGATTTTGTTTCTTGGATTAAAGATAAAATCAAGAAAAAACACAAACACGAACTTAAAAACGGAATTTTATACCTTAAAGGTGGAGATTTAACTGAAGAGTTGAAAGATTTTCCTAAGGCAACAGAATATAATTTAACCGATTTCTTTGAAGATGAATTCTTTGAAACAAAAAAAGTAGTTCATCTGCCTTTGAAGTTTACAGTTTAAGATTTATCAAAATGCGATTTATAAAGCCCTGTCTAGATTAGATGGGGTTTTTGCTTTTTAGATTGTTTTACTAAGTTTTGAATACAAGTATAAAGTACAAACACGAATCACACCAATCTTAATAGGTTGACTTTGTTAGAGGAATTAATTTTACAAATGAATTAGTGTGAATTGGCGTCATTCGTGTTTAAATGGATTTAGAAAATTTATGATTAGGCGACAAGTTTGGTATGATAACAGAAAGATAATTTTGTTAGTTGGTGTATTTTTTTATCTTTGAAATACTTACATAAACAAAGTAATGATGGATAGAAGGAAGTTTTTTAGAAATGGCTCTTTATTTACAATTGGAGCAGCAGTTATGAGTCCTTTTCAGGGTTCGGCTAATATTTTAGATTTAGAATCGGTTAATAAAAATAAGAAAGCAAAAAATATTATTCTCTTAGTTAGTGATGGGATGAGTACTGGGACATTAAATATGGCCGATTTGTATTTGAACAGAAAAACTGGAAAAGGATCCAATTGGATACAGTTATATAAAGACAATCGAGTTTCGAGAGCATTGATGGATACTGCTTCGGCTAGTTCTATTGTAACCGATTCATCGGCAGCCAGCTCTTCATGGGGTGGTGGTTTTAGAGTAAATAATGGAGTCCTTAATGTTAGCCCTCAAGGAGAACCACATTTGCCTATTTGGCAAAAGTTCAAGAAGGCAGGAAAAATGGCTGGTTGCGTAACTACAGTTCCAATAACTCATGCTACTCCTGCTGGTTTTTGTGTTAATAGTAAAAGCAGAAATGCTCAGGATGATATTGCAGAACAATATTTAGATCTTGGTTTTGATGTTATGATGGGTGGAGGTTCAAACTATTTTAACTCTAGTGTAAGAAAAGATAAAAAGGATATGTATGCTGCTTTTAGCGCAAAAGGATATCAGGTGGTAAAAACGCGTTCTGAAATGGAAGCAGCTTCTAACGCTAAGCCTATTTTAGGGGTGTTTTCAGAAGATGGTCTTCCGTATTATGTAGATAGAAATAGCGATAAAACCTTGAAAGAAACGGTTCCGAGTTTAGCCGAAATGGCTCAGAAAGCTATTAATAGAATGAAAGACCATAAAAATGGTTTTGTTTTGCAAATAGAAAGTGGAAAGGTTGATTGGGCTGCACACGGAAATGATATTGCAGGTTTGATTAATGATCAAATTGAATTTGATGAAGCAGTGAAAATTGCAATTGATTTTGCTGAAAAAGACAAGGAAACGTTGGTTATTATTACTACAGACCACGGGAATGCTAATCCCGGGATTATTTATGGTAAATACGCTAATGAGAATTTTGATAGTGTTCAGAAATATACGCAGACTAATGAATGGATTTTAAATCAGATTAAACCTGATTCTTCAATTTCACAAGTAAAAGAAATTATTGAAAAGGCAAATGGACATTCGGTATCAGATGATGATGCAAAAACAGTTTTGAGTTATTATGATGGCTTACATAAAGAAGACGGATTGTATAACTACAAAAAATTACCATATAAAGCTTTTGCAGAAATGCAGGGTAAAATAAACTCTGTTGGTTGGATTAGTATGGATCACTCTGCTGATTATGTTGAATTGGCTATGTTTGGTCCAGGAAGTGAACTTTTAAAACCTTTTGTAAAAAATACAGATTTGCATTATTTAATGTTGCAAGCGGCAGAAGTAGAAAATAAGTTTTAATTTATTTGATTTGATAAAAAATAAACCCCACAGGTTTCAGAATCATCTGAAGTTTGTGGGGTTTTATATTATTTGATAGTTTTTAAATAAGTTAGCCAGTTTTCTTTATAACTGCTTCCTATTGGGATTTCTACATTATTTATTTCGACTTCATTTTTAGAATAAGCTGTTAGTTTTTTTGTTTGAATAATAAAAGAACGGTGAACTCGGACAAAATTTGAATCTAATAATTTTTCGAAGGCAGAGATGTTCTGTTTAAGATGATGTGATTTATCGTTTTCAAGATGTATTGTGATATAATCTTTTAGACTTTCGATATATAAGATTTCTCCAAGAATTATTTTGATATTCTTACTTCCACTAGATACAAAAATATGATTTTCAGCAACTATTTTGTCTTCTTTTTTGGGAGTTTGTAATTGTTTGAATTTTTCTATTGAAACAAAAAAACGATCAAAAGTAATTGGTTTTAAAAGATAATCTATAACATTGAGTTCGTATCCTTCGATAGCATATTCTCGGTAAGCGGTTGTGAAAATTACTTTAGGTGGATTTTTTAGTTTCTTCAAAAAATCATTTCCTTTTAATAATGGCATTTCAATATCTAGAAATAATAAATCGACTGTATTTGTTTCTAAAAAAGTATAGGCTTTTAATGCGTTTTCAAATGAATCGATTAGTTCGAAATTCTCAAAATTAGATAGATGCGATGCGATTAACTCTCTGGCCAATGGTTCATCGTCGACGATAATGCATTTATATTTCATTTGAAAAAGTTTTTTTGTTTTTCTTTATATGTTAAAACCGCAGTAAGATGTTCGTTTTTTATAAACGGTTAATTTTAGTTCACTTTTTGTGCAACCACTTCACTTCCCATATTTAATGTAAGACTATCAATTTCTCCGTTTGCATTTTTGTTAAATGTAAATTGAGCTGTTATTATTTTACTGTAAAATCTATTTTCTGATATAGGAAATACTGTTGTTATAGCTTCTCCAGTTCCCTGAATAAACAGTTGTTCCTCTTTTGAAGTAACAGTGAAGAAATAATTTTTATTCAACTGATATTTGCCTTCATAAGTTTTAAGAATTCCTGACGGAACTGTGATTTCTCGAGTCAGTTTATCAGTAGCAATTCCTAATTTAGTTAGAACTTTAATGGCATTAGAATTATTTGGATCCAGTTCGGCTGATTTTTTATAATTTTCTACAGCTTTTATTGTATCGTTTATAGCCAGGTAAACTTCACCTAAACTATCGTACGTATTTGAAGATTTTGGATTTAATTCGAGATTAAATTTAAAAAGAGATAATGCATCGTTTGTTTTCTTCTCCCTTAAATATTTATATCCTAATTCATTAATACCATCACCGTTAAGAGCAAATTCATTTGGTTTTTCTTTTATAGCTTTTCTTGTGATTTCTATAGCTGTTTCGACAGAATTATTATCTATGGCTTCTTTAAGTTTAGAAAAAACTGGAATTTTTGGAAGCATATAGGGACTTGAAGATAGGATGTTATCGATAGCAAGATTTATTTCATTAAATGCAATCGCATCACCATAATTAGTTAGTAAAATATAAGAATTATTTTTAGTTAAATCTCTCTTTATAAAAGTGCGGTATCCAAACTGCCTTCCTGAATGTTCTACTGATTTTTGTTGTTTGTCTTTGCTTATTCGCCATCCAAACCCATAATTTGATACAGAACCATTCTTTAAAGTTGCTGGGGTAAAAGCCTCGTCTATTGTTTTCTTTGATACAAGCTTTTCAGTATACAGTGATTGTTCCCACAAAAATAAATCATCTACATTTGAAAATATACTAGTAGAACCTGTGTGCGAAATTTTATAATCATCTATTTCTCCAATCCTGTTATAACCAATGGCTCTATTTTTTATTTTAAATCCTGGATCATTACAGACAGATGTATTTTTCATCTTCAACGGATCAAAGATGTTTTTTTTCATAAATGTAGTTAATGATACACCTGAAACTTTTTCTATAATTAATGCCAATATTACATAACCTCCGTTATTGTAAGCATATTTTTCGCCTGGCTTAAAACTTAATTGATTTCTATTTATTAATATTTTAAATATTTCAAAATTTGTCAAATTGTCTTTGTCAGAGAACTCATAATAGTTTAGTAAACCCGATGTGTGATTTAATAAATTTCGTATAGTAATATCATTTGCATAAGCAGGAAATTCTGGAAAATACTTTATGAGTTTATCATCATAAGAAAGTTTGTTCTTCTCTTTTAAAATCATAATTCCCATTGCAGTAAATTGCTTAGAAACCGAAGCAAGATCAAAACATGACTCGGGTGTTAATAGCTGTTTGGTTTCATTATTTGCGTAACCAAAAGCGTTGCGATAAATTACTTTTCCGTTTTCAGAAACTAGAATAGTTCCGTTAAAAATACCATTTGCATGGTAATGTTTCATTAACTTGTCTAGTGCGTCCGATTTAGTTTGTGCACTACCATAGAAAGGGAGCACTTGTATAATAAAACTTAAAATGATTACTTTTAATAAAGAATGATTTGATTTTTTTTTCATGTTATTCTAATGTTGATTTTTTTAAGTAATCTAGTCTATTTCTTTTGCTAAACGTTCTAAAACTTCTTTTCCGTTTTTATTCTCAGGATTGAGAGCAATAGATTTTTTATACATTGCAATAGCTTCTTCTTTTTTGTTCATTTTCAACAAAGCTTCACCATAGCTATCATAAGCGTTTGAGCTTGTAGGATTCAATAATACATTAAGTTTAAATACTTCGGATGCTTTTTCATTTTCATTTTTGTGTAATAATTCATATCCCCAATTATTTAAATCATCTTCTGAATTATTGTATGCTAATTGCTCTTTCTTCCCTTCGTTAAAAGATTGAATTGCGTATTGTAAAGTGCGCTCTTGAATTTCAGTTTTTTGTTTAGAACCATTGGCATACATTTTAGCAATTGTAGTTATTACTAATTGAGGATTGTCTATCCAGATCGCGTGGCCACAACCATAAGCAGTTATACTGGTAACATTAGAATTCTTTGTTGCATATTTTTTATGACACTCTTTCCAACGTTCAATTTCTTCAGGTATCTTTAAGAAAGGAATTTCGTTGACAAAATCAATAACAGGGATGTTTTTAGGAATAGAGAACTTACTCATTGTCTTTACAGTTTCTACGATAGTTGCTGACATATAATAAATCCCTTTGTTGTTTTTTTTCCATTGAGGTATAAGCTTGTCTTGAGTAGCAAGTACTTTTTGAATGTAGCCATCTTCATAATAGTTGTGATTAACGTCAATTAAAACAACCCCTTTAACTAGTTTAGGATGTCTTGCTGCATAAAGAGTAGAGAGATAACCACCATAAGAATGCGAGACCAACATGATTTCTTTGTCATAGCCAAGTTTTTTTAAGCCAATTTCTAAGTCTTCTACACTGCTTATAATTCCGTGTTTCAAATCATCGGTTTGTAGAGTATCAATAGTACTTGTACCAAAACCAGCTCTGTCATATGTTATTAAAGTTGCATCTGTTAATTCGGAAATAGGTTTTAGAATCGAATTCCAAACAGAACCATCGTTCCCGCCACCTGCATCAAAAAGAATAGGTGTACCTTTTCCTTTCACTATTTTAAAATGAATACGGTGCTTACCGACATCAACCAAAGTATCAATTGTTTTAGATTGACTATTTGCAGTAATAAAATAGAGAATAAAAAAAAGACTAACAATGAAGGACTGTTTTTTCATAAAATTTGTAATGATTAGTTTTTGGTGATAAGTTGATTCAAGAATGTTAAAGAGTAAGAAAAAGTTTAACGGTATATATGTTTTGTGTTTCTTCTATTTCTAATTGATGTTTTTTTGGATACAATAAATCCAATTGTTTTCGAACGTTTTTTAATCCAATTTTTGATTTGTCTGAAATTACTGCAGTATCATTTTGAGGTTTTGTGTTCTCAATACTAAAAATTATTTGTCCTTTTTTACTCTCTAAATTCAGTTTAATATTAGCTTTTTCAGTCTCATTAATAACACCATGTTTAAATGCATTTTCTATAAATGTCAATATAATAAGTGGTGAAATTTTATTGCTTTCCTGGATGTCTTTGGTAAACGAAATATTTAATCTGTTTTCGTTATAACGTAGTTTTTCTAAGGCAATATAGTTATCGATTAAAGCAATTTCTTTTTCAATAGAAACATAATCTTCGTTGCATCGATACAATACAAAGTCTAAAATTTCAGATAATTTAGCAATTACTTCGGGTGCTTTGTCATCTTTTTTCAGCGTTAGTGTATATAAATTATTTAGGGTATTGAAAAGGAAATGAGGATTCAGTTGATTCTTCAATACTTTTAATTCCATTGATTTTTTTTCTTCCTCCAACTTTAAAAGGCGTTGCTGCTTGCGATTAAAACTTATAAAACCCAAAATAATAATAGGATAAGTGATGAAAGAAAATTCTCTAAAGATTAATTTAAAAGAAGTTAATCTTTCGGGAACCGACATTTTATGCCCAAGCCAATCATCAAAGAATCCAGGGAATTTAGGTTCTAAATAATAGTATTTAAAGATCATTAAAAGAGCAAAAACAAAATAGAGCCAACTTGTAGCAAAAAGTATAAAAAGTAAATATTTTTTTTTGTTAAGGGTTTGAGGGATAATCCAATAAATTAATCCGTAAGCGGCAGTTGCTTGCGCTAAAATTTTCCACGCATAAACAAACGTAAAGTCATAATAAGAATCATTATCAGACTTTCCGTTGACGTATAGTAGCAAAAATGAAATCCAATAGATACAATGGAAGAGGATTCTTTTTAGGTCGATATTTTTTAAAAAATGCATTATAATGTTTTAAGAGGGAACAAGATAATAAAATATAGAAGTCTGCTTTGTTCTTAGCTTTAAATAAAGCATTATCACTCCTAAAAACAGTGTTTGAGCATACGAATGAGATATTTTTTCAGTATCGATTATTTGAATGCTAAAACTGGGTTTTCAATTGCGCACTAAATAACAAATTGGCGCTGTAATTATATTCGCTTTAAATATATAAATCATGATAAAACTGATTCTTTTATTCGCATTATTTTTAGTAAATGAGCTAAAAAGTATACTTTTTTAAACAATCCAAAAACACTTAAACTTAAACAAAATGAAGACAATGATTAAAAATGCAATTGGTATTCTGATTCTTATGAATGCCGTAAATTTATTTTCACAAGAAGACAAGCAAGAAATAACTTATAGCGAAGTTTCGAAAATGATTAAACCAACTTTGTTTGCCGATTTAGGTGAAACGTGTCAAACTCCCGATGGGATGGCTCTGGATAAAAAAGGTAATCTGTATTTATCTATCACTAATCCGATGACTTTTGAAAAGCATGGAAGTAAAATTTTGACTTTTGATAAAAATGACAAACCTGTAACATGGTTTGATAAACTCCCCGTGCATCCTGTAACAAAGAAGGTACATCCTATGGGAATGGAATTTGGTCCTGATGGAAATTTATATATAATGGATAATCAGTTTTTTGCTGATAAAGAAAATTTCTCTAGATTGTTAAGGGTTGTAGTTGAGAATGGAAAACCTAAATATGCTGAGGTATTAGCAGAAGGTTTCAATTTTGGTGAAGCAGTAAGATGGTATAAAGATAGAGTTTATATAACCGATGCTCTTTTTGAGAATAGGAGAGAAAGTGGGATTTATAGCTTCTCTCTGAAAGAATTAAATTCGGGTAAAATAACTTTAGATAAAAATACGAAACCTAATTATTTAGTAACAACATTTACTCTTAAACCCGAAGTAACAAAACGAACCATTGGTATTGACGGTATTGCTTTTGATAAAAAAGGGAATCTGTATGCAGGAAATTTTGGAGATGGTGTAATTACAAAACTTGAATTTACAAAAGAGGGTAAGCTTAAATCTAAAAAAGTAGTTTTTGACTCGGATAAATTAAAATGTTGTGATGGATTTTTTTATGATGAAAAAAGGAATTCTATTTTTATTGCCAATTACGATAATAATAGCGTTCATCAGTTAGATTTAAATACAAATACAATTCATCTAATTTGGGAAAATGGTAATGCTGATGGTTCTGATGGACAATTAGATAACCCTTGTGAAACGATAATTTATAAAGGGAAATTGTTGGTTGTAAACTACGATACTTTTAAAGGAGAGAAGAATACTGAAATAGATTCTTTTCACACGATTTCTAGTTTTGAATTAGGAAAATAGACTTGATTCATTATCATAAGTAAAACACAAGTCTCAAATTATTAGAAACTTGTGTTTTCTTATATAAAATGTTGATTTTAGTTGTTTTCACTTGGAAAACATAAGAAAGGATTTATCTCGTAATCCAGCCTTGCAACAAAAGTCTTAATTGCAATCTCTGAAGATTTTATGGTGTATTTGTAAAATGGATCAAAGAAAAAATCACGGCATATTACAGGTTCAGCAGAAGGATTATATACATCGTTATTACTATCCAAATCATCATAAGCATATCGACATGGGAATAAAAGGTTAAGCTCTTTTAAGGTGCTTTTAAGCCATTTGTTAAATATTTTTTTCTTAGGTGAGATGTGACGAGCAAGTAGAGCTAGACCAACAATTTCACTTTGAAGGTAATACGATCCTTTGCGACGTAGTACATCTATCATTCTCACATTCATAAGTGCAACCCATAGCGGGCCGTCTATAGGTCCAGATGCAGGCACATTCATATTGAGGTCAAATACTAATGGCTTTGTGTATTCAGGATTTGATACTGCACACCACAGTGCTTCAATACGTTGTTTCATTTCTTGTGATGCTTCGGTGTGATTTTTATAACGCCAGTATATCCATTCGAGTAAAGCAGCTGTTAGTCCTAAAGAAGCTTTATGGCTAATGCCTGTTAAGGCGAGTTCTAGTTTGTCGTGATTTTCAGCAGGATCGATAAGTTTTTCCATTATTTTTCCATTCCATTTAAAATCAATTGGATGATTGATGCTTTTGGCTTCGCGAATTATTTTTGGCGCTTTTTCTATACTTTTCATAATTACTTTATTTAATTTTTACATACGAATATTTGTTTTTTATTTCTCAAGGCTATGTTACTTGATCAAGAATATTCAAATTTACATTTGTACTTAATTTTAACTATGTCATGATAAGTTTTAAAAATAGCATAATAGGGTATTTTATCGCTTGTATGTTTTTGAAAATCAATAAAAAGCGAAAAATATTACAAATAAAAATGAATTTGTGAAAAAAACTTTATAAAAGAAAACCCCACAAGTTTCAAAAATATTTGAAGCTTGTGGGGTTTTATGTTCTTAAACTTTGGAGACTATTCTCCTAAAAAAGGATATCTATAATCTTCTGGAGTTACAAACGTTTCTTTTATTGTTCTTGG
The DNA here is from genome assembly GCF_003668995.1 of Flavobacterium sp. 140616W15. Classification (NCBI taxonomy): domain Bacteria; kingdom Pseudomonadati; phylum Bacteroidota; class Flavobacteriia; order Flavobacteriales; family Flavobacteriaceae; genus Flavobacterium; species Flavobacterium sp. 140616W15. Next base: position 4,826,184 of record NZ_CP033068.1, read on the forward strand.
TGAAGCCCAACGCAATAAGTTTAATGCAGAACCTGCTTTGTCATTTGTTCCTGATGCTCTTGCACCACCAAATGGTTGCATTCCTACAACAGCTCCTGTTGGTTTGTCATTAATATAGAAGTTACCTGCTGCATTTTGTAATTTTGTAGTAGCTACTTCAATAGCGTAACGATCTTGACTAAATACAGCTCCAGTAAGAGCATATTCAGAAGTAGTATCAACTAATTCTAAAGTCTCTTCCCATTTTGCATCTTCATATACATAAATAGTAATTACTGGTCCGAATAATTCGGTTTCCATTGTAGTATATTTAGGGTTTGTAGTTACAATAATAGTTGGTTCAATAAAGTATCCAACAGATTTGTCGTAATTTCCACCAACGATTATTTCTGCATCAGCGTCTTTTTTAGCTTGGTCAATAAAACTTGCTAACTTGTCAAAAGATCCTTCGTGAATAACAGCAGTAATAAAATTACCAAAATCTTCTGGTGAACCCATTTTCATAGATTTCACGTCAGTAATTAATTGTTCTTTTATTGTTGGCCATAAACTTTGTGGGATGTAAGCTCTTGAAGCTGCAGAACATTTTTGTCCTTGAAATTCAAATGCTCCACGTACAATTCCAGTTGATACTTGTTTAGCGTTAGCACTTGGATGTGCAATGATAAAATCTTTACCACCTGTTTCACCTACGATTCTTGGGTAAGTTTTGTAATTGTGAATGTTTGCACCAATTTTTGCCCAAATATCTTTAAATACATGAGTTGAACCTGTAAAGTGAACTCCTGCAAAATCACGACTTGCTAATACTGTATCAGTAATCATTAATGCATCACCAAAAACAACATTTATTACACCGTCTGGAACTCCAGCTTCTTTAAATACGTCGATGATAATTTTAGTTGAGAATACTTGGCTATCACTTGGTTTCCAGATAACAACATTCCCCATCATTGCAGCACTTGCAGGAAGATTTGCAGCAATAGCAGTAAAGTTAAAAGGAGTAATTGCATATACAAAACCTTCTAGAGGTCTGTATTCAAGACGGTTCCAAGTTGTAGAATCAGATTTTGGCTGATCTGCATAAATTTGGGTCATGAACTCAACATTGTAACGTAAGAAATCAATTAATTCACATGAAGCATCAATTTCAGCTTGGTGAATGTTTTTTGATTGTCCGATCATTGTAGCAGCATTTATTCTAGCTCTGTAAGGGCCAGCAATAAGTTCAGCAGCTTTTAAGAAAATAGCAGCACGTTGTTCCCATGCCATATTAGCCCATGCGTCTTTTGCTTCAAGCGCATTAGCAATTGCTTTTTCGATATGTGTTTTTTCGGCTAAGTGGTAGGTACCTACTACATGTTTGTGATCATGAGGAGCCGTAATATTTCTAGTGTTTCCAGTTTTAATTTCTTCACTTCCAATATATAACGGAACATCAATTTTAGAGTTCCACATTGTAGTGTAAGCTGCTTGTACTGCTGCTTTTTCTGGTGAGTTTGGAGCATATCCTTTTACGGGTTCGTTTACCGCTTTAGGTACATGAAAAAATCCTTTTAGCATATTGTTTAAAATTAGATAATTAGACAAATTAACAGTTGGATAATTCATTTTATACGAATTATCTAACGCTCTACAAAAGTACGAAGGTTAAATTAATAATCTGATAATTTTGTTATAAGTTAACTATAAAATATTTAGATGCAATAAGAATTTAGTTCAAAGCAAAAGGAGCACACATTCTAAAATTAGGTACTATAACTTTGAAAATTTTTGTAGTAGTAAAATTTACCATATTAAAATATCCTTTCATCGCTCCATAAGGAGATGATAAAAGACATCCTGAACTATAGGTATGGAATTCACCAGGTTTTAAAACTGGTTTTTTTCCAATTACGCCTTCACCATCAACTATTTCGATATCGTTAAGCGAATCGAAAATTTCCCAATGGCGAGAAGTAAGTTGTACCGAATCTTTGCTATGGTTCTCAATAGTAACTACATAGCTAAAGGCAAAATGAATCTTGTAGTTCTTGAAGTAAGTACCTTCAAAACTAGTTAAAACGGATATTTTTATGCCTCTTGTTATTTGAGAAACCATACTAAAGTGTTATATATGTGCGTAATAGAAGCAAATTTACAAAAAAAAATGATTTAAAAGAATCATTTGCTAAATGTTTTTTAGTTAATGATATTCAGTGAGTTAGCGGATCCTTTTCCGATTACATGATCATAACGGTCACTATTCTCACGATAATAAACCAGTATGGTGTATTCATTCTCGGTTTGATAAAAATTACCATCAATTGCATTTTCAAAATCGATCACCCCTTTTTTATCAGCTATTTGATATTGATAATTAGTAAATCCTTGTTTTATCATTATTGCTTTTTCATAGACTCCTTTTTCTGTATTGTAGTCCATTTTATTCTCAGGAGTTAAGCTGTAATTATCAAACATTCCATTAACATAAATGTCTTTATTGAGTCGGAAAGCAGGTGCCGAAAGGGTGAAGTAAACCCAAGCATAATCAGCTTCGATCTCATTATTTGTTGCGTTTATATTTTTTACAAGAAAGTTACCATTTATGTCTGGATAGTTGGTGTAAGGAAAGTTTCCTCGCGCTTGGTTAGTATATAGATAAGAATTGTATATGTCTTTGCTTGAATCAACTCTTCCCACATTGTTACCTGCGTTGCGAATGTCTTTATTTTCAAAATATAGAAATTCGTTTCCTGCCCAAAATTGAGTTTCATCATTGTATTTATATATTAAGTCATTCCCGATGGTATATTGTGGCGGAATGTTTTTTATTGCAGTATTGAAATTGCCATTTTGTAATAAAAGAACTTTTACATTTTGTAAAGGAGTTTGAAAGTTAAGAGAGCTAGATTTTATAGAAAAATCTAAATTATGCTTATGTTCAATATTGTTTACTGTTCGGCTTCTTTTTACCTGTGCAGGTACAGTAACTAAATTTTCGTACACAATAAACTTTCTAGAAAAAACCACTTCTTTATCTTCATTCAGAATTTTGAGAATGTAATTACCTGTAATCAATATATGAGTGAATTGATTAGGGAAAGAGAGTTTATAGTGTGAGTATATTTGTAGTGTGTTGAATGAGTTAATGTAATTAGTGATCCTCTGGCCATCAAATCCTTGTAGATATTCTGTTTTTGGAATATTTGAAGGAATCCAATTATAGTCACAGTGCGTTATTTCGTAGTAATAATCGGCTTCATTACCAAAAAGGTCATCAAATTGCAATTGAATCTCACTTCCTAATTCGAATATTGGAACAATATTTTGTCCGCTTTGTACAAAAGAAACAGTCTTTATATTATAGGGAGGGGCAATTTCAGATTGTACTTGGGCTTTTGCCGAAGTAAAAATAAGAAGGAGAACTAATTTTCGGAAGATAGATTTTAGCATAATATATTACGTTGCAAAAATGTAAATATAGGAATTTTATATAACGAAAAATGGGCCTATTTGTTAAGAACCTAATATATATTCTAAATTAATTTCGATTTCGTCGTTAATATAGCTTTCTTCTAATAGTGAATCTGATAGTAGTTTTTTGTTTTCTTGCAGTTTAATTATTTTTTCTTCAACCGTATTTTTTGAAATAAATCGAATGACATTTACTTTATTTAATTGTCCAATTCTATGAGCTCTACCTACTCCTTGTTTTTCAGCAAAAGGATTCCACCATGGATCTAAGAATAAAACATAAGAAGCTTTGGTGATATTTAAACCAACGCCACCTGCTTTGAGTGAAATAAAAAATAACAAAGGATTTTCATTTTCCTGAAACAGATTTACTTGCTGTTCTCTTTTCTTAGCAGGAGTTTCACCTGTTATCTCGCAAAAATCTATTTTGTTCTCTTTACACCAAGTTGTATAAAAACTCAAATTGGTAACAAATGAACTAAAAATGATGGTTTTTTGTTTCCCTTTTACTAAAGTTTCTAGATAGTTTGTAACTGCATTATATTTCCCAGAATCAATTTCTGATTCCTGATCTACCATTTTAGGATGATTACTCAGTTGTCTTAACTTCATCAACGTATTGATGATGCTAATTTTGTCTGGACCGGAGCCATCTGTTTTTAATAAAAAATTACGAGCTTTTGATTTTTCTTTTTCATATAATTTCTCCTGTTCAGGATCCATGTCGCAATAATAAATCTGCTCTGTTAATTCTGGTAAGTCTTTTAATACCTGTTCTTTGGTTCTTCTTAAAATGTAAGGCTGAATAAGATTTTTTAGCTCAGTTAAACTATCTTCATCTTGCTTTTTCTCAATCGGGATTTTGAAATTTTCCGCAAAGAAATTATAACTACCCAAAATATCAGGATTTATAAATTGCATTTGCGACCACAAATCGTCTAATGAGTTTTCGATAGGTGTACCACTTAGAGCTATTTTATGTTCTGTGTTTATTTTATTAATCGCTTTAAAAATTTTAGAATTTTTATTTTTGATGTATTGACTTTCGTCCAAAATTAAATAGCGAAAATTATACTTTTCTAAAATTGCAATATCACGGTGAATGATGCTGTAACTAGTGAAAATCAAATCGGATGATTCTAATCTACTCGCTAATAGTTTTCTGTCGTTACCAACATACTGCATTTTTGAAAAATGCGGTGTGAATTTCTGAGATTCATTATACCAGTTAAAAACCAATGAAGAAGGTAGAACAATCAAGGTTTTTAAAGGATCTCTTTCAATAACGGTTTCGTTTTGAAACAAATCAAAATTGGTGGTTTTGGTTGTAAATCCTAGCTGTTCCTGAACGGCAACTAATACAGCCAAAGTTTGTAACGTTTTTCCAAGTCCCATATCGTCAGCCAGACAAGCCCCTAAATTGGAGTTAAAATGACTCAAAAGCCATTTGACACCATCAATTTGATAGGGTCTTAAAGTAGCTTTTAACAAATCAGAAGAGGCGTATTCAGCTTTAAGAATAGGGTTTACATCGTTTTTGATTTCCGGAATTGCATCCAAAGCCGCAAAATTACTTTTACGCAAAAGAAGATTTCCATTTTCTGTTCTGGCTAATTTTGCCAGCGAGCTATATTTACTGAGCCATTCTAATGGAATCAAAAAATAGTTTCCGTCAGGCAATAAAAAGAGCCTTTCTTTGCTTTTTATATTCGGAATAATTTCACTAAAATTGATAGTGAAATTTCCAATTGTAAGGATTATTTTGATGTCAAACCAATCTTCTTTTGTTTCTCCTTTTGAAGCCGAAATGGTATGACTTTCTGTGATGATTTCTTTGCTTTCCAGTTGAAGTTTTTCAATTGTAAAACCTAAACTTTCTAGCTCTTCTTTCCGATTAATAACCAATTGAATATTAGTATAAGGATCATGAGCTTCAGTGTCAGTGTTCCATCCAAACAATTCATTTTTAATTTTTATGAAACCAATTTCAAGTAGTTTTTCGGTATATAAAACTTCGTCAGGACTTCGTTTAAACTGAATTATTTTTGGTTCATTAGCAATGCTGAAATCAACAAATGTATGTGTGTTTTTAGTTTTATTGGCATCAAATAAATAGCCATTATAGTCGAAATAAAGGTTGAGATAGTAGCAGTTTTTAAAGAAATCATAAACGGGTTGAATCGTACAAGAAATAATTTTATCACGAAGTTCAATTTCAAAACCAGTTGCTCCAATGTCAGTTTTTTTAGCTATTTCAGGAATGAAATTTTTAAAATAATCATCAACTAATCTTGAAGGGATTTCGATTGATTTTTTCTTTAAAAAAGGGGTGAGCTTTTTAGAATTCAACTCCTTTAGTTGTCCTAGTTTTTTATCAATAATTAACCAGCTTGGTTCGTCTAATAGTATGTCGACACTACTATTCATGGGTGAAAAAGTAGTGTTGTTTTCTTTTAAAGATAGGGTATATGTAATTCCTTCTGAGTGTTTGTCAAATTGAATTTGAGGTTCAAAATCTAGAGGTTCGATACTAATTCGGGAGCGATAAAAATCCTTTTCAACTCCCATGTTAATTGATAAAGGAAATTGTTCTTTTACAATTAGCGTGTAAAAGGTGTTTAGATTTAGTTGTAAATGCTGGCGAATTGCAAAATCAATTTTGGAATCTTTTTGTAAATCCGTAATTATTTTTGCTGATTTGATTTTTGCACTAAATTTCTTGAAAATAAATTCAGGCTTTAATGCTTCACAAGCAGTTAGTATTTTTTGTGTATTTGAGTCTAAATCTTCGAAAACAATTCCGAAACTTTCTAGAACGCCTGTTGTTGCTTTTTTGTTTAAATATCTAATTTCATCGGTGTTTTCAATGATATAAGCGGTTGGGATATAAGTATTCAGATTTTTTTCAAAACTGATGTCAAAACAAAATTGAAATAATTTAGAAGGTTGCAAGATTGTAGGTTTGGTTTGGTTGTAATTTGAGGACTTGTATAAAATTAAAAAGTTTTCAAATTATTGCTATTTTGAAAACTTTTTAAATGTGATTGTATCACTTGAAGAAAAGACTATTTAGTTTTCCTGTTTAAAGCAAAGCGGGATAATTTCTCCTTTGGCTAAACAATATTTTTCGACTAGCTCTGGAGCTATTTTATTGGTGTAATCCTCTTCGATTACGATAAAGCCAATGCTTCTTAATTTATCAAAATAATCACGGCCATAAATACGTACATGATCATATTGTCCGAATATCTTAGCACGTTCTTTTTGGTCTGTAATAGTGTCATCTGCAAAAGTAACTGCTCTAGATAAATCTTGTGGGATTTGTAAAACTGCCATTCCTCCAGGTTTTAAAACACGAAACAATTCCTGCATCGCTTTGGTGTCATCCGGAATGTGTTCTAAAACATGATTACATAAGATAACGTCATATTCATTATCCTTAAAAGGTAAATTGCATATATCTGCTTTAACATCTGCTAAAGGTGAAAATAAGTCAGTTGTTGTGTAATCAAGATTTTTTTGCTTGCGAAATAGTTTGTAAAAAGCTTGTTCGGGAGCAAAGTGCAATACTTTTTTTGGTGCTGTAAAGAAATCAGTTTGATCGTTCAGGTATAGCCATAACAAACGGTGTCTTTCTAAAGATAGAGTACTTGGTGAAAGTACATTGTTACGTTGTTTTCCGTATCCGTAAGGCAAAAAACTTTTAAAACTTCTCCCATCAATAGGATCAGTAAATTTATCTCCTTTTAATGAAAAGGCTAAAATAGGACGTGCCACATAACTCAAACGAATTAATAATGGACGTGGAATGGTATTAAGAACTAGTTTGAAAAGTTTCTTCACTGTTAAATAGATTTGAACACGAATTTCACGAATTGGCACGAATTAATGTGATGGTGAAATTTCACGAACCTTTGATTGGGATTAAAGTATTATTCTTTTATATTTAAGGCTATCTTCTCCAAAATTGACTAGTAATCCTAATTTATTTTGAGAAGCCGCTAGGTAATTTAATGTTTGTCTGATTTCACTCGTCGTTAGTGCTGTAATTGCTTTTAGCTCTAAAATAATTTCATTGAAAAAACAAAATCTGCAAAATAATAACTTGGCAGTATGATTTCCTTATAAGCGATATTATATTTTAATTCTCGATCATAAGGAATTTGATTTTTTTGAAACTCATATTCTAAAGCATCACCATAAACTTTTTCACTGTGTCCTTTGCCTAAAATTTTATGGACTTCCATACAGATTCCTATTATTTTATAAGACTCTTCTTTTAGATATAATTCATTCATCATTATCAGTGAAATTTTTAACAAAAGCTTTATTCGTGAAAATTCGTGAAATTCGTGTTATAATATCAAAGGCACTTTTCTGAATTCATCTTCTTCGTTGCTCTCGATTCCTAGTGCTTTATAGATGTACTGGAAAGTGGATAAGATTTCTGGTTTACCATCGATTAAAGCTACATCATGTTCAAAATGCGCACTTGGTTTACCGTCAGCTGTTGTAATTGTCCAGCCATCTTTATGTTGTTTTATGTTTCTTGTTCCCAGGTTAATCATTGGTTCAATAGCAACAACCATTCCTTCTACAAAAAGTTTTCCTCTTCCTTTTTTACCATAATTTGGCATTTCAGGATCTTCGTGCATTTTTTGCCCAAGTCCATGTCCAACAAGTTCACGAACAACTCCGTATCCATGTGCTTCGGTATATTTTTGTATTGCACTTCCAACATCTTCTACACGGTTTCCTGCTTTAAATTCACGGATTCCAACATATAAAGATTCTTTGGTAACTTGTAGTAATTTTTTAACTTCTGGAGCAACTTCTCCTATTTCAAAGCTATAGGCATGATCTCCATGATAGCCGTTTTTGTATGCACCACAGTCTACCGAGATAACATCACCGCTTTTTAAAGGAGTGTTATTTGGAATACCGTGAACAACTTGTGAATTTGGACTCATACAAAGTGAGTTTGGGAAGTCATATAAACCTAAAAAGCTTGGAACTGCACCGTGATCACGAATGAATTCTTCGGCTAGTTTATCAAGATATAATGTGGTAACTCCTTCTTTTATCTCAGAAGCAATCATTCCTAATGTTTTTGATACGATTAAGGCACTTTCGCGCATTAATTCTATTTCTTCACGTGATTTTACAATAATCATAATTTCGGATTTTCAGTTGGCAAAAGTACAATTTTAATATTATTTTCTTTAAATAGCTTTTGTATTTAATTATATCATTTATAATTAGATTTAATAGCAGTCTATAAATATATAGAAAGTTTGTAAAATTATCTTATTAAAATGAAAACAGTTGTTGAAACAATTGAATAAATTAGCTTATTAATTAATCCTTCCTATTATGAAAAGCATTAATAACCAAGATGGAATAAGCAAATCGGTTGGTTTGATAAAGATGAAAAGATTTGCGTTGGGTGTATTGGGTGTAGCTGTAGTTCTTTTTCTAATTTCAATTTACTTTAAAATAGGATGGCTCAAAGCTTTTAGCGAAGCGGCTATGGTTGGTGGAATTGCAGATTGGTTTGCGATAGTAGCTTTATTCAGGCATCCTTTGGGTTTGCCAATTCCACATACGGCTTTGATACCTAATAATAAAGATACTATTGGTCAAAATTTAGGAACTTTTGTTTCAGATGAGTTCTTGATAAAAGATAAATTAGAAGCGAAAATCGAGCAGTTTAATTTTGCTGAAAAAGCAGCTAATTGGCTTTCTGAAAAAAACAATGCAAATACAATTGCTTGTTTGATTATTGAAGATGTAATTCCTGGTATTTTAAAAACGATTGTTGATGAGGATGTTCAGAAGTTTGTTCAAGTAAAATTTGAAGCTAAATTACAAGAAATAAACTTTGGAGAATGGATTGCGATTGGATTGGAGTCTTTGAGCAAAAGTGAAAAGCAAGAGCAATTAATTTCTAATGTGCTAAAAATACTTACTGAAGAATTGCAGAATAATAGAGATGTGATTCGTGAAAAAGTAAATGAATCTACACCTTGGTATACGCTCGGAGTAGCAGATAAAAAAATTGCAGACGGTATTTTTAATGGACTCTACGAGTTTATAGATGAAGCAAAACATACGGATAGTGGTATTCGAAGAAAAATAAATACTTATGTTCTTAATTTTATTTCTGAATTGAATAATTCACCAGAGTTGCAACAAAAAGTAAATGATTTAGTGATTGAGTTTGCTCATAAAAAAGAAGTGATAGAATATATTAGCGCTATATGGAGTCAGATAAAAGATGCAATTGCTACCGATTTAGAAAAGAAAGATGATTCTAAAATAAAAAACAGAATTATTAGTATGATTCAGAATTTCGGAATCAGTATAAAAAGTGATCCGGTAATGTTGGGCAAAATAAATGATTTTGTAAAAATAGATTTGCTAGGTATTCTTCTGAAAAATAAACAAATGATTGGTGATCTGATAGCTTCGTCAGTAAAGAGCTGGGATAAGGAAGAAATTTCTAATAAGCTAGAATTAGAAATAGGCAAAGATCTTCAATTTATACGTATTAATGGAACTGTGGTAGGAGGGTTTGTAGGTCTTTTAATTTATTTTGTAGAGCATATTATTACTTAAAAAAAGAGACAAGCCGTAAGTAGACTGCACCCAAAAGTTTAGACAAATTTATAATTAATTTTGATAATGATGAGCTCGATATTGTATCGGGCTCATTCCTTTTAAATTCAGTTTGATTCTTTCATTATTGTAATATTTTATATATTCTATAATTTCCTTTTTTAGATGATTTATGTCTTTAAATTTCATAATATAAAATAGTTCTGATTTTAATATGCCAAAGAAATTTTCTATAACTGCATTGTCTAAGCAGTTTCCTTTTCTTGACATACTCTGCACTAATCCTTTCTCCTTCAAAAGCTGATGATATCGCTTCATTTGATACTGCCAGCCTTGATCGGAGTGTAATATTAAATTAGTATCATTTGATATTCTTCGAAAAGACTTTTTAAGCATATTGGTGATTTGATTAAAATTTGGTCTTTCAGATAAATCATAACTTATTATTTCCCCATTGAAAAGATCAATTATAGGTGATAAGTACAATTTATTACCTGAGATATTAAACTCAGTTACATCGGTAGCCCATTTTTGATTGGGTTTATCAGCCTTAAAATTGCGCTGCAATATATTAGGAGCTATCTTTCCTTGTTCTCCTTTATATGATCTGTACTTCTTGATTCTGATTAAACTTTTTAATCCTAAAATTTTCATCAATCGCAACACTGTCTTGTGATTAATTAAAATTCCTTTTTGCCTGATTAATAAAGTAATACGCCTGTAACCTAATCTACCCTTATGATGATTGTAAATCTGTTTAATCAAATCTTTAACATCTTTGTATTTATCAATTACTTGACTTCTTTTTTCATAGTAATAATAAGTACTTCTAACCATGTTCGTACAATTTAGCAAGAGGTCTAAATCATATTTATGCCTTAGTTCCATTATGGTTTGAGCCTTTTGTTTTGATTGGCTTGTTCGGCTTGAACTAAGGCGTTGAACTTTTTTAAAATTTCGTTCTCAGCTCGTAAATACTCCAGTTCCTTTAAAAGTTCTTCTTCCCTAGTTAAGGGTTTGTCTGTTTTTCTCTGTTTTCTCTTAAAATTCATAGATCTGGGTCTTCCTTTAGGTTTAGATGATAATCCCTCTAAACCAAAGTTAGCAAAATCTCTTTTCCATCTGATAATAATTGAGTCTGAGGGAATGTTAAATTTTAAACGAGCTTCCCTTAGTGATAATAAATCCTTATCTATTGATAGTAATACTTTTTGTTTAAAATCAATGGAATAGACACGATTCTTCCGTGGTAACAATCCGATTGTTCCATATGCTCTGTAAAAGCTAACCCATCTACGAATATTTGACTCACTAATACTCTTTTCATTAGATACCGCTTCACTGGAGTATCCTTTCTCGATAACTAACCTTACACATTCAAGTTTGAATGCGTAATCATACTTGACTTTTCTTTCCATAAAAATGCCCCCAAATAGTGTCTAACTTTTTGGGGGCAGTCTAAAGACTTGTCTCTTTTTAGAATATTTTGAGTTTTGTTTTAATCTGGGTTTGCCATGATTTTAAAAAGTTCTGAATTAGAGATATAGAATCGATTTTCTAAAGCGATAGCGGCAAGCTTAGCACTCACTAAATTATTTTCTCGTGTATTAATCAAGAATAAAGAGCTCTCTCCAAATGAAAATAATCGTTCTTCTGAGTTGAGCATTGTAATGTTATTTTCGACCAAATCTTTGGCAAGTTTCTTCTGTTTTTGCAGTGAAGTGATTTCTATTTTTTGCGCATTTATTTTATTGGTCAATTGCACTTTTTCTAAAGCCAGAGCAAATTCATTTTCTTGAACTTTGTATTTGGCTAATTTCAAGCTCCCGCGTTCTTTTCTTAAAAACAGAGGAAAATAAAACTCCACACCAAATTTGTAATCTTGAAAACGATAATTGTCAATATAACTGGGTTCCGATAGATAGGAGTAACCCAAATTTATTTTTGGTAACAGCATATTTTGCTTTAGATCTTTCTCTACATTCAGGATATCTATTTTATTTTGTAGTGCATTTATTTTTGGATGTGCATCCAAGCTAAAGTCTTTCTGTAATAGATCATTAGTTTTTAGCGTTTCTTGTAAGGTGTTTTCTAGCGCTGTTTCTGGTATAAGATTTTCTGAAACCTCTAAGGGGATATTGTTTTCTAGCCAAAGAAAATTAGATAGTTCCAATTTAGATTTGGTTAGTTTTAGTTTAGAATCCTCATAGCTTAATTGTCTGTTTTTTAAACTTATTCCTGCTTCAATACTGTCAATTGCTGGTTTATCTCCGCGACTTATTAAGGATTTAATTCCTGATAAGCGTATTTGTGCATTGTTATTGTACATCTCATATAACCTCATCTCGTCGAAATTCTTCTTCCAATTAAAATAAGCAATCGAAGCATCGTATAAAATACTAATGGCTTGTAGTTTTCTCTCAGACTCGCTTAGTTTCATTTGAATTTTGGCTTTTCGAACATCTGCCATTCTTTGATTAATGAATAACCCTTGCCCGATAGGCACATTGATTCCAAAAGAAGTTAGTCCTTGATTTGGAGTAGAATTTTCGGGATTGAGATAAATACCCTCGCTATTATCGAATCCTGCTTTTAACTCAATTCCATACCAAGTGGGAATTTTAAAACTGCTATTTAAAATAGAATAGTATTCTTTGTCTTTAAATTCTTTTTTACTAAAATCGACTTCAATTTTTGGGTCAAAACCACCTCGAGCCATCATTAAATTAGCTTGAGCCTTGCTTACTTCTAAATTAGCATTTTTAACCAAAGGATGGTATTTTTTTACATATCCAAGAAATTCATTATAGGTGAATTCTTTAGAGATTGGTTCTTGGCCAAAAAGCGTAAAACCAATAAATAGAAAGACTAAATATATCGGTTTCATTATTTTTTTCTTTAGTGGTTTTTGTCTCGCTTTTATAATAATTTGGAGGGAATCCGTTTAGGGTTCTCCATATTTCAAACCAAATGGGTACAGTATCTAATAAAGCAAGCGTTTGAGCACCAGAGCCAATACTAAGTTGTTTTGGCCATTTTGCCTCAGATGGATCTGGAGCAATAAGGACTCTGTATTTGCCATTGGGGCTAATAAAGTTTTCAATAGCTACCACTTTTCCTCCAAATGTTCCATATGAAATATCTGGCCATCCAGAAAACACAATCGTCGGCCAGCCATCAAACCAAATACGCACTTTTTCGCCTTTTGACATCAGCGGTAAATCGATTGGACTTATGTAAGTTTCAACAGCAATATCATACTCAGATGGCATTATGGTTACAATTGGTGTTCCTTCTTTTATGGTTTCTCCTATACCGGCTAGCAAAGCTCTATTGATGTACCCATTTTGAGCTGCTTTGATGTAATACATGCCATTTCGAACGCTATAATTTACGTATTGATTTTCTAATTTATTGACTTGTGCTTCCGTGTCGAATTTATTACTTAAAGTTGTAAATTGATCACTTTTTGCTTTAGCTGTCTTCTCAGAATATTCAGCAGTAATTCTATTGATTTCTACTTTAGAATTAATGTATTCATTTTTGCTTGTTAGATACTTGTTTTCCTGAGTTACAATCTTAGCATCAACATCCTGTAATTTTAAACGTTTTTCTTCTACATCGGTTAAGGGTTTTAATCCTTCTTTGTTTAGTTGTACGGAACGATCATATTGCGTGTTTGCGATTTTTAATTGCGTTTTAACAGCGATAAGATCGATGCTGTCGCTTTTTATTTTTAAAAGAGATTGTTTTACTTTATTTTTTGCTTGTTCTAATTTTAATTTCTGTTCATTCTCTATGAATTCAATTTGCTTAGACAGCGTATTCACTTTTGAGTCATATGATTCTAGAGAATGCTTTTTTGCAGTTACTTGATTTTTAGTATTCTCTACCAAATTTGGATCCATGTAGTCTTCTTTTACTTCAGATATGTACATGATTGTATCTCCCTTTTTTACAAAATCACCTTCTTGAACATACCATTTTTCAATTCTTCCAGAAATAACACTCTGGATAGATTGCGGTCTTTGGTTAGGCTTTAGAGTTGTTACAGCTCCTGATCCAGAAATGTTTTGTGTCCAAGGAAAGAAAAGAGCAATTATACCAAAGATAGAAGTGCCTATAATGATTTTGTTCAGAATTCTGTAATGAGGCCTATTGCTTAGGTTTTTCACAGTTTCATACTTGTTAAGGGGCTGTATTTTTGTTTTGTTGTCAGAAATGTTTAGCATAACTCTTATTTTTTTTGATCAAGTATGATATGTCCTCTTTGCATCGTTATTTTTCGAGTAGATTTTGTTTCCCAATATGGATTTTTAGAAGAAACAATAATGGTCCATTTGTTTTTGTCTGAAGTTATAAAGTCAATAATTTCATTAGCAACATTATCATCCATAGTGTCAGTTGGATCTTCATAAAAAAGAATTTTTGGCCTATGAATAATACTTCTCGCCAATAGTAATTTTTGAGCATTTGATGAAGATAGTTGTTGCCCTTCGGGGAAAATATGTGTGTCTAAACCTTTTGGTAATTGTTTGATAAATGAGCCAAGTTGAACACCTTCGATTGCCCATTTTAAATCTTCAGAGCTTACACTAGGGTCATTAAAGGTTAGGTTTTCTAGAATAGTTCCTTCAAATGGAGTTTCATTGTAATTTATGTAGTTAATTTGTGAGCGGTATTGTTTTATATTTATTTTTTTATAGGTGTCATCATTGATGTAAAGAGAACCTGAGTTCTGTTTTAGAACTCTTGATAATAATCGAATCAGTGTTGTTTTTCCAGAGCCGTTCGTACCATCAATCACTACTTTTTCTCCTTGTTCAATTTTAAGATTAATATTTTCTAAAATAAAATTTTCTGAATCTGGAAATTTAAAATTCAAATTTTCAGTCTCTAACGTTATGTTATTGTAGTAATTATCGTCTTTAGAGTCTGTGTATTCTTCTAATTCTAAGTCATTTATTTGTCCTATTTTCTCAACAGAACTTAAAACGTCATAGAAGGTTTGAAGTCCCAAGATAATTTTCTCAACAGAGTTTATCACTAGTAAGATTATGATTTCTGCGGCTACAAACTGGCCAATGTTCATTTCTTGACCTAGTACTAGAAATCCCCCAATAGATAATAGACCAGCGGTTATTATTATTTTAAAGATAATTAATTGAGTAAATTGTTTTTTAATGACGCTAAAATGCTTCTCGCGATAAGTAACATATTCGGTTACTAAAGTATCGTTTTTTTGAAGCGCAAAATCATGAGTGAGTTCATTGATAAAACTAAAACTGTTGCGTGCTATTTCTTGTAACCAGCTTACAACGCTGTATTTAGCTTTTGATTCTTTTAGGCTGGTTTCTATTCCAGGGCTATAAGAGAATTTGAAAATAAAGAATAAAAGCAAAAGAAGGAGAACCCCGAAAATAATAAAATAAGGATGATATAAGGATAATAAAATAATCCCAAAGATGATTTGAAGTAAGGCAGCTGAGAAGTCAATTAATAATTTAGAAGTTCCTTTTTGAATAGTTAGCGTATCAAAAAAACGATTTGTTAACTCTGGCAAATAATGTCCATATATCTGATTTGATGTGATTTTAGGTAAGCGTGCTGCAAACTCAAAGGAGAATCGGACAAATATTTTTTGTTGTAAATTTTCAGTAATACGCAGCTGCATCAAAGATAAAATACCTACTAACGCTACACCAATCACTACCAGTATGATAAGTACAATCCATGAAACACTTACTCTACCTGATTGTATAAAGTTTATTATCGCCTGAATGCCCAATGGGAGTGATAAACTGACTAATCCTGCAAAAATAGCATAAAAGAAAATTTGATAAATGTCTTTTTTATCTAGTTCGAGTAGATTGTAAAATCGTTTTATTGGAGTCATATTTTTTTCTTTTTAGCGCAAAACGTTTTCTGCAAGGTTTAAATAAAATTGAGTGGTTGTAACAGTTTCATTGCAATCTGTGATAGTCTTTAAATGATCTGTTAGAAAATGTTGGTGTAAACTACCTTCTACAATAGAAGATACTAAAGATTTTGCAAAAGGATATTCTGGATTTACTTCTTTTACTATAGCAACAATTCGGTTAATAACTCTTTTGTATATTAAAAAAAAACCCTCTTTGTTTTCTTGATCTACTTCTTTAGTATGAAGAGTTTTGGTGAATTCAGCAATAATGATTTTATTCAATACCGCTTCATTGATATGATCTGTATTTGTGTCGTCTGTTACTTTTTCGGTAACAATTGTTATAGCTTTATTAAGTTTTTCTTTTTTGTCCGTAATGTTAGTAGTGCTAAAAACAAGTTTGTATTCCATCCAACTCCAGTACCAAGAAGACAGATAGACTAATAATTTGTGTTTGTTTTCGAAATAACGATAAATAGAACTTTCGTTTGAACCTATTTTATCACCTAATTTTTTAAATGTAAAATTATCAAAACCAATAGCGTCAATGAGAAGTATACTATGTTCAATGATTTTTTTTCCTAATACAGATGTTTCAGGATCTTTTACGTAGATCTTTTCATTGACTTGGATTTTTAAATTTGATAGTATAATTTCCATATAAGTTATTTTAAATGCAAATATAATAGTATTACTTTTAACTTTGATGATTTAACTTTTATTTGTGTAAAAAAAAAGCTGCTCTTATGGTTAAGAGCAGCTTTTAGTTTTTTGTTTCAAATTACTTTATAGTAATGAATGACAAGTCATTGCAGCAGGTTGTGGTATTCCCATTAATTCAAGTATAGTAGGAGCGATGTCTCCTAAAACACCATCATGAATTGTTTTTAATTCTTTGTCAACCAAAATAATTGGTACAGGATTAGTTGTGTGTGCTGTATTAGGGCTTCCGTCAGGATTAATCATAGTTTCACAATTTCCGTGATCAGCAATTACAATAGTGGTGTAATCATTTGCTAGAGCAGCTTCGATAACTTCTTTTACACAAGCATCTACAGCTTCACAGGCTAATATAGCGGCACTCATAATTCCTGTATGACCTACCATGTCTCCATTGGCAAAATTTAAACATACAAAATCTACTTCACCTTTATTTAATTCAGGGACAAGTGCATCTTTTAATTCAAAGGCGCTCATTTCTGGTTTTAAATCATAAGTAGCTACTTTTGGAGAATTTCTTAAGATTCTAGTTTCTCCTTCAAAAGGGACTTCTCTTCCTCCTGAGAAGAAAAAGGTTACGTGAGGATATTTCTCAGTTTCGGCAATACGAATCTGTTTTTTATTTGCTTTTTCTAAAACTTCACCTAAGGTTTCTGTGATATTGTCTTTATTGTAAACAACTTTTACGTTTTTATACGTTTCGTCATAATTGGTAAGCGTAACGTAGTATAAGTTTAGTTTGTGCATGTTTTGCTCATGAAAATCTTCTTGCGAAAGGGCTTCAGTAAGCTCACGACCTCTATCAGTTCTAAAATTGAAGAAAATAACAACATCATCTTCTTCAATAGTTGCCAAAGGTTTGTCGTTTGCGTCAACCATAGTGATTGGAGCAATAAACTCATCAGTAACATCATTTTTATAACTTTCATTAATAGAAGCTACAGCATCTTTAGAATGTGTGCCTAACCCGTTTACAATCAAATCGTAAGCAAGTTTTACACGTTCCCAACGTTTGTCACGATCCATTGCGTAATAACGACCTATAACTGATGCTATTTTAACTGGAGTATTTGCAATGTGGTTCTCTAAGTCTTGAATATAAGTTGCTCCAGATTTTGGATCTACATCACGACCATCTGTAAAAGCGTGAATAAATACTTTGTCTAAGCCATATTCTTGAGTAGCATCTATTAATCCTCTTAGGTGGGAAGTGTGTGAGTGGACACCACCATCTGAAACCAAACCTAAAAAGTGAACTTTTTTGTTGTTTTCTTTTGCGTAAGTAAAGGCATCTACAAGTACTTGCTCTTTTGCTAAAGTATTGTTAGCTACTGCAAGGTTAATTTTTGCTAAATCTTGGTAAACGATTCTTCCTGCACCAAGGTTCATATGACCAACTTCACTATTTCCCATTTGACCTTCAGGTAAACCTACATTTAAACCATCGGTACGAAGTTGTGCGCTTGGGTAGTTTTTGTAAAGACTATTTATAAAAGGAACATTTGCATTGTCTATTGCAGATACTTTAGGGTCAGGAGATTTTCCCCAACCATCTAAAATCATAAGGATTACTTTTTTGTTCATCAGAATTTATTTTGTACAAAGATAAGCCATTTATAAAATGTTTAAGAGCGACTCAGTTACAATTATGCTTTATAAAGGGAACCGTATCAAAAAATAATAATTTAATTATAGAAGCTTATTTTTTTTAAAATATATGCAGATTAGATTTATTTTTGATTGCGTCCTAGTTGATGAAATAGGAAATGTTTGTTAAAAAAATGGGCGTTTAAGTATAGTAAGGGTAAGTGAGCTGTTTTTCTATATCGGAAAGATCTTTTTTTAGTAATGCATTATAAACGTTTCAGGTTGTAATAAAAATTCATAGAATAAATTATTGAATTTAAAATCAAGTAGTTAGTTTGGTGTTTGTGGGTTGGTAATTAGTTTTTAAACCGTAAGGTTTTGTTTGTATTTTGTTGTTTATCAGTACTTTTAATTGTGATTTTGTTAAGAGAATGCAATAATAATTAGGTTAGATTCGTTAAAAATTGATTAAAAAGCACTTTGTTTTCTTTTCAAAATTTTGAAAAATGTAATTTTTTTATACATTTGCGAACCCAGAAATAATTTATAACCTAAACATATTCAATGATTTATAAGATTTATCCCGCACTGCTTTTCTTGTTTTTGTCATTTACCACGGATACAAAAACAACAACGGAAGTTAAAAAAGTTGAAAAGAAAAACATTGCCAGTACAGTAATTACAAACTTAGATTTAAGAGTTAAGGCCGTTTATAGTACGCTTAACGCAAATAACTTTGAGTTACCAGATGTTAAAAGTTTTACAGAAGCCTTAAAAGGTTTTTATTTATTAAAAGATAAAGGAGTTATACAAAAAGATCTGTTGACTCTAATTGATTTTAGTTTGTCTTCTAATATAAAGCGTCTTTGGGTTATTGATCTTTCTACTAATACAATTTTGTTTCAATCTTTAGTTGCTCACGGAAAAAATACTGGGGATGAATTTGCATCTAATTTCTCAAATACAAATTCTTCTTTTAAAAGTAGTCTTGGATTTTATGCAACTGCAGAGGTGTATAAAGGAAAGCATGGAATTTCATTGCGCTTAGATGGTTTAGAAAAAGGAGTTAATGATAATGCTCGTGAAAGAGCAGTTGTAATTCATGGAGCCAATTATGTTTCTGAATCATTTATAAGAGGCAATAAGAGGTTGGGACGTAGTCTAGGTTGTCCTGCTATTCCAGTAGAATTAACAAATGCGATCATTGAAACAATTAAAGATAAATCATGTTTGTATATCTATCATCCGTCAAGAACTTTTACGATGGAAGAAAGGCTAATTTCTTAATTTAGCATATAAATCAGCATCTAGATTGTAAATGTCGTCTCTAAATTCTAAAGAGTTATCATTGCTCCAAGCAGTCCAGTACCATTGGTAGATAGCATATTTTTTAGCAATTCTTGCGTTGGTAGTCTTTTTGGTTACAATAATAGAATCTATTTTCTCTTTAGACCATTTGTTAGAGTCTAATATATGTTGTGCTAATTCCAGAGGACTTTCAACACGAATACAGCCAGAACTTAAAGAGCGGTTGCTTCTACCAAATAAGCCACGATGATTCGTATCATGTAAATAAACACTATGGTTGTTTGGGAATAAAATCTTCATTAATCCTAAAGAATTATGATTTCCTGGACTTTGTACATAGCGATACCTGCCAGGGGAATTTTCGTTCCAATCACTTGGATCTACAATTGAATTGTCTTTGTCGTAAATTGTGATGTTTTTATTCTTTAAATAATTTCGATTTCGTTTCATTGCAGGAACAATATCTTCTTTTAGGATAGTTGGAGGAACGGTCCATGTAGGGTTTAAAACTACAGTTGTAAGTGTTGAGGTAAGTATTGGTGTTTTTCGACTAATAGTCCCAACAACAATTTTTCGAACTATAGTAGTGTCTTTATTCTCAACAACATTTAAGCTGTAATCAGGAATGTTTATTATAAAATAGTTTTCTGCCAATGTATCTGCGTACCATCTCCAACGCTCAATGTTAGCGATAATTTGATTTTTTCTTTTGGTTTTGGAAAAATTTAAAGCATTAACTGTTCCTTTACCTATAACACCATCGGCAGCTAAGCCATGACGCATTTGGAATTTTTTAATAGCTTCAAATGTTTTACCATCGTATATAGAGGTTAAGCTATCTCTTCCGGTTAAGTCTTTCCAGTATAGAAGTCGTTTTTTTATCGTAATCATTGCGTTATTTGTATCGTGTAAGACTACTTTGTCTTTAACATCGATTGCCTTGATATTGTCATCTGGAAATTTACTTAGTAACACAAGTGCTTTTAAGAGTCTTTTATAGGTATATGTTTTTGGTTGACATTGTTCAATTGTAAGCGCTAAATCATTATCGTTAAAAGCTTTTATAAGAATTGTATTTATATCAAATGGTTTTTCGTTTAAATCCCAATCGTTATATAATTTCTTTGGATTTAGTTTTCCTTTATATAAATGTGTTAAGTATTTCTGGAAATTATAGGTAAGTAAAACATCATAAAGCGCTAAATCGGTATCGCTTAGTTTGCTTATTTTGTTTTCAAAGCTCTTTATTTTTTTATATTATAATCATTTGGTTCTAAGCCAAGCACTTCTGATTTTTTTAATTCATCAATTATAAAAGTTCTCTTTTCTAGATTTCCCCAAACAGTTTCATTGTTTGAGGCGATATAAAATTTTTGAAGGTTTTCACTTTTAAAAGAATTAATCAACGAAGTGTCTAGCTGAATTTTTCGTTCATCAGTTTGGATGATTGCGGGAAGAGGTTCTGTTTTCTTTATAGGAGTTACTTTTTCTTCCTTTTTGCAACTTATAACAATAGATAATAATATAAAAAGGTAAAGTTTATTCATTTTTAAGTTTTTTAAACATTAGTAGATGTTCTCCAACATCTTTTATTTCAAAAATAGCCCCAGTTTTCTGGTAGCCCATTTTTTCATAAAAACCGACAGCTTCGGTTCTGGCGTTAAACCATATTAACTCGCAATTATTGTTAATACAGTATTCTTCACAGTGATTTACTAGAGCTTCTCCTAATCCTTTTTTTCTGAAATCGTCTAAAATGGCCATTCCTCGAATTTGAGATTGGGAATTTTCTGCAAATGTAATGTTAGAATTTTTGAATAGCGAAATAATTCCTACTAAACTTTTGTCTTCAAATAAGCCAAAGTGATGTGTTGTTGCTAAATCATCACTATCAAATCGACAACTTTCTATTGGTTTACCTTTTCTTAGAACAGGATTGCGTACTAAATAAGTTTCTTGGGCGGGTATTTCTTGTATGTTTGTCATAGTTTTTATAAAAAAGTAAAATTATAACTTTTTAGTTTTAAATATCTTATAGAATTAGTTTAAAATTTTATGAAATTTTAATAAAAAAAACTTGTTTTTAACTGAAGTTATTATCTATATTTGCACCACAGTAATGCGAAAGTAGCTCAGTTGGTAGAGCTCCAGCCTTCCAAGCTGGTTGTCGCGAGTTCGAGCCTCGTCTTTCGCTCTAAGAAACCGAAATTGCAAATGTTTCGGTTTCTTTTAAAAGAAAAAAAAATGATTTTTATTTTTTAAAATGATTTAATTTTTTTAAATTTGCACCCAGTTAATGCGAAAGTAGCTCAGTTGGTAGAGCTCCAGCCTTCCAAGCTGGTTGTCGCGAGTTCGAGCCTCGTCTTTCGCTCTTTAAAAAGCCGAAACTTAATAGTTTCGGCTTTTTTATTGCACATAACTCAAATCTGTTTGAGGTTCTAATTCTTCAGGCTCTTGGTTTTGTCTAAAAAGACGAGCAGATAAATTCCCTTTCAAAATAATTTGATCTCCTTTTACATCTAACCAGCTTCCTTCACGCAATCCTAAAACAGGAAGAGTATTAAAAGCGTGGAATTCTTTTATTCTTGTTTCGCGAGTTTCGCCCATATGTTTAGATTGAGAATCTGGATCTAAATAATGAGGATTTAAATTAAACGGAATTAATCCTAAAGTTTGAAAACTTGGCGGGTAAATGATAGGCATGTCATTTGTAGTTTGCATTGACAAACCGCAAATATTACTTCCAGCGCTTGTTCCTAAATAAGGTGTTCCGTTTTTAACCGCTTCGGCAAGGGTGGTCATGATGTTGTTTTTGTACAGTTGAGTTACTAGTAAAAAAGTATTTCCACCACCAGTAAAAATCCCTTGGGCATTGTTAATTGCGGCTGTTGCATCTTCAAATTCATGAATTCCTTTTACGTTAATGTTTATCTTTTTGAATGCTTCAGAAACAGTTTTAGTATATTGCTCGTGCGAGATTCCTCCAGGTCTTGCAAAAGGGATAAAAAGAATAGATTCGCAGTTTTTAAAATGCACTTCTAATTCGGGTAATAAATAGTCTAAATAACTGCCTCCGTGTAGCGTAGAGGTGCTGGCAATGATAATGCTTTTCATAAGTGTTTATGTTGTTTTTAATAAAGTTAAAGGTATTAAATTGTAGATTTTAAAGCTGTAAAATAAAGCTTTAATTAACATATTTTTACCAAGTCATTAGTATTAAATTTAGAAGACATTAAGATACTTTTACAACTTATCCTTATAATGATTTGATGAACAAAGCGGTATGTGTTTTTTTTATTTTACTAGCCAATAATCTTTTGGCGCAGGTAGAGATGTCTACTGTTTTGAAAGGAAAAGTAGATGCTAATATAATGGATTTAGAGGGGATTTATGTTGTGAATTTTAGGACAGAAGCCTCCGTACTTACAAATTCAGATGGATCATTTTCAATACCGGCCGAAATAGGAGATACACTTATTTTTTCATCAGTACAGCTTAAGGAACGACGAATTGTTTTAGTGGGAGAGGATTTTGCTTCAACAAATTTTGTGGTTAGGGTAGAGGTAGGGATGAATCAACTGCGAGAAGTTATTATAAAAAAATACGATAATATAAATGCAGTTGCCTTAGGGATAATTCCAGCAGGGCAACGTTCGTATTCTCCTGCAGAGCGAAAACTAAAAGGAGCGACAGATTTAGATGCGTCAGTAGGCTTGGGGGCATCGGTGGCTTTAGATCCCTTACTGAATATGTTTTCAGGAAGGTCAAAAATGCTTGAAAAAGAATTAGCAGTAGAGAAAAAAGAAATTTTCATGCAACTTTTAGAAAAAATGTTTACTATAGATCATTTTGTTCGAACACTAAGCATACCTTTGGATTACGTAAAAGGGTTTGAGTATTTTGCTGTAGAAAATGAAAGCTTTACGAAGATTTTGAATACCAAAAACAAAACCACAACGGAGTTTTTATTAGGAGAACTTGCAGTTAAATATAAAGAAATCATAGCTTGTGAAAATAATTAATATTTTACTTTTATTTATTTTATCTTTATTCTTCCAGGTAAGTTTCGGGCAGACTATTGTCACAAAAGAAATTTTAGGAAAAGTTACTGCCGATTCAAGTTCGGTTGAAGCTATAACAATTGTAAATAATACAACTCAGGAAACAACAATTTCAGATAATAAAGGACAATTTTCTATACATATAAAGGAAGGAGATGTATTGGTTTTTTCAGCAGTAAATTTAGAGCCACTTCGAAAACGAATTACACCCAATGATTTAAAATTAGATTTGTTGTTGATTAAAATGACAGCTAAAAACATAGAGCTAAAAGAGGTTGTTATAAATGAGTTTTCGAATATAAATGCAGAAAATTTAGGGATTATACCTTATGGGCAAAAAAAATATACACCCGCCGAACGAAAATTATACACGGCTAAGTCTTCTATGACAGAATCTCTTTTGAATAAAATATCTGGTAGGACTGCTATGTTAAAAAAAGAAGCAGTTGTTGAGAAAAAAGAGATTTTGTATTCGAAAATTGAATATCTTTTCGAAGAAAATTATTACACTCAAAGATTAAAAATTCCACTTGAACATATAAAAGGATTCCAACTTTATTGCATAGATGATCCAGAGTTTGTAAATTCGTTGAACGCTAAGAATAAAACAGTTTGTATGTTTTTGATTACAGGGCTGGCACAGAAATATTTAACAATTATATCGAATGAAAAATAGAATAGGAATACTCGTTTTAGGTTTATTATGTCAGCTTTGTTTCGCACAATCTATGGTAAGAAAGCCATTACATGGACGAGTAATAAATGATATTATCGCCATAGAAAATGGTTATGTAGTCAATATTAATGCAAATGTGAGAACATTTATTAATGCAAATGGATTGTTTGATATAATGGCACAACCAAAAGATACTTTGTTGTTTTCAGGTTTGGCTTTTCAGTCTAAGAAAATTGTTTTAACAGAGAAAGATTGTTCTCAAGTGTTATTCATGGTTAAATTAGATTTGGTAAATAATCAGTTAAAAGAGGTTGTTATTCCAAAAGATCTAAAAGTAAAAGTACTGCAATTAGGTTCGCAACAATATGTTGATATGCAATTTGAGGATGATAAACAATCTACAGCTAAAAATTCTGCAATGTATTCTGATCAGACTATAAAATATGGAACTGATTTTGTTCGAATATTCAAAGATGTTTCTAAATTGTTGAAGAAGAAGAAAGATAATGTTCAAGAAGATCATGTTAGTGATATCGCTTTTTCTGAATATGTAAAACTTCATTTTAGTCCAAAGTTTTTTGCAAAAGATTTAGATCTTAAGGAAGATGAGGTTGAATTATTTTTGTTGTATTGCTCTAATGATGCTCATTCTAAAGAGTATTTAAAACCACAAGATCAATTTCAGTTGATGGACTTTTTGGTTAATAAGAGTAAAGAATTTAAAAAGTTAAATGACAAATAGATGAAGAAAAGAATAGTTTTTCCTGTTCTTTTTATATTGTTTGTCTTGAGTACTGCTTTTTCTTTTCATAAATTTTATGTTGGAGTTTATCAAGTAAATTATGCTCCCGAAAAAAAAATGTTACAAATTACCTCCCGTATTTTTATAGATGATCTAAATAATGGAGTTGAGAAAAAATACAAAATGAAAACCAATATTGGCACAGGAAAAGAAACTGAAGCTGACGTTGCTCTTTTGAAAAAATACTTAGCAGAGAATTTTATTGTAAAAGTAAACGGTCAGTCAAAGCCAATTGTTTTTTTGTCAAAAGAAGTAGAGGCAAATGATGTTTTGGTTTGTTACTCCAGAATAAGCGATGTGAGTAAAATTAAAACACTAGAGATTTCAAATACAATTTTGGTAGATTGGAATTCTGATCAGCAAAATATTACACATGTTTCAGTGTTTGGAATCAAGAAAAGTGTACTTTTTACTGCATCTTCAAGGAAAGAATTGTTAAAATATGATTAAATCGGTATAAATATTCTTTTAATTGCTATTTTCACAGCTTGACAAAACTCCAAAAACCAGTTATGAGAAGAATTTCATTTTTATTGTTTTTTCCTGCCATCCTTTTTGCACAGGAAAAAAGTACCACAAATGTAAGACAACAAGGAAAGTATGATACCAATAAATTTAGTCAGATGTACGATTTATTGGCTACTCCTAATATGTTTCGTACAGCATCAGGGGCACCAGGTCCAGCGTATTATCAGCAACAAGCCGATTATAAGATAGATGTTGAGTTGGATGATAAAAATTCAAAATTAACCGGTTCAGAAACAATTATTTATTCTAATAATTCGCCAGATAATCTAGAGTATTTATGGGTGCAATTAGATCAGAATCAAGCGAAAAAAAACACACAAACTACATTAGCCGAGAGCGAAAAAATTAGCCAGGTATTGCCAGTATCTGGTTTCTCTAATAAATATTTGAAAGAAGGATTAGAGCGAGGTTTCAATATCGATTATGTAAAAGACGCTAAGGGAAATCCAATGTCATACACAGTTAATGAAACTATGATGAGGATTAATTTAGTTACGCCTTTAAAAGCGGGTGAAAAAATTTCATTCTCGATTAAGTGGTGGTACAATATCAATAATTACAGACAAGACGGCGGACGTTCTGGATATGAATTGTTCGAAAAAGATGGAAATAAATTATATGTAATTGCACAATTCTACCCAAGAATGGCAGTTTATAATGATGTAGAAGGTTGGCAGAATATGCAGTTTTGGGGAGGCGGAGAGTTTGCTTTGCCTTTTGGTAACTTCGATGTAAATATTACTGTTCCTGCAGATCACGTGATGGAAGCTACAGGAGAATTAATGAATAGAAGCGAAGTTTTTACTCCAGAGCAGGTAAAAAGATATGAGCTAGCTCAAAAATCATACGATAAACCAGTTATCATTGTTACGCAAGCAGAAGCAGAAGTGGCAGAAAAAGGATTCTCTGAAAAGAAAAAAACATGGAAATTTAGTGCTAAAAATGTACGCGATTTCGGAATTGCAACATCAAGGAAATTCATCTACGATGCAATGGCTGTAAAACTTGGAGCTAAAACTGTTATGGCAGCTTCAGTGTATCCAAAAGAAGCAAATCCGCTTTGGGAAGAAACATCAACAAGAGTAGTGGCACATACATTAAAAAGTTACTCTTCACATACATTCGATTATCCTTATCCAAAAGCAGTTTCGGTTTCGGCAGAGGATCAAGGAATGGAATATCCTATGATTTGTTGGAATTATGGACGTCCTGATGAAAATGGGGTTACGAGCAAAGAGATGAAAAACGGAATGATTGGAGTAGTGATTCACGAAGTTGGGCACAACTTTTTTCCAATGATTGTAAATTCCGATGAGCGTCAGTGGAGTTGGATGGATGAAGGTTTGAACTCTTTTTTAGAATACTTGGCAGAGCAAGAATTAGATCCTAATTTCCCTTCAAGAAGAGGTCCAGCAAAAAATATTGTACCTTATATGAGTGGAGATCAAAAGTTTTTAGAGCCAATTATGTCAAACTCTGAAACTATTCACCAATTTGGAAATAACGCATATGGAAAACCAGCAACTGGTCTTAATATTTTAAGAGAAGTAGTTATGGGAAGAGAATTGTTTGATTATGCATTTAAGACATACGCAAACAGATGGAAGTTTAAACACCCTACACCAGAAGATTTCTTTAGAACAATGGAAGATGCTTCGGCAGTCGATTTAGATTGGTTTTTTAGAGGATGGTTTTATTCAACAGATTTTGTGGATATCGGAATTAAAGATGTAAAGCAATATTATGTAAGTGAAACGGCGACTCCTGAGTTAAAAAATGCTAAGATTAAAAAAGGACGTTTTGGTTTTGAAAAAGGACCTTTTGTATATTTAATTGAAGGTGAAAATAAAGAAATAAAGAAATCTGATAAAAAGGCGTTGAAAATTGATGAAGTAAAATTATTATCAGATTACGTAGCAGACACATTTACGGCAGAAGAAAAAGCAAATTTAAAAGCTCCAAAATATTTCTATGAAGTTGAGTTTAATAAGCCAGGCGGGATGATTATGCCTATTCTTGTTGAAATTACATACGAAGATGAAACAAAAGAGGAGTTTAAATATCCAGCACAAATTTGGAGAAAAAATAACGATACTGCCAAAAAAGTATATGCAACAGAAAAAGCTATAAAAAGCATTCAGATTGATCCAAAATTACTTACTGCAGATATAGATGTAACTAATAATGCATGGCCAAAAGTAGAGGTAAAATCAAAATTTGATTAAATAAAAAAGGAAAAGAGACTCGTATTAGACTGCACCCAAAAGTTTAGACAAATTAATAATTAAGTTTGAAAATAATGAGCTCGGTATTGTATCGGGCTCATTCCTTTTAGATTAAGTTTAATTCTGTCATTATTATAATAATTTATATACTCAACAATCTCTTGTTTCAATTGATTAATAGAACTGTATTTTTTAAGATAAAACAGTTCTGATTTTAATATTCCGAAGAAATTTTCAATAACCGCATTGTCAAGACAATTCCCTTTTCTGGACATACTTTGTTTAATTCCTTTTTTCTTTAATAAATAATGATATTGTTTCATTTGATACTGCCAGCCTTGGTCAGAATGCAGAGTTAAATTAGTATTATCTGGTATTTTTGCAAATGCTTTTTCAAGCATTGTTGAGATTTGATTAAACACTGGTCTTTGAGATAATTCATAGCTGATTATCTCTCCATTAAACAGATCAATTATCGGCGATAAGTACAGTTTATTGCCAGAAACATTAAATTCAGTCACATCGGTTGCCCATTTCTCATTAGGTTTATCTGCCTTAAAATTACGTTGTAATATATTGGGAACTATTCTTCCCTGTTCACCTTTATATGATCTGTACTTCTTGATTCTGATTAAACTTTTTAATCCTAAAAATTTCATCAATCGAAGTACTGTTTTGTGATTAATTAAAATACCTTCTTTTTTGATTAATAGAGTAATACGTCTATATCCCAATCTACCCTTATGATAATTGTAAATCTTTTTAATTAATTCTTTTATCTCTTGATATTTATCGATTACCTGACCTTTTTTTTCATAGTAATAATACGTACTTCTAACCATGTTCATACAATTTAGTAAAAGATCTAAATCATACTTATGCCTTAATTCCATTATGGTTTGAGCTTTTTGTTTTGATTGGCTTGCTCGGCTTGAACTAAGGCGTTGAACTTTTTTAGAATTTCGTTCTCAGCGCGCAGATACTCTAACTCCTTTAAGAGCTCTTCTTCCCTGCTTAAAGGTTTATCTGTTTTTCGTTGTTTTCTCTTAAAATTCATAACTGCTGGTCTACCTCGTGATTTAAGTTCTAAACCTGCCAAGTAATCTTTCGCATATCTTCTTTGCCAGCTTATTATTGTGGACTGTGCTGGAATTTGGAAAATTAAGCAGGCTTCATCCAAAGATATAGACTTATTTTGAATGGTTTGTATCACTTTCAATTTAAAGTCTGCAGTATAAATTTTATTTTTTTGTCTTGGTAAAAGACCTTTTATTCCAAATTCATTATAACGACTAATCCAGCATGTAAGGTTACTCTCGGCTATGCTGTTTGCTTTGGCTGTGCCTTTAACCGAGTTATGTCTTTTTAAAACTTCCTCTACACAACGAAGTTTAAATTCATAATTGTATTTGACTTTTCTTTCCATAAAAATGCCCCCAAATAGTGTCTAACTTTTTGGGGGCAGTTCATATGAGTCTTTTTTTTTAAGTAAATTTTAAAGCGGTAGGCTACAAAATTTAATATCTTTGTGGCACATAAAATAAAAAAGATATGTTTGGTATAGGAGGAGGAGAATTAGTTTTCATATTATTTGTAGTGCTTATGCTTTTTGGCTCAGATAAAGTGCCAGAAATAGCTCGTACAATGGGTAAAGCAATGGCGCAACTTAAAAATGCGACTAATGATATTAAAAGCGAAATTCAAAAAGGAGCAGAGGCTAATGGCTTTGATGCAAAAACCTTGGATGATATGACAGGTAACATAAATTCTGAAATAGAGAAGGCTAAAACTAATTTATTAGGAGATGCTACCACGCAATTTGAAAAAACAAAAGAAGATATTGACTCCATTACAGGACCTATAAAACGTCAGTTATAATGCTTGAAAAATTACAAGAATTCGATGTAAATCTATTTGTATTTCTTAACGGATTAGGTTCAGAATCTTACGATAAACTTTGGTTGGTAATTACCAATCAATTGAATTGGGCTCCACTCTTTTTACTATTACTTTATCTTATCTATAAAAAAATAGGGACAAAACAAACCTTGTTTTTGCTCTTGTTTATAGCAATTCTAATAGCTTGTACTGATCAATTAACCAATGCAGTTAAATATAGCGTACAACGTTTAAGACCTTGCAACAATCCTGACATCAAATCGTTTATTCGAATTGTACAATCTCGACAATCATTCAGCTTTTTCTCAGGACATGCAGCCAATTCGATGGCGGCAGCAACCTTTTTATATTTAGCACTTAACAAGCACTTTAAATATTTTGGATTTCTATTCTTATGGCCATTAATTTTTGCTTACAGCCGTATTTACTTAGGCTTGCATTATCCATTAGATATTCTTTGTGGATATTCAGTAGGAGTAATAATGGGATTTTTAATCTATAAGATATACCAGAAAGCAAAAGTAAAGTATTTTCCGGTTTAAATTTTTGGAGCATTTTCCAGCTGTACACTTTATCTTTTCCTGACTAAAGAAGTCAGGAAAAGGATACCGTTTCCATCTGGGCTAGAAGTGCTAAGAATTATTGATATGATTTCTAATTAATATTGGTTCTTTCGCTCCAATCTAATCCATTCGGGAGCTCAATGTTGCTGAATTCAATATGAATAACTCTTCTTCTTTCGTTATTTGTAGTCTTATTAGAAGCATGAAAAAGTAATGGTTTCATAATTTATTCCCCCTTTTTCGACTTCACAAACTGTTTCTTTTTCATTTTTAAAGTCCATATTCTCGACTCTATAAATTCCTTTAGAATGTGAATTATTAATTACTTTTAAAGCACCATTATCTTTAGTCGTTTTGTCTATATGAATCCTTATCGTGAAATTTTTCTCAAGAATATCTTTCGGAGGTTGCACAGCAAACTGATCTTGTTTAGTAGTCCAGTTTTCAAAACTTTCTACATCTATTTTTTTATCTACCGAGATTGTTAAGTCTTGATGATACGCAACAAACCAATTTGATTTTTCTGGCTTGTCAAAATAGATTGATTTAGTTATAAAATAATCTTCGCCAAAGTTAGATTTGATGATGTTCTTTAAATTCTGATTAAAAATAGAGTCTAATGCTTCTGGGATTTCTTTATGAAATTGTCTTATAGCAAATAAATCTTCAGATTTTCTAAAGGTTGTTTTTCCTGCTTTATCTTCTGTAACACTTTCAATTATTGAGGTCAGTTTTTCAATTTCATTTTCGTTATAGATAGCATCAATAATTATAAACCCTTCAGTGTCTATTTCGTTTGTGTATTTCATTTTAAAATCAATTTCAATATGATTGCTTTATCAGATTTTTTAAAGAACTCTACTCACTGTTAATCCATCTCGAATAGGTAGTAAAACTGTTTCTACTCTTGGATCATTTTTTAAAAGCAGGTTGTACTCTAAAAGGATTTTTGTGCTAATATCATTTGGATGTAGTGGTTCTAAGACCTTACCACTCCATAAAACATTATCAGATAAAATGATACCCCCTTTATTCATTTTTGGAACTATCATTTCATAGTAATTAAGATAGTTCTCTTTATCAGCATCAATAAATACTAAATCAAATTTTACATCAATTGTAGGGATGATAGTTGTTGCCTCTCCTAGGTGCTGAAAAATTTGTTTTCCCCAAGGAGATTGGTCAAAATATTTTCGTTGAAAATCGATTAATTCTTCTTTGATGTCAATTGTATGTAGTTGTCCATTTACTTGCATTCCTTCGCATAAGCACAAGGCAGCATAACCGGTATAAGTGCCAATTTCAAGAATATTTACTGGTCGGATTAATTTAGATAACATGCTTAAAACGCGACCTTGAAAATGACCACTTAACATACGTGGTAATAGAATTTTTTGGTAGGTTTCTTTGTTTAAACGAGCTAGTAATTCTGGTTCTTTTTCAGAGTGCTGTTCTATGTAGTCTTCTAGTTCTTGTGATATAAAATGCATTGTTGTATAGTCTAAAAATGAAATACAAAAATACAAAATATCTGCTTTACTTATTTGCATAAAAAAACCATTCGCGTTGGCGAATGGTTTTAATTTTCATGTAAAATGAAAACTATTTTTTTAAAGCATCATTAACTTCTTTTGCTGTTTTCACAGTTCCGTCTTTTGCAACTTTTGCAGCTTCTTCTACTTTTTTGGCTCCTTTTTCTGTAGCATTTTTTACATCTTCAGCAGCTTTTTTAGTAGCGTCTTTTACATCTTTAGCAGCATCTTCTATTTTAGTTACTGCCGTGTCTTTTACTTCATCGATGTCAGTAGCTAAAGAGTCTACTTTATTTCCAATTGTTAATTCGTCTTCAGTAGGTTTTGGTTCTTTCTTTTCGCAAGATTGTACTCCGAATGCTAATAAAGCGATAACTGCTAAGCTTAAAATTTGTTTTTTCATAATTAATAATTTTTTTGGGTTGATATAATGTTAAGTATATGGTTTTAAGAAAGAACAATTTACATAAAAAAATGAGACATTACATTTTTTTGTAGGACTATCTTTCTTTTGAGTGTAAATACAATTCTTGTACCAAACTTTCAAATTTTAGATTATTGTATGAAAAGTTTTTTTAAAGCTGTGTAATTAGTTTTTATATAAACTAAAGTCTATTGTTATTTGATCTTTTACTTTTATCAGTCCGGCCATCTTTACAGGAGGTTCAAGACCAATATCAGAAAAATTCAAATTGAAGGTTCCTTGGATTTTATTACCAGTGGTATTTAATATAAAGTCTTTGTATTTAAGCGTTTTGTCTGTTATTAAAAAAGTAAGATTGCATTTGTAGTTTTTGCCACAAGGTTTAATTTCAGATAAGGTTACATAGCTACTGGGGTATATTTTTGTTTTTACTGTAGCTTGCAAATCCTTGGTCATTATTTTGTTTCTACAATCAAATTTAGACATTGGAATTTCTGCTGAAATACTATTTTTTTTATTTAAGTTTAAAAAGATACTGTCTTTTTTGATTAATGAGTTACCACAGTTATAATCGCCAACAGTTGATTTTCCGCTAATCTTAATTTCAATTTTATTAATAATTAAAATTGAATCGTCAGGGAAAAAAGTGGGCTTAGCACTTCCTAAACAAAGGAATAATGCTAAACCCAACAATCCAATTGTAAGTAAATTTTTCATTGAGTAAGTTAGAAAGTAATAACAGCTTCAAACATTACACCGTTAAACTTTCCTTTGTATAAATCATTTGGATTTCCAGCAGCATTAAATTGACTGTAATTTTTGTAGCGTTGATCTACATAACCAATTTTTGCTAAAATGTTTTTAGTCATAAACCAACCAGCACTAGTTTCAAATCTTGTTATGTTAACAGCTTCTGCATCAGAGTTTCTTAATTTACCATCAACTAAGTTGTATTTTGCTCCAACAAAAAGGTTTTCGTTTGTACCAAATCGGTATACTATATCTCCTGCATATTGGTTTACTGAACGTGAAGTTTCAACACCTTTTGCATCTCCACCAGAAGTAAATTCTAATGTACCAAAGAATTCAAATCCTTTATATTTTACAAACGGGTTAATCATGTATGATGTTGCCCAGTTTCCGTATCCAGGATTAAAACGTCCAGTGTCTTTATTAGCAGTTGGGTCAAAGTTGTCTGCAACGGGAGCTCCATTGGCACCAGTATAATCACTGTGACTCATTACACCATAAAAACGGCTTCCTGCTCTATCAGATGCGTATAAGTTTCCACTTGAATTTGCAGTGTGATATAAAGATCCTGTTAATCTTATTCTTAAATCTGGATCAAGTTGTTTGTCGAAACCAATTTTTGCCAAGATAGTAGGGCTAACAGTTGTATTATGCGTAGGACTAGCTTGTTTTACTTCTTTAACATCTTGGTCTAGTTTAGAGTTTGTAACTCCAATCATACCTACAAAACCGCTTCGGTTATAGTAAAGTTCGGCACCCATTTCTGTAATAAAGGCATCCATAATATTATTCCCGATAAAAGGATTCATTAGCGCATTACCATTGTCAGATCTTCTAAAGTGAGCATCACCGTAGTTGTTCTCCATTTGACCAATTTTAATAGTAGTATATTTCATGAAATCTGCTAAGAAATCTTTTTTAATGAAATCTAATTTGTCAATTTGTAAATATCCTCCTTTTACCCAAGTCTCATGATGGTGTCTAGAAGCAAGATAAACGTCTAGATTTACACGTACCCCATCAAATAATTGTGCGCCAATTGTAAAGTTAGCAGTGGGGAGGTTAAAATTGTTTTCAAGATTATTTAATCTGTAGCCAGAAATTGGAGCAGGCAGATTTTCTTGTCCGTTAAAAGAATTTACCCCTTGGAATTGTAATGCAAATGCCGCCCCTATATCTATACTTAGTCCTTTGTATTGAACTGTATCTTTTTTTACGTCAAATTGATTTATTCCGTTTTTGTCTCGTGAAATTTGATTCTGAATCTGCCCAAATCCAACTTGGGCCGTTGCTGTAGCCATTCCTAATAAAACTGTAGCTATGAGATAGATTTTTTTCATGTGGTATTTATTTTAAAATGATATTGAAATTTAATGTAAGGTCTTTTCCTGTTTTGATGGTTCCAAGTAATGCTTTTGGAGGAGTCATTCCGAAATCAGCAAACGTTATTTTATTAGATCCTTGAAGGGTTACAACTCCATTGTTAACGGTAGTTTTTACCTGAGTTTTAAAATCTTTGCTAACTCCTGCTATTGTGTATGTTCCTGTTAAGTTCCAAGTCGTTTCATTTACTTTTTCGGCAGATTTTAAAACGTATTTAATGTTTTTGTGGGTTTTGGTATTTAAAGTTTCGTAAGCTACCTTATCCATACTTGTTTTGTGACTTTTTATGCTTTCTGCCAAAAGAGTAATGGTTAGGTTGTGAATGTCTGTTAGTTTAGCATCAGTAACAGTTAAATTTCCTGTACCAGTTCCAGAATTTGATTTCATTTCCCAATCATGCATAGTAGATGTTCCTGCCACTGAAAAAGTTGATTTTGCATCTACAGTATAGTTTTTTTGTGCACTCATGTATGTTGTCATTGCTAAGCAAGCTACAGTTAGAAAAATAGATTTAATTGTTTTCATTTTTATTAATTTATTCGTTAATCATTAATAAGACTTTGTATGGAAGCTATCGTATACATTGACTTCACAAGCAATTCTTAATTTCTTTTTATCAAATTTACTATGCATGCATAGCAAAAAGCATGATAATAATCATTGTTAAAACTTTATTAAAGTGTTATATTAATAGTGAGTAGGATAGCTTATTAAAATAAGGCGCAATTAGTAATAAAATGTCGTTTTGTAAAATAGTGTTTGTTAGTTCGTTGTGGTTTAATTGTAAGAACTGTCTGTTTATTTTTTATTCGAAATTTTAAATGTGAATTTCAGTTAAAAAATATTTTTTAGTTTAAATGACAAAAAGTGAGTGTTTATAGGCTTTTGCACGGTATATAACGATTGAAATTTTCATAAAAAAAATTTCATGAAATTGTACTTTTTAGCAAGAATGCATTTAAAAAACATTAAAAAACAACAAAAGTCATTAAATTTGCAGCATGCAAATGGAGAAAAAAGACATACGAGCCTTATCAAAAGAAGAATTACGCGAATTTTTTGTCACAAATAATGACAAAGCATTTCGTGGTAATCAAGTTTACGAATGGTTATGGAGTAAAGGAGCACATAGTTTTGATGATATGACGAATGTTGCAAAAGCAACACGTTCTATGCTTGAGGATAATTTTGTTATCAATCATATTAAGGTTGATACAATGCAACGCAGTAGTGATGGTACAGTAAAGAATGCCGTTCGATTACATGACGGATTAGTTGTAGAGTCGGTTTTAATTCCTACTCAAACAAGAACTACGGCTTGTGTATCTAGTCAAGTAGGATGTAGCTTGGATTGTAATTTTTGTGCAACGGCAAGATTAAAAAGAATGCGTAATCTAGAACCTGCTGAAATTTACGATCAAGTAATTGCTATAGATAAAGAGAGTCGTTTGTATTATAATCATCCGTTGTCGAATATTGTTTTTATGGGTATGGGAGAACCGCTTATGAACTATAACAATGTTATGAAGGCTATTGATATGATAACTTCTACAGAAGGTTTAGGAATGTCGCCAAAACGTATTATGGTGTCAACATCGGGGATACCAAAAATGATTAAAAAAATGGCGGATGATGATGTTAAATTCAAATTAGCAGTTTCATTACATTCGGCAATCGATGAAATTCGTTCCAGAATTATGCCTTTTAGCAAAAATTTTCCTTTAGCTGATTTACGTGAGTCATTAGAGTATTGGTACAGAAAGACTAAATGTAAAGTTTCATATGAGTATGTAGTATGGAAAGGAATTAATGATGATAAAGCATCAGTTGATGCTTTAGTGAAGTTTTGTAAATACGTGCCATGTAAAGTTAATTTAATCGAATATAATCCAATTGATGACGGAGAGTTTCAACAAGCTTCAGAAGAATCAATTAATGCATACATAAAAGCACTTGAAAATATTGGAGTTGTAGTAAAAGTACGTCGAAGCAGAGGAAAGGATATTGATGCTGCTTGTGGACAATTGGCGAATAAAGAAGCTGAAGTTTAAATAAAATTAAATATAAAATTAAAAGCATTAAAGACGGGATTATTACTCGTTTTTAATGCTTTTTTTTTGATAAAAAGAGTTGTTATTTTTTTAAATGAATTTCTTCTGAAACACCATCTCTTGTAACAATTGCAAGGTCATCGCATGTACCATTTCCAAAATCAATTAAAGCCTTAGCTTCATTTTTGGTAATAGAGATAGAGCCTTTTAGAGGGAATGTTTTTTTGCAAGCCATAGAAAACTCTAATGGGAGTATGATTTCGGTCGAAATTTTATCGCCATTAGGGAATGTAGTTTCTCCAGTTCCAGTAATAATAAAAATATTATCATCCCAATTAGACCAGGTATCAAAACCAGCAGTCATTTCTTTTGTTAAAGTACCAGTTCTTTTGTAAATTTTTCCATCTCCAAATGTAATTGTCATATCTATAGTTGAAGTAGATACAGGATGGACAGTTGCTAATAAATCAGTTGCTTTTTGTGTGAGGATTATACTTTTGCTACCATCGATTTTATTGCTATTATGGTAAAAATTTTCAAAACTGTACGCAATAGTATGTTCAGAACTAGAGAAATCATTTGTAAACGAAATGATGATTTTTCCTTTCAGTATATTTCCGTTAGATAACGCACAACCTTCAGTACCAAAATCGATAGTTCTTGTCCATGTATTATTTGTTAATACAGTTGTAATGATGGCACATTCGGGTAAAAAGCTTTTAATAGTACCAGTTGCTTTTCTTGAACTATTTTGTTGTGCACCAAATTGGTCTTCTGCAATATTTGAAACATCATCAATTGATGCATCAATTTTTGAATTTGTAGCTATTTCATCGTTTGAAATAGTTTTCGAAGAAACATCTTGTCTTGTTTCATCTGAATTACAACTAATAAAAAACGAAAAAGTTGTAATGACTCCCAATAATAAAATCTTTGTTTTCATAATAAGTAATTTAGATTTCTTGTAATTAATGAATTAAATTAGAGTGGAGATTATATTGTAGATTATTGAGTTAATGCTATTTTATGAAGGGGAGAATAAAATAGTAACGAGACAATTAGACTTAAGCTAATATTGAGCTTTCGAGTAAATAAGGTTCACTTGAATGTAGATAGTGTATAAAAAGTTCTAAATGTTGATATACTTCTATAAAATACACAACGTTTTTTTATTTAAAATAGTATATTTGGAATCGAAATGAATATTACTTCTCAAATAAAACAGCCCATCTTTAGCGAGATGGAACTTTTTGAAAAAAAGTTCCATGAATCGATGACTTCAAAGGTGGCTTTGCTCAACAGAATTACCTATTATATTGTAAATAGAAAAGGAAAACAAATGCGTCCTATGTTTGTTTTCTTGACAGCAAAAATGGTGTCAGAGGGAATTGTGAACGAGCGTACTTATCGAGGAGCATCAGTTATAGAATTAATTCATACTGCAACTTTGGTTCATGATGATGTTGTTGATGATAGTAACCGCCGTCGTGGGTTTTTCTCGATCAATGCACTTTGGAAAAATAAAATAGCAGTTTTGGTTGGAGATTATTTACTCTCTAAAGGATTATTACTTTCTATAGATAATGGTGATTTTGATTTACTTAAAATAATATCTGTTGCCGTTCGTGAAATGAGCGAAGGCGAATTACTTCAAATAGAAAAAGCCAGAAGGCTTGATATTACTGAGGATGTTTATTACGAAATCATCCGAAAAAAGACAGCAACACTTATTGCAGCTTGTTGTGCACTTGGCGCAAAATCGGTTATTGAAGATGAAGTTCAAGTAGAGAACATGCGAAAATTTGGAGAGCTTATAGGAATGGCTTTTCAGATAAAAGATGACTTATTCGATTATAGCGAAGAAGCTATTGGTAAACCTACAGGAATAGATATTAAAGAACAAAAAATGACTTTGCCTTTAATTCATGTTCTGAACAATTGTACTTCAAAAGAAAAAAGCTGGCTTATAAATTCTATCAAAAACCATAATAAAGACAAAAAGCGAGTAAAAGAAGTTATTGCTTTTGTAAAAGATAACAATGGTTTGGCTTACGCCGAAAATAAAATGGTAGAATTTCAGCAAGAAGCACTCGCTTTACTTAATAATTATTCAGATTCAGATTTCAAAGCAGCCTTGACTTTGATGGTGAACTATGTTATTGAAAGAAAAAAATAATAAATAATTTACATGCTTTTTTATGTTTTAAATAGCTGTATTTTAGTTATTTAATTGTGTTTTCTTGATTGCTAGATATTTTAATTGTTATTTTTTTTCGTCCTCATGCAACCTTTTTTAATCGTAAAGCGTCTATGCTAATAGAAGTCGGTTTGATTTTAAGCAGACATTTATAATACTATTATTTGAGTTAATTTTTACCGAATCATTTTTTTTGAAATTTCTATTACGTTTTTATGAAAGTAATCCATTTACATCAAGAAGAAACTGAAATTATTCAGTTGGCAATCGATAATAATCGACAGGCACAACAGCTTATATACAGTAAGTTTTCTTCAAAAATGCTAAGTGTTTGCCGACAGTATATTAAAGATGTTCAATTAGCCGAAGATGTAATGATTACCTCATTTATGAAAGTTTTTACGAATCTTAAAAGATTTGAAAATAAAGGAAGTTTTGAAGGATGGATTCGAAGAATAATGGTTAATGAATGTATTTCGTATTTACGAGTTCAAAAAAAAATAAAGTTTGTAGAAGATGAGAATTATACCGAAGAAAGCTTTAATGGTATTGAAAGTCAATTATCAACAGATCAAATTCAGTTTTTAATAGATGGGTTGCCAGATGGCTATAAGATGGTTTTTAATTTATATGCTATCGAAGGGTATAAGCATAACGAAATTGCGACAATGTTAGGCATTAATGAAGGAACATCAAAATCACAATTATCGCATGCCCGTAAAATGCTGCAAAAGCAAATAATTACATTAAAAAGACAAGAAAATGGAACCGAATAAGTTAGAAAAAGAGTTTCGTGAAAAACTAAATGCAAGAGAGATTAATCCAAGTGATAAGGCTTGGGATCGATTGGATGCGATGTTGAATGTTGCTGAAGAAGCTAAGCCAAAGCGAAAATATAGTTGGATGTATGTTGCTGCAGGTTTTATAGGTTTTTTATTGATAGGTACGGTTTATTTGAGTCAAAAAGAGATCTCTAATAAAGATTTAAACAATACTGTAGTTACTAAAGAGGAGCAACCAATAGATTCTGTAGCGACAGTTAATAGTAATCACGACAAAATAATTTTAAAATCTTTAAATACTGAGGCAGTGGTGCTAAAAGAAACAGAGAAAGTATTTGAAGAAAAAAAAGAAAAGTATAATAAAGCAAATCACAATCAAGTAGCGGAGTATTCAATCATCAAAGAATCCAATAAAGAGAATTGGAAAAACAATCAAAAAACAGAATCAAAAATCAATCAAACGGCAATCGCAGATAATTCAAAAAATGCAACAGTTGATCAATTGTTAATTTCAGCAGAAAAAACATTAGCAATGGATAAAGGAGTTCAGCAAAAAAACAAAGTGAAGATAAATGCTAACGATTTGCTCTCACAAGTCGATGGGGAGTTAGAACTTTCATTTAGAGAAAAAGTAATTAATAAAGTTAATAAAAATTACCAAACTGTAAAAGTAGCTTTAGCAAACAGAAATGTGGAAGAATAAGCTTCGGTATGAATTAAAATCATTTAAATTAAAAATCATCATCAATCAATCTTAAAAAAAATCATCATGAGAAATTTTACCATTTACTTAGTCCTAATCTTATTTTTGTTTGTTAGTAAAATGATAGGTCAGGAAACATTCGAATCGAGAGCGAAACTGATTGCTAATAATATAGAGAAAGTAACTAAGGAAGAAAAAGCGGCTCTTAAGGAAGAAGTTGAAGTTGTGAATGTGCAACTTTCAGAAGGGAAAATTACAAAAGAAGAGGCAGATAAAAAGAAAAAGCAATTAGCAGAAGCAAGAGCAATTATAATCGAACAAAAAGTTACAGTTGCTCAAAATGAATTAAATGATTTAGTACAACAAAAAGTAGATGGAAAAATAAAAGAAAAAGATTCTACAAAAACGTATAAGATTAGTTTTAAATTTAATAGATGTGGAAAAGAGAAAGATTCGATTTGTAGAGAAAAAAGAACTACATCGCAATTTGTTTTTGCAACCGGATTAAATAATTTGGTAACAGATGGTAGCTTAAAAAACTCAGATTATAAATTTATGGGATCGCATTTTTACGAATGGGGTTTTACATTTAATTCAAGAATCTTGAAAGATCATAATTTATTGCATGCTAAATATGGATTGTCATTGATGTATAATAATCTTCGACCTACTGAGAATCGTAATTTTGTGGTAGATGGAAAGCAAACAGTTTTAGAAGTTAATCCGGTAAATTTAGATGAATCTCGTTTTAGAAATGTTTATTTAGTGGTGCCACTACACTTAGAATTTGATTTTTCTGGAAGTAAGACAGATAACGGGAAAACCTATTTTAGAACACATAAAAGTTTCCGTTTTGGAATTGGAGGTTATGCAGGAATCAATGTTAAGTCAAAACAAATTCTGAAATACGATCAAGACGATATAAAGGATAAAGTAATTTCTAAAGGCGATTATAACGTAAATAATTTCATTTACGGATTAAGTACATATGTGGGGTATAGAGAGATGAGTTTGTATTTAAAATATGATTTGAATCCTTTATTTGCTGATAATGAAATTAAGCAAAACAATGTTTCATTAGGATTGCGTTTTGATTTAAATTAATAAATTGAGTTAGTTTTTTAGTAATGAAGCACTTCGGAAGGAGTGCTTTTTTTGTTTCATATAATTCAAATATGAAGTTTGATTTGTGTAATTTTACAGGCTTCAATCTTTAAAAAATAAATACGTTTTGATTTCACAAAATACCATAGACACCGTTTTTGAAACTGCTCGAGTAGAGGAGGTAAT
Source organism: Flavobacterium sp. 140616W15 (assembly GCF_003668995.1). Lineage (NCBI taxonomy): Bacteria > Pseudomonadati > Bacteroidota > Flavobacteriia > Flavobacteriales > Flavobacteriaceae > Flavobacterium > Flavobacterium sp. 140616W15. Next base: position 4,867,659 of record NZ_CP033068.1, read on the forward strand.
TGGCGATTTTGTTAATTTAAAACGAGCAGGAAGTAATTTTAAGGGTTTGAGTCCATTCTCAGATGAGCGATCTCCGTCGTTTATGGTATCGCCAGTAAAAGGAATTTGGAAAGATTTTAGTACTGGAAAAGGAGGGAATTCAGTTAAGTTTCTTATGGAACATTCCCAATTTACATATCCTGAAGCCATTCGTTATTTGGCTAGAAAATATAATATTGAGATTGAAGAAACAGAGCAATCAGAGGCAGAAAAAGCCATAACTGATGTTCGTGAGAGCATGTATCTAGTGTCAGAATTTGCCAAAAAATATTTTCATAATGTTCTTTTAAATACAGATGAAGGCCAGGCAATAGGGTATTCATATTTTAAAGAAAGAGGTTTTACTAACGAGACAATTAAAAAATTCGAATTAGGATATTCTCCTGAAACTTGGGACGCTTTTACTAAAGAAGCACTTGGGCAAGGGTATAAATTAGAGTTCTTGCAAAGTACCGGATTGACAATTCCAAAAGAGGATCGCCCATTTGATAGATTTAAAGGAAGGGTTATGTTTCCGATACAAAGTATGTCGGGACGTGTTTTAGGTTTTGGAGGTCGAATCCTTACGAATGATAAAAAAGCAGCAAAATATTTAAACTCACCCGAGAGTGATCTTTACCATAAGAGTAAAGTATTATATGGTATTTTTCAAGCTAAGCAATCTATTGCAAAACAAGATAACTGTTTTTTAGTGGAAGGATATACCGATGTAATCCAGTTTAATCAAGCAGGAATAGAAAATGTTGTTGCTTCTTCGGGAACTGCATTGACACCTGATCAAATTCGATTGGTAAACAGGTTGACAAAAAATATCACTGTGCTTTTTGATGGAGATGCTGCAGGATTACGAGCTTCTATTCGAGGAATCGATTTGATTCTTGAAGAAGGGATGAATGTAAGAGTGTGTACTTTTCCTGATGGTGATGATCCAGACAGTTTTGCTAGAAAAACTTCATATGAAGATTTAGTTAAATACTTAGAGGAGAATGCTAAAGACTTCATTCAGTTTAAGGCTTCGTTATTAATGGATGAGGCTAAAAATGACCCTATAAAGAAAGCCGATTTGATTCGGGATATGGTTACGAGTATTTCTAAAATTCCAGATAGAATTCAGCGTGAGGTTTATGTTCAGGAATGTGCACGAATTATGGATATTTCAGAGCAGGTGCTTGTGAGTACTTTGGCACAGCTGATTCAAAAAGATATTGCAGAGGTTAGTAAAAAGCAAAAGCAGGAACATAAACCTTTTGAAGTTTATAGAAACCAAAAACCTCAAAATACAGGGTATTCAGGAGGAGATCCAGAAGATCCAAGAAACGGACCACCTGAGGATTATCCAGGAGAACCAGGATATTTTGAACCACAACAGGCAGAAAAAGTTGATATTTTATATGATTTAGAACGAAAAGTTATTGAGATCTTATTGCTTTATGGAGATAAAGTAGAAGTGTTTGAAGACGTCTTCATGAAAACAAATGATGAAGGAGAGATTGAACTTGTTACTGAAAAAAAGAATATAAAGTATATCAAAGAATCTACTTGAGTTTGCAAGAGGATGAGGTAGAATTATCGAATGAATTGTTTAGAGCTATTTTTAAAAATCTAACTGACTTTTATCTTCAGAATGAAAAGTTTAATCTAGAGCAATATTTGATGCGTTTAGAGCCTGATTTTGCTCAGGAGGTAACAGATATTTTAATGGAAGATGAAAAAGTGAGTCTTCATGATTGGGAAGGACAGAATATTTTTACCAAAGGGAAATCAGAAACAATAAGCCAATATGTTACTGAAACCATTATGTCAATGCGTTGGTTTTTGGTGGATAAGATCATTGAAGAACTAAAAAGCTCCATAGTATCAGACCCTAAGGAAGATAATATGGAGCTTTTGATGATGGTTATGGACTACTCAAAATTAATTAATTCTTTTTCAAGAAAATTAGGAAGAGTGATGTCTCGTTACCATACTTAAATAATTTCTAATGTCTTAGCTTTATTAACTAAGTCAACTAAATTAGTAACGTTTAATTTCGTTAGTAATCTTAATTTGTAAGTACTAATTGTTTTTTCGTTAAGATTTAAAATTTTAGAAATCTCATTGTTTTTCTTACCATCGCTTAAGTAGCGTAATACCTCAATTTCTCTGTTTGATAGTTTTCGGTATAAACGTTCACTTTTGCTTTGTTTTGCAATCAATGCCATGTTTTTACGTACGGTTTCATTGATGATAATTTTCCCTTCGTGTACTTTGATAATCGAAATCCCCAGAGTTTCTAATTTTTCTGTTTTGTGAATGTAACCAGAAACACCAGCTTTTATGGCATTTGGAGCATACATTTGTTCAGAAAGATTACTGAAGATGATAATTTTCGTTTTAGGAAAATTTTTAAGAATAGACTTCACTTCAAAAATACTTGCAAGACCTTCTAATTCTAAATCAAGGATAAGAATATCAATGTCTTTAGTTTGAAGAATGTCTTTTACCATCGTAAAGTTACCTACATTTGCCACGATTGAAATATCATCATGGTCTTTAAAATACGACTTAACGCCAAAGTGCGTCACAGGGTGGTTGTCTGCTAAACATACTTTAATCATAGTTTTACCTTTTTAAGAATTGTTCATTTTTTTTTGGAATTGTAAAATTAATAAATAAATTCTGTAATTTATTGCAAATCAACATAAAAATGATTATTTTAACTTTTTAGGTAAAGAACACACGGGTATAGGGTTCATTTTGTGCTGGTTGGCTGTGTTTAATTTCTTGTATATTTCGAAAACAATTTTTTCTCTTCCTGTGAAGTCAGTAGCTGATTTTCCTAGCTCATCTGCTAACATTGCCCATTCTAATTCATCGTAACTTGCACCCAATTGATCTTCATCAGTTCTGTCATCTCCAAATAAACCATCAGTAGGGGCAGCTGTTAAAATTGAGTCCGGAATTTTAAGAAATTCCCCTAAAGCGTACACATCAGATTTCATTAAATCGGCAATTGGACTCAAATCTACGCCACCATCTCCGTATTTTGTATAAAAACCTACTCCAAAATCTTCAACTTTGTTTCCTGTTCCAACAACTAATAAACCGTAAATGCCTGCTAAATAGTATAGGCTAGTCATGCGCAAGCGAGCACGAGTGTTGGCTAATGATAGATTAACCTTTGCAATATCGGCATCATCAGGAGTTGCCGCTTTAAAAGCTTCAAATGTACTTGTTAAATCCGTTTCTATATTGGAAACATTTGGGAAGCGTTTTTTTAATTGATCAATATGTTCTTTTCCTCTGGAAACTTGATTTGGAGCTTGGTGTATAGGCATTTCTACACATAAAAGTTTTAATCCAGTTTGAGCACATAATGTTGAGGTTACAGCAGAGTCGACACCACCAGAAATTCCTATAATAAAACCATTCACTTTAGCATTGGTGGCATAATCTTTTAACCACTCTACAATGTAGGTATTTACTTTTTCTGTTTGAATAGTGCTTTTTTTAGCCATAATAGTTTAAGTTTTAAAATACAGGAATGTATATTTGCACAATTATATTTAAGTAGTCATTACTTAATAGAATTTGCAACACAAACTTAATTAAAATAAAATGAAAATATATCGGTTTGCTATCGCTCTATGTGTCTTTTTTTTGTCATGTGATAAAAAAAGCAAAATTGAAAAAGCAGTAGAAGAAATTCCAGTAGATATTAAAGTGGAGCGTTTTGATAAAGTGTTTTTTGAGACCCAGCCCAAAGATTTAGCTAAAATAAAAAAAGAATACCCTTTTTTCTTTCCAGCAGGTAATGATGACTCGGTATGGTTAGAAAAAATGCAAAACCCGCTTTGGAGAGAGTTGTATGCTGAAGTTCAGAAGAAGTATGGAGACTTTGAGCCAGTTCGTAAAGAATTCAATAGTTTGTTTCAGCATATAGAGTATTATTTTCCTAAAACAAAAACACCGAAAGTAATTACTATAATATCCGAAATGGATTATAATAATAAAGCGATTTATGCGGATAGTTTGGTTATTGTTGCACTTGAATTGTATTTAGGGAAAGAACATAAGTTTTATCAATTTCCGAATTATATAAAGGAGAATTTTGAAGAGAAGCAAATTATGCCAGATGTAGTTTCTAGTTTCTCACTAAAGAAAATTTCGCCAATCACAGATAAGAATTTGATAAGCAAAATGGTGTATTATGGAAAGCAATTGTATTTAAAAGATTTACTTTTGCCTGATTATACCGATGCGGATAAAATAGGATATACACCAGAACATATTAAATGGTGTGAGGAAAATGAAGGCTATATGTGGCGCTATTTTATAGAAAAAGAGATGTTGTATAGTGATGATGCAAAACTTACATCACGATTTATAAATACAGCACCATTTTCTAAGTTTTACCTCGAAATAGATAACGAATCACCAGGACGCGTTGGAACCTGGATTGGATGGCAAATTGTACGTTCGTATATGAAGAACAACGATGTGTCAATAGAAGAATTGTTAAAAACCAACGCAAAAGAAATTTTTGAAAAGTCAAAATATAAACCTAAGAAGTAATGTCAGATAATAAACAAACCTCAGAAATTAAATTCCTTATAGAGTTAGATGAGAATCGAGTACCAGAAAAATTAAAATGGTCTGCAAAAGATGGAGGAGTCGAAGCTCAAGATGCAAAAGCAATTATGCTTTCTATTTGGGATAGTAAAGTGCAGGAAACTATGCGTATTGATTTATGGACAAAAGATATGCCGGTAGATGAAATGAAAATTTTCTTTCATCAAACTTTAGTAGCAATGGCAGATACGTTTAAGCGCGCTACAGACGATGAGAAAATGTCAGATACAATGAAAGATTTCTGTGATTATTTTGCAGAGAAATTAGAATTGAAAAAGTCATAAGTAGAACAAACAAAAAAATCCCAAAAATTTTAATTTTGGGATTTTTTTTATCTCTGAAAAGAGAATATTTAAAACTGGCTATTGTTTTTAAATACCTCTTGGTTTACTCCGTCAATGTAATCTAAAACAGCATCTTTACCAATAGATTCCGTTGCAGATGTTACAAAATAATGAGGCATTTCGGCCCAGTTATTGGCAAACATTTTCTTTTTGTAAGCAGCGATATGAGAATCAATTTTTGTTTTACTTATTTTATCGGCTTTCGTAAAAATAATGCAAAACGGAATTTCGCTTTCACCCATATATGACATAAATTCAATATCGATAGCTTGGGCTTCATGACGAATATCGATTAATACAAAGGCACAAACTAATTGTTCGCGCGTTTCAAAGTAATCGGTGATGAACTGTTGGAAAACAGATTTTGTTTTTTTAGAAACTTTAGCATAACCATACCCTGGTAAGTCGACAAGGAACCAATTGTTGTTAATCAGGAAATGATTTATCAATTGTGTTTTTCCAGGACGACCAGAAGTTTTTGCTAAGTTTTTATGATTGGTCAACATGTTGATCAAAGAAGACTTTCCTACGTTTGATCTTCCTATAAAAGCATATTCAGGCAAGAAGTCCTTAGGACATTTGCTAACATCTGAATTACTGATTATAAATTCGGCGGTATTTATTTTCATATCTATACTATTTCTAAAACCTCCTCAAATTCGAAAGTGTTTATTATAAATTGGTTTTTTTCAACCATTCTTCAAGGATTTTATTAAACTCTTCTGGGTGTTCCATCATGGCAGCATGTCCACATTTGTCAATCCAATATAAAGAAGAGTTGGGAAGTAATTTGTTAAACTCTTCGGCTACGTCCGGTGGAGTTACTTTATCATTTTTACCCCAGATGATACAAGTTTCAACTTGCATTTTTGGTAAATCTTTTGCCATGTTATGACGAATGGCGCTTTTTGCAATGGTAAGTGTCTTTATTAATTTTATGCGATCATTTACAGAAGCATAAACTTCATCAATAAGCTCCGGAGTTGCAATCTTTGGATCATAAAATACATCTTCAGCTTTTCTTCTTATGTATTCGTAATCTCCTCTTTTAGGATAACTATCACCCATTGCGCTTTCATAGAGTCCTGAACTACCTGTTATTACAAGTCCAATTACTTTCTCTGGATATAATTTTGTGTGATATAGTGCAATATGGCCACCTAACGAATTTCCTAGTAAAATGACTTTATCAAATCCTTTGAATGTGATAAAGTCTTTAACGTATTTGGCAAAGCTTTTTACGTTAGTTTTTAAGATGCTTTGTGTGTATATCGGTAAATCGGGGATTACTATTTTGTACCCTCTATTTGAAAAATATTCGGCTACGGCATCGAAGTTACTAAGTCCTCCCATGAGGCCATGTAATATAACAATAGGTGTCCCTTCTCCAGCTTCATAATAGCTGTATCTGCCTTCTTTTTTGTAATGTTTATCCATCTAACTAAATACCGATTTCAATTTGGACAAATATAGGGTTTAATACATAAATATGGATTCTTGAAAACATTTTTTAACTAGATAATTTTAGTAGATGAAATAAATAGCTAAAAATCAGTTGCTAGATGTTTTAATTTTTTTCTTTTTTCTCATCAAAATTGCCAAAAAAAGGCTGAAATTTTTCAATATGCTTATTTCATTTTTTGTTATGTAGAATCATTCTTACAGCTAATTTTTCAAATAGCTAACGATCTGACTGTGCATAATTTAAGAGTTTTTGGGTAAAAGTGGTTAAACTTATCAACAAAGTGGTATATAGTGGTAAATTGTGGTAATATTTTTTATATTTTTGCTGTATAACATAACCATACTTTTTTTTGAATACAATTGTAGGAACATATGAGTGTAAGGTTGATGCTAAAGGGAGGCTGCTAATGCCTGCTCCCTTGAAAAAGCAGTTGGCTACCTCACTTCAAAACGGATTTGTTTTGAAGCGTTCCGTGTTTCAGACATGTCTGGAGTTGTATCCGATGGAAGAATGGGATTTGATGATGCAGAAAATTAATAAACTGAATCGTTTTGTAAAGAAAAACAATGATTTTATCAGAAGGTTTACCGCTGGAGTTAAGATTGTTGAGATTGATGCATTAGGACGTTTATTAGTTCCGAAGGATCTGATGGCATTTTCTGGTATTTCGAAAGACGTAGTGTTTTCATCTGCGGTGAATATTGTTGAAATATGGGATAAAGAGTTATACGAAAAATCAATTAGCGGCGAAGATATGGATTTTGCAGATTTAGCCGAAGAAGTAATGGGAAATATAAATGACGACGACAATGGAATATCATAATCCGGTTTTGCTTCATCCAACAGTAGATGGCTTGAATATTAAGCCTGACGGCATTTATGTAGATGTGACGTTTGGTGGTGGGGGACATTCAAAAGAGATTTTAAACAGGCTAGGGCCAAACGGAAAATTATTTGCTTTTGATCAAGATGAAGATGCTTTGGCAAATGCTTTGCCAGATGAGAGGTTTACTTTGATAAATGAAAATTTTAGGTTTATTAAAAGATTTTTGCGTTTTCATGGTGTAAGAGGAGTAGATGGAATTTTGGCAGATTTAGGTGTTTCATCGCATCAGTTTGATGTTGCCGAAAGAGGTTTCTCTACCCGTTTTGATGCCGAGCTGGATATGCGAATGAGTCAGAAGAATGATTTGAATGCGTATCGTGTAGTAAATGAATACGACGAACAAGATTTGAGAAGAGTTTTTCTAGATTATGGAGAATTGAAAAATGCTCCTGTTTTGGCAAGAACAATTGTAGAGGCTAGAGAAAATAAGATTATCAAGACTACCGATGAATTGAAAGAAGTTTTGGCAAAATATTTACCTGAAAGAGTTCGTAATAAAATATTAGCTCAGATTTATCAGGCAATACGCATCGAGGTAAATCAAGAAATGGATGTATTGAAAGAATTTATCGAGCAATCGTTAGAGATATTAAACCCAGGCGGAAGATTAAGTGTTATTTCATACCACTCATTAGAAGATAGATTGGTAAAACGTTTTATCAAAAACGGAATGTTTGAAGGAGAGCCAGAACGTGATTTTTATGGAAATTTTTCAGTTCCATTTAAAACTATCGGAAAGCTAATAGTTCCGGATGACGCAGAGATTAAAATAAATAACAGAGCTAGAAGTGCCAAGCTAAGAATTGCTGAAAAAATATAGTACTATAATAAGGTATAATGAAAAACGGAGTATTTGACATATTAAAAGCAAGATTTCTTATTAATGATGACGCTGTGAAGAATTGGCGTTTTATCGTTTTTATAATTCTGCTGGCAATAATTATGATTGCAAATACACAACGATACGAACAAAAAGTTTTTGAAATTGCAAAATTGAATAATGAAGTAAAGGAATTGCGATCAGAGTTTGTAGACAGGAGATCGGAATTGATGAAGTTAAAAATGGAGTCGACAGTATCGGAAAAAATGCTTGCCAAAGAAATTTACCCATCGACAGTTCCTCCAATTAAAATTGAAGTAAAGAAAGAAAAAGAAAAAAGCTTTTTTAAACGCATATGGCAGTAGACGACAAAAATATATCCTACAGAGTTTATCTGGTAGCAGCCTTCATTTTCTTGATGGCAATTGGTATTGTCGTAAAGTTAACTAATATTCAGTGGGTTGAAGGAGATTATTATCGAAAATTAGCAAAGCAACGTACGGTAAAAAACTTTGTTATTCCCGCAAATAAAGGAAATATTTATTCGGCAGACGGAAGCCTTTTGGCAACCTCTATTCCTAATTACGAAATTCGATTTGATGCTGTAGCTCCTAAAACAGAAGCCTTTGAAAAGAATGTAAAATTACTGGCAGATTCACTGTCGATAGTCTTGGGAAGACCTAGTGGTTATTATCAAAATGAATTAAGAAAAGCAAGAGCCAATAAAAACAGGTATTTCTTAATAGCTCGTAAATTGAGTTATACGGATTACATGAAAATAAAAGGGTTTCCGTTGTTTAAACTAGGACCTTATAAAGGAGGTATTATCATTGAGCAGGAAACGGTGAGAGAACATCCTATCGGAAAAATTGCTGAACGTACTATCGGTTATGACAAAGGTGGTGTTAATGGAGAGTCAACGGGGAAAGGAATCGAATGGGCGTTTAGAAATTATTTGAACGGGAAAGATGGTAAAATCCTAAAACAAAAAATTGCAAAAGGCCAATGGAAACCTATTCGTGATGTAAATGAAGTAGATCCTCAAGACGGATATGATGTAATATCGACTATAGATGTTTTTATTCAAGATATTGCACATCATGCCTTGCTGAAACAATTAGAAGATTATGAGGCAGATCATGGTTGTGTAGTGGTAATGGAAACAAAAACGGGACATATTAAAGCAATCTCTAATTTAGGGAGAGCTGATGATGGTTCTTATTATGAAACAACAAATTATGCTATAGCGGAATCGCATGAGCCGGGGTCAACTTTTAAATTGGTTGATTTAATGACGCTTTTAGAAGATAAAGTAGCTGATACCAGTACAGTTTTCGATAGTAATGGTGGAGAAGTTCGTTATTACGGAAGAGTAGTTCGTGACTCTCGTAAAGGTGGTTACGGTAAAGTATCATTGGCAAGAGGTTTTGAATTGTCATCTAATACTGTTATGGTTCAGGCGGTGTATAATAATTATAAAAACAACCCGTCTAGATATGTAAATCATATTAATGGGTATGGATTAAATAAGACTTTGGGATTGCCTTTTGAAGGAGAAGGAAAGCCTTATATTCCACAGCCTGGAGATAAACATTGGTCGGGAGTTACTTTACCATGGATGGCTTTTGGATATAATGTTTTAGTAACGCCATTACAAACTTTGACCTATTATAATTCGGTTGCGAATAATGGTGTAATGGTTAAGCCACAGTTTGTTTCGGAAATAAAAGAATGGAACAGAACTATTAAGAAATTTGATGTTGAAGTTTTAAATCCTAAAATATGTTCGCCAGCAACGATTAATAAGCTAAAAGCAGTTTTAGAAAATGTAGTAAAAAGGGGGACTGGATCTAAGTTATATTCTAAAGATTTTTCTATGGCAGGAAAAACAGGGACGGCTATGGTAAATTATGGAAATGCAGGTAGAGCAGGGATGTATTATGCTTCCTCTTTTGTTGGGTATTTTCCGGCCGATCATCCTAAGTATTCGTGTATTGTAGTAGTACATAAGCCAAACACCTCACGTAATAATTATTATGGAGCCGATGTTGCTGGTCCAGTTTTTAAAAGAATCGCTCAAAAGATTTTTACTGATGCACCATCTACAAATGAAATAAAAACATTGGATGCTAAGATTTCTAAACAAGAAAATAATTATAACGCTTACTATACTCAGGTACAGAAAAAGCAATCTATCCCAGATGTAAAAGGGATGTCGGGTATGGATGCAATTGCCTTACTCGAAAATTTAGGGCTTAAAGTGAAAGCTGTTGGAATAGGAAAAGTGAAAAAACAATCGCTTCAGGCAGGAGAAAATATAGCTAAAAACACAACTATAGTATTAGAATTATCGTGAATATATTAAAAGACATATTATACAAAGTAGCTATTGAATCGGTGACGGGTTCAACGGATATTGCTATTCATAAAATAGATTTTGATTCTAGAAAAATAGAAGCAAATGATGTTTTTGTTGCCATTCGTGGTACACTATCAGATGGTCATGATTATATTCAGAAAGCTATTGAACTTGGAGCAACTGCTGTTATTTGTGACACATTGCCAGAAGTTTTAGTAAAAGAAGTTACTTACATTAAAGTTAAAGACACTAATTCGGCTTTGGCTTTTATGGCTGCTAATTACTTTGATAATCCATCAGAGAAAATAAAATTAGTAGGTATTACAGGAACAAATGGTAAAACCACAATTGCTTCATTGTTGTACCAATTATTTAAAAAAGCAGGATTTAAAGTAGGATTGTTATCTACTGTAAAGATATTAGTCGACGAAACAGAATATAAAGCAACGCATACAACACCAGACTCTATTACAATTAATCATTATTTAAATGAAATGATTGAAGCTGGAGTTATGTATTGTTTTATGGAAGTTAGTTCACACGGAATTCATCAAAAACGTACTGAAGCCTTGCATTTTGTAGGTGGAATTTTTACAAATTTATCTCATGATCATTTGGATTATCATCCAACTTTTGCTGAGTACAGAGATGTGAAAAAATCATTTTTTGATTCATTACCAAAAACGGCATTTGCATTATCAAATATCGATGATAAAAATGGGCCAGTAATGTTGCAAAATACAGTTGCTACAAAACGTACTTATGCTTTAAAATCGTATGCTGATTATAAAGCGCAAATTTTAGAAAATCAATTATCAGGATTATTATTAAAAATTAATGATAATGAAGTTTGGGTAAAATTAATAGGAACATTTAATGCCTACAATCTATTAGCTATCTACGGAACGGCTATTGAGTTAGGGATTGATAGTCTTGAAGCGTTACGTTTATTATCAGATTTAGAAAGTGTTTCTGGGCGTTTTCAATTTATTGTATCAGATTCTAATATCACAGCAATTGTGGATTATGCACATACGCCAGATGCGTTAGAAAACGTATTGAAAACCATAAATGATATTCGTACTAAAAATGAGCAATTAATTACAGTTGTAGGTTGTGGTGGAAATAGAGATAAAACCAAGCGCCCTATTATGGCACAAATTGGATCAGAGTTAAGCGATAAAGCAATATTTACATCTGATAATCCTAGAAATGAAGATCCTGAAACTATAATTAGTGAGATGGAAAAAGGTGTTGAACCACAAAATTATAAAAAAACATTGGCAATTACAGATAGAAAACAGGCAATCAAAACAGCTTGTCAATTGGCACAGCCCAACGATATTATTTTAATAGCAGGTAAAGGACATGAAACGTATCAAGAAGTAAATGGCGTACGTCATGATTTTGATGATATGCAGATTGTAAAGGAAATTTTAGCACAACTAAACAAATAAAACCAGATATATGCTATACTATTTATTTGAATATTTAGACAAAACATTAGATGTGCCAGGAACAGGAGTTTTTCAGTACATTACTTTTAGATCAGCTTTAGCTTTCTTGCTTTCGTTGCTTTTATCAACAATCTACGGAAAGAGAATTATCAATTTCCTAAGAAATCAACAAGTTGGTGAAACCGTTCGTGAGCTTGGACTTGCAGGTCAAAATGAAAAAGCTGGTACGCCAACAATGGGAGGTTTAATTATCATATTTGCTACCCTTGTGCCTGTTTTGTTGTTTGCTAAACTGCAAAATATTTATATCGTATTGCTAATTGTAACCACGCTTTGGATGGGGGTAATTGGTTTTGTTGATGATTATATTAAGATTTTCAAAAAAGATAAACAAGGACTTAAAGGAATTTTTAAGGTTATAGGTCAAGTAGGTTTAGGTTTAATTGTAGGCTCAGTGCTTTATTTTAGTCCAAATGTTACAGTAAGAACAGACATTGGGACTAGTGAAGTATATAGAGTACAATCGACTACTAGTGTTATTGTTCCGGCATTAGTAGAAGAAAAGTCTACTGTAACAACAATTCCCTTTTTTAAAAATAATGAGTTTGATTATGCCGAGTTACTAGCTTGGACAGGTGAAGGGTATGAAAAATGGGCATGGTTAATTTTTATACCAGTTGTGATTTTTATTATTACAGCAGTTTCTAATGGAGCTAATTTAACTGATGGAATCGATGGTCTTGCAGCAGGAACTTCGGCAGTGTCTGTCCTTGCGCTGGGGATATTTACGTTTCTATCTGGAAATATTATTTTCTCGAATTACCTCAATATAATGTATATACCCAATTCGGGTGAGATGACCGTTTTTATCTCCGCCTTTGTAGGAGCATTAATTGGATTTCTCTGGTATAATTCTTATCCAGCATCTGTTTTTATGGGAGATACGGGAAGTTTAACAATAGGAGGAATCATAGCTGTTTTGGCAATTGCAGTTCGTAAAGAAATGCTGATTGTTTTATTCTGCGGTATTTTCTTAGCAGAAAGTGCTTCGGTAATTATTCAGGTGGCTTATTTTAAGTATACAAAAAAACGATTTGGTGAAGGACGAAGGGTTTTCCTGATGTCACCACTTCATCATCACTACCAGAAAAAAGGGTATCATGAAAGTAAAATTGTAACACGATTTTGGATTGTTGCAATCATGTTAGCCATATTGTCTATTGTAACATTAAAACTAAGATAATATGAGGTTAGTTGTTTTAGGTGGGGGAGAAAGTGGTGTTGGTACTGCTATTCTTGGGAAAAAGAAAGGATATGATGTTTTTGTTTCTGATTACGGAAAGATAAACGAGAGTTATAAAGAAGTTCTTATTATTAACGGAATTGCCTGGGAAGAAGGTAAGCATACTGAAGACTTGATCTTAAATGCCGATGTAGTAATGAAGAGTCCTGGTATTCCTGAAAAGTCACCAATAGTAAAGAAGCTTATAGAAAAGAAAATTAAAGTAATCTCCGAAATTGAGTTTGCAAAGCCTTTCACCGAAGCCTTAACAGTTGGTATTACAGGAAGTAATGGTAAGACAACGACAACAATGTTAACCTATCATTTGCTAAAGTCAGCAGGATTAAATGTAGGGCTTGGAGGAAATATCGGAAAGAGTTTTGCATGGCAGGTAGCCGAAAATAAATTCGATTTTTATGTATTAGAATTGAGCAGTTTTCAATTGGATGGGATCATAGATTACAGGCCAGATATTGCTATCATAACCAATATTAGTCCCGACCATTTAGATAGATATGATTATAAGTATGAGAATTACATTAACTCGAAGTTTCGAGTAACAATGAATCAAACAGAAAGTGATTATTTAATTTATGATGGCGATGATGAAGCATCAGCCGAATGGCTTAAAAATAATACAACAAAAGCAAAACTAATTCCTTTTTCATTGACGAAAGAATTCGATGAAGGAGCATTTATAAAAAACAACAAAATGGAAATTAAGATTAACCAAGAAGAGTTTACAATGGATACTGAGTACATTGCTTTAGAAGGAAAACATAATTTGAAAAACGCAATGGCAGCAAGTTCAGTAGCTAAATTGATGCAAATAAGAAATGCAACAATTCGTGAGAGTTTATCTAATTTTCAAGGTGTTGAACACCGCTTAGAAAAAGTTCTGAAAATTCAGAACGTACAATATATCAATGATTCAAAAGCAACAAATGTAAATGCTACATTTTTTGCATTAGATAGTATGAATGCACCAACAGTTTGGATAGTTGGTGGAGTTGATAAAGGAAATGATTACAACGAATTGATGTCATTGGTTCGTGAAAAAGTAAAAGCTATTATTTGTCTTGGTGTTGATAACCGAAAAATAATCGATGCTTTTGGTAATGTAGTTGATATTATGGTTGAAGTTAATAATATGGCTGATGCTGTTAAAACAGCGCAACGTTTAACTGAGAAAGGTGATGCAGTTTTATTGTCTCCAGCTTGTGCAAGTTTTGATTTATTTGAAAACTACGAAGACAGAGGAAAACAATTTAAACAAGCAGTACATAATTTATAGTTAACGGGCTAAGGTTTAAACTTTAATCAAAAAATATTTTTATAGAGATGACGACAGACGGAATGAAAGTAAGAACAAAGAAGTTTTCTTTGATGGTGATAAATTTGGCAGAGAAATTACCAAATTTTGGTTCAAGTGAAATAATTGCAAGTCAAATTATTAAAAGCGGTACTTCGGTAGGAGCAGATTATAGAGCGGTTTGTAGATCAAAAAGCGATGAAGAATTTGCATCAAAAATGGAGATTGTTTTAGAGAAAGCTGATGAAACTTTATTTTGGATCGAAATTATAGCAGAAAAAAAATGGATTGGCATATCTGAATTAGAAACAATTTGGAAGGAAGGAAATGAGTTAACTGCTATTTTAGTGAATAGTTTAAAGGCAGTGAATAATAGAATTAGTGTAATGAGCTAGAATTAAGAATTTATAAAAATCTAAATTCATAAATCTAAAATTGAAATGAAAGAACTAGTAAACAAATTAAAAGGAGATAGAGTAATATGGTCATTCGTGGCTTTATTGGCTTTGTTTTCGTTTATGCCTGTTTTTAGTGCGAGTAGTAATTTGGCCTACATAGGTCATGGAACTGGGAATACGTTGGGATATTTGGTAAAACATTTAGCTCATATTTGTATAGGGTTCGTAATTATTTACTGTGTACACAAGGTGCCGTACCATTATTTTAGAGCAATCTCAAAAGTTGCTTTACCGGTGGTTTGGATATTATTAGCGTACACGCTTTTAAAAGGAACTGTTATTGCTGGAGCGAATGCAAGTCGTTGGATCCAGGTTCCGTTTATCGGAATCACATTCCAGACATCTACATTAGCATCGATGGTGTTATTTATTTTTGTGGCTCGATATTTATCAAAGACCAGAGATGAAGACGAACCTTTCCAAACTTCGTTAATGCAGCTTTGGATGCCTGTTTTTATTACGTTGATGCTTATTTTGCCAGCGAATTTTTCGACAACAGCGCTAATCTTTTCGATGGTATTGATGTTAACTTTTATAGGTAAATATCCTTTAAAATATATCGGATTAATTATTGGTTCAGGGGTAGTTATGTTTTTGTTTTTTCTTCTCTTGGCGAAAGCTTTTCCTGAATCTCGCTTTTTTAGCAGGGTAGGAACATGGGGAAGTCGAATCGAGAATTTTACAACCGATAAACCAGATGAAGATGATTATCAGATAGAAAAAGCAAAAATTGCTATTGCTTCTGGAAAATTAGGGGGTTTAGGACCAGGAAAAAGTGTTCAGAAGAACTTTTTGCCACAATCATCTTCCGATTTTATTTACGCAATTATTGTTGAAGAATACGGGTTGATTGGTGGACTTACAATATTAGGCTTGTATTTATTGCTGATGTTTAGATTTGTAATCGCATCACATAAAGCCAATACGCTATTTGGGAAGTTAGTCGTCGTCGGGCTCGGTTTTCCGATGATATTTCAGGCGATGATTAATATGGCTGTAGCAGTCGAATTGTTGCCAGTAACAGGACAAACCTTGCCGCTTATTAGTAGTGGAGGTAGTTCAATTTGGATGACTTGTTTTGCGCTTGGAATCATTATTAGTGTTACTAAAAAAGACGAAGAAATAGAAGAAGAGCTAAAAGAGAAGGAGAAAAGAGAAGAAGTGCTTCAGCGATTAATCGATAGACGATTAGAAGAAGAGAGTGAATTAGAGCATGAAGAAGCTGGAGGATATTCAATCGAGGACAATGCTAAGAATCCAATGGATGCAGTGATGAAATGATTGGAGTTAAAAAGAGAAAATATAATAATTTTTAAAGTGTAGTAACATTTAAAAATATGACAAAATATAAATTCATATTAAGCGGTGGAGGAACAGGAGGGCATATTTATCCTGCAATTGCAATTGCCAATGAATTAAAAATACAATATCCCGATGCTGAATTTCTTTTTGTTGGTGCTAAAGACAAAATGGAAATGCAGAAAGTACCACAAGCAGGATATGAAATAAAAGGACTTTGGATTGCTGGATTACAACGAAAAATTACGTTCCAGAATGCTATGTTTCCTTTTAAGTTGTTAAGTAGTTTATTGCAATCACGAAAAATAATTAAAGCATTTAAGCCAAACGTAGTTATTGGTACAGGAGGTTTTGCTAGTGGTCCCTTGTTACAAATGGCAGGATCAGCAGGAATTCCAACAGTGATTCAAGAACAAAATTCATTTCCAGGTATCACTAATAAATTGCTTAGTAGTAAAGCGAGCGCAATTTGTGTAGCGTATGAAAATCTGGAACGTTTTTTTCCTGCGGATAAAATTGTTTTAACAGGTAATCCAGTTCGCCAGGATTTAATAGATATCGATAGCAAAAGAGATGAAGCAATCGTATTCTATAATCTAGATGTAAATAAAAAAACTTTATTGGTGCTTGGAGGGAGTCTTGGCGCTCGAAGAGTAAACCAATTAATAGAAAAAGAATTACCTAATATGCTTTCTCAAAATGTTCAGATTATCTGGCAATGTGGAAAGTTGTATTTTGAAGATTATAAAAAATACAATCAGCCAAATGTAAAGGTGGTTGATTTTATAGAGCGAATGGATTTTGTTTATGCTACTGCAGATATTATCATTTCAAGAGCAGGAGCATCGTCGGTTTCGGAATTATGTATCGTTGGGAAACCAGTTATTTTTATTCCATCGCCAAATGTGGCTGAAGATCATCAAACAAAAAATGCGCAAGCAATTGTAGATCAGAAGGGTGCAGTTTTATTGAAAGAATCTGAGCTAGAGAGCGAGTTTAGCATTGTTTTTGAAGCATTGCTGAAGGATGAAGGAAAGCAAAAACAGCTTAGTGAAAATATAAAGCGATTAGCAAGACCAGGTGCAACAAAGGCAATTGTTGCAGAAATTATAAAGTTGATTAAATAAAAAAATAGTCCAGAGTCGTAAGATATAAAGACAATAAGAATTAATTATGAATTTAAACCAAATACAGAACGTCTATTTTATAGGAATTGGAGGCATCGGAATGAGTGCTCTGGCTCGTTATTTCAAGAATATTGGAAAACAAGTTTCAGGTTACGACAAAACGCCTTCAACGCTTACGAATGAGCTAATTGAAAGTGGAATTAAGATTCATTTTGAAGATAATATTAGTTTAATTCCAAGTGATTATTTTGTCGAGAATACATTGGTTATAATCACGCCAGCAGTTCCTAATACACATTCGGAGTGGAATTATTTTTTAGAAAGAAGTTATGTAGTAAAGAAAAGAGCCGAGGTCTTAGGAATTATTACAAAAGACACCTTCTCATTTGCTGTAGCAGGTACGCATGGTAAAACAACTACATCTAGTATTTTAGGGCATATCCTTTACGAAAGTGGAGCAGATGTTACTGCTTTTGTAGGTGGAATTGTTGAGAATTATAATTCGAATTTAATAGGAAACGGGAAAACAGTTACTGTTGTTGAAGCAGATGAGTTTGATCGTTCATTCTTGCACTTACATCCAAATATAGCTTGTATCACATCAATGGATGCAGACCACTTGGATATTTATGGAACAAGCGAAGCGATAGAAGAATCTTTTGTAGAATTTGCTTCAAAAGTGGAGGATAAAAATAATCTGTTTATTACCAAAGAGCTACCTTTGTCAGGTGTTCAATGTGCTATCAATGAAGATGCTCCGTTTAAAGCTTTCAATGTTAGAATTGCAAATGGAAGTTATGTTTTTGATGTACAAACACCGTCAGAAATCATGAAAGATTTGCATTTTGGATTACCAGGTAAACATAATTTAATGAATGCGCTTATGGCTATTGCTATGGCAAAAACATACGGAACCTCGACTGATGCAATTGCAAAAGCTTTGGCTTCATTTAAAGGAATAAGAAGACGTTTTTCATATCAAATAAAAAAGATAATATTGTTTATATAGATGATTATGCACATCATCCAACAGAAATAAACGCAGTAAATCAAGCGGTTAGAGAGTTGTATCCAGGGCAAAAAGTACTAGCTATTTTTCAGCCACATTTGTTTAGCAGAACGAGAGATTTTGTTGATGGATTTGCTAAAAGCTTATCTGCTTTTGATGAAGTAATTTTATTGGATATTTATCCAGCAAGAGAATTGCCGATGGAAGGAATTACATCGCAATGGCTAATGGATAAAATGAGTAATTCTAATAAGAAAATAGTTGCTAAAAATGATTTAATAGCCTCAATTAAAGCGAGTGATGCTAGGATAATTGTAACTATTGGAGCTGGTGATTTAGGAGAATTAGTGCCATCAATTAAAAATGCTTTAAATGAAATTAATTAATTGGACAAATATTCGATTAATCCTCATGTTTGGGGTAGTTATCGTTTTATTTTCGTTTACTTCACATAGAAATGGAGAACGAAAATTAAAGAAATCTACTGTTGTTTTTGTAGGGGAAAACGCTATTTTTGTCAAGCCAGAATCGGTTAATAAATTGTTAATAGAAAATAAAAGAGATGCTTCTAGCATTAAAAAAGAAGGGTTAGATTTGAATAAGATAGAGAAAGCCCTTAATACGCAAGAGATGATTGAAGAATCGGATGTATTTGTGAGTATTGATGGTGTTCTAAAAGCAGTAGTAAAACAAAAACGCCAATAGCCCGCATTATGAACGGGAATGAGTCGTTTTATATTGATTATGAGGGAGGTAAAATGCCTTTGTCTGACAATTTTACAGCTAGAGTTCCTCTTGTTTCAGGGGATTTAAATAAAGAAAATAACGAAGAAATAGCTAAGTTATTCCGCATTATTTATGACGATGCTTTTTTGAAAAAAAACATCATTGCGATTGAAATTATGCCCAATGGTAGCTTAAAAATGCTGAACAGAAATTTTAATTACGAGATAGATTTCGGAAGAATGATAAATGTTGAGCGAAAATTTAATAATTATAAAGCCTTTTTTCAAAAGGCAGTTTTAGATAGTTCGTTATATAAATACAAAAAATAGATCTTAGGTTTACGGAACAAGTAGTTTGCACAAAATAATAGATAATGGGAAAAGATAATATTGCAGTAGGTCTAGATATTGGTACTACCAAAATTGTTGCCATGATAGGCAAGAAGAATGAATACGGTAAGCTTGAGATCCTGGGAATAGGAAAATCAAAAAGCTTAGGTGTAGCGAGAGGAGTTGTGAACAATATTACTCAAACAATACAGTCTATTCAGCAAGCGATACATGAAGCTGAGAATAATTCGGGTTACAAGATTAAAGATGTAGTCGTAGGTATTGCAGGACAACACATTCGTAGTATTCAGCATACAGATTATATTAGCAGAAGCAATCCTGAGGAAGTGATTGGTGAAGGGGATATTCAACTTTTAATAGACCAGGTTAATAAATTGGCGATGTTACCAGGTGAAGAAATTATTCATGTTTTACCACAGGAATTTAAAATTGATGGACAATCGGAGATTAAAGAACCGATTGGAATGTACGGTGGGAGATTAGAATCTAGTTTCCATGTTGTAGTTGGACAAGCTTCATCTATTAGAAACGTAGGAAGATGTATTCAAAGTTCAGGAATTGAATTATCAGGCTTAACATTAGAGCCATTGGCTTCGGCAGATGCAGTATTAAGTCAAGAAGAAAAAGAAGCAGGAGTAGCACTTATAGATATAGGTGGCGGTACAACAGATTTAGCAATTTTTAAAGACGGAATCATTCGTCATACAGCTGTAATTCCTTTTGGAGGAAACGTAATTACAGATGATATAAAAGAAGGTTGTTCGATTATCGAAAAGCAAGCTGAATTAATGAAGATTAAATTCGGATCGGCATGGCCAGGAGAAAACAAGGATAATGAAATTGTTTCGATTCCAGGATTAAGAGGAAGAGAGCCAAAAGAAATTTCTTTGAAGAATTTATCAAAAATAATTCATGCACGTGTAGTCGAAATTGTTGATCAGGTTTTTACAGAAGTAAAAGCATATGGACATGAAGATCCTCGTAAAAAATTAATTGCAGGAATCGTTCTTACAGGTGGTGGAGCTCAACTAAAGCACATTAAGCAATTGGTAGAGTACATTACAGGAATGGATACCAGAATTGGATATCCTAATGAGCATTTAGCAGGTAATTCAGACGAAGAAATATCTAGCCCATTATATGCGACTGCTGTAGGTTTAGTAATGAATAGTATTGAGAACAGTACTCAAAGCGCCGTAAGAATGGATGTTGTAGAACAACCAAAGGCACCAATTTATAGAGCCCCGGTACAACAGCAACAACATGTGGTTGAAGAATCTTATGTAGAAACTGTTGAAGAAGTGAAGAAAGCAGTTAAAGAAGAATCGACTGAAACAAAAATAAGAAGATCATTTTTTGACCGCTACGTCGATAAAATCAAAGATTTTTTAGACAACGCTGAGTAAGCGATTATAAAACAAGACAAGAATTAATATTTAATATCAAAAAACCAAAAATATGATGGGCAACTCAGAATTTGGAAGTATTTCATTTGATTTACCAAAAAATCAATCAAATGTAATAAAAGTTATCGGTGTAGGAGGTGGAGGTAGTAATGCTATTAACCACATGTTTAAACAAGGAATTAAAGGAGTAGACTTTATCGTTTGTAATACCGATTCGCAAGCACTACAAAATAGTTCTGTGCCTAATAAAATTCAGTTAGGTGTTAATCTAACAGAAGGTTTAGGAGCAGGTGCTAACCCAGATGTAGGACAGCAGTCGGCTATCGAAAGTATTGCAGACATCGAAAAGATGTTGGATCGCAATACAAAGATGGTATTTATTACTGCAGGTATGGGGGGAGGTACTGGAACAGGTGCTGCACCAGTTATTGCTCAATTATCTAAGGAAAGAGAGATTCTTACAGTTGGAATCGTTACTATTCCGTTTCTTTTCGAAGGAAAAGTACGTCAGGAGCAAGCGCTTTTGGGTATCGAAAAGTTACGTAAGCAAGTCGATTCATTAATTGTAATCAACAATAATAAATTAAGAGAAGTATACGGAAATCTTGGATTTAAAGCAGGATTCTCTAAAGCAGATGAAGTTTTAGCAACAGCCTCAAGAGGTATCGCTGAAGTAATTACGCATCACTATACTCAAAATATCGATTTACGTGATGCTAAAACGGTATTGTCAAACAGTGGAACTGCTATAATGGGATCATCTACTGCATCTGGTGAAAGCAGAGCAAAAGAGGCTATTATTTCTGCATTGGATTCTCCATTGTTAAATGATAATAAAATTACTGGAGCTAAAAACGTATTGTTGCTTATCGTTTCAGGTTCTAATGAGATTACACTTGATGAAATAGGTGAAATCAATGATCATATTCAGGTAGAAGCTGGTTTTAATGCCAATATCATTATGGGGGTTGGTGAAGACGAAACCCTAGGTGATGCTATTGCAGTTACAATTATTGCAACTGGTTTTGATGTTGAACAACAAAACGAAATAGTAAATACTGAGCCTAAAAAAATTATACATACGTTAGAAGATGAGCAAAGAAGCGTTCATAATTTGACGAATAAAACGCTTACTTCTTTTGATTTAAATGCTGAAACACCATCAACACCAAAAGCAGAAGAAAAAGTAATTTTTGAATTAATTGACGATACTCCTGAACCTACAGCAGTGGCGCCAATAGTTCAATCACCAGTAATTAACGAAGATGAATTAGTGGTAATGTCTGAATTTATTAAAAATTTGGATGTGACTTTTGAAATCGTTTCTCCAATTACAGATATTGATTTTACTATCTCAGCTCCAGAAGTTGCCCCTGTAAGAGCTGTTCAACATAAAATCGTAGAAAAAGAGGAACAAACTACTTTTTCTTTTGACTTGCCTATTTTTAGAACTGAACCAGAAGTAAAAGCAGAACCAGTAGTAGAAGATACTAGAGTTTTATTTGAATTATCAAATGAAACACGTGAAATGAAAGTTAATCAACCAGTTCAATTTGTACCAGTTACTGAACTTTCTGATAACGGAATCATCAAGTATTCTCTAGAAGAGTATATGGAACTTGAAAATGATTTAACATCATCAAAACCTGCTGCAAAAGTAGTTGAAGAAGTTATTCCAGAAGAGCTAAATATTACGGTTCACCAAAGAGCAGTAGTGCAAGAAACTAATTTTTCTGAAGAAGTTTCTCCGATGGAGTTAACTATTGAAGAAACATTACGCATGAGAGCTGATGAAAGAAGAAAAAAATTAAAAGAATTTAATTATAAGTTCCATAATAATGTTTCTAGAGTTGAAGAACTAGAGAAAGAACCAGCCTACAAAAGATTAGGTATTGATCTTTCAAACAGTTCACAAAACAATACAAATTCTAGAATCTCTGTAGGAACAGATAGTAATAATGATTTACAGTTGCGTTCTAATAATTCATTTTTGCACGACAACGTAGATTAATTCGCTAAAATCAAAATGAGGTAACCCGAAAATTGAATTTAATTTTCGGGTTATTTTTTTTATCTTCGCACAGAATTTAGAAATTTGACTTTCTTTTGGAGTTTTAAAAGAATTTTTAATTTCATGGAGATGTAAAGTGCCCTATAATAAAATGTCAATCAATAAGCCTAGCTTATTTAAAAATAGAACTAAGATGAGTTTACAAACAACAATCATGGACGAAATTAAAAACGCCATGAGAGCAAAAGATACTGTAGCGTTAGAAGCTTTAAGAGCTATTAAATCAGAAATGTTATTGGCAGCTACAGCTTCTGGAACAAAAGAAGAATTAACAGAAGACGACGAAATTAAGTTACTTCAAAGACTCGTGAAAACTCGTAAAGAAAGCGCTAGAATTTTTACAGAACAAAACCGTCCTGATTTAGCTGAGCCAGAATTAGCACAAGTAGCTGTAATCGAAAAATTCTTACCAGCACAATTGAGCGAAGAAGAAATTGAAGCTGTAATTGCTAAAATTATTGCTGAAACTGGAGCTTCTGGAATTGCATCAATGGGGAAAGTTATGGGGTTAGCTTCTGCACAATTAGGCGGAACTGCTGAAGGAAAAACTATCTCTGCAATCGTAAAAAAATTATTAGTATAAAAAATAGATTGTAGCATTTTGATTTTAGGTTTAAAATCGGAATGCTATAATTAAAATGACTGCGTAGTTCAACTGGATAGAATATCAGATTTCGACTCTGAGGGTTGTAGGTTCGAACCCTACCGTGGTCACTATAAAAAATGAAAACCTGCAAAGTGTATATTTTGCAGGCTTTTTTATGGTTCGAAAATTTAGATGATCTTTTCTCTAGTTTTGAAAATGCCTATATTTTAAGGGAATTTTGGTTCGAAGCCCATCATGGATCTGTTAAGTTTACAATTCTCGTTCTGGTTTTAAAATTAAGTTTTAGTTCCAACTTGAACGCTATGTTAAGTTCGCACATCTAGTTTTTAGCTTGTCCATAACGTTCGTTTGGTGCTATAAGAGGTTGGGGAATAAACTGAAAGATTTCTCTTTAAACACAAATTTCCCAAGTACAAAACCATTTTTAAATTAAGCCCCCCCAATCTCTTGTAATGGCTGTTGGCGGTTCGGTTTTATTTTTTATTCATCAGTTTCTCAGTTTCAGAATTATAAAGTTCTTTCCCTTTAGTGATTTCTTTTGCGTCTATAAAGTCATCAATACTTATATAAATTAGATTATTATCGTCTTCCAAGTTTTCATTTTTCTTTTCAGCTAATTCAACACTTCCTTTTCCTTCAATTAAAAACAAATATATTTTCTTCTCAAAGTTTACTTTAGCAAGTTCAACTATTCGTTTGTAAATTATTGCATTGATTTCTGGATAACTTATTCCTCGAAA
Organism: Flavobacterium sp. 140616W15; assembly: GCF_003668995.1. Lineage (NCBI taxonomy): Bacteria > Pseudomonadati > Bacteroidota > Flavobacteriia > Flavobacteriales > Flavobacteriaceae > Flavobacterium > Flavobacterium sp. 140616W15. The sequence continues at coordinate 4,892,027 of NZ_CP033068.1, forward strand.
ATATTTTTTAATAGAGCATAATTCTTTGGTTGGAAAAAAAGGATAAACGTCTGACCTTTCTAATTTGCTTAAATTTTCGCTACAATATTCATAATACTTATATTGAATTGTCCCTTTCGGAATTTGCCCAAATGAAAGGTTAGCAAAGTTAATTATAACAATGAGAATTAAATTTTTCATTTCTAATGTTCTTCTTTTTTAAGTTCTCGCAAACTGATTGCTAACGTTCTGGTAATAAGGTAAGTTTGGGATTAAATTAAGCCCATTCTTCGGATTCGCCAAATCATCCCAAATACAAGACCATCTTTCCATCAAGCCTATTACCCAAATCCGTTGTAGTTACTGTTAGCATGCGTTTTTATTTTAAATATATTGTGATGTCATTTTTGGAGTTTACATTAATGTTTTTGATTTTAGCTGGAATCCATTTTGTTTTTTCAATTAGAGGAAAAGCTATTTTTTTTAAATATTCCCAATGCTTTTTGTTATAACCACTTTCTTTGGTTTTGTAATCGAAGAACTCAATATGAGAATCATGTATTTTTGCATTCCCATTTCTATCAATATCTAGATAAACTTGCAGAAATGCTAGAGAATTCGGATTGTTAGAATATCTATAATTCTTTGGGTAAATTACTTTAGAATCGAATGCTTTCTGCAAACCTGAATGATTGATTTCATCATAATGTGTATCGCCTGGAAATAATGCTGGTTTGTCCCATGAACCTGCCATGCTACCGTTATAATATAATTCATCAAGATTTTTTAAGATATGGAGACTGTCAGAAATAAATAGGAGAGAATCTATAAATTTTTCCCCGAATTTCTCATCTATTTTTTCTTGCATAAGTTCACAATAGCAATGATAATTTACTTTTTCATCGACTAAGCATGGTGAAGATTCATTTCTAAATTCTATGTTATACAACTTTAAAATACTGTCCATTTCTTTTTGTGCTCGAAGAGGAAAGTGGGTAGGTGCTCCTGTGTAATTACAATAAATAATTTTATTGTTTTTTAAGTCTTTTTTTGCGTCCTCTAGTTCTTTAATACAGATAGTATCTTTTGGATTAACTGAATCTACAACGGATTTCTTCTTGTTTGAATTACAGGACATTAATGTAATCAGTAAAAAGAGAAGGTGCCATTTTTTCATTTGTTTCTGTTTTGCTAAAATGCATGCTAACGTTCTGGCGCTTGTCGAGGTTGGGGAATGAAGATGTGGGATTTTTCGGTTAAACACAAATTTTCCAAATACAAAACCATCTTTGAATTTAGCCTAAATTAGTTCGCTATGTATGACAATTGTCAGTATTATTTATTTTCAAAAATAGGATTTTTATTTCATAAACCTTCAATTGGATTTTTTATTTATTGAATACTTTTCGTACTGACATGAGTGAAAATTTTGACGGTCTTGACACTTTAAAATTAGCAAGGACGCAATTAGAAAGTAGACGTATAAAACTCAAATTACAATACTAGACATTATTCAAAATTTTTAGATCTTCTAATAAAAGGTTCGAATTCTGTACCGTCAAGGTCACTATAAAAAATGAAAGCCTGCAAAGTGTATATTTTGCAGGCTTTTTTATGGTTCGAAAATTTTTACGATTTTCTTTTAGTTTTAAAGATGTCAATATTTAAAGGAGATTTTGGTTCGAACCCCATCATGAGTCTGTAAAGCTTTATGATTTTTTTACGCTATAAGGTTATTAAGGTTTGCTTTCCAGTCTATTGCCAAAATTCGTTCTGTTACCAGTTTTTCGTTAGTCATCACAGTCATAAAAAACCTGTTTGTACTTTCGCATTGCCTTGCGTCTTATTTTCTTAATTACTCTAACAGCTTTTTTAGTGTAGTAATATAATCCAGTATCTTTGAATAGATGGGTTGTATAGCAATTTTTTTCAGTTACTGTAATTTCAATTGGTCTTTGTAAATAAGAAGATATAACTAAAACGTCATCCAATTTTGCCTCTATAATAAATTTGCCATTTGCATCTGTAAACGTTTTCAAATCTGTTCCTTTCACACTAACGTCAACTTGGGCTGGAATTAAATAATCTTCAAAAACAAACCCCCTAATCATTTTATTAGATTCCTGCGCGAAAGAAAAAGTAGTAAAAAGTAATAGCAAAAAAAATATTTTATTCATAATGTGGCGTTTCTTTTATCAATAATTTGTTGAAGCAAGTTTCCATTTACTGTTTTCTAGCAAAAAAGTTAGGTGCAATACAGATGAATTTTTTAAATAATCTATAAAAACAACTTCTACTTTGTCAGACGTTATTGAATCAAAATTTAAAATAAAAACCTTTTTTTTCTTTGATTTTAAACCATCAATAGCTTTACCATTTACAACCATAGAATCGCTATCGTTAGGATATTGTTCATTCGAAAAGGTCACAATTTCTGTTAGTATAATTTTGTGAGTTTCTTCCAAAGGTTTAACAAAGAGATTGTTATCATATATGACATCTCTATGTGTAATTTTGTAATATTTATTTTTTAGATTGTCTACATAATTTTCTTTAATCCCAGTTCCACATTCTATATTATATGTTCTTCTTTTCGCCAGAAATATAGTATCGTCTGAGATAAATCTATTTTTAAATGCTATTAGAATTTGATTTCCTAATTCTTGCTGATTTTCAATTGGTTTCTGTTTAAATAGAAAAGAATTACTAGGAGTAATTAATAAAACTATTAATATAATAAAAAATAAAAATGTTATTACTATAACAATTCTTCTATACGTACTTTTTCTCATAGTTTGATGTTTCCTTTACTCTTTTTAGAGTTGTAAAAATAGTACAAAATTTATGTATATAACTGTCTAGCTTATCTGTTCTAAATTAAGTGGCAATTATCGATAAATGCCAAAGTTTTTTATTTTAAGAATCGGGTTTTTATTAAAAACATCGAATACATTTTTTATTCGCTGAATATTTTACGTACTAGAATAAATGTAATTTTATTAGTCTTGTTGCTTTGAATGAATTAGAAGGAATTCAACTTTAAACATCATTTAAAATTTTCAAATCTTCTAGCAAAAGGGTCGAATTTTGTACTAAGGAGGTCACTTAATGGGACAAAGAAGAATTTTTCTTCTTTGTCCCATTTTTATTTACCTTTATGGTTCTGTTTATGAGGTGAATAAAATTAATTCTGTTTAGCAATTACAATGAAATTATCTAAAGAAGAAAAAAAGTTTTGGCAACGCCATTTTCGTATTGACAAAGCAGAAAATATCCCTTCAAAATTGAATATCTTTAAAGAGGTTGATTCTGATTGTGATGATGAGTTTTTCTATTTTTTAAGTTTAAGAATTGCATCCATAACAGAAATTCATCTTAAAGAATCTCAAATTACGGATGAAGGAGTGAAATACATTAGTATTTTTAAAGGGCTAACGACTCTTTATTTAAGAAAACATGATGAAATTACTAAGACAAGTATTTCTTATTTTAATCAAATGATGGATTTGAGAAGTTTGAACATAACTAAAACAAGTATTACCCTATCTGATTTATGTGAAAACTTAAATAACCAAACTCTTAGAGAAATCTTTTTAAGTTCAGAAGATACAAAAGAGAACATACTCGAAAAAGGTTTTATTATGAAAGAACGTATGCCAGAATGTAACATTTATTTGAATACTTCTTTTACTACTGATGTATTTGATAATCCTATTAAACCTATTTTTGATTAAAGAAATACTACTAACTGTTCTATTTAATAAAATGTAATTTAATATAGGCTTGCATTCGAAAGGGGGAGATTATTTAAAAAAAAACGTATTTATAACTTAAATATTAAAGGGAAAGTTTCTTCATATCCTATCTGACTACTGGGATTTTGCTTAAACGGTATTCTACATCATCAACACTATTAATCCAATCTAGTTCATCTTTTTTATCTAAAGAAATATAAAGTATTTTTTTGTTTCTAATACAATTATCAGATTGATGATTTTAAATGTAGATGATGTAACGTTTCTTTTCTTGTGTTAATTGTATCAGATAGAATCCATGTGTGGTTGTTATTGTCGTAGATAGCAATCGCCCCTTCTACATTGCAATTGTCAAAGTATTTTTTAAAATCTTTCCGAATCAAAACCTTTTCATTGCTTGATGTAATTAAAGAGTTGTCTCTTTTCTTGTTTGAGGAACAGGAAAAAAGAAGTTCGATAAATACAAATGCAAAGAATAATTGTTTTAATTTCATTTTGTAGCTGTTGTAAGTTATAATCAAAAGCTTCAGCAGAGCGAAATGTGTCATTATGCTCTATGCCACCCCGATGGGGTTTCTTTTCAAAAAACAAAAATTCTACAAATTAGGATGTCCCGTTGGGACTGGTTTTATTTGTATGACTTAAAAAGGTTTGCCACAAATTACGCGGTTCTACACTAATTTTTATGTCAATTGAATATAGTGAATATTCTGATTTGTGAAAATCTGTGCAATTACTTCGTCTGTTCCCTTCGGTCGGGTCATGGCGTCCCAAAAAAATAAAAAAGCTTTTTGTTGGTTTTATACTTTAAAAATTAGTTTCTTTTTATAGAAAACCCAAAGTATAAGAGACCAAAAAATGGCATATGATATGGCATAAGCTAATGACGAATTTAACGGATTTTCAAAACAAGGTACAATTCCAAATTTATAAATTAAGGTTTGAAGATTGATTTGTTCTGTAGTTATTTCTGGGTTTTGTACTTTAATTGAGCTTAAAACTCTTGGAATTATTCCTGAAAAGAAAAATACAATCATTGGATTTACTCCCCATATTAAAAACAGCTTCGTCCATTTTTTGTAGTTTGCCACATCTATAATGTAGTACAATATTGTTAAACATACAGTTGCTATACCAGCGGTATATAAAACGTAAGAGCTAGACCACAATGATTTGTTTATTGGAAATATAATGTTACAAAGTAAACCAGTAATCACTAGAAGAATTCCTGTAATTGCTAATTTTTTTACAATTTCAATTTTAGGAATTTGTAGGTTTAGTATTTGTCCTATAAACATTCCTAGAATTCCTGTACCTATGGCTGGTAAAGTACTCAAAATCCCTTCAGGATCCCAAGTTTTAGAGGCACTCCATAAATGTCCATTTAGTACTAAATTGTCTAACCAAGCAGCTAGATTTGTTCCTTTTTCAAAATTAGGAGCACCAAATCCTGGAACTGGTACAAAAGCCATTAGGATCCAATAGCCTAATAATATTGTAGCTACAACTAGAAGTTGTGTTTTTAGATTTGTTTTTAAATATAATAGGGATGTAAAGAAATATACAATTCCTATTCGTTGTAAAACACCGGGGATTCTTACGTCCTGATAGGCCTCGATTTGGCTGTATGCTAAGAATAGTAATATGGCAAAGATTCCTAATACAAGATAGGTTTTAATCTTTAAAGTGAAATTTCCTAAGAGGGCATAAGCTACTCCAAAGGTTATTGCTAGTCTAAGTAGTAATAACGGAATTCCTTCTAATCCAAACAATTGAATTCTGCTGAAATAAGCCAAAAATAATCCTAAACAGAAAATTCGTAATGAACGAACCAAGATTTTATTAAAAACATTAAAGTCTAAATGCTTTGTAGGCATTGCAAATGGTATTGCTGTTCCCATTATAAAAACAAAAAAAGGAAAAACTAAATCGGTAGGGGTACAACCATTCCATTCAGCGTGTTCTAATGGCGGATATATAGAGGCCCAGCTTCCTGGATTGTTAACTATTGTCATTAATAAAATAGTAAATCCTCTAAATACATCTAGCGATATTAAACGTTCTTTTGTCATTGGTTTGTTTTTTTGGTTTCGTTATTTATTTAAATAAGGAATTTTTAAATGGTTTTCTTTAGCTAGGAAAAGAGATTTTGCCCATCGATACAGATGGAATTCCTTTGCGTGTTCCAAAATCTGAAGTCCCTCCTGAAACAGTTTCATTTGCTAAAATGGCAAATAGTATGGCTTCTTTTGCATCTCCTGAAATTCCTAAAGTATCAGTGTTAGAAAAAGTACATGGCAGTAGTTCTTTCAGCCAACTTACTAATAATGGATTGTGTGCGCCTCCGCCTGACATATAAATAGTAAAATTGGCAATAGGATACGTTGTATTGTTTATAGCTAAATGTATTGCTTCGGCAATAGTTTCAGCACCAAAGCGCGTTAATGTTGCCAGTAGGTCTTCAGTTGTAATAGCTGAAGTGTTACTTTTAGTTTGTGCTTTTCTAACATATTCTATATTGAAAAGTTCAGGTCCTGTTGTTTTTGGAAATGATGCAAGGAAGAATTCATCTTCTTTTAAAGCTCCTAAAAGAGCATTATTTACGGTGCCTTGTTTCGCAATTTCGGCATCTTTATCATAGGCTTTATCAGGAAACGAAAGTCTGGTAAAAGTATCAATTAGGGTGTTTCCTGTTCCTGTATCAGTAACAAAAACTTCCTCCGGATTACAACTTGATGGCAAGTAAGTAAAATTTGCAATACCTCCCATATTAAGCATAATACGATTTTCGCCTTTTTTTCCAAAAAGGAAATAATCACCATAAACAGCAAGTGGAGCACCTTCACCACCTGCAGCTAGGTGTTTTTGTCGAAAGTCAGACAGCGTTATAATTCCGGTTTTTACTGCAATATGATCTCCGTCACCAATTTGTAAAGTAGCATTTGGGAATTTTTCTTGCTGATGTAAAATCTTCGGAGCATGAAAAACAGTTTGTCCATGAGATGCTATTAAATCGACTTGCTCTGTTGGGACTCCCCAACGTTTTAAACATTCTAAAATCATATTGGCATGAAGAACTCCAATCCATTCATTTAGTAATGCTAGTTTCTGAAATTCGATTGTTTGCTTTGCAAATATGTTTCTGATTTCTGATTTTATTTCTTCTGAATAATCTACAGTATCAAATTGAATTAATTGAACTTCTGTGTTTTCTCCTGAACCTGAGATTTTACATAAAGCTACATCTAGACCGTCTAAGGAAGTACCTGACATTAATCCGATAATAGTTCGGGATGGTTTTTGAGCAATTTGATATAGTGATTCCAGATTTGCGTTCATGATTTTGTTTTTAAAAGTTCATCTTAATATACTTTCAAACCATATAAAAAATATAAGTTCATTGAAGCAGTATTTTGAGAAGACCCTAATATGGACTTATATTTTTTATTTTATAATAGCATCCTGAATTATTTGCTGAATATCTTCTCGGATTTTTCCTCGAGATAATTTATTCTCTTCGTTAATAACTTCGGGGTAGGTTCTATTGGATAAAAATACATAAACAATTTCTGTTTCTGGATCAACCCAAGCGATGTTTCCTGTAAATCCAGTATGCCCAAAACTAGATGGAGAAACACAAGCACAAGTTGGACCTCCTTTTTCTATTCTTTTATCAAAACCTAAACCTCTTTGAACTCCTTTATCAGCATAATAACAAGTATTGAATGCATCAAATGTTTGCTCAGAAAAATATTGCTTATTACCATAATTCCCTTTTTGTAAAAATAGTTGCATCATTTTGGCAACATCCATAGCATTAGAGAAAATCCCTGCATGCCCAGCTACGCCGCCTTCCATTGCAGCTGCCATGTCATGAACATATCCTTGAATAACCTGATGTCTAAAATAATTATCTATTTCGGTAGGAGCAATGTTACTTCTGTCAAATTTGTCTAAAGGATTGTAAAGGGTATTATTCATCCCGAGTGTGCTGTAAAAATTTTGTTGACTCAGCTCTTCTAATTTTTTGTGGGTTTTTCTCTCTAAGTATTCTTTCAGGATGATAAAGGTAAAATCACTATATCTGTACTCTTTTTTTAAGGATAGTGGACTATCTGCAATGATTTTCATGATGGTATCATGATAGTCATTTCTAATAAAAAGACCATCTGCAACTTTAGTCGAAAAGTCAGATTCGGCTACTCTACGATAATATTTCGCAGAAGGTTTTCCTTCGCTGTCTAGCGTTGCTTTGTAGAACGGAATCCATGCTTGTAGCCCTGCATAATGAGTTAGTAAATCCTTGAAGCTGATATTCTCTTTGTTTGTTTTTGCAAAAAGGGGTACCATATCTTTTAATTTGGTATCTAGATTTACTTTTTCATTATCATACAACTGCATTACATTAGGCAGGGTCGATATCATTTTTGAAATCGAGGCAACATCGTACAAATCTGAATTAGTAACTTTTCGGGTAGTATCATAAGTTTGACTGCCGTATGATTTCTGGAAAATAACACTTCCTTTTCGTGCTACAAGGACTTGCATTCCAGGAGTCATTTTACCATCAATTGCTTTTTGGGCTATAGCATCGATTTTAGATAAAATTTGTGGATTCATACCTACATTTTCTGGTGTTGTAAAACCCAAACGATTTATTTTTTCGGTAGATAATCCATCATTTACATTAAAAGAGGTATTAATAGATACAGGTAATTTTCCTTTGGCAGAAATAGCTCCAAACAGTAATTCTGCCGAAACGATCTGGCTAATATCTGAGTTTTGATAAGATACTACTAATCCTTCGATATCATCAAAGTTAGTGATTGGTAATAAAGAATAAGGTTTTGTGAAAATATCTAAAATCACTTTGTTGTGTTTTGCAATTTCTTGCAACCAAACCAATTCTGTATCAGTGAAATTTTGCTTTTCCCAAGTTTTGTTTACTTTATGAAAACCTATGATAACAATATCATATTTTTTTAATTCTTTGTTTAGGCTGTCAATATTAGTGTTTGCTACTTCTGTAATGTTTGTATATTTTTTTAATGTGGTTACAAAATCACTGTTTACATCTTCTCCTAGTTTTACATAGGCAATCTTTTGATTTAAATCTTTGATAGGAAGTATTTCCTTTTCATTTTTTAAAACTGTAATGGCATTTTCATATAATTTATAGTGCAAAGCATCATTTTGTGATGGATTAAGATCATTGTAGATGTTTGACATATTTATTGGCTTGTAATTATTTAGCCCAATTTTAAATTTATAATGCAATATTTTTTTTACCGAATGCGCTAAGCGTTCCTCAGTAATAATACCTTCGTTATAAGCTACTTCTAGTTTTTGTACTGCTACGGGTACATTTTCTGGGCAAAGTAAAATGTCATTTCCAGCAAGAATCACAGCTATTTCCAGATCACCAGGACCTTTGAAATTACTAGCCCCTTTCATTGCTAAACCATCTGTAAATATCAAACCCTCGAAACCTAATTCTTTTTGAAGCAAGTTAATTACTACATTATATGATGCCGAAGAAGGAACATTTGGCGTAGGCTCTAAACTCGGAATATTAAGGTGGGCAACCATAACAGAAGCTAAGCCTTCATTGAAGATTCGTTTGTATGGATATAGTTCGACTAACTCAAGTCTATCTTTTGAGAAATTAACCAGAGGCAAAGCATAGTGAGAATCAGTTGATGTGTCTCCATGTCCTGGGAAATGTTTTCCGGTACTAAAAACACCTTGACTTTGTACTCCTTTCATTAATGCAATAGCTTTGTCGCTAACATTAACTTTATCTTCACCAAATGAGCGGTTTCCGATAATAGGGTTTTTAGGATTGGTATTGATATCAAGTACGGGAGCAAAATTAAAATGAATCCCGATTCGCTTGTTTTCATTGGCCATGTTTCTTCCAACATTCTCAATTAGACTCAAATCTTTAATAGCTCCCAAAGTCATATTCCAAGGGTAACGATACGTTGAATCTAATCGCATACCTAATCCCCATTCGCCATCAATAGCGATGAATAGAGGTACTTTTGCTTTCGATTGGTATTGATTAGTCAATTTTGCTTGACGAACTGGCCCCCCTTGAAAAAATATTACTCCACCTACTTTATAGTCTTGAACTAATGCATTAACTTGATTTGTATGAATTGAATCTTTATTAGAATAGGCAGAAATCATAAACAGTTGTCCTATTTTTTCTCGAAGTGACATTTTGTTGTAAATGCTATCAACCCAATTGGTTTCTTTGTCTGAATCCTTGAAAAAAGTTTTCTTTTTCGATTTATTGGGAGTAATACTGGCTACTGTATCTTTTGCAAAAGAGTCTTTACTTGTATCTAGAATTGTATTGTTTTTTTTGCTAGCACAATTGATAATTAAAAATAAAAAAATGGCGTATAGGCTAATTTTTATGAAGGATTTTTTCATATAATTATTTTTAGAATCAATTAGAAACTACTCATAGTAGTTTCTAATTGACTTGTCGATTAGTTATGTTTTAACGTGGTTTAAAAACTTATTTTTTCACTGCTACGAGAGCTCGTTAGGTATAATCCAAGGTAAGTTATTAATCCATTTAATACTATTAATTCATTATCAAAAACGTACCCTGCAAATAACACTTTTGAATTTTCATTTATCAAATAGGTAAAGAAAGGGGATAGCAGGCATATAAAAGGAACTAGTTTGTCATTTACATTTCTTGATTTCTGAAATAGTCCAAAAGCATACAATCCTAGCAAGGGGCCATAAGTATATGACGCAACCTTAAAGATCATTCCGACAACAGAACTATCATTGATAGAATTAAATATGAGTATTACAAAGAAAATTAATGCTGAAAAACTAATATGAACTAAATGTCTGATGCGTACCGTATTTTTTTTGTTGTTTTCGGCTTTGTCCATACCTAAGAAATCAACACAAAAAGAAGTTGTTAAAGCAGTTAATGCCGAGTCGGTAGTAGCAAAAGTTGCTGCAATAATTCCTAGTAAAAATACAATTGCAGGAATTGTAGCCAAATGATTTAAAGCAATTTCTGGGAAAAGCAAATCAGTTCTAGGTTTACCTGTAATTAAATCAGTAGGGATTGCAATTCCGTTTTTGTTTGCATAAATGTATAGTAAAGCTCCAACGCTTAAAAAGAAAATATTAATAATAACGAAGATCCCTGTAAAGGTGAACATGTTTTTTTGTGCTTCGCCAATGTTTTTACAGCTCAGATTTTTTTGCATTAAATCTTGATCTAATCCGGTCATTGCAATAGTTACAAACATTCCTCCTAATATTTGTTTTATAAAATGGAACTTACTTCCTAGAAAATCTTCAAAGAAAAATATTTTAGAATAGTTGCTGTTCTTTACTTCTTCAAAAGCGCCAATTGCGCTTAAATCCATTCGATCGCAAATAAAATAGATAGTAAGAAATACCGAAGTAACTAAGAAAAAAGTCTGTAAAGTATCCGTTATAATAATTGTTTTTAAACCGCCTCTATAAGTATAAGAAAAGATAAGAAGTAAAGAAATCAATACAGTAAACGCAAAAGGGATATTATAATAATCAAATACAAAACGCTGCAATACTATTACGACTAAGTAGAGTCGGAATGCAGAGCTTACGGTTCTACTAATCAAGAAAATAGAAGCTGCAGTTTTATAGCTATAAAACCCCATTCTTTGTTCTATATATCCATAAATAGAGGTTAAGTTCATTCGGTAATATAAGGGTAATAACAATTTTGTAATTATTATAAATCCGATAGCATTACCTAATACAAACTGAAAATATTTAAATTGTTCTCCACTTGCAGCACCTACTTCTCCAGGAACAGATATAAAAGTTACTCCCGAAAGAGCCGTTCCGATCATCCCAAAGGCTACTAAATACCATTTTGAGTTTTTATTAGCGGTAAAAAAAGCTTCGTTTCCGTCATCTTTCCTGCTGACTCTGTGCGAGATATAGAATAAGGTTCCGAAATAAACGATGATTAGGATTAGGATTGTACTTGGTGTCATTTTATAACTTTTGTGGTTTAGTATTTTATAAATCTATAAAAGATTTTGATTAGTTAGGTTGTTAAATTTCCAGATTTTTATTTTCTGCTAATAAAACAGCTCTTACGCTTTTGTGTTTTTTTAATAATTCAGAAGCTAGTTTTTCATCAATCTTAAGTTCTTCTACAATCATTTCAATCCCTCTTTGTACTAATTTCTTGTTAGACAATTGCATGTCTATCATTTTGTTGCCGTAAATTCTTCCTAGTTTTATCATGACAGATGTCGAAATCATGTTTAAGACTAGTTTTTGAGATGTTCCAGCTTTCATTCTTGTACTTCCAGTAAGGAATTCTGGGCCTACAATCAATTCAATAGGGTGGTCTGCTTGTTTTGATATCAGACTCGCGCTATTGCATGATATGCTACCCGTAACGATATTGTTTTCTCTTGCTTTTTTTAGTCCACCAATAACATAAGGAGTATTTCCAGAAGCGGCAATTCCTAGAACTACATCTAAGCTCGAAATATCATAAGCAGATAAATCTCTCCAGGCTTGATTAATGTCGTCTTCAGCATTTTCTACTGCTTTTCTAATAGCCGAATCTCCACCAGCTATAATACCAATAATCCAATTGTCAGGAACTCCAAAAGTCGGAGGACATTCAGAAGCGTCAAGAATACCGATTCTTCCAGAAGTTCCAGCTCCTATGTAAAATAATCTTCCACCAAGTTTCATTTTAGAAACAATAGTATCTACTAATTTTTCAATATTAGGAATTTGTTTTTCAATTATAGCTGCTATTTTTTTATCTTCATTATTTATGTTTGTGAGCAATTCATTAGTACTCATTTTATCTAAATTCGAGTAAAGAGATTCTCTTTCTGTATCTGGATTTACCTTTGCCATTTTTATTTTTTTAACTGATTTTTTTAATTTTTTAATTTTTTGAAGACCTCCACAATGTTTGAATTTTGTTTGATTTCAGTCTGATTTTATTCGATAATAAATAGGGCAATGATTTAATAGATTAAATATGTCATGCGCATTTTTTTGAATGATTCTAAATCCTTCTGCCATGTTTTTCTAATTTTACTTTCGGAAATTCCGCTTTCAATTTGCTGTTGTAATTTTTTTGTTCCAGCAAGTTTTGTAAAAAAAGGATTGAAGAATTTAGTTTTATCACTCGTATTTTGATAGGCTTTAATTAGCCATTTTAGTTCTAATTTTGTGAGCTTAGGATAAGCTGTTAAATCTTCTCCAAAACATTCTTTTCCATTATATAATGGATCTTTGGCTCCAAAATTTGGTTTAGGTGTAAAACTAAAATTTGTTTTTGCTAAAAAAGGAGAACCATAAATTTGGAATTGTTTTTCAGTTCCGCGTCCCATACTCACATTAGTTCCTTCAAAAAGACACAAACTTGCATATAGATTTATAGATTGGTCATTTGGCAAATTAGGAGATGGTTTTGCAAGTAAGCTATATTCCATTTTTCGATTATAGTCTAGACAAGGAATAACGGTTAATTTGCATTGAATTTCGTTTTTAAGCCATTTTTCTCCATTTATCATCTGAGCATATTCACCGATGGTCATTCCGTGAAGAAGAGGGATAGGGTGCATGCCTACAAAACTTGTGTATTCTTTTTCTAAAAGGGGCCCATCTATAATGGCTCCATTAGGATTAGGTCTGTCAAGTATCATAAGTGGAATTCCATTTTCTGCACAAGCTTCCATAACATAGTGTAAAGAAGAGATGTAGGTGTAAAAACGTGCTCCAACATCTTGCAGATCAAATATCATAACATCGATTCCGGCTAATTGTGTTGCTTTTGGTTTTTTATTGTCTCCATAAAGAGAGATAATTGGTAGTCCTGTTTTAGGATCTTTTGCATCTACTACATGTTCGCCAGCATCGGCCGTTCCTCTAAATCCGTGCTCAGGGGCAAAAATGGTTTGAACAGCAATTTTTTTCTCTAATAAAAAATCTACCAAGTGCATTTTGTTAGATAAAATTCCTGTTTGATTCGTAACGATTCCTACTTTTTTATCTTTTAATAGAGGCAGGTATTTTTCATAATTATCAGCTCCAGTTTTAATAATAGGATTATTGATTTCTATCGTATTGTTTTTTACAACGGGCTGAAATGAATTTGAATAGGATGGAATATAAAATACAGTTGCTATAAAAAGAGCACTTTTTGCTATGAATTTTATCATTTTAATTTGCTGTTTAAAAGTTAGAAGGCTGAAATTGACTAAATAAAATTTTTAATTATTGTTTGATTAGTATTCAGTATTTTTTGATTGTTGTTGTTGGTTGTAGTTAATTAAAGATAGTGTTTATCTGAGATTTCAGATTACGATTTTATTTTAGTCAGCTTAATTCATTTATATTTTCGATGTACGAATATATAATTTTTAAAACACTACCTCTGGATATCTATGTCCAGAGGTAGTTTGTTATTTTATCAGATTTTGTAATTACGAATTACCAACCTGGGTTTTGTTTTAATTCTACACCTTGAGCTTTGTATAAATCAATATCATTAGTAGGGATATTCATTAAGTAGTGTTTTGCTTCAAAGTTTCTTGTACTTGTTGGGTATATTTTTACATATCCGTTTGCATCTACAGTTGTTTGTGTTCCTGTAGGAGTACCAATTCTCGCTCCAAGATTTACATCTAAATTTTTATTAGTATCTAGATAATCTCCTTTTTTCCAACGGTAAATATCCATTTGTCTTAGCGTCGTCCAGCTCATGAATTCAATTTGGCGTTCACGACGAACTTCCCAGATTAGTGGATTAACAGCTCCGGAAATTTGCTCTAAGGTAGCGGTTCTTCTTGGATCGTTAATTTGTATTCCTCCAGCAGAAGCATTAGTTCCATCGGTAGTTAAAAGAGCAATTCCAGCACGAGCACGTACTTTATTGATAGACATATCGAGATCTGTATTTGTAGCAGTACCAAGTTCAGCACAAGCTTCAGCATAATTTAAATACACTTCACTTAATGTAAATATAGGTGCATCAGTATAATTTCTTCCACCTGTTGTAACGTCTGGACCAGTTGTCGCAGGGTTGTTGTATAACTCAAACACATATCCAGACATAGAGGCCAATGCAGCTGTACTATAAGGTTTTCCTCTATATCCATAATTGGCAGGGTTAACCGTTTTTCCAAAGCGAGGATCTCTATTTGCAAAAGTTTTAGTAACATCATCATCACCAGTGTACTGGGTGTTTCCAGCTTGTTGTATAGGTAATCCATTTGTGGTTACATAACTTTCTGCGGCCCATTTTGTTAAACCATATTGAGTAGTTGATGTATTCGTATAATTTTGAAGAGAGTGCATTAATACATTTGTTAAATAACGTTTTGTAAGTATCACCTCAGTATTACCAGCTAGTTCAACAGAATTATAAAGCGATTTCCAATCTGTGTTTAATTTATACCCTCCATTATTCATTATAACTAATGATGCCGTTTTGGCTTTGTTAAGGTAAGCGCTTCCGTCTTGACCTAAATGGTATTTTCTGTAAGTTCCTTCATAAATATAAAGGTTACTTAAAGCTGCGTAAGCAGTGTATTTGTTAACTGTAGTGTTTTTATCATCTACAGGAAGTAACAATTCTGCCGCTTCTTCTAAATCTTTAATGGCTTTATCGATAACTTCTGCTCTTGGCATAGCAGGCGAATATACAGCTGGATCATTTTGAGCTAAATATTTATCGATATATGGAACATTTCCCATTTTTTGTACTAAACGAAAATAAGTGTATCCTCTGAAAAATTTTGCAACTCCGATATAATGATTCTTTTTTACCTCAGGCATAGAAATACTAGGTATTTTTTCCAGTAATAAGTTACAACGACGAATAAGCGTGTAATATTCATTCCAAGAGGTAGTATTAGTTGGAGATGTGGTAACTGGCATTTGAAAGAAATTATAAGCAGTTAAGTTATCATCTACTTTGCTATCACTACCGTGAAAATAGAACGAAGAAAGTCCGATTCCTGTACCGTTTCCATATCCATAAAAGGTATCGTAATTAACCCATGAGAATGTCTTTACGTTGTCTTCTGATTGCCAAAAGTTCTCGTTTGTAAATTTATCTGCTGGTTCGTCTGTTAAGTAATCGTCGCAACTAACTGAAGTTGTTGCTACAAAAGCGGTAGCGAACATCAGTAGTAATTTAGATTTTATATTTGAATTTTTCATTTTATTTTTTTTGAATAGTTAATATTAGAAAGATAGCTCAATACCAAAAGACCATGTTTTAGTAAAAGGATAAGATCTTCCCCAGAAAATTTCTGATTCGTCGATTTCTGGATCAACAGGAAGGCGACTATCTGCCCAGGTCACTAAGTTTTCACCCGAAGTGTATATTCTTAGTTTTTCTAAACCAGCTTTTTTGATAAAATCTTTTGGCAAGCTGTATCCTAAACTAAAGTTTTTAAGACGTAGGTAAGACATATCAAGTAAATATCTTGATTGCGTAATAAAGTTATTCATACCGTTAGTACCACCTCCAAAAGCAACTGATTCGCTACCAGCATGTGGATTTGGCCAATATGCATCTGTGTTAGTTGGTGTCCAATAGTCAGCTTGGTTGGCATACATTTGTTGTGGATGACGATAGAAAGGTAATACAGCATCAGAAGCAGCCCAATAGTCACGTTTAGCGACTCCTTGAAAGAATGCCGACACATCAAACCCATGAAACTTTCCACCTAAAGTTATTCCGTATTTGTAACGAGGTGTTGAGTTTCCAATTTTACTTAAATCCCCATGATCATCTGCAGTTCCTGCTCCACGTGAAATAACACCGTCACCATTAGTGTCTACATAATGCACATCTCCAGGGCCGTATTTAAAATTACCAAGCATTGTTTTAGAATAGTCTACTCCATTTACCGTTTTACCATTATTAGTAAATACGTCAGTAGATTGTAGCAATCTGTCACTTGTTAAGCCCCAAATCTGACCAACTTCGTATCCATCATAATAAGGATGTGTGCCAGCTGAAACTAAACCTAGTAGTTTAGAAGTATTATTCCATTTTGTAATTACAGATTTGTAATCTGATAAAGCCACATCAACAAATACAGAAGCGTTTTCGTTTATTTGTTTGTTAAAATTTAAAGCCAATTCCCATCCTCTTGTTCTCATGTTTCCTGAGTTGGTTTGAGCTGCATTCTGGCCAAACGACCCCGGAAGTGTTATACCAGGAGCTAGCATTCCTTTGGTGTCACGTTGGTACCAGTCAAATGAAGCACCAAACATATTAAATATTCTAATATCGATACCAATATCTTTTGTATATACTTTTTCCCAAGTTAATGATGGGTCAACATTAGTTGGTAAATCAGTAGAAGGAGGTAAAACAGCTCCACCATTAATCCAAGAAGGATTTTTAGAGTTTAATACTGCTAAGAAAGCGTTGTTTCCAATATTCTGGTTTCCAATAGCTCCCATAGAAGCACGTAATTTAAGGTCATTTAACCAATCACGTGTATTTTCCATGAATTTTTCATTGCTAATTCTGTATCCTACAGAAGCTGACGGGAAGAATCCCCATTGTTGATCTGTTGGGAATTTAGAAGAACCATCATAACGACCATTTAATTCTAATAAATAAATTCCCTTATAATCATAATTTACACGAGCAAAGAAACCTGCAATTGAATAGTCTGTTTCTGCTGGATTTAAATCTTTATTAGCAGCTCCAGAAACAAATTGTTCGCCTACTGCAAGATTAAATTCTGGTTTAGATTTGTCTAAAAGGGTATTTCTTCTGGCATAAGTACGAGAGAAATTTTGCCACTCTGAGTTAAAACCTCCTAAGAATTTTAAATTATGATTGTTAAATTGTTTCTTGTAGTTAGCATAGATGTTTACCACATTTGTTTTTGATTGTGATTTTGATTGCGCTACAAAATCATTTCCTGCTTCAAGAGTAGCAGGAATAGCTGTTTGTATAGTTGTAGCATCATAAGGCATAGCTGACCAGTTATCCCATGCTTGAAATTTCCCTCCGTTTTGTTTTCTTGTATAATAATCAGTTACACTGCTTATTTCTGTTATTAAATTAAGGTCTTTTGCAATTTGCGCAGTAAATTTAGCACTTAATCTGTTGTTGTTTTTTTCATCTTCATTCACAGAAGCATTAGATAAATATCCTCCCGCAGTACGGAAATTATATCCTCTGTACGTACCAAAATTAGGTGTGTATTGTCCCCAACGAAGTGCATAGCCAAGATAATTTGTATAGGTTGTATCATCTGTGCCAGCACCACCATAATAATTAAATGGATATTCGTAAGTACTACTAATATTCATTACTCTGAAATCAGCAGTAAGCCAATCGGCTAATTTTGTTGTAAAACCTAAATTTATATTTGTTCTTTTTCTAGTCTCTTGATTTACTCTTAGCATTCCTTTTTGATCAGAAAGCGCAAATGAAGCGAAGAAAGAACTGTTGTCGCCTAAGTTACCTTGTGCAGAAAAATTGTGGGTAGTTTGTATCGCATTTTTTGCGTACAATTCTTTATTAGTATCCCATACTCTGTAGAAATAAGGATTTCCTCCTATAATTTCCCAGTCTTCACCATAAATCATTTCATTGCTAGTACGGTTATTTGCGTATTTTTCTTTCCATTCTACAATTTTTGGAAGTAAGATATTGTAATTTGCACCAAAGAACTCAGGAGAAAGCGCAGTACGGTCTGCTGCAGCAATTAAGCCTGGAATTTCTTCTGTTGGATCTAAGAATTTTAAAGTAGAAATAGGATTACTTATAGCAGTGTTTCCGCTATAAGAAAATCTAACTTTTCCTTCACCTGTTTTACCTCCTTTTGTGGTAATAAGGATTACACCAAAGGCTGCACGAGCTCCATAGATAGAAGCCGAAGCAGCATCTTTTAGTACAGATATTGATTCTACATCATTTGGATTAATAAGAGACATGTCAGTTGGAACACCATCTACTAAAACAAGAGGGGCATCAGAAGCATTAGTATTGACAGTTCCAGCACCACGGATGTTTATGTTTGCTGGACGATTAAGGTTTCCTGAGTTAAAATTGATGTTTACACCTGGAGTAGTACCTTGTAGTGCTTTGGTAACATCTGTTAAAGGTCGGGTTCCTAGTGTTTTACTAACATCGATAGAGGCAACAGCACCAGTTAAGTTGGCTTTTTTCTGAGAAGAAAACCCTACGACTACTACTTCATCTAATTTGGAAATACTTTCTGAAAGGTCAACGTTGAGCTTTTGTTGTCCCTCAAATTTGATCACTTTAGTTTCAAATCCCATATAGCTAAAGCTAAGGCTTTGTCCCGGTGATACAGCAATACTGTAGTTTCCATCAAAATCTGTTGAGCTACCATTTGCAGTTCCTTGAATAAGGACGCTAACTCCAGGTATAGGAATCCCATCCGCTTTGTTTTTTACAGTTCCGGTAATTGTTTTTGTTTGCCCAAATGTTACTTGAATGAACAAAACCAACAATGAAATAAGGAATAATTTTTTCATGATTATTTGGTTTTTTTAATGGTTGTTGAGCAAATATATTTATTTATTGCATATAAATGCGGTATATTGTAATTATTTTCAAAAATAAATTAAAATAATGCAAAATAACGCATATTTTTATTGTACTAGCCCTAGTTTTGGTTTTTTGAAATAAAATACGCAAACTATTGCATTTGTTGAGGTGTTCTCCAATTTTGAATTGAATTATTTGATATATTTGTGCTAAATCTTATTAATTTATAAAAAATGCTAAAAGCCGAAAGACATAAATATATAATGACTAGACTCTTTGAAGATCAAAAAGTCGTTACAACAGACTTGGCTTTGGCTTTAGATTTGTCTGAGGACACGATAAGAAGAGATTTGAACGAACTGGACAGTAAGAATCTTCTTGAGAAAGTTTATGGCGGGGCAATACTGCCTACAGAAAAGCCTGCTAATGTTTTTGATATTGCTATAACAGCAGAAGAAGAGAAGAAAGAAATCGTAACAAAGGCATTGTCATTATTGCACGATGGACAAGTTATTATAATGAGTGGAGGAAGCACTAATTTAGTTTTTGCAAAGCTAATTCCCTCGGATTTGAAGGCTACTATTTATACGTATAGTTTACCAATAGCTATGCAGCTATCACAACACCCAAACATTGATTTGATATTCATAGGTGGAAAAATGCAGAAAAATGCAATGGTTACCATAGGTATGGATGTGATACAGGTTTTGTCTAAGATTAAAGCAGATATTTGTTTTATTGGCGCCAGTAGTATCAATGTTAAACAAGGCTTAACAGAGGTAGGTTATGAAATCTCTATTGTTAAAAAAGCAATGATAGAATCTTCAGATAGAGTTGTTTCTATGTTTTCTTCAAATAAATTAAATACAAAAATGCCGCATGTTGTTTGCGAATTAAGCCAGTTAGATACTATTGTTACTAATTTAGATCCAGAAGATTTAAGGCTGGAAGAATATAGAAAATCTGGAGTTTTTGTGTTGTAATTTGAAATTCAATCAATAAATTATGCGTTATTTTACGGTATTTGAATTTATTTTTGTTAA
This sequence comes from Flavobacterium sp. 140616W15, assembly GCF_003668995.1. Taxonomy (NCBI): domain Bacteria; kingdom Pseudomonadati; phylum Bacteroidota; class Flavobacteriia; order Flavobacteriales; family Flavobacteriaceae; genus Flavobacterium; species Flavobacterium sp. 140616W15. The sequence goes on from NZ_CP033068.1 coordinate 4,912,366, forward strand.
ATAATGTAAAATAACGCATCCGTTTTGTTTTTTGTATATATTTGTTAAACTAATTTTTTAACTAAGAGATATATTATGAAAACCAATACTTCTTTGGCTTACGACATACCAGGTAAATTTGAAGAAACCCGATTTGAGAAAAACCATAATGTGATTTTTGATAACTCAATTGTAGGTTCTAAAGCAGTTGCCCAGGAAATGGCCGAATTAATACGTTCAAAACAAGCTAAAAACAAAACGTGTGTACTTGGTCTGGCAACAGGCTCATCACCTATAAAAGTATACGAAGAGTTAGTTCGAATGCACAAAGAAGAAGGACTTAGTTTTTACAATGTAATATCTTTTAATTTGGATGAATATTATCCAATGACCAAAGAAAATCGTCAGAGTTACCATTATTTCATGCATCAGTATCTGTTTAATCATATAGATATTAAACCTGAAAATGTAAATATTCCAGACGGAACAGTTGTTTTAGAAGAACTTAATCAATATTGTGTTGATTATGAAATGAAAATAAAAGAAGCTGGAGGACTTGATTTTCAGTTGTTAGGAATTGGACGTACAGGACATGTAGGTTTTAATGAACCTGGTTCGCATATTAATTCAGGAACTAGAATTATAACATTAGATCATATCACTAGAGTCGACGCTTCATCAGATTTTAATGGTATTGATAACGTTCCAAAAAGAGCGATTACAATGGGAGTTTCAACAATTCTTAGATCAAAAAGAATTGTTTTGATGGCTTGGGGACAAAATAAAGCCGCAATTATCAAGAGAACCATTCAAGGAGATATAAGTTCAGAAGTTCCTGCTACATTTCTACAAAATCATTCCAATGCGACTTTTGTGTTAGATCAGTCTTCGGCATCTGAATTAACTCGTTTTGAAACGCCATGGCTAGTTGGTGGATGTACTTGGACACAAGAATTAAAAAGCAAAGCAATCGTTTGGCTTTGTAAAGAAACCAAACAATCGATATTAAAACTCACCGATAGAGACTATAATAATAATGGAATGTCAGACCTTTTAGCTCAAGAAGGTTCAGCATATGATTTGAATATTAATATGTTCAATGTTTTGCAACACACCATTACAGGTTGGCCAGGAGGGAAACCCAATACTTCAGATTCGCATAGACCTGAAAGAGCTAATCCAGCAAAGAAAAGAGTAATCCTTTTTAGTCCACATCCAGATGATGATGTGATTTCTATGGGAGGAACATTCTCAAAATTAATAAAACAAGGACATGATGTACATGTGGTGTATCAAACTTCAGGAAATATAGCAGTTACAGATGATGAAGCATTAAAATTTGCAGAAGTATGTAACGATTTTATTGGAAAAGATATCGATGGAGTAAACTTCTCATCAGTTATTGATTTTCTAAATAATAAGACAGAGAATCAGGTAGATTCATTAGAAGTTCGAAAGTTGAAAGGGTTGATAAGAAGACGTGAATCGTATGCAGCTACAAGATATATTGGTTTAAAAGATGAGAATACGCATTTTTTAGATCTGCCTTTTTATGAAACGGGTCAAATAAAGAAAAACCCTTTAGGATTAGAAGATATTGCAATTGTTAAAGATATTATAGCAAAAATAAAACCACATCAGGTATTTGCAGCAGGAGACTTGGCAGATCCGCATGGAACTCATGAAGTATGCCTGAATGCTATATTTGCAGCAATGAAGGAATTAAAAACCGAAGCGTATATGTACGATTGTTGGTTATGGTTGTACAGAGGTGCTTGGCATGAGTGGGATATTCATGAGATAGACATGGCTGTGCCGTTGAGTCCAGACGAAGTAACTATTAAAAGACATGCTATTTTGTATCATCAATCTCAAAAAGACAGAGTAATGTTTCAAGGAAATGACTCAAGAGAATTTTGGGTACGAGCAGAAGAGCGTAATAAAAATACAGCAAGGTTATACGATGATTTAGGTCTTGCAGAATATGAAGCTATCGAAGCCTTTAAACGTTTTTATTACTAATTACCCGATTTCGATTAACAAAAACTAATTTCCAAAATAAAGTCCTAATCCCGCAAGATTTATTACCGCGAACCTAACAAGTTTTAAAGACGAGTTAGGTTTAATCTTGCAAATTTTTAAGATCAAAAAAAGACCTTGAAAGACGATAATAGAGATTAATTATTTTGTATTTTTAAAAAAACAATAGCACCAATTAAATGTCCGATTCTCTTCAATTACAACACTTATCCGATTCATTAGAAGGAACTCTTTTTTATGATGAGCTTCATAAAAAAATATATGCTACTGATGCTTCTGCTTATAGAATAATGCCAGTAGCAGTAGCAGTTCCAAAGACAGAAGAAGATATTGTTAAAATTATTCGCTTTGCAGCAAAAAATAAAATTTCGATAACCCCTAGGACAGCAGGAACTTCTTTGGCTGGACAAACGGTGGGTAACGGAATAATTGTAGATGTTTCTAAGCATTTTACCAAAATTGTAGCATTTGATCCTATAAAAAAAACGGTAACAGTTCAACCTGGAGTAATTCGAGATGAACTGAATTTGTATTTAAAGCCGCATGGTTTATTTTTTGGGCCCAACACATCGACAACAAATCGATGCATGATTGGAGGAATGGTAGGAAATAATTCATCTGGAACGACATCTATACGATATGGAGTTACCCGAGATAAAATAATCGAGATAAAGGCTATTTTAAGTGATGGCAGTACTGTTGTATTCAAAGAAATGTCTTCAGCAGAATTTATAGAGAAGACAAAAGGGGATTCGCTTGAAAGTAAAATTTACAAAGCAATTTACGAGGAACTTTCAAATAAAGAAAATCAGGAAGAGATTGTAAAAGAATTTCCAAAGCCAGAAATTCACCGAAGAAATACAGGCTATGCGATTGATTTATTATTAAAATCGGAGCTCTTCTCAGGGACAGAAAACAAAATAAATTTAGGAAAATTACTTTGTGGAAGCGAAGGAACTTTAGCATTTACCACAGAGATTACATTGAAAGTAGATGATTTGCCACCAACAAATAATGTTATGGTTGTGGCACATTTTCATACTATTCAAGAAAGTTTAGAAGCTGTAGTTACTGCTATGAAGCATCATTTGTACACCTGTGAAATGATGGATGATACGATATTAGATTGTACCAAAACAAATAGAGAACAAGCAAAAAACAGGTTTTTTATTGTAGGAGAACCTAAGGCAGTTATCATGCTCGAAGTAGGATCGCATCATAGTATGGAAGATGCCGAATTACAGGCAGATGCCTTGATAAAAGACCTTGAGGAAAATAATTTTGGGTACGCTTTGCCTAAAATTTATGGAGCCGATATTGATAAAATAAACGAATTACGAAAAGCAGGACTTGGACTTTTAGGAAGTATTGTAGGTGATGATAAAGCAGCTGACTCTATTGAAGATACAGCTGTAGAACTAAGTGATTTGCCTAATTATATCGCTGATTTCTCTGCCATGATGGAAAGTCATGGACAAAGTGCTATTTATTATGCACATGCAGGTGCAGGAGAAATTCACTTGCGTCCAGTTTTAAATTTAAAAACAAAAGAAGGATTACACCAATTTAGAAACATTGCTACCGAAGTGGCTATTTTGGTGAAAAAATATAGAGGTTCATTGAGTGGAGAGCATGGAGACGGAATAGTTCGTGGAGAGTTTTTACCTTTTATGATAGGAGAAAAAAATTATGAATTATTAAAACGAATCAAAAGCGCTTTTGATCCAGATACAATTTTGAATGTTGGAAAAATTGTGAACGCTTTCAAGATGGATGAAAACCTTCGTGTAGAAGCGGGTAGAGTAGAGCCAGATATAAAAACAATTCAGGATTTCTCGGATAGCATGGGGATTTTGCGTGCTGCCGAAAAATGCAATGGTTCAGGTGATTGTAGAAAATTACCTTCAGCGGGAGGAACTTTATGTCCGAGTTATCGAGCTACTAGAAATGAAAAAGATACTACTCGTGCCAGAGCCAATGCGTTGAGAGAATATCTAACTCATTCAGAGAAAGATAATAAATTTGATCACGAAGAATTATATAAGGTATTTGAGTTGTGTGTGAGCTGTAAAGCCTGTGCAAGCGAGTGTCCAAGTAACGTAGATGTAGCGACTTTAAAATCGGAGTTTTTATACCAATATCAAAAAGCAAATGGATTTTCTGTCCGAAATAAAATATTTGCTTTCAATTCAAAACTTAATAAACTCGGGAGTATAGCACCGTCTATGACTAATTTTGTAGCCAATCTAGCTTTGGTTAAAAAAAGTATGGGAATTGCATCCCAAAGACAGGTTCCATTATTAGCGCCAACGACTTTTAGAAAATGGTACGAAAAAAATAAAAAAATAGCAGGAAGCAATTCTTTTACAAACGGAAAAGTCTATCTTTTTTGCGATGAGTTTACCAATTATTATGATGTTTCAGTTGGGATAGATGCCTATGAATTACTGACAGGATTAGGTTATGAAGTGATTGTAATAGATCACGAGGAAAGCGGAAGAGCTTTTATATCAAAAGGATTCTTGGAAGAAGCACAAGATATAGCCAATAAAAACGTGGGTATCTTCAAGGATTTAATTTCAGAAAACACACCGTTGATAGGAATTGAACCCTCAGCAATATTAACTTTTAGAGACGAATACATTCGATTGGCAAAAGACAAAGAAAGCGCTGAAAAATTATCGAAAAATACATTTACTATCGAAGAGTTCTTTAAGAAAGAAATTGCAACAGGAAAAATCCATTCTGGACAATTTTCGGATGTAGAGAAAACAATTAAAATTCACGGACATTGTCATCAAAAATCATTGAGTACTGTTGAAGCTTCATTTGCAATGCTAAACGTACCTAAAAATAGTTCAGTTACCATTTATAATTCAGGTTGTTGTGGTATGGCAGGTTCCTTTGGATATGAAAAAGAGCATTACGAAATCAGTATGCAAATGGGTGAAGATACTTTGTTCCCAAAGATACGTTCAACCGAAGCAACAACTGCAATTGCAGCTGCAGGAACGAGTTGCCGCCATCAGATTTTTGACGGAACCAATAGAAAAGCAATGCATCCAGTGACGATTTTGAGGGATTGTTTGAAATAAATTTCTCGAATATAAATTTTATATTTTTGTCAAAAGGTATCAGAAATAAAAAATCTCATACATTTTGAAGAAAAGCTATTGCCTTTTTTTAACCAAAAGAAACTATAATTCTATGAAAAAAACAATCTATATAGCTCTCTTAGTTTTCGCATTTTTTTCTGCCAAAGCAGCCAAGATTGATACTATACAAGTGTTTAGTACTTCGATGAATAAAAATATAAAGACGTGTGTAATAGTTCCTGATAATTATAAAAAAAGCAAGAAGAAATTACCAGTAGTTTATCTGCTTCATGGGTATAGCGGAAATTATGCAACTTGGGTAAAAAGTTTTAAAGAGGTTGGGCAACTGGTTGATAAATATGGATTTATAGTAATAGGCGTTGATGGAAATTTTTCAAGCTGGTATTTTGATAGTCCGATTGACACAACTTTTAAATATGAAACTTATGTCATTGATGAGCTAGTTCCTTTCATAGACAAAAATTACAAAACGATTACAAGTCGTGAAGGCCGTGCTATATCAGGTCTTAGCATGGGCGGACATGGCGCATTGTATCTTTCGTTTAAGCATCAAGAAGTGTTTGGAGCTGCAGGGAGTATGAGCGGAGGAGTAGATTTTCGTCCATTTCCTGAAAAATGGGATATAAAAAAACGATTGGGTTCTATAACAGAATTTCCTGAAAATTGGGAAAAGAACACAGTGGTAAATATGCTGGAATTAGTAGAAAGTAATAAGCTAAATCTTATTATTGATTGTGGTGTTGATGATTTTTTTATTGACGTAAACAGAGAACTTCATACAAAGATGCTCAGTCTAAAAATAAATCATGACTATATAGAACGTCCAGGGAAACATAATATTGAATATTGGGAAAACTCCTTAAAATTTCAATTACTGTTTTTTAATAATTTTTTTAATAGTTCTGTGAAATAAGTTCAAAGGGACAGAGAAACAAAGGTTCAAAGGTTCCCTATTGATATGCATATAAACGCATCGCAGTGCGTCTAACATAAAGGATTAAAAGATTTTTTTTACCACGAATTCAATCTGCTAAATCTGCTAAATCTGCGTGAGAAAAAGGTTCAAGGGTTTCCTATAGATACGCATATTAGGTGTACAGTGTAGATACCCACCGCAGTGCGTCTAACACAATAATAACAACCAATAGATTTAATAATTGCTTATGAAACATTCACTTTCCATAATATTATTGCTTTTTATAATTGCATCAGGGTTTTCTCAAAAGACAGAAAAATCAGAAAATATTAAGTTTGTACAACTTACAGATTTGCATGTTTCAGTGGGGAACGAAAATGATTTTTTACTGCAAAATATTATAAAAGAAATTAATAATTCGGATAATGAATTTGTTGTAGTAACGGGGGATTTAACAAATCGTGGTGCAGATGATGAACTAAAACAAGTACATTCTATTTTGGGCAATTTAAAAATTCCGTATTATGTAATTTCTGGAAATCATGAAACAAATTGGAGCGAAAGTGCTGGTTTGACTTATAAAAAAATATGGGGCGACGATCGATTTGTTTTCTCAAAAGGAGATTACCTTTTTATCGGATTTCCGTGTGGACCATATATGAAAATGGGAGATGGTTTTGTAAAACACGAAGATGTTCTTTGGTTAGATAAAACACTAAAAGACAGTCTTAAAAATAGCAATAAAAAAGTTCTGAATTTCGCTCATTATCCACTAGATAATAGTGTTAGTAATTATAAAGAAGTTCTTTCAGTTTTAGAAAAATACCCAACAGTTGCAAGTTTCTGTGGTCATGGACATACCTTAAAAAAATATGATTTTTCAGGATTGAGTGGTATCATGGGAGCATCTATTACTTCTCGCGATGGTAAAACAAGAAGTTATAACGAGGTAATCATCAATAACGATAGTATTAGTATTTATCAGAAAGAGATAGCAAAACAAGGTGTTTTTAAATTTTCAGTTCCTACTAAACCTTCAAAAATTGAAATTCCAAAAGATAATTTAGAAACTAATTTCTCTCCATTCATAAAAGATATTGCATCAGTTTATAGTGTTCCATGTTTTGATAAAAAAAGTCTTTATTTTACTAATTCTATTGGTGAGATACAATCGATTAATTTGAAAAATAAAGTGCTGAATTGGAAAACAGAAACAGGAAACGCGATCTATTTCTCACCAATTATTGTAAAAAATATTCTTGTTATTGGTACGATAGAAGGAAACTTGTTAGGATTTGATGCAGCGTCTGGTAAACAAAAATGGAACATACCAGTTGGCGGAGTATTGGTAGGTTCACCAATTGCAGAAAACAATAAAATTTATACAGCAAGTTCAACAGCTTTTATTTGCATAGATGCTGTTAGTGGTAAGGTAATTTGGAAGAATAACTTGCCACAATCGTATTCGCAAGGAACTCCTTTAATACAAGATGATAAAATTATTTTTGGAGCATGGGATACTAATCTTTATTGTCTAAATAAAATTACAGGAGAACTTATTTGGAAATGGAATAATGGAAATGAAAAGCAAGTTTTGTATTCAGCAGGAAATATAAATGTAGTCTCATCAAAAAATAGACTTTATTTTGTGACACCCGAACGATTCTTAACAATTCTAGAACTACAAACAGGCAAAACACTTTTAAGAACCTCCAAATGGAAAGTTAGAGAATCGATGGGGAAAAGTCAAGATGGAAAGTGGTTTTATGCAAAAACAATGAATGGGGAACTTTTGAGATTGCCCCTTAATGATAATTTAGAATTAACGGAAGAAAATTTGATTAATCAAAGTAAAGTTTTGGACTTAAAGCTTGGATATGAACACAATCCTGCACCAATATTTGAAAACAACAATAAGATATACATAGGAAGCCGAAAGGGAGAAGTTGTTATTGTAGATGCAGGGAAATTTGAGATTCTAAAACAAATTAATTTAGGAAGCTCCAGCATAAATGGATTTTCAATTGATGATCAAGGAAGAGTATGGACATCGCTTATAGAAGGAGGAATATATTTATTAGAGTAAGTTGTTTCGTCGAAATGACAATATTGGGGAAAAACTTTCGAAAGTTGCGGTTGTTTTTTTATCATGACCCGAGTGAAAGCAAACAGGATAAGCAATTACATGAATTAAATCTGCTTAATCTGCCAAATCTGCGAGAGAGAAAATAAAAGATTATATAGATTAAATGAAACCTTTGCGAGCTCTGCGGTTAATTTTTTGCCACAGATTAAAGGATTAAATAGATTAAAAGTCTTTGCGAGCTTTGCGGTTAAATCCTCCGCTAAAGAAATATATATATTAACAAACCAAAAATAGAATTTATGAAAACCTTAAAAATTTTAATTCTAGTATTGCTGATTCAAGCCAATCTTTTTGGACAACAACCAGCAAAAAGAGAAATGCGGGCCGCTTGGATATCTACCGTCGATAATATAGATTGGCCATCAAAACCAGGGCTTTCAGATAAAGAAATGAAAGCTGAAATGATAACAATTTTAGATAATTTACGATCATATAATCTAAATACAGTAGTTTTTCAAATTCGTCCTACGGCCGATGCTTATTATAAATCTACAAAAGAGCCAGCGTCACATTGGATAACTGGAACGCAAGGAGTGGCACCCGGGTTTGATCCGTTACAGTTAATGATAGATGAAGCAGGAAAAAGAGGGATGAGTGTTCACGTTTGGCTAAATCCATATCGTGTACAGAAAGACACAACCAAGGATGTACTTTCCAAAACACATTTGTATTTTAAGAAACCAGAGTTATTCCTTACTTACGGAAAAACTAGATATTTTAATCCCGGTTACAAAGAAACCAGAGATTTTGTAGCTTCAGTAGTGGGCGAAATAGTTCGAAATTATGATATTCAGGCGATACATATGGATGATTATTTTTATCCATATAAAATTGAAGGAAAAGAATTCCCAGACCAAGTTGCATTTGCCAAAGAACCTCGACAATTTAAAGACAAAGACGATTGGAGAAGAGACAATGTCGATTTAATAATCAAGCAAATAAGAGATACAATAATTGCAAATAAACCAGAGGTCGAATTTGGAATTTCACCTTTTGGGGTATGGCGAAATATAGCAAGAGATTCACAAGGATCAAATACTATGGCAGGAGCAACAAATTATGATGATTTGTATGCTAATATCTTAAAATGGCAGAAAGAAAATTGGATAGACTATGTAACACCTCAACTGTATTGGCACATTGGTTTTGATAGAGCAAATTTTGAAGTTTTAGCAAAATGGTGGGCAGAACACAAATATGGAGCAAATGTGTATATCGGTCATGGAGAGTATAAGATTTCCAAAACATCAAAAGAAGTAGAATGGAGAAGTCCTGATCAAATTGTAAAACAAATAGAAATGATTAGAGCCTTACCATTGATAGATGGTTCTATGCATTTTACGGCAAATGTATTTAAAAGGATGGGAGATACACTTAGAAAACCTATTATCGAAAAACAATATAAATATATCGCATTAACACCCGAAGCAAATAGAATCACAAGAATAAAACCAGAACCGCCAATAAGTGCTTCGATTACTCAAAGAGGAGAAAAAGGACAGCTTACTTGGAAGGCAGGATTAAACAATAAAAAATTTGTGATTTATAGATTTCCTAAAGGAAAAATAACCGATTTCTCTAATCCAGAGAATATTTACTACGTAACCACAGCTACAAAATTAGAAATACCAAATGCTAATTTTGAAAACTATATCTATGCTATTACCGCTTTGAGTACCACACAAACGGAAAGCATTCCAATACAATTTTAACAAAACAAAAAACCAGAAAAGATGAAAAAAAACATGCTACTAATTGCCGTTTTCTTGAGTTCCTTGAATGTATTACAAGCTCAGAAACTGGATATAATTCCGCAGCCAGTAAAAATAGAACAGAAAGAAGGAACATTTGTAATTCCATCATCGGTACAAATTGTTGTAGATAAAAAAATACAAAAGAGTGCAGATTATATAGGAAGTAATTTTCTTAAAAATACAGGAATTAAACCGATTGTTTCTATTGGGAAAGGTAATAAAAGAGACGGAATATCATTTTTAGTAGATGAAAAAATAAATCTTCCTAATGACGGTTATGAATTGAGCGTAACTAAAAAAGGAGTTCTCATAAAAGGAAAATCCACAAATGGAGTCATAAATGGACTTCAAACTTTATTGCAGATTTGTTCAGCCAAAGAGGTGAAAAAAGGAACAATACCATTTGTGAAAATAGAAGATTATCCTCGTTTTGAATGGCGAGGAATGATGCTTGATGTATCAAGACAGTTTTTTGATAAGGAAACAGTTAAGAACTACATTGACTGGTTGGCAGCACATAAGATGAATGTTTTTCATTGGCATCTTACTGATGATAATGGTTGGAGAGCCGAAATTAAATCAATGCCAGATTTAACTTTAAAAGGAGCTTGGAGAGGACCAGGCGAAGTATTGTTGCCATCGTACGGTTCAGGAAACAAACGTTATGGCGGTTATTATACCCAAGCCGATATGAAAGAAGTTGTGGCGTATGCAGCAGCTCGTGGAATCTCAATTATGCCAGAAATTGAAATCCCTGGACATTCTCGTGCAGTAACAGCAGCGTATCCAGAAATAGGATGTGTTACAACTCAGGAAACAAAAAGTGTTCAGGGAGAAGTAAAAAATGTATGGTGTGTAGGACGCGAAGAAAACTATCAAATTTTAGATTCTATTATTAGGGAGGTCTCAGAAATATTTCCTTTTGATTATATTCATGTTGCAGGAGATGAGGTAAACAGAGCCAATTGGGAACATTGCCCAAAATGCCAGGCTTTGATGACGAAAGAAGGATTTACAGATAGTTTTCAGCTTCAGAATTATTTCTTTAGAAGAGTTCAAACCATTGTCGATAAATATCATAAAAAAACAAATGGCTGGAATGAAATTTTAAAAGGTGGAGAGATAAATCCAAATACTTTAATTAGTGCTTGGCAAGGAATAAACTACGGAATCGAATCGGCTAAAAGAGGTTATGAAACCATTATGATGCCCGGACAATATTTATATTTTGATATGGCACAATCGGAAAACGAGCGAGGTCATCGCTGGGCTGCAATCACAGACACAAAAAGAGCTTATTCATTCGAGCCAATTCCAGATAGTGACTTAACTCCTGAGCAGCAAAAATTGATAAAAGGAGTACAAGGAGCTTTGTGGAGCGAATATCTTGATCGTCCGACACGATTTATGGAATATCAAAGTTACCCAAGAATTAGTGCTTTGTCAGAAATAGGATGGTCTAAAAAGGAATACAAAAACTGGGATGATTTTTATAGCAGGTTAACCAATAGTCATTTACAACGTTTGGCCAATATGGGAATTGCTTTTAGAGATTTTCCACCTACAGCAATTTATAAAAGTGGAAATATTACAGTAACACCACCTTATGAAGGAGCGGTTGTACGTTATGATGCGCAAGGAAACGAGCCTACAAGACAATCACCATTGTATACAAATCCAATTCAAACAAAAGAATATGAGCAATACCAATTTCGTACTTTTTTTAATGACGATACAGCAAGTCCAGCAGTAAAAGTAGAGAAACTACCAGTAGCAACTTGGACTACTTCAAAAGTGGAAACCTTAACTATTTCAGAGGATATTTCGGAGAATATTGACAAAAAAGGAATTTGGTATTTAACTTTTAACCCAATAGCTGATGGAACAAATAATGGGGTAATAAGAGCAGTTTCGCTTTTTGAAAACGATAAATTAATACAAACGTATTCTGAAGATAGAGGATTAAAATCAAAACCTCGTTTGCGATTTGTGATTGATAATTATAATGATAAAAACACATATCGTTTAGAGTTTACCGTTGAAAATAAAGAAGCAAAAGAATCTGCTGCAAAAGTAAATTTCAATTGCTCACCTTATATAGAACCTGAGGTAAAAGTAACCTCATCTATGGTTGAAAACCCGAAATTTCCATTCACAAGATTAGAAGATTATAATATAGAAAGCTATTTGCGTACAGATGCTCCGTGTGCAAATGGAGACTGGATTTTATACACTTTTACTAATCCAGTTACTTCTTCTAAAATTGATGTATTGACAGGGATTCCGCATCATCCTAGATTTATTATCAACGATGGGCATGTAGAATATTCGTATAACGGTATTGATTTTGAAAAAGGGGATAGTTTTGATTATGGAAATGCTTCCATATATCCAAAGCAACCTGTAAAAGCTGTGAAGATTGTGATTACAGGAACAAATAATGAGCCTATTATGGCAGGTCAGGATTTAAGAATTTATCCTTAAGAGGAATGAAGAAAATAGGAGTTAGAATCGTACCTGTTTTTTTGATCCTTTTAGGGATTAGTTGCCATTCCCTAAAAAACACAAAAGAGCCTTTTGATACAAACCGAAATGAAGCTTACATTGATTCAATGGTGAATAATGCACTTCAAAAAGGATTTTTCCCAGGAGCACAAATTATTGTAGGAAGCAAAGACTCAGTCTTTGTATTGAAAAATTATGGATATCATGATTATTCAAAAACTGAATTAGTAAAAACAAATGATGTGTACGATCTAGCTTCTATGTCTAAAGTTTTGGGTGCAACTTTAGTAGCAATGCATTTAGTTGGAGAAGATAAAATAAGCTTAGAAGACAAACTGGGAGATGTAGTTGGCGTGTATAAAAATACTGCTATTGAAGATTTAACTCTTTTTGAATTGTTGACGCATACTACGGGGTTAAAATCAGGGATTGTTTTTTATCAAAGCTTGCTTTCTACCTCAAACGGATTGCCGTTGTTGAGTAGTCAGCAATCAGAGGATTATACAGACTCATTTGATAATATGCATGTAAATAATAATATTATTTACGATGCTAAGTATTTGACATTTGAACCCAAGGATAATTATATTCAGATTTATAAAAATATGTGGTTGAATCCCGAATTCTATAAAACAGTTTATGATAAAATAGCTTTGGCGAGTACGAATCCTAGAGGTAATTATTTATACAGCGATTTAAATTTGATTCTTGCACAACAGATGATGGAAGCAAAAACAGGTTTGAAGCTTGACGAATTGGCAAAAGAGATTTACAGCGAATTAGGTATTTTAAAAATTGGATATAATCCTCTAAAATGGACTTCAGAACAAGATATTATTCCAACAGAAGTTGATAATTTTTTCAGAAAGGATACGATTAAAGGATATGTGCATGATGAGGCAGCAGCCATTTTAGGAGGAGTTTCGGGAAATGCAGGGTTGTTTGCAAATGCAACATCAATCTCGGTAATATGCCAAATGTTGCTTAATAAAGGAAAGTATCAGGGAAAGCAAATTTTAAAAGCAAAGGTAGTTGCCACGTTTACAAAATCACCTCTTGCTAAAAAGGGAATTTATCGAGGACTTGGTTTTGATAAACGAAAACCAGATGAGTTTTATGAGAAAAACAATTTTGGGCATACAGGATTTACAGGAACGTTTTTCTTTTTAAATCCCAATAATGATAGGTTTTTGATTATCCTTACCAATCGCGTAAATCCTACCAGAACCAATAAATTAATGTATAAAGATGATTTTAGCCCGAAGATCTGGAAACAAATAAATAATTAAGAAAGATTAGCCACAGATTATAAAATTTAAATTAAATCTGCCAGAATCTGTAAAATTTGCATGATACAATTTATTATAATGTAAATCTCCAAAATCTGCGAGAGGCAAAAATTAGTGATAAAAAATAATCCTTTACTCTCGATAGCTATCGGGAGTAGCAAAAAATAAATAAACTCTATGAAAAAACTAACCATAATATGCGTACTAATTACAACTGTTTCTTTTGCGCAAAAAATAAAGACAGGAGCAGAAAATTATACTGAATATTTGCCTTTACTAAAAGGGAAGACTATCGGTATAGTAACCAATCAAACAGGAATTATTGACAAGAAAACCCATCTTGTTGATTTTTTGGTTGAGAAAAAAGTAAAGATAAAAACCATTTTTGCACCAGAGCACGGCTTTCGAGGGACAGCCGATGCAGGCGAACACGTATCTGATGAAATCGATTCAAAAACAGGTTTGTCGATTGTTTCCCTTTACGGAAAAAACAACAAACCAAGTGGAGAACAATTAAAAGGAATTGATGTCATGATTTTTGATTTACAGGATGTGGGGACAAGGTTATACACATACGTTTCTACAATGCACAGAATAATGGAAGCATGTGCAGAGAATAATGTCCCGTTGATAGTAATGGATCGGCCAAATCCAAATATTGGTATTGTAGATGGACCAGTTTTGGATATTGTTTTTAAAAGTGGGATTGGGATGCATCCAACACCTTTGCTTCACGGAATGACTCTGGGTGAAGAAGCCAAAATGATTAATGGAGAAAAATGGTTAAAAGATGGGATTCAATGTGAACTTACGGTTATTCCGTGCTTAAATTATGACAGAAGTATGAGTTATAGTTTGCCTGTACGACCTTCTCCAAACTTGCCTAACGACCAATCGATTAATTTATATGTTAGTTTGTGTCTTTTTGAAGGAACTAATGTGAGTATGGGACGCGGAACCGAAAAGCAATTTCAGATTTATGGATCTCCATACTTGCCCAAAAGTGACTTTGCATTTACTCCCAAGCCTAATTTTGGGGATAAAGACCCTCTATATAATGGAGTAGAGTGTAATGGAGAGGATTTATCGGCAATACCTAAAATAGATAAACTAGAAATCAAATGGTTGATTAAAGCATACCAAATAACATCGGATAAATCTAAATTTTTTGATAAAAGAAAGTTCTCAATACGAGCAGGAAATGAAAAATTACAACAGCAGATAGAAGCAGGAACCTCCGAAGAAGAGATAAGAAATAGTTGGAAAGAAGGTTTACAAGCCTTTAAAAAAATGAGAAAGCAGTACTTAATTTATAAATAAAAATAATAAAGCCTATAAAAAATGTTTTTTAGTTTTTAATTTTTTGTTGGTAAATAAATACCGCCTCTAACCATGAGGCGGTATTTTGCTTTTAATCAAATCTTTATTTATCTATTCGGATAAAATTTCCTTCAAGATCAAATACAAGTTCCAGATTATTAGAAAGTTCTATTTCGATATGAGTTTTTTCGTTGTCTATAGCTGTTACAGATTGATTAGGATAATTTTCCTTTACATAAGTATTGATTTTTTCAGGAATTAATTCAACAGGAATTGCTTGGTTATTTCCATCGATATCAACCCATTTTCCGTTTATATCAAAATCAATTTCAAAATTATTACTCAATAAAACATCATATACAGAACCATCAGAATCAGGAATGTTTTGCTTTTTTATTAGTTTATAAGTAGCAGTAGGGAAATATGAGGTAACAAATGTTGTTGCTGGTTGAGGTAAGTCTTTAGCGCTAATTACAGATTCGTAGTCATTATCATTATCATCATCACTACTACAAGATGTTGCTGAGAATAAAAGCGTTAAAGCAATAAAGCCTGATAAGATTATTTTTTTCATGATTAAAGTATTAAATTATTGATTCTTAATTATCGATTCTTATAAAATTACCTTTAGAGTTAAATTCTAGCTCTAAACCGTTACTTAAGTTTACTTCGTAACCCCAAGTACCTTTGTCAATTTTGGTTATTGTTGTATTGGCAAAATTGGTATTTATGTAAGATACAATTTTTTTTGGAATTACAGATATAGGAATAGCCTGATGATTTCCATCTACTTCTTCCCAATTTCCTTTTCCATCAAATTCAACTTCTAAATTATTAGCAAACTGAACTTTGTAGTCTTTAGAGAACATTTCTTTGTCCTCAATTATATAAGTAGGCTCTTGTCCTGCAAAATGGGTTTTTAAAAAAGATTGAGCATTTGCAGGTAGTGCAGTTTTAGTGATTACTGTTTTTTGTGCATTTGCAGAAAGTCCAAATGCTAATCCTGCTATTAGGCACATAGCCAAGTTTAATTTAGTTTTCATAATTATTTATTTTTAATTCTAATGCAAGTGTACAACTAGAATTTGGAAACAATTAGGAAAAACATAGAAAAAAGACTACTTTTTAGGAAAGTTGATTTTGAATTGATGATTTCCCGTAAATGAATATTCTATAGTAATCGAATAGTTATTTATGATTGATTTTACAATAGATAAACCTAAACCAGTAGATTCATTTGTTGTGGTATGGCGATAGAATCTTCCGAAAATTAATTCAGAATTTAAAGGAGGATTATTTCCAGTGTTCGAAATTATGATGTCATTCTTATTTATTATGAAATTCACAAAACCATCTGGATGATTATGTATTATGGCATTTTTTAATAAATTACTAATCAATGCAATTGCCAATCCTTTGTTCATCATAAAATATAACGAATCATTTTCTACGACTGTTATTTTTACTTTTTTGAAATCAGCCAAATCTGTGTAGTCGTCAATTAGTAATAAAATGAGTTCATTAAAGTTAACATTTTCTTCTTCCGAATACTGTTGATTCTCTATTTTGGATAACATTAATAACGATTTATTCAACCTTGTTAAGCGAGTTAAGGTATCGGTTATTTTTCCTATTTCCATCATTTGTTCATCAGGAAGAACGGTATTTTCGGCAAATAACTCGAGTTTGTTAATGCTAATTGCTAGTGGTGTTTGTAGTTCATGAGAAGCATTCTCTATAAATTGTTTTTGACTAGAATAAATTGTTTCATTGCGATTTAGCATTTTTTCTACTTCTTTTGCTAAGATATTGAATTCATCGATAGGAGAATTTATAGGTTTTAATCGGCTGCCAGTTCCTAATTTAATTTCTTTAAGATTATCTAAAATGATATGAAACGATTTCCATATTTTTTTTAACAACAAGTGGTTTACTGCCAATATACTAATTACGAGCATAACATATAAACCAATTAAAGCAAGCAGTAAATCTTCTAGTAATTCATCTTCTTCAACGATTGATGCTTTTATAATTAGTTCATGAGGATTGCCTTTATCATCATTAAATATAGTTTTTAATGTCCTGATAGGTTCGTTATCATTATCATATTCCATGAATTCCTTAGAAGTAGAAAACTCATCTTTTCGAGAATAATTACCTTTTGGTAATGGTTTTATAGTAAACTTGTTGATACCAAATTCTGGAGAATTTAATAATTTTTTGTCGGCAAAAGTGTGACGGATAATAATAATCTTAGAGTTTTTTAAATCATCATCGATATTATCATGTACTTCATCTAAAATCAGCATATAAAAAATCCCTGCCCAGATTGGGATTACAATAAGAAGCGTAAGTGCCAGATAACGAAGGGTATAATTTTGTAATTTCATTAATTCATTTTGTATCCAATTCCGTAAACTGCTTGAATATCAATTTCGGCATTACTGTCTTTTAGTTTTTTTCGCAAATTTTTAATTTGTGAATATACAAAATCTAAATTGTCTGCCTGATCGGTGTGGTCGCCCCAAACATATTCGGCTATCGCAGTTTTATTAATTAATCGGTTTGGATTTATTATAAAATAGTAGAGTAAGTCAAATTCTTTTCTGTTTAAGATTAGTTCATTATTATCTATGGTAACGGTTCGTTGTTCAGGGCAAAGAGTTACGTTCTTCCAAGTAATAAAATTATCTCCATTATAATTATTTCTGCGAATAGCTGATTTTATTCGTGCATGTAATTCTGACAAATGAAAAGGCTTACTTAAATAATCATCAGCTCCTAAGTTTAAACCTTTTACTTTATCATCAACAGCATCTTTTGCTGAAATAATAATAACTGCACTTTGTTTTTTTTGTCTTTTTACTTCCAGAAGTAAGTCAAGGCCATTCCCGTTTGGTAGCATGATATCAATTAGAATACAATCGTAATCATATGCGCCTAGTTTGTCTAATCCAGAAATATAATCATATGCCGTTTCGACAATATATTTTTCTTTTTCAAGTGATTGTTGTACCACTTCACGTAAACCAGCCTCATCTTCTATTATTAAAATTTTCATGTTCTCTCTGTTTTATGTAATTCAAAAGTATGAATACCAATCAAAATAAAACTGGATTTCTGGAAACATTTAGGAATAAATAGTTTTGTTAACTTCCTTTTTTAAAATAATGCAAGACATAATAATACTGATTTATACTTTTATAGAAGTGTGTAATTTATTAATTAATATCTATGTCGACTCGATGTTTGTGTAAAAAACCATGTTTGTTGTCTTTTAAGAGTTTTTTTACAGACTCTGGAGTTTTATAAATAGTTTTGATGTTTTTAGTATCAAACTCAATAGTATTTACTGAATTTGAAAAATCATCAATTATAGGATCAGACCAAACTCCAGCTCCAAAAGATATTTTTACAGTATTTTTTTGTTTTAGATTGAAGACAATAGAATCTCCATTTGATTTGTCTTTTATAACACTCGAAGTGTAACTTTTAGCTTCTGGATTTAGATTGATTTTAATTTTAACATCTGAATCGGTTTTGTTTATGAAATTAAGATTTCTTATTGGATCACAACTGGTTAATAGAAGACAAAAAAATAATAGAATTATTGATTTAATCATAATGTAAGTATTTAAGATGCTAATTTAATTGTAATATGAAAATAAAACGAGTTCAATAAATTATAAAAGTATAATGATAAGCTGTTTTTTGAGTAAAGTTGAATTCATTTATTAAATTATTGCAGTGTTTAATTCGCAGAAATCACATATTTAAAGTATGTATAAAAGATATATGATTTAATTAAGAGGTGTAGTTTTTATATTTTCTAAAGAATACTTTTGCGTAATAATAAGGGGCAATAAATTCCGTTTTATAGCATAATGAAAACATATTTTTATTTTTTACTTTTATTTATTCTTCCTTATTTTAGTCAAGCTCAGGTTAAGGTTGATACTTCTTATATTAAACCATTTGAAAATCATCTTTCTATTCGAATATATCAGTCGATGAAGTTTATTTCTATGGAACAAAACATAGGAGGCGAGACAAAGAAATTTATGCCAAATACACCAATGAATTTAGGTTTTGGAGTGTCTGTAAATAACACTATAATTAATTTAAGTTATGGATACGGCTTAAATTTTATGAAGGATAAAGATAAAGGGAAAACGAAAGCATTAGATTTTCAAATTCATAATTATGGGCGAAAGTTTATAATTGACCTTTTTGTTCAAAAGTATCGTGGATTTTATACTGCTGATGATAATGATAAAAACATACAGCTATACCCAGATTTAAAAATTCAGCAATATGGAGCATTTGGGCAGTATGTTTTTAATAACAAGAAATTCTCTTATAAAGCAGCTTTTAATCAAAATGAAAGGCAATTAAAAACCGCAGGAAGTTTTCTCCTTGGAGGTGGAATTTATTTTACAAAAATAGATTCAGATAGTTCTTTTGTACACAAGGATAAGAACTCATTACGGAATTTTCAGTTTGGTGTAAGTGGAGGTTATGCTTATACTTGGGCGATTAATGAAAAGTGGTTTGCTAGTGGTTCAGCAACAATGGGAGTTAATTTTGGGACTGAAAAAATAAATGATTTTGGTAAAAAAAGATAGAAGTCTATCCTACATTCTTTCCAAGAGTTGCAATAGGATATAATAAAGAAAAATGGTCGCTAGGCTTATCCTATGTTAATAATCTTATCTTTTCTTCATTTTCTGATAATAATACTAGTAACATAGGATTGTCCTCTGGAAATTTTCAGATTGCCTACATATGGAGGCTTGATTCTAATCCTTTTTGGGGTAACAAAAAGGCAGATTAAGTTATCTGTCACTATTCCTAGGATTGAAAAGTTTATAACTCATTAATGCTAAAATCCATACACCAAAACCTCCATATAATAAGACTAGGTCAAAGCCATGAGCAAGAGCGTCATGTACAATTTTCCCTGAAGAATCTAAGGTTGCAAGCTCAGGAAAATCTTGATTGAGAGAAGAAAAATTTCCTACAGCTATTTTTTCTGCTATCGAGCGTAAAATTTCTGGTTCTAATGCTTTTGAAAAAGAAGTTGTTAAATGAGATAAGATTCCTTCAACTAATATAACTCCCATTAAAGCAATATTAAGAGATAACGTAATCATTCGGGCGCTCATGTCTATACCAGAGGCCATACCAGCTCGATTACTTGAAACTGAACCTGTGGTTGTATTAGTTACAGGAGTATTGGTTAAACCTAGTCCGATACCAGCCAATAGGGAACCGGGTAGCATTGTGATCCAGCTAGCATTTTCTGCAATGCTACCATATCGCATCATGATAAAACCTAATCCAAGAATAAATAGTCCTAAAGGAATTACAATGCCAGAGCGATATTTAACCGAAAGATATTCAGCAAATGGAGGAATAAATAAAGTTGGTAAAGTATAAGCAAGCAAAGAAAGTCCTACTGTAACAACATCATAACCCAAATAGCTTTGAAAATAAATTGGCAAATAAATTATAAAGGGCCAAAAACTAAAATTCATGCCTATAGAACCAAATATAGCTCCTGAAAAAGTATTGATTTTAAATACTGAAAAATCAAACATGGGATAGGGAGTTGTTTTTTCGACCCATATAAAAAGGATCAAACTTATTAAGGCAATAAGTATACTAGCTAGGGCAATTGGACTTAAGAACCCTAAATTTGGGCCTTGGGTAATGAAATAAGTGAGTCCGAAAATAGAGATAGATAATGTAATCATTCCCCATATATCTAATTTTTTGGTTTCAGAATCTTTTGATTCATTTACAGTGCTATAAACAAGAAAAGCAGCGATAATAGCTATTGGAACATGAATTAAAAACACCCACTGCCATGATAACAAAGCTAGTATTAAACCACCAATAATAGGGCCAAAACCTAATCCGATACCAAGGATAATTCCCCAAGCACCAAATGCTTTACTACGCTCTTTACCTTCCTGAAATTGATATGATAAAGTGGCTACTTGACAAATAAGCATAGCCCCACCGCTTATCCCTTGAAAGAATCGACTAATAATTAATACCGCTGTATTTTGTGCTAAACCACAGATTAGGGAGAAAACACCAAATAAAAGTAATGTGATAATTAAAATGTGTTTTCGACCATATCGATCCGCTAAGGTTCCAGCAACCATTAAAATAGCAGTACAGCCAATGGTGTATATATTCATTATCCATTGCATGTCTCTGAGATTGGCATTTAGCACTTTTTCGAGAGTTGGTAAGATTACAGGAACACTTGAAATTTCTAAAGAGAACATTAGATTAGCTAGACAAATCGCGATTAAGGCAATTGTATTTTTGTTTAAGTTGAATTTTTGCTTCATTATTTTGTATTATTTATATAAGCAAAATTAAACTGAGTAATGCTATTTTTTCAGTATAATTTTATGATAATAAAGTATCTTTACAAGATGAGAAAAGAAAATATGCATCAATCTGTTGAGGTGATTTATAAGAAGATCAACGAATGTCCGATTGTAGATTCTAAATTCAGTTTCTTTCAGATGGTTTATGTAGTTTCCGGAAATGGGTTTCTTCACATTAATGGCAATCGTATCTCTTATCAAACAGGAAATTTAATGTTACTTACGCCAAATGATTTCCATAAGTTTGATACTGTAACGACTACTGAGTTTTTATTAGTTAAGGTTAATAGTGAGTATGTAAAGAATATAAGTCGAAAAGTATTGACCATATCGAATGTTTATTGCATTATGCGACACATTTGTCAGGTTGTATTTTAAAAAATAAGCCGATGAGTTCCTTGTTAGGTCTATAGCCGAATCTTTAATACATAGTATAGAAAAAAGTATTTATGATGAAGATTTAGCTTCTCATTATGTAAATGCATGATTGTAATTGCTGCGAGAAATCTAGCAAAGATAAAACCTGTTGGTATAAAAGAAATGCAGATAAAAGATCCTTGAAATCATTAATTATATTCAGGCTAATATTTTTGTCCTCAAAAATTAAGGCTTCAGCTATAGCAGAGAAATTTGATATATCTAATACGTATTTAGGGAGTTATTTTAAGAATCTTGTGGGGAAACGATTCAGTCTTTTATCTCAAATTATAAAATTAGATTGATAGAACATCGATTAAGTTTTAGTGATATGAGGATCAATGAAATTGTAGATGAATTTGGTTTTTCTGACGAAAGTCATCTCAATAAATTTTTTAAGAAACACAGAAACATTAGTTTAACTGGTTATCGAAAGGCAAAAACTTTGATGAACTAATATGATTAAATTGTTTTTTTACACAATTTTGGCTACGCTAGTTGATGAAGTAATTACACGAATTTTAACGAATGATAGTATGCGAATTCTTTCCGTGGCCACTAGGTCTTTTTTAAAACTTAAATAATTCTATATAATCTACTTGTAGGCATTGCATACTTTCTCTAAAGTTGAGAGCGTTGCATTAGCATTTCCTTTTTCTAATCTTGACATATTACTTTTTTCAAAATTGCATTTTGCTGCTAAATCCTGTTGAGAAATATTTTTTCTCAATTCTAATTGTTTGAATTCGTTTTCCGACTTTTTGTTGTAAGCTCTGTTCCAAAATAGATTATCTTTTATGATAATTCAAATTTTGTCATATATTTGCCTAAACAGGTTATCTTTTATGATAACTATAAAATAAAATTATGGAAGCACATGAAATTATGAAATCGGAGGATTTTAGACAATTAATCGACAGATATTTCACGACAATAAAACCTGCAAATGATAAAAAGGGTGTTTGTGC